>JBMNCR010000070.1:0-7909 GCA_049366695.1 Eubacteriaceae bacterium
CATTCATATTGCCACTTATCTTACCAACAAACGAAATATAATAAGTTGATAAAAAAGAACCTATATTCATAAAGGCAATTATAAATCCGGAAGCTAAAGGAATACCCGCTGGAGGGGCTATTTTACCTACATCCATCATTAAAGTAGGGATGATTAACATAAATCCAATTCCAACTATAGTTGTGCCAATATATATATACATAATGCTATTGGCATAATATACAATAATCAGTTCAATTATTGCAACCACTAAGTCAAACGTAATCATAAATTTCCCTAGATTTTGATAAACTTTTCCAAAAAACGTATTTCCAACCATTCCACCCACTGTAAGTAATGAAAGTGCCAGTCCTGCTGCCACTGCAGTACCTAGATTTTTCTGGATATTATTTCACAGATACTTGACAAAGTTACTTATAAATTCTTGTGTTTTCACAAATTCTTCTGAAATCATTTATAAATTTAATAATTTGATAAAATATTGTTATTTTAAAAAATACAGCGCACTGTATTTTTATTATAACTATATTTATTTTGTAAGTCAATACTATTTTAAAATATATATAATAGTTTATTTTGTATATTTTATTAATAGATCATTTAAGTCATTTATAGTTTTATTCGTATTCCAATTGTCTATAACTTAAGGTATACTTATTATTAATATAGAAAAAGGAGACTTCATGGCAACCTATAAAACAGGTATTATTACTAAAAACAAAATCCTTCAAGCTTGTAAAGAATTGTTTTATGAACAAGGGTATAAAGATTCCACTTACCTTGCAATTTGTAAAAAAGCAGATGTTGGGCCTAAGACGATAACTCATTATTTTAAGTCAAAAAAGTTAATTGCGATTGAAATATACTCTGATTTTCTTATTAATATAAAAGAAAAAACGAAAGAATACATGATTGAAAAGAATAACGATTATAATCTTAGGACTGCTACTGCTCTAGAACGAATAATTTTCACAAATTTAATAGTTGAAAATGAAAACTATAAAAAATTTTATTATGATATTTGTGTTGAAGGGCTTTTATTAGAAGTTGATATAGAAAGAGTAGATTATTTTTATAAACTTCACTCTGATGAGTACAACTTAGGTTTAAGTAATTTGCAAATACGGTTACTTCAAATCACAAATACTTCTATTACATTAGGTGTTACTAGAAAATGGTTAGAAGGCTCACTTGAGGGTCTATCTACAGATGGTTACTGTGATTATGAAATTAGACTTATGTATTCTCATATGGGTGTTTCCAATGATGAGATAGACCAAATAATTAAATTAGCATACGAGATATATAATAATATGACAATTGTATCTAATGAGTTTTTTTTGATAGATATTATTTGAATTCAAAAAAATACTGGGCATGGTTAGGGAGCAGTGAAAAAGTCCACATAATTATGTTCATACTATCAATTTTTAAATATTTAGCTTATTAAAAAATCATGATAACTTTTAAAATACAGGCTTTTCACAAGAAAAAATCTCTATTATATGGTGCTTTTTAGATGTGCTAAAACAGATACACTCCGAAGGAATAATCCTATTATACATATTATTTTAACCTATCATAAGATGGATTTAAATCTCAATTACACTCATATAAAAAAGAAAACTATTAGTGGTATCTAGAATTAAGAAAATGCGGTGGAGAAAGCATGATGCACTGGAAGTGCACAATTTTAGTGATATAATATTATTATGATAACTTAACCTCTTTATTGTTATAAAGAGGTATTTTTTATAGGTGGGTGAATAAGTGAAAAATATACTATTGGTAGAAGATGATGAAACCATTGCATTGGGGGTTCAGTATTCTTTGCAAAGTGAAGGTTTTACGGTAAAAAGTGTTATAAATTGCAAAGAGGCACTATTAATTATTGAAAATAGAAAGATAGATTTAGTTTTGTTAGATATAAATTTACCTGATGGGGATGGATATAATTTATGTCAACAAATTAAGAAAATGACTAGCATACCCGTTATCTTTCTTACAGTATGTGATGAAGAAGCCAATATTGTTATGGGTTTAGATATGGGAGCAGATGATTATTTAACTAAGCCTTTTCGTATCAAAGAATTGGTGGCCAGGATTAAAGCTGTGCTAAGAAGAAATGAAAATAGTAGTCAGCAGGTACATTTTTTTCAGTACAAGCATATTCAAATTAATACTTTAGAGGGAAAGGTATACTATGATCATGATGAAATATTATTAACAGCGATAGAATATAGGTTATTGATAACTTTATTTAGCAATCAAGGAAAAACATTATCAAGAGAACAAATATTAAATAAAATTTGGGATATAAATGGGGAGTTTATTAACGATAATACATTAACGGTTAATGTAAAAAGATTACGGGAAAAGATTGAAAAGCATCCTCAAACTCCTGAAGTTATTCAAACAGTACGAGGATTAGGGTATAGATTAGGAGAATGAGTATGGTTATTTTAGATAAAGAAGATCGACAAATAATAAAGAGTTTTATTAGGATTGGAATAATATCAGTTATCATTATTCTTGTTTTAACAGTATTTTTCATTGGATTCACAACAAATCTAGTTGGGGATACATATGCCAGTATTGTAGGGTGTCTTATTGGAGTATATCCTCAAGAAGAAGAAAATATTATTAAAATAATAAAAGAAATAAATCAAAACAATAAAGAAATTGGATATGAAATACTAAGTAGATATGAAATAAGTGTGAATGAAAAAATGGAGAGTAGTAATATTTCTAAAGAACTCGTCTCTTATTTCCTGCCAATATGTTTATTGCTTGGATTGCTTATATTTGCAAGTATTAGTTTAATATTTTGGAGATATATTAAACAGAAAAAGCAAAGCATTCAAGAAATTACTGATTATTTTAGAAAATTAAATGGTGGAGATTATTCGTTAGATATAAGAGATAATCAAGAAGGAAATATTAGTATCTTAAAAAATGAAATATACAAAACAACAGTTATGTTAAAAGAACAAAAAGAACAACTAATACAAGATAAAGTAGCTTTATCCAATTCAATTTCTGATATTTCTCATCAACTAAAAACTCCCCTCACTTCTATTACAATTATGAACGATTTACTATATGCAGAATTACCAAAGAAAGATAAAGAAGAATTTTTAGATAAGATTCATATTCAATTAGAACGAATGCAGTGGTTGGTAACCTCTCTACTAAACATTGCAAAGTTTGATGCAGGTATTATCATATACAATAAAAAAAATATATACATACAAGAAATTTTACATGATGTCCAAAGACATTTGGATCATTTTATTAAGAGTAAAGATATAACCATAGAGATGGATGAGGATATAAATGCATATTTTTTGGGAGATTATAATTGGAGTTTAGAAGGACTTATTAATATAATAAAAAATTGTATTGATCATATGCAAGAAGGTGGGCAAATAAAGATAAAGTATCTTCAAAATCAGTTATTTGCGCAAATAATTATTAAAGATAGTGGTTTTGGAATATCAAAGAAGGATTTGCCACATATTTTTAATCGCTTTTATAGAGGGAAAAATGCAAAAGAGAGTAGTGCAGGTATTGGACTTTACCTATCTAAAATGATTTTTAATTATCAAAATGGAGAAATTTTTGTTCAAAGTATCGAGGGTGAGGGTACCACATTTACCATTAATATATATAGGCAAATATGACAATATTGTCATTTTACAAGTCACCTCCTTGTCACTTTTAATGTTTATAATAGATACAAATACATAAGAGGAGTTTAATTTATGGAAATATTGAAGGTTGAAAATATTACAAAAATATATGGACAAGGAACTACAAAAGTAAAAGCATTAAACAATGTAAGTTTTACCGTTCAAAAAGGAGAATTCTTAGCAATTATGGGTGCATCCGGGTCCGGTAAGTCTACACTGTTACATATTTTAGGGGGGGTAGATGACCCCACAAATGGAAAAGTATTAATTGAAAATACGGATATTTATAAGTTAGATAGAACAAAACTAGCTATATTTCGAAGACGACAAGTGGGACTTATTTATCAGTTTTATAATTTGATACCTATATTAAATGTTGAAGAAAATATTTCGTTGCCTTTGTTATTAGATAACTGTAATGTAGATAAGGATCAGTTGGAAAATTTGATATGTATATTGGGTTTGAAAGATCAGTTGACTCATCTTCCAAATGAATTATCTGGAGGACAACAGCAGAGAGTATCTATTGGTAGGGCAATGATTAATAATCCAGCCATTATATTAGCTGACGAACCTACGGGGAATCTCGATAGTAAGAATTCTAATGAAATTATCGAATTGTTAAAACTATATAATAAGAAATATAATCAGACGTTGATTATTATTACCCATGATTTGCAAATTGCCTTACAAGCGGATAGGATTTTGACCTTAGACGATGGGAGTATAGTTAAGGACGAGGTGATATAATTATGGGTGTATTATATAAACTTACATTGCAGCACTTGAAGGGAAATAAAAAACGTACCTTGGCTACAATTATTGGGGTTGTTATATCAGCTGCATTGATTTGTGGCACTGCCATATTAGCTTTTAGTTTTCAAGATATGTTTATTCGTAATGCAATTAAAAACTATGGGAATTATCATGCTGTTTTTTACGATGTACCTGTAGAAAAGGCCAAGTATATTACACAAAATGATTATATAGAACAGAGTAGGATGAGCAACAATATTGGTTATGCACTTATAGATAGTAAAAATGAATATAAACCTTATTTATATATAAAAGCATATGATGAAACTTCATTTGAACAACAACCAATTCAATTAATAAAGGGAAGGTTCCCGCAGAATACAAAAGAGATTATTATATCAGAGCATTTAAGAAGCAATGGCAATGTAAACTTTGATATTGGTGATGAGGTAACATTACATATAGGTAAGAGAGTTGATAAAAATTGTGAAATGAATCAGAGTTATCCTTTTATAAAAGAAGAAGTGTTTCAAGAGGACGAAGTAAAGACTTATACAGTGACGGGGGTAATAGAAAGACCAAATTTTGAGCCGTACTCTGCTCCAGGATATACAGCTATTACATTACTAGATATAGATTCATTTACAGACGGAGACGTAGTAAATATATCGATTATTGCTAATAATCCCAAAGATATATATATAAGAGCGCCAGAGATTGCCCAGAAAGCAAATTTGGAAATGATTGCCAATGTCATAGGAGAAGAAGAGTATAATATTTCATATAATACTGAGTTGCTTAGATACATGGGAATAAGCAATGACAAAGAGTTGCTGTTTGCAATATATTTTATTTTGTTAATTATTTTGATACTTATCGCTGTTGGTTCTATTACAGTAATATACAATGCATTTACTATATCAATAACTGAACGTAAAAGACAATTTGCAATGTTAGTCAGTGTAGGAGCTACCCCAAGACAAATAAGTAAAAGCGTATTACTTGAAGGATTTATTGTAGCAATTATTGGTATACCTATAGGGATTATTGCTGGAATTATTGGTATAAAAATTACGTTATTATTTGCAAATGATTTTATATCTCAGATTAGCCAAGGAAGAGAAGAAATACAAATGATAGTTTCGCCTTTGGTCATGCTGATAACTGTCATATGTACTGGATTTATTATATTTATATCTGCACGTAAGCCTGCCATAAAAGCTGCAAAAATTTCGCCTGTTGAAGCCTTGCGTTTAAATGATGATATCAATTGTAGTGGTAAAAATATTAAAACAGGTAGAATCACAAAATTGTTTGGTATAGAGGGTCAAATTGCTCATAAAAGCCTTAAGCGCAATAAGAAGAAATACAGAACTACCATTTTTTCTATATTTATAAGTGTAGTAATGTTTATCTCCTTTAATGGATTTATGTTATACACTACACAGGCTAGCTTAACTTCAGTGCTAGGGTATGATTTGAGTATAAGTATCGATTACAAAAATAAGGAAGAAATAGAAACTATAAAACAGATATCTAAGATGGAAGAAATCAATGAAATAGTCAGTATAACTAATCAATATTGTGTAGTGCATACAACAAAAGAAAATATCAATAATGAAGCATTAAAAGAAATATTTGAAGAGTTAAAGAATGATGAAAAAATAGACGGAGATGATTATGACGTTTCAGTATCCATTTATACATTAGGTGAAGAGCAGTTTGATATATATTTGGAAGATCTAAATGCTGACAAAGATCGTTACTATAATGTAGATAGCCCTGCAGGAATATTGATAAATACTTATGAAGATTATATGCAAGTGGATGATGAATTTATTTTGAAAGAAATGGAAGTGTTTAATATTGACGAAGGAGACTGGATAGAAATATCGCAAGAAAAAGAATCAGAAGATAATAATGCTAATAGTGTAGAAATTTGTATAGATAAGATTAGCAAAAAGCTTCCTAAGGGGATAGTTAATTACGAACCAGTGATTATAGTATCCAATGAGATTTTTGATAATATTATAGAAACATTTGATGATAATTATATACATAGTCAAGTACATATAAAAAGCGATAATGTTAGTGCAATTGAAAAAGCAGTAATATCTCAATATAAAGAAGCAGGATTAAAAGAGCCAAATTATTATAATGTGGAAGAGGCGGAAAAGAGTGATCGTATGATGATACAATTAATTGGTTTGTTTTGCTATGGATTTATAACCCTGATTACATTAATTGGGATTACTAATATATTTAATACCATAGCTACTAATATACAGCTGAGGAACAAAGAATTTGCAATATTGCAATCGGTAGGGTTAACACCAAAAGGATTAGACAAGATATTGTTTTATGAAAGTGCCCTCTATGGAATCAAAGCTCTAAGCTATGGTATTCCAGTGAGTATGATTATTAGTTATTTATTGTTTTATATTATCAATGGAGGGATCGCAAATATCCCATTTGCATTTCCATGGACGGCTATTGTAATTAGTGTAGTAGGAGTATTTGCAATTGTGTTTTCTACCATGATGTATGCTGCGTCAAAAACAAAACACGAATCACTAATTGATGTAATCAGAAAAGAAAGTGTTTAATTATATATAATATGGATAGTAAATTGTTAGAATAAGACGATGTTAATTTATCAACAATAATTAACGTATTTAGGAAATACTCCAGGAGTGTATAATAATACATTTGCATAGAGATGATAATCCGTAAAGGAGGAAATAATGTGGAAGTTTTTAAAGAATATATAGCGAGTATTGAGAACTTGCAACATCAGGTGCGAATGGAAGAGGTTTTGATTTGGGTAACTGTGAAATTTCCAAACTTAATGCCAAAGATTGCGTGGAATCAGCCAATGTTTACCGATCATGGGACATTTATTATAGGCTTTAGTGTAGCCAAACAGCATTTGGCTGTTGCTCCTGAAAGGGCAGGGATTGAACATTTTTCTGATGAAATTGTGCAGGCTAACTACGATCATAGTAAGGAGTTGGTACGTATCAAGTGGAATAGTACGGTTGATTATTCATTGCTTGAGAGAATGATCCAGTTTAATATTTTGGATAAGGCAGAATGTTCAACTTTTTGGCGCAAAAATAAAAAGAACAAGTAGGCATTTGCGAAATAGATCAAAAAACTACCGCAAAAGATCGTGGGGACGGTGTGACTTATACCTCCAAAATATGGTAATGATAGAATGGTGGTATAATTACAGATATTATCGAGTAGGGCATGTGTTTTAAGATAAATTCAAAGCGGAGTGCGTAGAGTAGTTAGAAGGTGATAAGTAGTAGATAAATCATCGGAATAACAGGACTAAGTAAATCAAAAGTAACTGATATATAATGTAGTAAAAAGTCACCATCCCCAAATATCTCATTCATCTCTTTTTAATGTTACAGCAACAATCTCAGGAGGATTAAATATTCTGATTGGGATTA
>JBMNCR010000071.1:0-1520 GCA_049366695.1 Eubacteriaceae bacterium
TAAATTGATAGGGACATGTCTTGATTTAATTAATTAAATGATAATAAATTGAGAAATGTTCATAAAGATTATAAACTCCTTGACAGATGAGTAGATATCACATATTATTTAACTAAGTTAAAATTATTAAACTTAGTTAAATGATATGTGAGGAGTAAGCATGAAATTGACCAAAAAAGAACGCACGCAAAAAGAAATTTTAGAAGCTGCAAAAGAAATCATTTGTGAAAAAGGAGTTGAAGCAATTACGGTTCGACATTTAGCTGAAATAACAGGATACTCTTTTACCAATTTATATTATTATTTTAAGGATGTAAATTCCCTCTTATGGACATTACGTCTTAATATGATTGAGGATATGATTGTAGAAATAACCTCTACTTCATTTACAAAGGATGATCCAGTGGAAGAAATAATGGGTGTTTTTTTCTTTTATACGGACTATTTTTTTAAACACCCAAATGTTTTTCGATTCTTTTATTTCTACTCCTTTATTCAACCAGAGGGGGATGATAGGTATAAAATTCTGGAGCAAAAGCTTCAAAGTATCTGGCAGGTAACCTTCTCAAGATTAATTAAAGAGGAGATTCTTCAAGCGGAAGCTATTGAAGTTGTCGCTAAAACTATTATTTATTCACTCCACGGAATGATTATGCTCAGTCTCTCATCAAATGGCTCCACAAATAAAGAAGATATCAAAATAGAACTTGGAAAACTAATTAATTACTTAATCAAAGAAAATTAGGAAATAATTTTAGGGGGCTACATCTTATGAATCAACGATTTAATATCAACTTTCGACCGCTTTATCGAGTTGCTCAGTATTTATCTTTGACTATGCTTATCTTAATTCCAATACAGATTATTGTCTTTGTGAGTTCACCACCGCCTGACACTGTAAAAGGTTTTTTTGAATTATATCACGGTAATGTGTTTTTAGGTTTACTGAGTTTAGATTTTCTCTATCTGTTTAACAATATAATTATCGTAATAATATATCTAGCTCTCTTTGTACTCTTGTACCGAGAAAAGCCTGTTACTGTGATCTTGGCATTAGCACTTGGATTGATTGGTATTGCATGTTATTACCCATCTAATCCAGCTGTTGAAATGATTACCTTAAGTAATCAGTATTTTCAGGCAATGCCTGAACAACAAAGTATTTATTTAGCAGCAGGTGAAGCATTAATGGCTGGTTATACAGGTACAACATTTAATGTCTATTATGTATTAAGTACAATATGCCTGCTGTTATTTGCATATACAATACTAAAAAGCCAAAAATTTAAGAAATCAGTTGGCTTGTGGGGATTAATTTCCGGTTTTTTCATGATTGTACCCTCATCTGCAGGGATACTGGGCATGGTTTTTTCTTTACTGTCCCTCATCCCGTGGATGGTATTTATTGTGTTACTTATGATAAAATTTAGAAAATTTGCCATGGATACTTCTTTGAACTGATCTGATGGGGACATGTCTCAATATTTAAACTAAATGTTAATAAATTGAGACATGTCCCT
>JBMNCR010000072.1:0-1337 GCA_049366695.1 Eubacteriaceae bacterium
GCTTACCTGTAAGACAGATAGCGAGATTAACAGGCATTAGTTATGGAGTTATCAGAGGCATATAAGCTATAAATCCCGTAAAAGAGTCAAATTAATAGGTAATTTGTAGAAAAATAAAATAAAAATAAAGAGGCTATATGAAAAATATAATTTTAACTGGTGTGGCTGGCTTTATAGGCAGTAAAGTTACTGAAAAGCTTTTAGAAAAAAATATAAATGTCATAGGGATAGATAATCTGAATGACTATTACGATATCCGATTAAAGCAGTGGCATATTGAACAATTAAATACAAATAGTCACTTTCAATTTTATCAAATTAATATTGAAGATATAAATAGTTTAAGGATGATATTTCAAAATCACGAGATAGATGCAGTAATTAACTTGGCAGCTCGTGCTGGAGTGCGATACAGTATAAAAAATCCTTTTATCTACCATAGTACTAATGTTGGCGGTAATTTAAATTTGCTTGAAATGTGTAGAGAATTTAATACCAATAAATATATTTTAGCCTCTACATCTTCTTTGTATGCTGGACAATCTATAATACCATTTACTGAAGACCTGCCGGTGAATAAACCTATTTCTCCATACGCAGCAACCAAAAAAGCTGCTGAAACTATGGCATATACTTATCACTATTTATATGGCATAGATGTGAGTATTGTTCGTTACTTCACGGTCTATGGTCCAGCAGGTCGGCCCGATATGAGTCCTTTTAGATTTATTAAGTGGATATCAGAAGGAACTCCTTTAACTATTTATGGAGATGGCAGCCAGGAGAGGGATTTTACTTATGTGGATGATATTGCCGAGGGTACTATCAAATCATTAAAACCATTAGGGTATGAAATTATCAATTTGGGAAATAATCAGCCACATAAACTCTCAGATATGATCAAAATAATTGAAAAATATACTGGCAAAAAAACCAGCTATAAATACGAAAGGTTTCATAAAGCCGATATGAAATCAACCTGGGCAGACATTAATAAAGCTAATAGTATTCTAAGTTGGAAACCAGAGATAGACCTTGATGAAGGAATCAAAAGAACAGTAGAGTGGACAAAAGGTAATTGGGATTGGGTAAAGAATATAAAGGTATAATAGCTAGTAAAAATATTGCTTGATAGGATGAATTTTAATGTTTCTAAAACGAATTTTTGATTTATTTTTTTCAATTGTACTATTGATTGTTTTAATACCACTTTTTATTGTAGTGGGGGTTGCTATTAAAATGGATACTCCCGGACCGGTCTTTTTCAAACAGAAAAGGATTGGTAAAGATAATAAGCCTTTTATGGTTTATAAGTTTCGTAGTATGAGTGTAGGAAC
>JBMNCR010000073.1:0-2239 GCA_049366695.1 Eubacteriaceae bacterium
AATTCCTTCGTATATCAGAAGACGTTTTTTCAAAGAAGGAAATTCCTATATAACTACCAAAAAGTATTTATAAAAACTAAAATCATAAGCTATAAACTCATTTTACACGGTTCGATACCTGTGAAAAAATAGCATTTTTTTGAGTCACTTTAGACAATTTTTGTATTTCATAAGAATTATTGAATACTATAATGGGGATATATTGTTATATAAAATAAGATATGATAAGATTCTATAATTGTAATATTAATTATTAAAATACGCCAATAAAATCATATCCCATTGCACGATACGGTTCATCAAATCTCTAAAGCTCATTTACCTATCATGCTTTTATTGCCCAACGCATTTTAGCAGAACGTGCCCGACTATTAACACTACATTCTTCTGCTGATGGTCGAATAATCTCCGGAGCAATTTCTCTGTAGACGCCTTTATTTAGTAGACGTTTAAAAGATTTTTTGACAAGACGATCTTCTCCTGAATGAAAAGAAAGTATAGCAACACGTCCTCCCTTAGCAAGGATAGTAGGAAGTTTTTCTAGAAATTGATATAACACTTCAAATTCATTATTGACATCAATTCGTAAAGCTTGAAAGGAGCGTTGACAGGATTTTTTAATTTCATCTTTCCTGCTATTTTCTGGAATAAATTTAAGTGCCTCTGCTATAATATGTTGGAGCTTAGAGGTAGTTGAAATCACTGTTCCCTTTTTAATTTCTGAGGTTATTGCACGAGCGATTACTTCAGCATGGGGTTCATCCGCATTTTCTATCAACATACCGTGCAATTCATCTTGTGAAACTTTTTTTAACCGCTCTGCAGCAGATATACCTTTTTTAGGATTCAGTCTTAAGTCCAATGGCCCTTCATTTTTATATGAAAATCCTCTTTCAGGGTTGTCTATTTGCATTGAAGACACACCAAGATCAGCTAATACAAAATTTAGTAGTCCAGATTCTTCAGTAATCTGATCAATATTTGAGAAATTTAATTGCTTGATTGTTAAAATCCCCGCGTCATAACCTAAACTCTCTAAACGCTCCCTAGTACGCCGTAATTCAATAGGGTCTACATCAATTGCATATAAGTGTCCCTTTGAATCCAAACATTTAAGCATCTCTAAAGTATGACCACCATAACCTAGTGTTGCATCTAATCCAATTTGTCCGGGAGTAATTTGTAAGAATTCTAATATTTCTTTTACACAAATTGAGATATGCATACCGGCAGGTGTACTGCCCTTTTGAATAACTCTAGCCACCGTATCAGCATATTTCTCTGGTTGTAATTCCTTATATTTTTCTTCAAAAGATTTAGGATGTGTTCCTTTATATCGAATGCGTCGCTTATGTTTTTGCTCTTGCTTATCCATTGCCTAACCTCACTAATTTTTGTTTATGAATTCGAATTTAAATTTTTTAGAATGTATATCTCATTCTATTTTCTGCTTTCAATTCAATTTTTCTTGTATCACTGTAATACTAATATAAATCATATAATAGCAAATACAATTCATGAATGCAAACTCAAAACTTTGTATTGATAGTTAATACTCATAGATTTTTAGAACTATATAGGTGATGTTTAATAATGTCTTAATTGGTACCTATTTTATTAGTTCAAATATACTGAAACAGTTATTGATATATGATCAGCGCATCCTATAACAAAATCAAAAATGGCATCTACTATATTACATTTTCATTTTTGAATCTAAACAAATACTAATATGTACTATAATCGCATCATAAAGTTCAATCTTTAAAAAAGAATTGTATAAAACAACAAGGAAAAGAATAAGATAACATTACTCAAATTAAGTACAAAATAAAATAAAAGGAGAAAATCATGGATACTATCATAAAATTCTTAAATGATGCAAAAACATTTTACCTAGCTACAACTAAAAACGGTAAACCGGATGTACGTCCTATGGCTATCGCTTTACCTTACGAGGAAAAGCTATATTTTATAACAGCAAAAAAAATGGATCTGCATTCTCAATTGCAAAATGATGCAAATATTAGCATTAGTGCATGTGTAGAAGATAAATGGGTTAGGTTATACGCTGAAGCTGTTCTAGATGACAGTGAAAAAACAAAAACTACTTTTGCTGGTCTTGATGAAAAAATTGCCCAATCATTCCCTATAGAAACTATGGCTCCATATTATCTAAAGAATGCTAATGCATCCATTTGTTCATTTACACAAGAGCCTGAAGTTCATAATTTCTAAT
>JBMNCR010000073.1:2339-8011 GCA_049366695.1 Eubacteriaceae bacterium
AATTAATCAATTAGTATTAACAAAAATAAAAACGAAAACATCTTTTGCTTTCGTTTTTATTTTATACTATTTAGTTTCCTTTTTTAAAATATACTTGACATAGAGTACATACTAATTCGACTATCTCTTCTATTTTCTTTGTCGCTGTATACATTACTATTCCAAATCTATTAAATTATTCTATAATAAATTTCTTATTTATTTTTATATTTTTTATCAGCATACAGGCCGTCTTCAAAGCTTGGATTACTTGTGAACTTCATACTTTATAAATTTCTTCACTAAATTCATACATATAATGCCTTCTTCCCAAACTAGTCTTCCTTATTTAGTTCGCCACAATGAGGACAATATTGGTAAGTTTTATTATATCGCATATCGCATACATAACATCTCCTAGTCCCTAATATGGTTCTTGATACAATCAGATAAACAATTAGATTAGTAGGTGTATTTAAAAGTCCAAGTAATCCCCATAACCATCGATTCATACCTCTTTTATTCGCATCGTTAAATATCCATGTACCTTGAATCAATAGAATAACAGCTAATAAAGTCCATACCCAATATGGTATAATTGATAAATCGGAATTCATTAGGCACCTCCTTTTAGTTGCTTATATATTACAAATGGTATTGCCAAGGGACAAATAGAAATCATAACAACTTGAATAATCAATATAATACTGACATAACCAAAACTTACTACAAATCCTAGGATAGTAAACAAACTAACTGCCATCAAAATAAAACCAATATTATTCCAAATGGACTCTCTGGTTTCTCTTTTTTTAGTACCCTCATTAATTGCTAAGCTGATTGACTGATAGTCTATATCAATAGTTTCAATATCTATAGATAAGTTTTCATTTAATCTAACTAATTGTTGATAGAATTTTTGGCATTCACTACAGTTCTCAATATGTAATGCAATGTCTTTTGTTATTTTATAATCTACATTATACGTATCTAGTAGTATTTCTTGTATTTTCTCGCATTCTTTCATCATACAGGCACCTCCAGTTCCAATTTTAATTTATTGATTAAATAGTGCATTTTTGATTTGCATGTTCCAAGCTTAACCCCAGTGAAATCTGATATTTCTTTATAATCATAGCCTTCGTAATATTTCAGGATAAATATTATACGATCAACCGACTTTACAGTCTTTAATACCTCATTTACTTTTCTCACTTGCTCCTTAGCTTCTACTAGATTTTCAACATTTTCTCTGCTTTTCAGTTCATAATCAAGTGTATTATAAGTCACCTTATGCGTCTTTACATAATTTTTATAATTGTTGATGCCTATACGTATTAACCATGATGAAAACTTCGATTTACCACGAAACTTTTTAATATTCATAACTGCCTTCATCATGGTTTCTTGCGTTAAATCCTTTGCCAACTCTTCATCTGTTGTCATTTTTATCAAAAGGGCATAAAGCATCTTGTAGTTATTTTCTAATAATAAGTTCATAGATAGTCGATTACCATCTTGAGCTTTTTTTATTAAATCTATCTCATCCAATTTATCACACCCTTTAGCTATACCAGCATGAGTAATTCATAGCTAATTTTATCATATTATAAAATCTAAGACTACGTCTACTAAATCTTGACTTCATTTATATATTGAATTGAAATAACTATCTGTATTCTAGTAATCGTTCTCTACATATTTTGGAACATGATTCGTACTCCTTATAATGCAACGTTCCATAAAGTGTGCCATTTTTACGTAGTTCTTATAGTTTTTAATGATTGTAACAATACTAACCATTAACATAATACTTGTACTAATACTTTTCTACATTTCATACTTTCACTTATACTTAATTATTTCTTTTTTATTCGCAATAATTGTTCCAAAGTAATAAATTATCAGTGATACAACTACAACAGAGAAGGTATTACTGATCACTGTCCGACTCAGTATTTTTGGAAATACTGATGCTTCATTAAGTAAACCATAGGGCGTATATGCCTCAACTTTTAATAAAGAAGCTATGAATGGTCCACCAAACGTCACCAGTAAAGTTATAAATACAACAGCAGAAAAGTTGGACAATAATATACTGATTGATATGATAAATACAATACAAAATGTATAAAATAGCCCCATCATAACAGCACTTGAAATTACTTGATAATAATCAACGCCAAAGCCAAAAATGATACCTGAGTAGTAGTAATTAAGCGTATAGGCTATATACAATAATAAATTAACAATAACAGCATATGTAATAATTTTTGCCAGTATAATAGTTGACAACTTCAATCCTTTGGATACCGGTATAACTAAGGTCCGTTGCTTAACTTCATTGAGCCATACATTCCCAATAATAATGACCAAAATAATAGTGAATAGTTGATAAATATCCTGATGAAAATCCATTAATTCAGCAATTTGCGTCAACTGTATCATATCACCCATATCTATGCCACTGAATTCTTTAAGTAAGTATGGAGTCATTTTCAGCATAACAGGATCTAACAATGCAAAAAATAGTGCTATGATTCCCAATACTAACAATTTTTTAGTTCGAAATGCTTCCAAAAACTCTTTTTTTAGTCCAAAACGTAATTCACTCATAATCGACTCTCCTTTATAAATACATCTTCCAAGGATGGTTGCCTTAAGTCGAAGCCAACAACATTTAACTTGGAATCCAATAGAGACTGTAACATCTGATGCTTTGCATAATCAATATCTCTAACTGTTATAGATAACATTTGTCCATTTTTAATAACTTCATCTATCCATGGATATTTATTGAAATAATTTAAATCAAAATTATCTAGATTCTCTGTTTTCACATCATAAATAGGGTGAAAATAGTCGGATAGTATTTCATCTACATTCCCTTCTCTTAATATTGCTCCTTCTTTAATGATACCTATTTTATCTGACACTTTCTCAATATCATCAAGAATATGAGTTGATAATATTATAGTTGATCCTTTGTCTCTTAGTTGCTTAATCATTTCAAATAACTCATAGCGACCTGCTGGATCAAGAGCTGATGTCGGTTCATCCATTATAAGTAATTTAGGATTATGAATCATAACAGCCGCCATGCCTAACCTTTGTTTCATACCTCTAGAATATGTACCAATTCTTTTATTCATCGATTTCTTTAGACCTACCATTTCAAGTAATTCTATTAGTTTTGAATCATTATTTAATTGGCTCAAATACCTCATATATTCTTTTGCTGTCATATATGAATAAAAATTTGGATTTTCAGGCAGATACCCAACGATATGATCAATAGCTACTTTATTCATATATGACTTACCCTCGATTATTATCTCACCTGAATTAAATCTTGTTAGTCCTACAATAGCTCGCATCGTAGTGGTCTTACCTGCACCATTGTGACCGATAAATCCATAAATCATACCTTCATCAACGTTAATATTAATTGATTTTAATAACGGCCTCGTACCAATATTTTTACATAAATTTTTAATCCTCAACATTGACGTCATCTCCTCTACCAAAAATCAGATAAATAATTGGACCTAAAATATTAACAAATAAAACAATAAGAATCCATACAACTTTATTTAGATTCCTCACACCATTTCGACTGATATCAATTAATGTATATATAATCAATCCTAATTGTAATATCAGTAACGGTATAATCAGCTGTAATATTTCTAAAGTATCCATATTGCACCTCCATATTAATAGTTATTTATTGTTTCAATACTAATAAGACAACAATTATGTAAAAAAGTTCAATTAATTTTTATTTTTTGCAAATAAAATAAACGTCTAATCTGTGACGCTTAATAATCAATTATTATACTTATTAACTTCCAAGTGGATCTATCTGTCTAAATTCCTTGTATTTTCCATACTTTCATGTAATAATATCAATAACAAATATATACAAATATCTAATAATCGTTTCATCTTCTAGAATCATTTATCATAATTTAGACGCAAAAAAATACAGATGTCATGAAAATACTATATCTAATTCATAGTATCATCCTATTACTAGTAATAGTTCTAGTTAAAATAAAAAAAGAATATGATAAAAATTCAATTAGAATTTTTCATATCCAACAAATAAAAAGGGGCGATAAAAATGAGTAAAGTTACAGTTGTATTTGGGAGTCCAAGGAAAAATAGTAATACTTGGATACTTGTTGATCAAGCAATCAAAGGTCTAAATGAACATGGTATTGAAACTGAAATGTTTTATTTAAATGACATGAATATTAAAGGTTGTCAATCTTGCTATTGCTGTAAGAAGAATGATTCAACTAAGTGTCTGGTCAATGATGATATGCAAAAAATCTATAAATCCATGGAAGAATCAGATGGATTAATTGTGGGATCACCAATTTATTTCTGCGAAGTCACTGCACAGACAAGGTTATTTATTGACCGATTATTTTGCTACTTAGATATAAATCTAAAATCATATTTTCCAAATGGGAAAAAAGTTGGATTTATAATTACGCAAAATCTACCAAATCATGAGGCATTTACAACACATATTGAATCATTTAAAACAGTACTCTATATGTTAGGTTATGAAAAAACTGGTGACTTATTGGTAGAAGATGTTAATATGGGTTATAAACCACTGGTAACTAAAAATAAAGTAGTAATGAATAAAGCCTATGAATTGGGTAAAAATCTACTTTAATATTTTGTAAATTAATGGTTCCTATCCCTAGTTGTATTATAACTTGTTTTAGCTATGTCAAGATAAAGTACCACGAAATAGCACCTTCAAACAAGTTAATAAAACTGATATATTTACTATTATTACTATCTCCTTAGCATTGTAATAACTACCATCTACAATGAAAGTATGCTATAATACAATAACTAGTATCAATTGATAATACCTATCATCTATAAGGAGGAAGTACATGAATCAATCACGAGAAAAAATTATATTACATGACGCAATTGAATGCCTGGCGGCGGCCCTTGAAGCAAAGGATCATTATACCCAGGGGCATTCTAATCGAGTCGCTGATACGAGTTTAGTATTATCTCATAAGCTAGACATAAATGGATTAGGACTAGAACAAATACATATTGCCGCCCATTTACATGATATAGGGAAAATTGGTGTTCCTGATTATATTTTAAATAAAGTAGAAAGGCTCACCCCTGATGAATGGGAGCAGATTAAACAGCATCCTGTCATAGGGTATAATATATTAAGTAACTCCACTGAACTTAAAGAAGTGGCTACTATTGTCCTGTATCATCATGAAAGATGGGATGGAAAGGGATACCCCAATGGGTTAAAAAACGAGGAAATCCCCCTAGGTTCTAGGATTATTGGCATCTGTGATGCCATAGATGCCATGATATCTTCTAGACCCTATAGAGAGGCATTAACCATGAAACAGATATTGAGTGAATTAAAACTTGGCAGTGGGTCACAGTTTGATCCAAATATTCTTAAAACCGTAGACGTACATCAACTATTAAAAGAAATATCTTCCATTCATAAGGAGAGTGTTAGTGTTTATATTTAATAAATCAATCAGCTTATTCACAGCTCTACGAAAATATATTAGATGTTAAAAAACCTATAGGGACATGACTTTCCCAATCCTATATTAGACCCAATAAAAATAAAAGCAGTGGAATAATTTATCATAATCTTATTCCACTGCGTAAAAATC
>JBMNCR010000074.1:0-1337 GCA_049366695.1 Eubacteriaceae bacterium
TGGTATCATGATAGCATAATTTAATAATTTATTTAGATATTGTTGTAGTATAAGTTTTTATGGATATTATCAAGAGTACTTAAAACATAAAGATTAAAAATACAAAATTAAAAGTTTATATTAAAAGGAACATCACAAAAATAAAGAATTGAAGGGATCTTTAAGTATGAACAATGCTACAATTAAGGATATTGCTAAGGATGCATGTGTATCAATCGCTACAGTTTCCAGGGTGTTAAATAAAAAACATTGCGTTTCTCCTAAATTAATAGAAAAAGTATTAAATTCAGTAAATAATTTAAACTATTATCCTAATTCAATCGCGAGAAGTTTAAAAACTACAATTACATATACAATAGGTTTAGTTGTTTCGGATATTAGTAATAATTTTTTCACAGAGATGGCAGTACAAATCGAAAGAGTTATTTTTCAGAGAAAATATAGTTTAATTATGTGCACCACTGAATTTAAAAAAGGAGAGGAAAAAAAATATCTAGAAATGCTATATAGCAAAAAAATTGATGGGTTAATTTTAAATACTATGGCAGAAAATGATGATATAATTTGTCAGATTAGTACTAAAATACCGGTTGTTTTAGTAAATAGAAAAATATTTAAGAACAATTTCCATGGGGATTTTGTTGGTACTGACTGTAAAAATGGAGCCTATTTACTTACTGAGCATTTGTTGAAATATGGCCATAGAAAAATTGGAATCATTAATGGTCCACTGAATATCAGTACTGCAAGAGAAAGATACGAAGGTTTTAAAAGTGCAATGAAAAAAAACATGCACATTCACATTGGCAATGACTACATATATAAATACAATGGGGATTTTTCTACTGTATCAGGCTATAATGGCATATCAAAATTAATGAATTTACAAAATCCACCTACAGCAGTTGTTGTCATGAATAACAATATGCTTTTGGGGGCGTTAAAATATTGCAAAAGCAATAAAATAGAAATTCCTGAAAATTTGTCAATATGTTCTTTTGGAAATATTAATAATATGGATTTATTTTATGCTCAACCGACAATTGTTGAAGAAGATCCTAAGTTAATTGGTACAAAGGTTGCAAAATATATTCTTGAAAGAATAGAAAAAAATAAAAATATGTTAAATAGAAATTTTGTTTATAAACCAAAGTTATTGATAGGAGATACAGTTGATTATGCAAAAAAGTGCAATTCTCCTCATTAAGCAGAACAATTCTAATTGATCCCTTCCGGAAAACGCTTTTGGACAGCCATTTCTAAAACCTCTTACCAGTTCTTACTTTTGAACTGTAAGCTCAAATGATGACTGATGATTTCTGATTTCCTTGGTGACC
>JBMNCR010000075.1:0-112509 GCA_049366695.1 Eubacteriaceae bacterium
ATTTTATGCTTGACATTTTATAATAAATCAATTATATTGGTTTAATACAAATACATATAATATATTCGCTAGGGGAGCCATAGGCTGAGATTTATACCCTTTGTACCTGATTCGGTTAATACCGACGTAGGGAAGCGGTTAGTGCTAAATTTCAGTATGCTACCTTCCAGCGAAAATATGGGAGGTTTTTATTGTGTTACAAAAATATTTTGAATCATTACAAGGACAGATAGTAATAGTTGCAATTATTGCTGGTTTATTATTATTGATAACCATTTTGAGTAAAAAAGAAGAGAAGTTAAATATTAAAGCATTGACTTATTCTTCAATAGCAATTGTTTTAGCATATGTACTTAATCAAATTACTATTATTAAGATGCCACAAGGGGGCTCTGTAACTCCATTTAGTTTATTGTTTATTGTGTTAATAGGTTATTTATTTGGAATTCGTCAGGGGATATTGGCAGGAATTGCTTTTGGATTATTAGATTTAATGATAAATCCATATGTAGTACATCCAATACAAATGCTTTTAGATTATCCTTTAGCTTTCGGAGCTTTAGGATTAGGAGCGGTATTTAGAAATAAAAATTTAATACTTGTATATGTGGCAGGTGTAGCAGGTAGATTTTTATGTCACTTTATTTCTGGGGTGATATTTTTTGGAATGTATGCTCCTGAAGGAATGAGTGGAATAACATATTCCTTTATTTATAATATTTCGTTCCTTGGTGTAGAAGCTGTATTGACTTGTGTTCTGCTATTATTACCGCCAATAAAGAATGCACTATTGGCAGTTGAAAAGAATATTTAAGGTTATAAAAGTGAATTAAAAATATTAATGAAATAAGTGTTTTCAAAACTTAAAGGAGTATTGTTTTGTTGAAAACACTTATTTTGATTTAATTCTACTTTACTTAGCAAGTGAAAAATATTTTAAAAATACTTTAAGAGATATCTATTTTTAGTGTCTTTTACTCAAAAAAGAGTGTGATAGATGCTGTTTATGTTTGTGGGATATACTGTTTAAGTATAGATTGTTCTAAAATAATTTAAATGTAGTTTATTTCAAATTTTCCAAGACCCATTTCAATATTTATAATATATTTTGTTTGTGATTCATCATAATTGCTTGATAAATACTTGTTGCCATTTTTATTCAGTTCGATAGAATCAAAGTTCGTAGAGTTGAGAGCTCCTTCTAGATTGATTTTTATTCCTGCGTCTTTTGGAATATTAAGAGTGATGTCTGAAACACCACAGTTAATATTAATATTTGAGGTTGAGGGAAAATTAGACAAAGATAACTCTAATTTGCCAGCTCCCATATCTAAATTAAAATTCTCCATTGAGACATTAGTTAAATCGAGAGTTGCATAGATAGCACCACAATCAATATTAAAATCCCAAGGGATACTATCATCGATGTTTAGATCTAAATAATAATCATCGTTGGTGACGAAATCAATACTATCAGTATTATTTGATATTGATAGTATTTTTACATCATCTATAGTATTTGTATTATGCTTTAATTTGTAAATATTTGAGTCTAATTCAGCAAATTCTGTTGTATCTGAATTCATAGTAAAACGTGTACCACCAATTTTCAAATCTAATTCACCTTTACTAGTTTCATTATCAATGTTTTCAGAGTAAGTGGTATAGTCATAATTTATATTATTGGTAGAATTTTCACTTAGATCAAATTTGTTGTATTGAATTGCCATACTATAGACAATAATAACAATTAAAAAAATAACCCAAATAAATTTTTCAATTGTTTTATTTTTCAATAGAATTGAAATACCTAAAAATACTAATGCTAGGGGCCATAGGTCTGTTATACCTCTAACAAGGTACATTATAGAAAAATTTATAATTTCTAAGTTGTCAAGAAACCATAATGAACCTACAATAATAAGCAATAATCCAATGAATAAATTTCTATTCTTCATTTTTATTTTCCCTCCCTTTTATTATTAAATAAATTCCAATAACAATTAATAACCCAGGCCACAAGAAATTAACATCAAAGAATATTGAAAAATTTCTTAATAAGAAAAATGCACCAATTATTATAAGAATTATTCCAATGACATTTTTCTGTTCAGCTTTTACTTTGGGATCAGTTTCAAATTTTCTAGGCTCTACTTCTTCATCATTATAGGGTAAAATAAAAGCTGCTATAAAGTATAATATTATACCTGTTCCGTACATAAATGATGCAACTGTCCAAATTATTCTAATTATCGATGAATCAATTTCAAAGTGTTCTGCAATACCTCCGCAAACTCCTAAAACCATTTTATCAGTTCTTGACTTGTGTAATTTATCATTCATTACATTACCTCCGTTCTTATATAATAAATATAGTTTAGTTTTATTAAAAAATCATTAAACGTAAATTACTTTATAATTAATATTATATTATTATTTTAGATTGTTAGATTAAAAAAAACAAAAATAATTATTTAGTATAATTTGATTATTATAATTATTTTGTGAAATCGACTGAATAGTAGTATATGCAAATATACATGAATACGCAATTGCTTGATGGGTATAATTCATAGTGTTATAAAGAGATAAGAAAAGAGTGGTATTGTGATAATTCGACTAGGATATGTGGCAATAGCTTTAAATTTAGATAAAGTTACTTCTTCAAGTAATATGACATACACAAGATAT
This sequence comes from Eubacteriaceae bacterium, assembly GCA_049366695.1. Taxonomy (GTDB): domain Bacteria; phylum Bacillota; class Clostridia; order Eubacteriales; family Alkalibacteraceae; genus JBMNCR01. Next base: position 2,692 of record JBMNCR010000075.1, read on the forward strand.
AAAAAAATACTGGATGTAAAAAAAAGTGAGAACATTTTAAAAAGTATAACTAGATCGAACATAGAAGATCTAAATAAGATTATTGATTACAATATAGATAATAACATACATTTTTATAGACTTACATCAAGATTGATACCATTAGCAACTCATCCAGAGGTTCAAGATTGGGATTATAAAAAATATTTTATAAAAGAATTACAGCTACTTGGTAAGAAAATAAATGAGCATAAAATTAGGGTAGATTGTCATCCAGATCAATTTAATGTAATTAATACTCTATCAGATAAAGTATTCATTAATACTATAACTAATCTTAATCATCTTTTAGAAGTAATGATGCTTATGGATAACCCATACCCTAAAATGGTTTTACATGTAGGTGGAGCAAAAGGAGGGAAAGAAGAAGCAATAAAAAGATTTATAGTTAATTATAATAAGTTGCCACAAAGAATAAAAAAGAATATAATTTTAGAAAATGATGATAAAGTTTTTAATCACATAGATGTGTTAAGGATTTGTCAGAAAATTTCTATGCCTATGGTATTAGACTATCATCACTATATTTGTAATAATGATAAGAATTTAGTTGATGAACTAGGAGAGATTTTAAGTACATGGGAATTAGAAGAATTGCCCCCAAAAATTCATATTTCTAGTCCTAGAAATCTTGTGAAGGATAGTAGGCATTCGGATTTTATAAAAGCTAAGAATTTTATTGAATTAGTTGAAATGCTTAAAATTTTTGATAAAGATGTAGATATTATGATTGAAGCTAAAATGAAAGACAGAGCATTGTTTAAATTGGTGGAGGATATCAATAAATTAAAGGAGTGGAAGTGGATTGACAATTCTACTATGTATATAAACTAACATGATTAAATCTATATTACGACCTAGTATTTTAAAAAGGAGGAGATTGTTATAAAAAATAATTTAAACTTATTATTGATATATAGAAATATTTTAAATGATAAAGTTATACTTCTTTATCAAAAAATATTAAATACAAAAAACAAAACAAAAATAATTGCATATATATTTGAATTGCAAAGTCAATTAATTGAAAAGGGTGAATTGCTTAGTTGGGAAGAATATATATTGAAGCTAATACTACATGATGAAAATATATTTTCTTTGAAATGCGAAAGATCAACGAATGTAGAAGATGGAATATTTAATTTTGTTGTAGACGATATTCGAATATTAAGAGATATTTATAATTTTAAATGGGAAAAGTTAATTATTGATCTTGGTATCAACAGAAGCAATGTCTTTTCTACTGAAATAAAGGAAAATTCGTATTATAGAGAAATAAAGAAATTATTTTCTAGTAAAGATACAGAAGAGGAATACATAGTAAAGCAATTAATTGATTATTATGAGAAAAATGGAGTAGGAGTATTTACTGATAACGTTGTATTTAGATGGAATGGAAAAAATGAATTTGAAGCAATAGAATATTTTGATAGTATTACGTTTGAGGATTTGATAGGGTATTCTAATCAAAAGAAGATTCTTATGGAAAATACTCTAAACTTTATAAATAATGGAAAGGGTAATAATGTATTATTATATGGAGATAGAGGTACCGGAAAATCTTCATCAGTTAAAGCATTAATCAACGAATATTCCAAATATGGTTTAAGAATAGTAGAAATAAAAAAAAGTCAGTTGTATTTTATACCTCAAATTATTGAAATCGCACGACATAGAAAATATAAATTTATTATATTCATTGATGATTTATCTTTTGAAGACTTTGAAACAGATTATAAAAATTTTAAAGCGATAATAGAAGGTAGTTTTGGCAAAAAACCTGATAACGTATTGATCTATGTTACGTCTAATAGGAGACATCTAGTTCGAGAAAGTTTTGTTGAAAGAGAAAATGACGTACATAGTAACGAAACGATGCAAGAAAAATTATCCTTATTTGATAGATTCGGTATTACTATTTTGTTTGATCAGCCTAAAGATGAATTATTTAACGAAATGGTTATTAAATTAGCACGTAATAATGGAGTTTTAATGCCTGACACTGAATTAATAAAACTGGCAAATGAATGGAAGATATTAAAAGCTTCACGTTCGGGTAGAACAGCACAACAGCTAGTAGACAGTTTGCTTTAGTTATGAAATTATGGTTAAAAATTAACCTTTCGGAGATACCGAAAGGTTAATCACTATTATTTATTCGTTGCTAGGCATATCATCCTTTACTATTTCTGAGAGTGATGTAGCTAAACCTGCTAAACTCTGAATTTCAGAGGGTATAATAATTTTTGTTGCCTTACCATCAGCTACTTTAGCAAGGGCTTCTAAACTTTTTATTGATATAACTTCCTTGCTAGGGTAAACTTCTTTTATCATTCTAAGTCCTTCAGCAGTTGCTTGTTGTACTTTAATGATAGCTTCAGCTTCACCTTCAGCTTCTCTAATTTGAGCTTCTTTATTTGCTTCAGCTAATAAAATTTGAGATTGTTTTTTACCTTCAGAGATTAATATTGCAGATTTTTTCTCGCCTTCAGCTCTAAGAATTGATTCTCTTCTTTCTCTTTCAGCTCGCATTTGTTTTTCCATAGCTTGCTGGATATCTTCAGGAGGTATAATATTTTTAACTTCAACTCTATTAACTTTTATACCCCATGGATCAGTAGCTTCATCTAAAATACTTCTCATTTTAGTATTAATTAAATCTCTTGATGTTAATGTTTCGTCTAATTCTAGATCTCCAATAATGTTTCTTAAAGTAGTTGCTGTCAAGTTTTCTATTGCTGACATAGGATTTTCTACACCGTAAGTATATAGTTTTGGATCAGTAATCTGAAAATAAACTACTGTATCAATTTGCATTGTTACATTATCTTCGGTAATAACTGGTTGAGGTGGAAAATCAATTACTTTTTCTTTCATAGATACCTTTTTTGCAATCCTATCAACCAAAGGTATTTTAAAATGCAAACCTACTCCCCATGTTGATTGAAACGCTCCCAATCTTTCTATAACATAGGAATTAGCTTGTGGTACAACTCTAATATTAAGAACAAGTAATGCTACAATTAAAATAATAATAATAAAAAAAGCCATTTTTAATCCTCCTTAATTTCTTTAACTATTAGTTTAACTCCTTCAACACCAATAATTTCCACTTTTGTATTTTTTTCAATATGTACTTTCATTTCTGATTTAGCAGTCCAAATTTGCCCATTAACTTTAACTTGACCATATTTAAAAGTATTTATATCTTCTAGAACAATTCCTATATTACCTATAATGCTATCAACATTAGTCTTAGTTTTCCCCACTTTTAAATAATCTACGAATATTGGTCTTGTAAAGGCTAATAATACTAAAGAAGAAATTAGAAAAAGTGCAAATTGGATATAAAAAGGAATTTTAAAAAAAGCGGCAATTAATGCAATTACTGAACCTATCGCAAACCAAATAGTGGCTAAACCCATAGTTAGTGCTTCGACTATAATAAAAAAGATAATTGCAATAATCCAACCTAGAATAATAACGTTTGAATCCATTTAATATACCCCTTTCTGTAACTATATTTTATTATATCATATGATAATATGGTTATTATAATTATTAACAAACTTTTACATTAATATATTAAATGCATTTATATTAGAAATAATTGATACATGTTTAAAGTCAAATTTTTTATTGTTTTTTTGCAGTTAAATATAAATATTTTATTAAAATATAAGTAACACAGATAATATATATTAGTTATCTTTAAAAATAATTGTTCGTATTTTTTATTTCCAGCACGTAATATAAAAAATTTTACTATAGATAAACTTAGTAATGAGTACTATTAAAAAAATTATATTTATGTGCTGGAATTTGTTTTCTTTCAGATGAATCATTATGCTTTGTCAATGACTTCTGACACAAAAAATTTTTATGTTAAATTAGAAAATATTTTATCATACAGTTCTACATTACAATGACCATCCTTAAAGTGGTAACATATTAGACAAGATGGTTTATCGTTGCTATTGCCTGATTTTAACAAAGTCATTCTAGAGCTAAACTTTGAGCAATTTTGTGCTACTTTTTGATAATTGTTTTTTTTAGACATTTTGTCATCTCCTTTGAATAGTTTATATTATTATATAAAAAATAATAAGTAATTATTCTAATAAATTATTGTAATTATTTTAAGATATTCTTTGAAAAATGGGTAAATTTTGTTATAATATATAAAATTCTTAAGGAATGAGATGGTTGTTATGAACAAAATTATGAAGTCAAAAAAGTTAGATAATGTTTGCTATGATATTAGAGGACCAGTTATGGAACATAGTATGGAAATGGAAAAAAATGGAGATAAAATAATTAAATTAAATATTGGAAATCCAGCTCCCTTTGATTTATCTGCTCCAGATGAAATAATTCATGATGTTAGATTGAATTTGACAAATGCAGAAGGATATTGTGATTCAAAAGGAATTTTCTCAGCTAGAAAAGCTATTATGCAATATTATCAAGAAAAAAAAATATCGGGAATAGAGTTAGATGATATTTATATTGGTAATGGTGTAAGCGAATTAATTACAATGTGTATGCAGGGGTTACTTGATAATGGTGATGAAATACTTGTACCTGCACCAGATTATCCATTATGGACTGCTGCAATAAATTTATCAGGTGGCAAAGCGGTTCATTACATATGTGACGAAGAGTCAGACTGGTTCCCTGATTTAGACGATATTAAATCAAAGATAAATTCAAATACAAAAGGAATAGTAGTTATTAATCCTAATAATCCTACAGGTTCTGTTTATTCAAAGGATGTGCTTGAAAAAATAGTTAAGATCGCTAATGAAAATAAATTGATTATTTTTGCAGATGAAATATATGATCGGATATTATATGATGGAACAAAACATACTACAATGGCAAGTTTAACTAATGAAGTATTATGTATAACGTTAAATGGTTTGTCGAAATCTCATAGAATTGCAGGATTTAGAGTAGGTTGGATGGTGTTAAGTGGAAATAAGAGCGAAGCTAAGGATTATATTGAAGGGTTAAATATACTTTCTTCAATGAGGCTGTGTTCAAATGTGCCAGCTCAGTATGCTGTTCAAACATCTTTAGGAGGATATCAGAGTATTAATAAATTAATATCACCAGGAGGAAGATTGCTTCAGCAAAGAGATTATATATATGAAAAGATAAATGAAATTCCTGGATTATCATGTACTAAACCTAAAGGAGCGTTTTATATATTTCCTAAGATTGATGTGAAGAAGTTTAATATAAAAGACGATATGCAATTTGTACTAGATTTTTTAATCGAAAAGAAAGTGCTTTTAGTGCAAGGAACTGGATTTAATTGGAAAAACACTGATCATTTTAGAATTGTATTTTTGCCTGTTATTGAAGAATTAAAGACTTCTTTAGAAAGATTAGAAGATTTTTTAGTAGAATACAATCAAGATGAAAAGAGATAGTAGTTTAATATAATATTAAATGTTGTGTTAATATATTTAATAAAGGATGATTCAATATTATAAATGGTAAATGCCTACATAATAGAGTTTAGTGTATTTTTAATCAAACACAAACACGCACTGCCAATATAAATGGAAAAAAGTAAAAGAGAACCTAAATTTTTCAAACTCGCTACTCTCAAACAGTGAAAAATTCTTAACGGTTCTTTTTTACTTTTTTTAGTTAAACAATGCTATTGTTTGATTATTGTTTGAAAATATGCTTTATATTATTAGTTTGAATCTAAAGATTTATATAAACTTGTTGAAATCAATGATTATAAAAGAGAATTTTGATACAAAGTTATACTATTTTTTATAGATATTAATTTTCAAGATGCTAAAAAATGGATTTAGTTTTTTATAATAAATTATATTGTATAAGTGATATGAATTATTTTGTTTTAGTATTTGAATTGCAAATATGAAAGTGATATAATTATAAATTAGAATAAAAACTAGTTTGGAGTGGAACTTTATGAGTGAATTAGAGTATGTAATAAGTAGAATTATTAGCATCGATAAAAAAACTTCAGAAGTAAAGAGAAATACTCTGAGTCAAATGGAAAGAAATGAAATAACTATAAATGATAAGATTAACTCATATAAAGAAGAGCTATTATCAAATGTAAAAATAGAAGCAGATGAGAAATATGAAATCAAAATTAAAGAAGCGTCTCTAGAGGCTCAATCAATTATTAATAATGCAGAAAGTTATTGTGAAACATTGAATAAGAAGTATTGTAGTATTAAAGATGAATTATTAGAGAGTTTAGTTAAAGAATTATTTAATTAATTTGAAGTATGGAGCGTTAGATATGTTAAATGAGAGTAAATTTAGCTGTATTAATACAAAAATAAGTGCACTCAAAGCAGGGATGCTAAATGATGATGATTTTAATAGATTAATTAATTCAAATACTGTTAAAGAAGTATTTGAATATTTAATTAAATACTCTCAATATGGTAGTGACTTGTATCAAGTGCAAAATTTAAGGATTCATAGAGGGGAAGTTGAGAGAGTACTACTTAAATACATAGTATCCATTATTGAAAAATTAATATTATATTCATCTCAACCATATAAAAAAGTACTTAAAGTTTATTTAATGAAATACGAAATCGAAGATCTTAAATTTGTATTAAAAGCAATGGCAAGAGGTAATGATATAGATAACATAAAGAAACATTTAGTATCGTCAGTAAAATATAACTCTGTAGATTTTGATAAATTATTACAACAAAAAAAGTTATCCAAACTATTGGAAGCATTAGCAGACACAAAGTATTATCGATTATTATCTCCATATTTTAAAGATGAAAATGAAAAGTTCAATTTTTATATTGAGATGGTATTAGATCGTTATTATTTTAAAAATCTTGAGGAAGCAGTAGAAAAGCTGCCTCGAAAAAAAGATTATAATTTTCATGATTCATTAAGAAAAAGTATAGATTTATTAAATTTAGAATGGATATATCGAGGAATTAATTTTTATGATATGTCTAAAGAAGAAATATTAAACTTTTTATTAGATGGAGGATATAAGTTTAATTACTATAAATTAAAAGAATTACTATATAATTACGACTTAAAAAAAATAAAAGAATATGTTCTTAAAACAGAATATAAGTTTTTATTTAATCACAGTAATGATTTAGATTTATATATGGAAAGAAGGATAGAAAGATATTTATATTACCGCTTATTGAAATTATATAAAAAATCATCATTGGGTTTTGGAAAAGTAATTTCATATATTCAATTATTAGAGTTTGAAGTAAAAGATATAATATCTGTTTTAGAAAGTTCTAGATATCACTTATCTTCAGAAGAAATTAGAAAATATTTAATTAGGACTATTAAGGAGGTGAAATAGATGGCTGTAGAAAGAATGATAATGATGAATGTAGTAGGGAAAAATAGTTATGTTGATGACGTAGCTAAAGATATATTGTTTATGGAAAATGTTCAAGTTATTGATGCATTTCATGAAATTGATACTTTTAGGTTTACGATAGATGTTACTGAGCAAAATATGGATGAAATACTTGGGTTTTCTGAATTAGAGTCTGGTAATAAAACTGCAAATTGTGAAGATTTTATTAAGAGGATGGATTTGCTCAAAGAAGTATTTGGAGAAGATTTTAAAATATATAAACCGTCCATGAATTGGGAAATGGGTATAAATGACGCAATTAAAACTGTAAATACAGTGTACAGTAAAATCCATCATAAATACAAAGTATCAAAAATTTTATATGAAGATATACGTGAAATCAAAAAAAGTATTGGAGCTTATAAATATTTTTTGGAAAGTAATATCAATATGGAAGAATTGAATTCACTAGAGTATTTTAATTATGTTGTTGGAACTTTAAGTAAAGAAAGTGTTATCAGATTAAAGAGAAACTATGGAAATATTACTGCGATAGTAGTGCATGTAGGAAGTAGTGAAGATAATGAGGTATATGTAATCATTTCTCCAAAAGATTTAGAAGTAGAAACTCATAGGATTTTGAATTCATTAAATTTTAATAAAATAGAAGGTTTAAAGTCAGAATACAAAGGCTCTGCTAAGGAAATTATTACATGGTTAGAGAATAAGCTTAAACTATTTCAAGACAAAGTTAATCTATTAGAAGATGAAATTGGGAAACTTAAAAACATGTATAAAAAGGATGCTATTTTAGCATATAGTTCTTTATATATGTATAATAAAATCAATGAAATTAAAAAAGAGATGGCATTTAGCAAAGATAATTTTTATTTCTCTGGATGGATTCCTCAAAGCATGAAAGAAAAGATTAAAAATGTACTTTCAAAGTATAAAGATATTTTAATTATTTTTAATGATAATCCTGATGAGAATGTTAAACCGCCTACTAAACTTAAGAATAATTGGTTATTTAGACCGTTTGAAATGTTTATAAAAATGTATGGAATACCTGATCACAATGAATTAGATCCGACACCATTTTTAAGTATAACTTATATGTTGCTGTTTGGGTTTATGTTTGGTGATATTGGTCAAGGTTTTGTCTTGTTTTCCATTGGTAGCCTACTTTTATTAAAAGGAGTGCAATTAGGTGGGGTTATTCAAAGATTAGGATGTGTTTCAATATTTTTTGGTGCTCTATATGGAAGTCTATTTGGCTTTGAACACTTATTGCCAGCAATTTGGATAAAACCATTTGAAAATATTAATATGATGCTTTCGATAGCTATAATAATGGGTGTATGTTTGCTTTTGATGGCATATTTATATGGAATAATTAATTTATTTAAATCTAAGTCTTTTTACGATGGTGCATTGAGTAAACATGGGGTTGCAGGTTTTATATTGTATACTTCTATATTGTTATTTGCGTTACCTTTTGTAACATCGAAGGAGGTTATTTCCGTGGAAATATTGTTGATTAGTGTTATTACTATGATTTTGTTAATATTCTTGAAAGAACCTATACAAAAGAAGATATCTAAGCAGGATAGTAAAGTAATAGGGTCAGAATATTACATTGAGAGTGGTTTTGATATAATAGAAACATTACTAAGTATGTTAAGCAATACAGTTTCATTCATTAGAATTGGAGCTTTTGCTTTAACTCATGTGGGTTTATTTGTAGCATTTGAATCACTGGCCCATATGATTAATAATGGGATTGGAAGTATTATTATTCTAATAATAGGTAATTTGCTTATAATATCTTTAGAAGCATTAATAGTAGGCATCCAAACTTTAAGACTTCAGTATTATGAATTATTCAGTAAATATTTTAAAGGTGGAGGCATAGAATTTAAACCAGTAAAATTATAAGTAGGAGGAGAAATAAATGAATTTTATTATGTATAGCGCTATGTTTTTAATTATCTTTACTATTATAGTAGGTGTTTATTTTCTTTATAAAGGATATGAAGATAATTCAAAAATAAAGAAATTTTTAAGAATAAATTTATCATTTTTCGTACCATTAATACTAGGAGCAATTATTATATTAGTTCCAGATATAGTACAAGCTGCTTCAACATCAGATTCTAGCAATGGATTAGGGTATTTAGCTGCAGCTCTTTCAACAGGTTTAGCTGCAATTGGATCTGGATATGCTGTTGCTCTCGTTGGATCTGCCGCATTAGGTGCAGTTTCTGAGAATGAAAAGATATTAGGAAAAACAATAATTTTTGTAGGTTTGGCTGAAGGTATAGCCATATATGGTTTGATAATTTCAATATTGATACTACAAAAAGTGTAGAAATATGAAATCTTTTTTATTAACTGATAATAGAGATACCTTTTTGTTACTTAGATTAACAGGCATAGATGGTATATATCTTCGTGAAGATGATAATGTTAAAGAAGAATTTATGAAAATAGTAAATAATAAAAACTACGGTATTATATATATTACAGAAAAAATATATGAAATAATACGTGAAGAAGTTATAAAAATAAAAACAAAGAAAAAATTACCATTGGTTACAGTTATTCCAGATAGACATGGATACCATGAGTCAAAAGAAAAAATTACTGATTATATAAAAGAATCCATTGGAATATGATTGGAAGTGATTTAATTGATTACCGTTGAAGATAAAATAAAAATATTTTCAAAATATGTACTTGAAAAAGAATTGCAATTATCAAAGAAAGAAATTAAAGAATTAGAAGAAAAAAATGAAGAACGTTTGCAAGAATGTACATTTGAAATAGAAAAGAAAAGGGATTCGATAGTAAGTAAAAGTAATAATAAAACTGAAATTGAATCAAATAAGATTTTGTCAAAAGGCAATACTGAAGCTCGAAACAAAATATTAAAAACAAGAAATGACTTATTAGATTCATTGATGTCAGAATTGGAAAGTAAAATTAAGGAATTAATCAATTCTGAAGTTTATTATGAATATTTTGAAAAATTGATGAATACATACAAAGAATATTTTCTTAAAGAGGGTATTACTGTTCATTTGTTAGATTCTGATAAAAACGTTTATATTAAAGAATTCATCAAATATAATGAAAATATTAAATTTAATCCACTTTCACAAGATTACTTAGGTGGATTTATTATCGAACTTGATAACATGAATATACGACTAGATTTAACTTTAAAAAGTAAACTTGATAATTATAAAAAGGATATAGGGATAAGACTCTATGAAGAGCTTGAAAAGTAGGTGGATTAATTGAATAGTAACGGTAAAATCACCATGATTAACGGACCTGTTATAAGAGGCAAAAACATGTCTAACTTCAAAATGAGAGAAATGGTTATGGTAGGTAGCAAAAAATTGATTGGTGAAGTTATAATAATTGAAGGGGATATAGGAACTGTACAAGTTTATGAAGAAACAGAAGGCTTACAACTTGGAGAAGTTATTATTTCTACTGGAAAACCACTTTCGGTAAAACTAGGACCGGGGATGTTAGGTAATATATTTGATGGAATTCAAAGACCTCTATTAGAAATTAATAAAATAAATGAGGATTTTATTCCAGAAGGCATTGGACTTTTATCCTTGAACCAGGAGAAATTATGGGATGTCAAATTCACTATTAATGTTGGTGATTCTGTCAAACAAGGTGATGTATTTGGTGAAGTTTATGAAACTTCGTTAATAAAACATAAACTGCTAGTTCCACCTAATATATCAGGAATAGTAAAAAAGATTAAAGAAGATGGTAGTTACAATATTGAAGAAACATTAGCTACTATTGATACTAACATTACTGATATAGATTTGAAAATGTATCACGAATGGCCGGTAAGAGAAGTAAGACCTGTAAAAACTAGGAAAGAAATTCAACAAGTATTAATAACTGGACAAAGAGTATTGGATATATTTTTTCCTATTGCTAAAGGAGGTACATCTGCTATACCTGGAAGCTTTGGTACTGGAAAAACAATGACACAACATCAATTAGCTAAATGGTCTGATGCTGATATAATAATATACATTGGATGTGGTGAAAGAGGAAATGAAATGACGGAAGTTTTAGAAGATTTTCCTAAACTTATTGATCCAAAGTCAAATAAACCATTAATGGAAAGAACAATTTTAATAGCTAATACATCTAATATGCCAGTAGCGGCTCGGGAAGCAAGTATATATACAGGAATCACGATGGCAGAGTATTATAGAGATATGGGATATGATGTAGCTATAATGGCAGATTCAACGTCTAGATGGGCAGAAGCTTTAAGAGAGATATCAGGTAGATTAGAAGAAATGCCCGCAGAAGAAGGGTATCCAGCATACTTACCTTCGAGAATTGCAGAATTTTATGAACGAGCAGGATTTGTAGAAAGTTTAAATGGTGAAGAAGGTTCTGTTACGATAATAGGTGCAGTATCACCAGCAGGAGGAGATTTTTCTGAACCCGTCACAGAAAATACGAAGAGATTTGTAAATGTTTTTTTGGCATTAGATAAAGAATTAGCATATTCAAGGCATTATCCGGCGATAAATTGGTTAAATAGTTACAGCGGATATATAAAGGTTCTAGAAAGCTGGTATGAAGATAATTTAGCCGAGGATGCTATAGAACTAAGAAATAAGATGTTAGAATTATTATTTAATGAAAATAAATTACAAGAGATAGTTATGTTAGTTGGAGAAGATGTATTACCTGATGATCAGAGATTAGTATTGGAGATCGCAAAGCTAATCAAAGTAGGATTTTTACAACAAAATGCATTTAATGAACAAGATACATTCGTTCCTTTGAATAAGCAATATAGGATGTTGAAAATTATCGATTATCTTTATGAACGTTGTAAGTTAACATTAAGTAATAACATACCTATTTCATATATTAGAAATCAAGAAATATTTGATGAACTAATAAAAATGAAATATACAGTTTCAAATGACGATTTAAGTAAAATTGATGAAATAAAAGAGAGTATTGATAAATACTATGACGAATTGATAAAGAATTATAATGAATAATTGGGTGGGTATCATGAAAAAAGAATATCTAAAAATTGATAAAGTAGTAGGACCTTTAGTAGAGATGTCTAATGTAGACGATATTTCTTATGGGGAAGTAGTAGATATTAAAGTTAATAACGAAATTAAAAAAGGTAAAGTAATAAAAATCGAAGAAAATAAAGTTATAATTCAAATCTTTGAAAATACTTCTGGAATTTCTACTAATAATTCTTCGGTAGTTTTTACTAAAAGTGCTTTTGAGCTTCCTATGTCTAAGGATATTTTAGGAAGAGTATTTGATGGACTAGGACGACCTATGGATGATGGTGGACAGATTTTCAGTAGGAAATATTTTAATATCAATGGAAGACCGATAAATCCAGTAGCGAGGGAATATCCTAGGAATTATATTCAAACAGGCATTTCCAGTATAGATGCTCTTATAACTCTGATAAGAGGACAAAAGCTACCAATTTTTTCAGGTAATGGAATGCCACATAATGAATTAGCTGCACAAATAGTAAGACAAGCAAGATTAAGTGATAATGCAAAAGATGATTTTGCAATAGTTTTTGCGGCTATAGGAGTTAAGCATGATGATGCTGACTTTTTTAGAAAAACATTTCAAGAAGCTAATGCAATGGATAGAGTAGTTATGTATATAAATTACGCAGATGATCCTATTGCTGAAAGAATAAATACACCGAGATGTGCTTTAACAGCAGCAGAGTACCTAGCTTTTGAAGAAAATATGCATATACTTGTTGTAATGAGTGATATTACTAGTTATTGTGAAGCTTTAAGAGAAGTATCTTCTGCAAGAGAAGAGGTGCCTAGTAGAAAAGGCTATCCTGGATATCTATATTCAGATTTAGCATCTTTGTATGAAAGAGCTGGAATGATAAAGAATAAAGAAGGCTCAATTACGTTTTTACCTATATTAACTATGCCAAATGATGATATTACTCATCCTATTCCTGATTTAACAGGTTACATAACTGAGGGACAAATAGTTTTAGGAAGAGAATTGTTTCAAAATAATGTATACCCTCCTGTAAATATATTGCCTTCTTTATCACGATTAATGAAGGATGGTATAGGGGAAGGTTATACGAGGGTTGACCATCCTGATGTAGCTAATCAGTTATTTTCATCATATTCAAAAGTACTAGATATAAGAGCATTATCTCAAATAATTGGTGAAGATGATTTAGCAGAAACTGATAAAAAATATATGACATTTGGAAGAGAATTTGAAAGACGATTTATATCTCAAGGTTTTGAGGAAAATAGAAGCATAGATGACACAATTGATTTAGCATGGGAAATATTGAGGATTTTACCGAAAGAAGAACTTAACAGATTGAGTCCTGAGTTATTAAATAAATACTATTAAGTAAAGGTGATAATATGGCAAATATAATTACTCCTACTAAGGCAAATCTTTTGAAAAGTAAGGGTGTACTGGAATTTTCTCAAAAAGGGTTTGAACTATTGGATAAGAAAAGAACAGTTTTAATTCAAGAAATGATGACACTGATTGATAAAGCCGTTAAATTAGAAGAGGAAATTACAGAGAACTTCGCACAAGCTTATAAAGCTATTCAAAATGTTAGTATTACAATGGGAGTAAATGAGGTGCATGAAATAGCTGTTGCAGTAAGTAGAGAAGAAGATTATAATATACGATTTAGAAGTGTTATGGGAGTGGAAATACCAGAAATTATTAGTAAAAGAGAAGAAAAACTTAAACCTGAATATGGTTTCTTTAGGAGTAATCCTTCTTTAGATATTGCAGTTTTTAAGTTGAATGAAGTTAAATATTTATCTTATCAGTTAAGTCAATTAGAAACAGCAGCTTTTAAATTATCATTAGAAATTAAAAAGACTCAAAAAAGAGCAAATGCTTTAGATAAAATTCAGATTCCAAAATTAAATAGTCAAATCAAATATATTCAAGAAACCCTTGAAGAAAAAGAAAGAGAAGATTTCTTTCGCCTAAAAATGGTTAAGAAAAAGCAAAATAATAATAATGAAGTTGTTAACAAATAAGAGTACTCACAGGGTACTTGCATGAAAAAAACAGACCACTACTTGGTTGCATAATAGTTTTAGTCGTATTATTAATACAAGTATAAACATGTTTGAGCCAAAAGTAGAGGAAAGGTTGAAAGTTGGAAAGGAAAATATCTTAATAGTCATATACAGCAATCCTTGGATGGGTTCGTGTAAAATGTTATTTTGAATATAGCTATCCAGTGCATAATCTATGATTCAGCAATAGTTTAATCCTCAAAGGAATTCTATTGTTGTGAGAGCATTCCCTATTATGGGGGATTTTTTTGTATTTTTATTATACAATAAATGCAATATTAAAAAATAATAATATTACGGTAACTTATTATTGAGTTAATAAATGATAGCTTGTAATGGAGGAAAAACAGATGAAAATAATATCAAATTATCATTCGCATAATAGCTATTGTGATGGAAAAAATACTATGGAAGAAATGGTATTATCAGCTATTGATAAAGGAATAAAATATTTTGGGATTTCATCTCATGCTCCTATAAAAAATGAAGAACATTGGACTATGAGTAAAAATAAGTTAAATCCATATCTTAAAGAAATAAATATGCTTAAAGAAAAATACAAAGAAAAAATATGTATATACAAAGGATTAGAGATAGATTATTTTAAAGATATAGGATTAAATCCTACAGCACTACTTATTATGGAAGAGCTAGATTATTTTATAGGGTCAGTTCATTCTCTAGGAAGTAAAAACGACGGAGGATACTGGTATGTCGATGATACTCTTGAGTCCATGGAGCAAGGTATGGATGAATTATATAGTGGAAATGTTCAAGCAGCAGTGAAAGACTATTATAATAATATTATAGATATGGTAATAAAATATCAGCCAAATATTGTTGGACATATAGATATTATTAAAAAAAATAATAAAGATAATTATTTTTTTAATGAGAAAGAAAGCTGGTATAAAGAGATTGTAAAAAAAGTGTTGCTGAAAATTAAAAATACAAATAGTATCATTGAAATAAATACTGGAGGCATACCAAGATATGGTTATAATTGTTTATATCCATCCACTTATTTTTTGGAAGAAATTTATCGCAATAACATAAATATAACAGTTAGTGGGGACTCCCATGATATTAATTCAGTGAATTTTTATTATGATGAAATATACAAGATGATAAAGGATATTGGATTTGAGAAAATCATAATTCTTACAAACAATGGATGGGAACCATATTTGCTAAAATGATATACTTTTAAAATAATCCGGCGTATAATATTAAATAAACTAGTATTTATTGATATTGTGTGCCGGATTTATTTATAGAAAAATTGTATTTTTTAACAAAAATTTTGGTATTAATGTATTAATATATATAAAAGAATTATTTGTTTTAACGCAATATTTTAAAATCTAGAATATTCACTTTTTTTAGTTTTTTTTCTATATCTTTTATATTTTCTTCTTCGAATATGAGCATTCTTTTTAGCCACATAAATTCTTGCTACTATATATAATAATAAAAGCCCACACAATGACCAGATTATTATAGATTTAAGCTTTACCCACAGAAAATAAAAATTGCTTTTTATTTCATTGCCTGCCACTAAATCAACTTCTCCAATGACTGTGGATTCTAGGGTATATGTAAGAGTTCCAACTTTTTGTCCTTTCTCAATGGGAAAAGATAAATCTTCTGATATAGTTATATTAGGCATAAAATTATAGTTTTCATCTATTTTACCGATGTATTTTAAATCATTACTTGCTATTAATTTGAGAGGAGTTTTTGCGTTCTCTATGTTGTAATCTTCAATAAAGTCATCTTTACCTATTATAGAAATGGATTTAAAGTTATTAAATCCATACTCAAACATATCTAGGGTATCAGAATATGATAAATTACCTTCGGCAGCTAGCACAACAGTAATAAGCTTTATGTTATTTTCTTCTGCAGCTACTACAAGAGTATTTCTTGCTTTAGAAGTAAATCCTGTTTTAGATGCAATGACCTTATCATAAAAATACGGATTGCTGGGTGTTTTAAGTAATTTATTTTTTGTCCATAAGTATCGAGTATCCTGCTTATCCGTTGCGGGGATAATATAAGTAACTGTAGACATAATATCTAAAAGAGTTGGATACTTTATAGCTTCTTTCATTATCAAAGACATGTCATGTGCAGTTAAATAGTGATTGTCATCATGTAGTCCGTTCGGATTTACAAAATTGGAATTAGTAGCACCTAATTCTTTTGCTCTTTTATTCATAAGTTTGGCAAATTCAGTTACAGAACCACTAATGTGCTCGGCAATAGTGACTGCAGCGTCATTTGCTGATTCAACTAATAAAGCATATAAAAGTTGTTCCATTGTTAATTTTTCTCCTGGTAAGAGATATATCTGGCTACTACCCCTTTCTATTTGACTAGGCACATCATCACTTACTATTACTATTTCATCTAATTTAGTTTCTTCCATTGCAATAACTGCTGTTAGGACTTTGGTAATACTTGCAGGATATTTTTTAGCATTTGAATTGTACTCAAAAATTATTTGTCCAGTTTCACTTTCTACCAGTATTGCAGAACCTGAAGTGATAGAAGGCTCAGCATAAGTGATGGGTTGAATTATTAGCAAAATAGAAATTAATATTAATAATACTTTCTTTGTCATTCTTTCCTCCGTTGATAAATTTATAATCATATATAAGTATAACAAAAAAAATATATTAAAATCAAAATAAATAAAGGAAATTTATAATAAAATGTAGAAATATGTATTCGGAGGTTCGTTTATGGAAAACAATAACAAATATTTATTAAAATCAAAGTATTTAAATATAATATTAGGGATTGTTATTATTATTGTAATAATTTTATATTACAATAATTCTTCGACAAAATCAGTAGTTGACCAATCACAAATAGCAAGCAATGAGAATATTGAAGAACTGGAAGAAACTATTGTTGTACATATTGCAGGTGAAGTAATTAGTCCTGGAATTGTCGCAATGAAAAAAGGTGATAGATTATATGAAGCCATAAAATTAGTTGGAGGACCTACTGAAAGCGCAGATTTAGACGGTGTGAATTTAGCGATGATACTTGAAGATCAACAAAAAATTATGATTCCTAATAAAGATAAACTAAGTAATGATGAAATCAAAGATACTAGGATTAATATTAATACTGCCCAAAAAGAAATATTAGTGACATTACCAGGGATTGGAGAGAGCATTGCGCAGAGTATAATAGACTATAGAGAGACTAATGGTGGGTTTAAAAATATTGAAGAAATAAAAAATATACCTAGAATTGGAGATAAAACATTTGAAAAGATTCAAGATAGTATTAAGGCAGAGTGATTAAGAAATAATAAATTAATAATGTAAAATTAATATGATAAAGTAGTAATAATAATTTCAGTTTTACAACTGCACTTTTTTTAAAACTATAAAGATGAATTTAAAGCATGAATTGGAGGAAAGAATTAGATATGAAGTTAACTATATTAGGAAATAATGGACCATACCCAAAAGCAAATGGAGCTTGTTCTGGTTATCTTATCGAATATAATGAAACAAAAGTATTATTAGATTGTGGAAATGGTGTAATGAGCAATTTGCTTAATATATGTAATGTAGAAGACTTAAATGCAATAGTACTAACGCATCTTCATCCAGATCATATATCAGATATATTTATCTTAAGATATGCATTGCAAAGGAAGAACATACAAATACCTTTATATGCTCCATCTAGTCCAAGGGAAGAATTTGATAGGTTAAAATATAAAGATGTATTCAAAATTAATGAAATAGATGAAAATTTAGTTTTAAATATAAATGAATTAGAAATATCATTCTGTGAATTTAAACATGTACTAAAAAATTTTGGTATATGTATTAAATCAAATAATAAAAAAATTGTATATTCTGGAGATATGGTATATGACGAGAAGATTTATGAATTTGCAAAACAAGCCGATATACTATTGATTGAAGCTGGAGTATTAGAAAAAGATTTAAAGTATAATCCGCCTCACTTATCAGCAAAGCAAGCCTGTAGCATAGGACAAATTAGTAAAGTGAATAAGTTGTTATTAACACATTTTAATCCTGAATACCATCTAGATGAGTATATTAAAGAAGTTATAAATCAATTTGATGGATTATTAGTTTTGGCAACTATTATGAAAACATATAAAGCATAGAGACTTATATTTGAAGTAAATTATAAAAAAGCAAAAAAAAATAATAAATATAAAATACTAAGTTCGATTCTATATTACATTTAAAGTGAAATTTGTGTTTTTCCAATAGTCTGAGTAAATATGAGTTTGTTATATTTTTATATTAAATATGTAAAAACAAAGGTTAAAGAGTAAAGGTATAATTATGAAACGAATACCATTGTATTTTTTTGTATCTGGGTTAGTAGCGGTATTAACATATAAATTTAATATAAATTTAGAAATACCGTTAATAATAGTATTTTTAATTTGTATTATGATTAAAAATTATAATGCAAAAAAAATAATAGTCTTGTTATTATTGTTCTTTATTCTAATATTTTTAAGAACAACTATTATTGATAATAGAGTTAGTTCAATAGAATACCAAGATAATCAGAATTATTACGAAGGTGAAATAATTTCATTTCCAATATATAAAGAAGATAGAGCAGAATTTGTCATTCGTTTGTGCAATTTAAGAACCAAGGAAAAAGTGCAATGTTTCATTTATAACAATACAAATGATTTATCTTATGGAGATATTATTGGGTTTTATGCAGATGCAGAAAAACCCGAAGGAAAAAGAAATCCGGGAGGATTTGACTATAGGCAATATTTAATTAGTAAAAATATCTATGGAATATTGTATATAAAAAATAATTCACTTAAAATTATTGAAAGTGATCATTCCCATTATATAAAATCAAAAGTAACTTATATTAGAAAAGTATTAATTCAATTTATAAATAAAAATTTTACTGTAGAGTATGCAGATTTTTTAAGAGGAATAATTCTAGGTGAAAAAATAATAGATATAGAAACAGCAGATGCATTAAGCAATCTGGGGATTTCTCATATTCTTGCCGTTTCAGGATTGCATATTGGTTTTATATATATTTTTTTAAAAAACATATGTAAATTGATTAAATTAAAAAGAAGTAGTGAATTTATAATAATTAGTGTGTTTTTATTTATTTACTCATTTATAGTAGGGTTTAGTGTTTCTGTAATAAGAGCTTCGTTAATGCTAATACTTTTATTATTAACGGAAATGATAAAGAAAAAATACGATACAATAAATATTCTAAGTGTATTAGCGTCGATATTCTTGCTTTTAAACCCATTTACAATATTTAATGTTGGATTTCAGTTATCATATTGCGCAGTATTGTCAATATCCGTATTATATCCATATTTGAATAATCTAAAAAAATTTAATAATAAAATAATTGAATATATTAAATCACTTTTTTTAATCACACTCTCTGTTCAATTGGGAACTACGCCACTTATATTGTATTATTATAATAATTTCTCACTAATTTCTTTGATAGTAAACTTATTAGTAGTTCCTTTGGTAGGTTTGGTAATTATATGTTTTATAATAGCAATAATTATTAATATAGTGTCTATATCTCTTGCTAATATGATACTAATATTTATTAAAATAATTATTAGTATCATATATTATTTTTTAAATGCATTTATTACATTACCATATGTTAATTCAATTATTTCACCTATGCCCATATATGTGGTGATTTTATACTATACGTGTATACTTATGATGACAGGATATTTTTATATGTATAAAAATAATAATAAAAAAATAGTTTATGTAGTAATATTTGCATGTTTGATGATCATGATTATTATAAATATTATTCCTAAACCTTTAATTATTACATTTTTTGATGTAGGTCAAGGGGATAGTATATTAATTGAATGTCCCATGGGAGAAAATATACTTATAGATGGAGGAGGTCAAAAGAACTATTCTGTTGGTGATAATATAGTAAAAAAAGCTATATTGAATAAAAAGATAAAAAAATTAGACCTTGTCGTATGCACGCATTCCCATGATGATCATATGTTAGGAATAATAGAGATACTTGATGATATAACAATAGATGCAATTGTAATAAATTGCATAGAAGAACAACAGTATGATGATTTATTGACTGCTGCTAAATACTATTCAATTCCTGTTTTTGAAAATGATAAAATTATTGTGGAATTAGGTGGTGAGGTTAATTTAGATTTTTTATATCCTTATGATAATATGACTTTTGTTGATGAGAATAATAGTTCTATAGTAACTAAACTTACATATAAAAGTGTATCATTATTATTTATGGGAGATTTAGAACTAGAAGGAGAAAAAATATTATTAAGTAGTAGAGTGGATATTGAAAGTGATATAGTTAAAATAGGACATCATGGTAGTAAAACCTCGTCTGGAAAAGAATTGCTAGACAGGGTAAATGCCAATTATGGTATAATTAGTGTTGGTAGAAACAATTATTTCGGACATCCTCACCAAGAAACACTAGAGTTGTTAGATGATCAGGGTATTAAATTATTTAGAACTGATCAAATGGGAGCAATCGAAATAAGGATTGATGGTGAAAATATTTTAATTAATACGTTTATTAACGAAGGAGAATAAGTTTGGATTATAAGCAATTATTAAAAGACATTAAAGGAAATGATTTGAGTAATATTTATCTTTTTTACGGTAATGAATATTTGATAGCTAATATGATGCTTGAAAACATAAAAAAATCATTAATAAACCCTCTTTATGAACAACTTAATGTAAATTATTTAGATGGTAAAACAATTACTGTAGATGAGTTGATAAACGCTTGTGAAACTCTTCCGTTTATGGATACAAAGAGGTTAATAGTAGTAAAGAATATGTCTTCTATGAATATAAATAATAATATTTTAAAAACAGACATGGAAATGCTGTGTAAATATTTAAGCAATATACCTATAAGTACTTATCTAATTTTTATTTCAAGAAAAATTGATAAAAAGAGAAAAATATATAAGAGTATACAGAAAAATGGAAAAATTATTGAATATAAAAAACTTGAAAAAAATGATTTGCTTAAATGGATAAATAAAAGAGTAAATCTAAGAGGAAAGAAAATCGAGAAAAAAGCATTAGATTTATTTGTTGATTCAAGCGATTATTTAAACAAAGATAGTAATATAAATTTAGATGATATAGAAAATGAATTAGATAAGCTATTAGCTTATTCAAAGGAAAAAGTAAAAATTGAATGTTGCGAAGTACAAAACATTGTACAACAAAATATGGACACAAATATTTTTAAAATGTTAGAACTGATGGGAAAAGGACTTGCAGGTGAAAGTATCTATCTAATGCATGTTTTAATAAACAATGGCGAACCTCCTGTAAGAATACTATATATGATAATCAGACAGTACAGAATAATTTATCATAGTAAATTACTTAGAGATTCAGGATTTTCTACAAATGACATTGCTAGAATAATGGCTGAAAAGTCTTTTGTTGTAAATAAAGCTTTATATCAAGGAAAGAACTATTCATATGATAAATTGATTAAAGCATATAAATATTGCTCTCAGATTGATAGAAAAATGAAAAAAGGACAGATAAATCATAAATTAGCCTTGGAAATGCTTATCTTTAAGTTTTGTTAATTATAAGAATAAAAAATAGACTACCTATTTTATGGAGTAGTCTTTTTTTAGACACGAGTGGGAAATATTATATTAATTACATAGCATTTAATTTTCTAGCTAAACTGCTTTTCTTTCTAGCAGCAGCATTTTTATGAAATATACCTTTAGCTACTCCGTTATCAATTTTCTTAACAGCACTTTTGAAAGTCTCAAGAGCTAAATCTTTATCATTTAAATCTACAGCTGACTCAAACTTTTTAATACATGTTTTAATATTAGTTTTTACACTTTTATTTCTTATAGTCCTAATATTACTAATTTCAACTCTTTTTATAGCTGATTTAATATTTGCCATGTTTTCACCACCCCTCCATAAATATGTAACACATGATATTTTACCACCAAGTCAAGTAAATATCAAGTTTATTTTAAAATTTGGAAATTATATCTTACTAATTTTATGAATTAATGTATAAATAAATTGAAAAAATAACCTAGAGGTGAAGAAATGAATATAAGAACTGATTTAGCAATAGAAGTAAAAGAAGATTTAAGCCAAAAAGGTTTAAATGAAGAAGGAGTAATTGTAGACATTAATGATAAAGATAAAGAAATGATTTTAACTCATGTTGAAATTATAAATGAAAATGGAGAGAAAGTAATGGGTAAACCTAAAGGAAATTATTTTACTTTAGAATTTAAGTATAGCGAAGACGAAATGAACAAAATATCCATTATGTTATCTAAACAAATTAAAAAAATGGTAAAAGTTCAACCGAATGAAAAATTTACTACTCTTGTAGTGGGATTAGGAAATTGGAATATAACTCCAGATGCATTAGGACCAAAAGTAGTTTCCAAACTTATGATAACAAAACATATATTTGATGAAGCTCAAGAGTTGATTCTTCATAAAATGTCCCAAGTATGTGCTTTGTCTCCAGGAGTATTAGGTATAACAGGCATTGAAACTGGCAAAATAATCCAAGGTGTTGCAGAAAAAACTTCGCCAGATTTAATCATTGCTATTGATGCATTAGCTTCCAGAAGAATAGAAAGAATTTGTTCTACGATACAGTTAACAGATACGGGTATAATTCCTGGATCAGGAGTTAATAATAAAAGGAAAGCACTAAATAAACAGACCCTTGGAGTTCCGGTAATAGCATTAGGGGTTCCTACTGTTGTAGAGGCTTCAACCGTTGCAAGTGATACGATAGATATCGTTATTGATAAAATTATTGAACAAACAACAAAGGGAAAAGAATTCTATCAAATGTTATCAGAAATAGATAAAAGAGAAAAGGAAGTTATGATTAAAGAGTTGCTCCAACCTTACATGGGAGATTTACTAGTTACTCCGAAAGATGTAGATAAAAGTATTACTGATCTATCAGATATTATTGCTAATGCTATAAATTTAGCTTTACATCCTGAAATGAGCCTTGAAGAGATAAGCACTTATATTAATTAAATATAACTGGTATTTTTAGATTTAGTATCATAAATACGAAATCTCACGAATATTATTTATAAGAGATGCTATAGATAAGAAAATGAGGTGCGTGATTTGCATAAAGATATTGGCAATAAAATATATTTAATAATAATATGTATTTTATTATTTAGTATAGTATATCAAACTGGTTATCTCATTGTTAATGCAAAAAATAATAACTATATTTTGGCAAATAATACTAGTGCAGAAAATAGTGAGGTGACAGAGAAAACAGAGAAAACTGAGAAAACAGAGAAAGTAGAAACAAATGATGGAATTTCTTTGTATTTATATTTATTAAAACAAGTTATTCCGTATAATAGGCAAGATACAGATTATATTGATGGATTAAAAGAAGTAATAGAATATTTTACAAAAATAGACTTTAGTGATCCTAAAACATTAATAAGTAGTCAGATACCAATTATTGAAAGTTATGAAGAAGATGATGTGAATATTTCAAGCGAGGAAGAAAAAGAGATATATAATATTACTGCATCAAAACCTTTAAATAGCGATCAAGTAGAAGTTAGCAATTTGAATAGTGAACCGTTAGTATTAATTTACCATACACATACTACTGAAAGTTATACCTCATCAAGCAAGACACAAATTGATTATTGTAGTTATTGTAGATCTTTAAAAGAAGAGTATAATATGGTAGCAGTAGGTAGTGAAATAGCTAAAGCAATAGAAGAAGGCTATGGAATAAATGTCATCCATGATACCACTGTACATGATTATCCTAGTTATGAAAAATCGTATTCAAATTCATTAAAGACCATACAAAGTAATTTAGAAAAATATCCAAGTATTAAATATGTATTTGATATTCATAGAGATGGCTTATCTGATAATACAAAGAATCAACAGCGATATCAAGCAGTAATAAATGATATAGATTATGCAAAAATCATGATAGTTATAGGCATGAATCATGATAATTCATCAAAAAATTCTGCTTTTGCAGATGTAGTTTATAATAAGACTAATAGTGCATATCCAGAGTTAACTATATCTACATTGAAAAGAAGCACAGCAAAATATAATCAATTTGTTAGAGATAATGCATTACTATTTGAAGTTGGTAGTAACTTAAGTACACTTGAAGAAGCTAAAGCATCAGGTGAATGTTTAGGAGATATACTAGGACAAATAATATTAGAAAAAGAAACTAATTAGAAGGAATAAATCAATGAGGCATAAACTGAAGATTTTAATTTTTTTTATATTTATAATGAGTGTACTTTATTATGGAGTACGAGAGATTAATTATAATAATTATCAAATAATAAATGGAGACACTAAAGAAGTTATATATTTTAATTTTTTAGATAAAAAAACAGAAGTATATGTCTTCGGAGAGACAATACTAGTTGATGACGAATTAAATAATTATATTAATAGTATTATCAGCAAATTCAAAAAGTGAGAAAGCATGTGAGAAAATTCTTAATATGCTTTCTTTAATTTTGGGGTATAATTTAAATTAGAGTAATTTGTTGTTTGCAAATTATATTTTTGTTATAATATTGTGAATACTAGTACCATAAAAATTGTACTAGCAGAAGTTAAAAAGTTGAAGATTTGTAATTAACTTTAACTTAAATAACGGAGGAGCTTCAAAATGACATTATCTAAACAAGAGAGAACCAGAAATTTTTGTATTATTGCTCATATAGATCATGGAAAATCAACATTAGCAGATCGATTAATTGAAAAGACAGGATTATTAACTCAAAGGGAAATGTCTAACCAGATTCTTGATAATATGGATTTAGAAAAAGAACGAGGAATAACAATTAAATTACAAGCAATTAGATTAATATATAAGGATGAAGATGGGGAAGAATACTTACTTAATTTGATAGATACTCCTGGACATGTTGATTTTACTTATGAAGTATCTAGGAGCTTAGCAGCGTGTGAAGGGGCATTGTTGATTGTAGATGCAGCGCAAGGCATAGAGGCACAAACTATGGCTAATGTTTATTTAGCATTAGAGAATAATTTGGAAATTATACCTGTAATAAATAAAATTGATTTACCAAGTGCTGATCCGGATTTAGTAATAAATGAAATAGAAGATATTATAGGTATTGAAGCTCAAGGATGCCCTCAAATTTCAGCTAAAGAAGGTTTAAATATAGATCAGGTTTTAAAGGCCATCGTAGAAAAAGTGCCAGCACCAGAAAATAAAGATGATATGCCATTAAAAGCTTTAATATTTGATTCATATTATGATTCATATAGAGGAGTGGTAGCATCTATTAGGATTAAAGAGGGTACAATAAAAAAAGGTATGAAAATAAAAATGATGGCTACAAATAAAGTTTTTGAAGTCGATGAGTTAGGAATATTTGCGAATACACTATTGCCTATAGATATACTCAAAAGCGGTGATGTAGGTTATATAACTGCAAGTTTAAAAAATGTAACAGATACTCGAGTTGGAGATACTATAACTGATGCACTTAATCCTACAAAAGAACCGTTACCAGGTTATAAAAAAATAAATCCAATGGTTTATTGTGGAATATATCCTGCTGATGGAGCAAAATATGAAGATTTAAAAGAGGCACTAGGAAAGCTTCAATTAAATGATGCATCACTAATGTTTGAACCTGAAACATCAGTTGCATTAGGATTTGGATTTAGGTGTGGCTTTTTAGGATTGCTTCATATGGAAATAATTCAAGAAAGATTAGAAAGAGAATACAATCTAGATTTGGTAACAACGGCACCGAGTGTTATATATAAAGTAAAAAGAACTAATGGAGAACAGTTTTGGGTGGATAATCCAACCAATTTACCCCCAAGTGTGGAAATTGAATATATGGAAGAACCTATCGTAAGTGCGTCTATTATGGTGCCTTCTGATTATGTAGGTGCAATCATGGATCTATGTCAGGAACGTAGAGGTGAATATAAGACCATGAAATATATAGAAGAAACTAGAGTTGTATTAGAATATGATTTGCCTTTAAACGAAATAATATATGATTTTTTTGATGCATTAAAATCTAGAACAAAAGGATATGCATCATTTGATTATGAAGTTAAGGAATATAGGAGATCAGAATTAGTAAAATTAGATATACTATTAAACACTGAGATTGTCGATGCATTATCTTTTATAGTTCATAGAAGCAAAGCATATAGTAGAGGGAAAAATATTGCTGAGAAGCTTAAAAAAACTATTCCAAGACAAATGTTTGAGATACCGATACAGGCTGCTATTGGAGGAAAAATTATTGCTAGAGAAACAATAAGAGCAATGAGAAAAGATGTACTGGCTAAATGTTATGGTGGAGATATAAGTAGAAAAAGGAAACTTTTAGAGAAACAAAAAGAAGGTAAGAAAAGAATGAGACAAGTTGGAAATGTAGAGGTTCCTCAAGAAGCTTTTATGGCAGTACTAAAATTGGATAATGATTAGGTGGAAAGTGGAAAAGTTGGTAGGTTGGATAGGTGGATAGAGTATGAAAGATGTAAGCTTGTATATACATATACCATTTTGTAAACAAAAGTGCTATTATTGTGATTTTTTATCATTTGAGAATTTTGATATGTATATTGAAAAATATTTTGAAGCATTATATATGGAAATACATCAATTATCTAAATTGCGAGATATGTATAATATAAGTACAATATTTATAGGTGGGGGTACCCCCACCTATGTTGATAATAAGTATATTGTTAAATTAATATATTTAATAAAAAATATTATTACAGTTAATGAAAATGTCGAGATAACAATAGAAGGAAATCCTGGTACATTTGATAAAAAAAAATTAATTAATTATAAAAAAGTGGGTATAAATAGGTTAAGTATAGGATTGCAATGTTGGCAAGATAAATTATTAAATAATATTGGTAGAGTTCATACTCAACATGATTTTATTAGAAGTTATAATGAAGCGATTAGTGCTGGCTTTAAGAATATTAATATTGATTTAATATTTGGATTACCAAATCAAACATTTAAAGATTGGAAAATAACATTAAGGAATGTTTGTGATTTAAAACCGCAACATTTATCTTGTTATAGTTTAAAATTAGAAAATGGAACAAAAATGTACAATGACTGGAAGGAAAAAAAAATATTTATTGATGATAGTATTGATAGAGAAATGTATTATTATACAAAGGAATATTTAAAAGATAGAGGATATGTACATTATGAAATTTCAAATTTTTCATTACCTAATAGACAGTGTAAGCATAATTTAGTTTATTGGGAACTCAAACAATACATAGGAATAGGATTAGGTGCACATTCATTTTTTGAAAAAAAAAGATATAACAACGAAAAAAAAATAAAAAAATATATTGAAAAACTATTGGATGGAAAAACTATAATTGA
Source organism: Eubacteriaceae bacterium (assembly GCA_049366695.1). Classification (GTDB taxonomy): domain Bacteria; phylum Bacillota; class Clostridia; order Eubacteriales; family Alkalibacteraceae; genus JBMNCR01. The sequence goes on from JBMNCR010000075.1 coordinate 30,742, forward strand.
GGATATTATTGAATCTGATATTAGAAGTATCAAAGAAGAGTTTATTTTTCTTGGTTTAAGAAAAATACAGGGAATAGAAGATAAATGTTATAAAAACATGTTTAACATTAGTATTTTTGATGATTACAAAGAAGAGTTGAGTAATCTAAAGGACAAAGGTTTGATACATATAAATAGAGATAGGATATCATTAACTAATCAAGGTTTAGATTTGGCAAATCTTGTATTTATGACATTTATAAATAAATAGAATAAAATAGTAGAATTCTATTGACAAACAAATAAATAGGTGTTATTTTAATATTAGCCTTAGCACTCAACAGGGCAGAGTGCTAACAAAGAGGTGGCAAAATGAGTGATATTAAAGAAAGAAAATTAAAAATATTAAATGCGATAATTAAAGATTATATCATGACAGCAGAACCTATTGGATCTAGAACAATAGCAAAAAAGTATAACTTAGGAATAAGTGCTGCCACTATAAGAAATGAAATGTCTGATCTAGAAGATATGGGTTTTTTAATGCAACCACATACGTCAGCCGGTCGGATACCGTCTGAAAAAGCATATAGGTTGTATGTTGATCAATTAATGGAAATAAGAAAACTGGATGCCTTAATTGAACAAAGTATAAAAGAAAACTATAAACAATACATGCAAGAAATAGAAAAAGCTATAGAGTATACAGCAAAGACTTTAGCTCAGTTGACTAATTATACTTCGTTAGTTTTATATCCAGAGATAAAACTATTAAACTGTAAATTAGTCCAATTAATTCCTATTGAAAATGAAAGAATTTTATTAGTAATTATTACTAGAGAAAATATAGTTAAAAATTGTGAAGTGGAATTATCACAAGTATTAGATGATTCTGAACTAAATAAGTTAAATAATGTGCTCAATTATTTTATTAGAAATTTAAGTGTAAATATAATAAATGATGATTTTATAAGCGAGATAGATCAATTAACAGCAAAAGAAAGAAAAATACTTCATGAGATATTGACAATAATTAAGAAAGTTTCTCTAGCAATAGATAATAAAAATAAAGTATACTCAAATGGTATGACTAATATTTTTAATTATCCGGAATTCAATGATATAACAAAAGCAAAACATCTTCTTGAAATATTTCAAGAGAAGCAGACTATTGCTGAGCTACTTAAAAGTTATTCTAAAGGATTAAATATTGTTATAGGAAATGAAAATGTTATTTCAGAATTTAAAGATTGTAGTTTATTAACCGCTACTTATAGGATTAATGGTGAAACAATCGGTACTATAGGAGTGGTTGGTCCTATACGTATGAATTATAGCCATGTAGTTTCTGTTTTAGAGTTTCTAAGTAAGGAATTAAATAGTCATATAAATAAAAACAAAGAATAATTTGAAAGGTGATACTATTGAAAAAAGAGGAAGTAATATCTGAAGAAATTAAAGAAGAATTTGAAAAAGAAGATAAAAAAAATATCAATAAAGAAAATGACGAAAATATTCTTGAAGAAGAAGAAAATGAAAATCTTGAAGATATCAGTGATGACAAGGTTATCAAATCTAAAGAAGAGGATTATTTAAATCAATTAATGAGATTGCAAGCTGATTTTGATAATTTTAGAAAAAGGACAGTAAAAGAAAAAGAAGATACTGCTAAATATGCTTTGGAGAGTTTTTACAAACAATTACTGCCTATTATTGATAATTTTGAAAGAGCTATCCAGTCAATTGAAGATTCAAAAATTAATGATGTATATACAGATGGGATTAAGATGGTTTTCACACAACTATTTGATATTATGAAAAATGAAGGTTTAGAAGAAATTGAATCAAATAATGTTGAATTTGACCCACAATATCATCATGGAGTATCAGTAGAAAATAATGAAGAGATTGAAGATAATAAAATAATCGAAGTTTACCAAAAAGGATATAAATTAAAAGATAAAGTTATTAGACCTGCAATGGTTAAAATATGCAAAAAATAATGAAAACTTATATTAAGGAGGATAAAGTTATATGGGAAAAGAAAAAATAATAGGTATAGACTTAGGTACAACAAATTCATGTGTTTCTGTATTGGAAGGTGGAGAACCTGTAGTTATACCAAATCAAGAGGGAAATAGAACTACTCCATCAGTAGTAGCTTTTTCAAAAGATGGAGAAAGATTAGCTGGTCAAGTGGCAAAAAGACAAGCTGTAACAAATCCTGATAAGACTGTTATGTCAATTAAACGACAAATGGGTACAGACTATAAAGTTAAGATAGAAAATGCAGAATATACACCACAACAAATTTCGGCTATGATCTTGCAAAAATTAAAAGCAGATGCAGAAGCATATTTAGGTGAAACTGTTAATAAAGCGGTTATAACTGTTCCAGCATATTTTAGTGATAGTCAAAGACAAGCTACTAAAGATGCTGGTAAAATTGCTGGATTAGAAGTATTGAGAATTATAAATGAACCTACTGCTGCATCATTAGCTTATGGATTAGATAAAGAACAAAATCAAAAGATTATGGTATATGATTTAGGTGGAGGTACGTTTGATGTATCTATACTTGAACTGGGGGATGGAGTATTTGAAGTTTTAGCTACAAATGGTGATAATCGGTTAGGTGGAGATGACTTCGATCAAAAGATAATTGATTATTTAGCAGAAGAATTTAAAAAAGATAATAGTCTTGATTTAAGAAATGATAAGATGGCATTGCAGAGACTAAAAGAAGCTGCAGAAAAAGCTAAAATAGAATTATCAGGAGTAATGAGTACAAATATTAACCTTCCATTTATTACTGCTACACAAGAGGGACCAAAACATTTAGATATTAATTTATCTAGAGCAAAATTTGATGAACTTACTTCAGATCTTGTAGAAAGAACAGTTGGACCAGTAAAAAGTGCTATGAAAGATGCAAGTTTATCTGCAGACCAATTAAATAAAATTATCTTAGTTGGAGGTTCAACTAGAATTCCAGCAGTTCAAGAAGCAGTTAAGAAGATAACTGGTAAAGATGCGTATAAAGGTATTAATCCTGATGAATGTGTTGCAGTGGGTGCAGCTATTCAAGGGGGAGTACTAGCAGGAGAAGTAAAAGATGTATTGTTACTAGATGTAACTCCATTATCATTAGGAATTGAAACAATGGGGGGAGTTTCAACTAAATTGATTGAAAGGAATACTACAATCCCTTCTAAAAAGAGCCAAATATTTTCAACAGCAGCAGATAATCAAACAGCTGTAGATATTCATGTATTACAAGGTGAAAGAGAAATGGCTTCATATAATAAAACACTAGGTAGATTTCAATTGACAGGCATTCCTCCAGCGCCAAGAGGAGTTCCTCAAGTGGAAGTAACCTTTGATATTGATGCGAATGGTATTGTTAATGTTTCAGCTAAAGATTTAGGAACAGGCAAATCACAAAATGTTGTAATTAAATCTACAACTAATATGAGTGATGAAGAAGTTGAAAATGCTGTAAAAGAAGCTGAAAAATTTGCAGAAGAAGATAAAAAGAAAAAAGAGGAAGTAGAAGTAAAAAATACTGCTGATTCTACCTTGTATCAAACAGAAAAAAGCCTTAATGAATTAGGTGATAAGGTATCATCAGATGAGAAACAAAAAATTGAAGATGCAATGAAAGATTTAAAAGAAAAAATAGAAGGAACAGATACAGAGGCTATTAAGAAAGCTACTGAAGATCTTAATCAGGCATTTTATCCAATAGCTCAAAAGATGTATGAACAAGCCGCTCAAGAACAACAAGCACAGGGAGAGGCTGCTCAAGATGCAAGTACTGATACTACTGATGCTGATGATGACGTTGTGGATGCTGATTATGAAGTAGTAGATGATGAAGATAATAAATAGAAGTATTCAGTGAATAATATAATATTGAGCAACCAAAGATAAACCTTTGGTTGCTTAATGTTGTTAACAATGATGTTATTATATTAATATTGTTACCTTGAAACATGAGAAATTACAAGGAGAGTATAGAATGAGTAAAAGAGATTATTATGAGATTTTAGGTGTTGATAAAAATGCTTCAACAGACCAAATTAAAAGTGCGTATAGAAAATTAGCAATGAAATACCATCCTGATAGAAACCCAGGAGATAGTAAAGCAGAAGAAAATTTTAAAGAAGTAAATGAAGCGTATGAAGTCCTATCTGATGAAGCTAAAAAATCTCAATATGATAGATTTGGTCATGCTGGTATGGGAAATGGTGCTGGTGGTTTTGGCGGATTTAGCTCAGGGGGTGGATTTGAAGATATTTTTAGTGATATATTTGATATGTTTGGTGGTGGAGGTTTTTCATCATCTTCAAGAAGGACTTCTCCACAAAAAGGTGCAAATCTAAAAGTAGGAATCAATTTATCCTTCGAAGAAGCTGTATTTGGGATTGATAAAGAAATTAAAATTAATAGAAATGAAGAATGTCATGTTTGTAACGGAAAAGGGTCAAAAAATGAAAGTGATGTTCATACATGCGATAAATGTAACGGTACAGGTCAAGTACGAGTAAATCAGAAAACACCATTTGGTATGATGCAGTCTGTTAGAACATGTGATAAATGTAATGGAGAAGGAAAGATAATCAGTGATCCTTGTAGTAATTGTGGAGGTAGAGGAATAGAAAAAAGAGTAAGAAAAATTACTGTTAAAATCCCTGCGGGTGTAGATAATGGTTCTATATTACCATTAAGAGGAGAGGGTGAACCAGGAATAAATGGTGGGCCTAGAGGAGATTTACTGTTGTACTTAAGTGTTGAAGAACATCAATTCTTTAAAAGAGATAATCATAATTTATACTGTGATATTCCGATAACTTTTGTTCAAGCTACTTTAGGTGATGAGGTAAAAATTCCATCTTTAGATGAAAAATCAAAAAGTATAAAACAAATTAAATTTCCAATTCCGGAAGGAACGCAATCTAATCAATCTTTTAGGCTAAAAGGTAAAGGGGTAGTAAATCCTAATGGATATGGAAGAGGAGATATGTATATTAAAGTTAAGGTTGAGGTTCCTCTTAATCTTAACGAAGAGCAAAAAGAAATACTTAGAAAATTTGCTGATGTAACTGGTGGAGAAGTACATGAACAAAATAAAAGTTTTTGGGATAAAGTGAAAGACTATTTTTATTAGACGTTAATACAAAAAACTCAAGGATAAACATTTTTTATCCTTGAGTTTTTTGTATTAAAATAATTATATTTGTTGATTAAATTAAACATTTATCAGTTAAATTTTAAGAATTTTCTACGATTGGATTAGGTTTTTCTTTCTTTTTAGTTTTTTTGGTTTTAAAACTTGATACAGCTGAATTAAGGTCTTCATTGAGGTTATATATTTTTTCTGACTCTACAGAGAGATTTTGCATACACGCAGTTTGTTGTTGTAAAGTTGCCATGGATTCTTGTGTGCTGGCTGCATTTTCTTCTGCAATAGCAGACAGATTTTCCATAATAGATAAAATATCTTCCTTAATACTATTTATTATTTCTCCGCTTTCTTTAAGTTCAGTTACTGCTTTTTTATTTTCTGTAATAGCATTAGATATATTTTCAAATTTATTTTTTGTTATTGTTACGCTTTCAACTTGTTGTTTTATGGCTTTATCAGTAACATTCATAGCATCTAAAGCACTATTAGAATGTTTTTGTAATTCTCGTATTATTGAATCAATTCTTTTAGTAGATTCCGTTGACTGTTCAGCTAAAGTTCTAATTTCTTCTGCAACTACAGCAAATCCTTTTCCCGATTCTCCTGCTCGAGATGCTTCAATGGCAGCATTTAATGCTAGTAAATTTGTCTGTTCAGCAATTGATGAGATGATATCACTAGCTTGCTTAATGTCTTTTGCACTTTCATTGGTTTTAATAACTACTTGATCGATACTTTTTACAGATACCTCAGTCTCATTAACTTTTTGGGTTAAATCTTCTACAGTATACATACCATCACTAACCAAATTAATAATAGTATTAGAAATTTTATCAACTTCTTCTATATTTTTTGTATTTTGAGAAACGATTTCCCCTAATTCATGCGATTTAGTTACACCATGCTCTGTGGATTGGGCTTGCTCTGTAGCACCCTTCGCGATTTCTTCGCTAGTTAATAAAATTTCATTTGAAGCTTTATAACTTTCGTCAATAATATCTCCAACATTAGTCAGTGCATTTGTTAATAATGCTAAAGTCGAATATACTTTGTCAATTAAGGTCCTTGTTCCAGTTACAACTGCGTTGCATGATGTAATTACCTCTCCAAATTCATCATTTTTAATTTTACTTTTGTTAACAATAAAAGAAAAATCTCCTTTAGACATTTTTTCCGATAACCATTTTATAAACAATATAGGATCATGTATCATTTTTTTTACAAAATATAATACAGCGAAGCTAAAAGCTGAAGAAATGGTTACAGCACATAAAATGTATATCACTAAATAAGTTGTTAGTTTGCTGACATTATGTAATCCCATGTAGTTTAACAATATCCATATTAAAATACCTAATATTAGAAAAATAAACATAGAAAATAACATGGCACTTAAAACGAAAAATTTAGTGATAGGAGTATTCTTTATTTTATCATAGTTCAATTTTCATACCTCCTTTTGTTGTATGTGTATCTACAATACATTTATCGACGTCTTTTAAAAAAAATTAAGAAAAAAAAATAAAAAAATTAACAAGCATTTCCAATTATATTTCGATTTGATATACATACAATAATTATGTCACATGAATTTAATGAAGGAGGAAGGAAGAATGCATATGTCACAAAGCAAAAATATTGAGAGTAAAAATTTAGAAATAATCAAAGATCAAATGGAAGCCGAATGCTTATTGAATAAAAAATTCAATGTTTATTCGGGTCAAGCTGTAGATAATCAAATGAAAACTTTATTTAATGAGGCAAGTCAGATACACAAGCAAAATTTTACAAGCCTAAAAACATACTTAGATTCGCATTCATAAAATGGGAGGAAATAAAATGGATTTAAAAGAAAAAGATATGTTGCAAGATTTATTAGCTACTGAAAAGCAAGCTATTAGTGCTTATAGTACGGGTATTACTGAGAGTTCATGTCAAAACTTAAGAGAAACTATGTTAGGTAATTATAGAAATGCACAAAATATTCAATATAAAGTTTTTGACACCATGAAACAAAAAGGATGGTATAAAACAAAAGATGCTCCTAGTGACGAAGTACAAACAATAAAAAATGAATCTACGCAGATGATGAATGAATTACAGTAAAAGTTTTGTATAGAGAAAATATACAATAAAAAGATAAGAATTGAATATTCTTATCTTTTTATTCACTTTTCATAATAATGTGTATAATATAAATTAAATTATAATTGTGAGTGTGATTATTATGAAATATGATAGAAATTTAGCTGTTAAATATGCATTGGAATATGCAATTATACCAAATAATGCGTATGTATATTTTCAAGGGAATGACTGTACTAATTTTATTTCTCAGTGTTTAAAAGCTGGAGGAGCCTTAAATGATTATAATACTACACATCCATGGTGGTATTATAATGGTAAAGCGTCAATATGTTGGGCTGTAGCTCATTCACTTTATTGGTATATAAGAACATGCAGTGAAAATCAATCACTGGGTATAAGAGCTAATACATACTATTTAGATAATAATAGTATGTATCAACAAGAAATAAGAGGAAAAGTCGAAATCGGCGATATAATTCAGTATAAAAATTTCGAAAATAAAATTCAACATTCTACTATAATAACTTCTTTTGATTCATACAGTGATGAACCTTTGATTTCACAACATACATTTGAAGGAAAAAACATATCATGGAGAAAAAATTTCAAACAAACTATATTTCATCATGTATTAGGAGTTAATTAGAATGGTTAGGAGGTTGGAAAGGGGAAAGTTGAAAATTTTTTTATTGAAAATTATACAAACAATAATAGACTTATTGCCATTACTATCATTCCGGCTATCAAACCATATATTGATAAATGCGCTTCTCCATATTCTCTAGCTGCGGGTAGTAGTTCATCTAAGGATATAAAGACCATAATTCCTGCAACAGAAGCAAATAATATACCAAATAATGTATCACTAAAGAATTTATATAGTAGAACATAACCTATTATTGCACCTAAAGGTTCAGATAAACCAGACAAAAAAGATAATTTAAATGCTTTTTTACGGTCACCGGTTGCATAATAGATAGGTACAGAGACAGCAATACCTTCTGGAATATTATGAATAGCTATTGCTACTGCTATAGCTACACCTAAAGAAGGATCTTTTATAGCAGAAGTAAAAGTAGCTAGACCTTCTGGAAAGTTATGAATAGCTATTGCTAGTGCAGTTAAAACGCCCATACGTAATAACTTTGTATCATTTCCATCAACATTAAAGTTATTAATATCTTCTATTTTTTTAGTTTCATGAGGATTTTCTGAAGAAGGTATTAATTTGTCTATTATGGCTATTAAAAACATACCTGAAAAAAATGCACCAACAGTTACCCATGAACCAAATTTTAATCCTAATTCTGCTACTAAAGACTCTTTTGCTTTATTAAATATTTCTATCATAGAAACATAAATCATTACACCAGCAGAAAAACCTAATGCAATTGATAGAAATTTGGTATTTGTTTTTTTTGTAAAAAATGCAAGAACGCTGCCGATACCTGTAGATAATCCAGCAAAAAGAGTCAAACCAAATGCAAATAATACAGTGTTAAAATCCATATATTACCTCCTAATTATAATTAAAATTATTATATAAGATTATTTTTTCAAAGACAAGAGTATTTAGGTAGATTAAACAAAATAATATTATAAAAGATTATTCGATGTTTGTTATTCCTTGTAGAGGATTTGGTACTAGTTATAATAAAAAATTTATAATATCATATTTAATAAACTATTTTATTTGATATAATATTGTAAAGCTATAAAAAGAGAAGGTGTAATATTGTTATATAGAAAAATGGGTAATACAGGAGAAAAAATTTCTATTTTAGGGTATGGCTGTATGCGATTTCCTAGAAAAAACGGTAGAATAGATGAAGAACGTACTGAAAAACAGATTCTTAGTGCTATCGATCAAGGTGTGAATTATTTCGATACTGCATATATTTATCCTGGTAGTGAAAAAGTCTTAGGAAAAATCTTAGCAAAAGGTCATCGCAAAAAAGTGAAAATCGCAACGAAGTTGCCACCGTATTTAGTGCATTCTAGAAAAGATATGGATAGAATCTTAGATGTGGAGTTAAAAAATTTAAAAACAGATTATATTGATTATTATTTAATACATGCTCTTCCAAATATAGAGAGTTGGGAAAGATTTAAAGACTTTGGAGGTTTAGAATTTTTACATGAAATAAAACAAGCAGGAAAAGTAAAACACGTAGGTTTTTCCTTTCACGGAAATATTGGCAGTTTTAAGGCAATTTTAGATGACTATGCTTGGGAATTTTGTCAGATTCAGTATAACTATCTAGACGAATACTATCAAGCAGGTAAGGAAGGATTAGAATATGCTGCTTCTAAAGGTATTGGTGTAGTTATTATGGAACCGTTAAGAGGTGGAATGCTTGTCAAAAAGATACCAGACGATGTGCAAAAAATATGGGATAAGGCTGAGATAAAAAGAACCGCGGCTGAGAGAGCATTAATGTGGGTTTGGAATCATCCTCAGGTTACAACTGTTTTATCTGGCATGAATGATGAAAAACATATCGATGAAAATATAAAAATTGCTAAAAATGCTTATCCATTCTCACTAAAGGAAGAAGAATTAAAATTAATACATAAGGCGAAAAATATTTTTACAGGGCTTATGAAAGTAGGGTGTACAGGATGTGGATATTGTATGCCATGTCCAGCAGGTGTAGATATTCCTTCATGTTTTGCTTTTTATAATGAAAAGCATATGTTTGGAGGACTTAACATGTATATGACAACAACAAGTGGAATAACTGGAGGAAAACCTTCCTATGCATCTTTATGTATTGAGTGTGGAAAGTGTGAAAAACGTTGCCCTCAAAATTTACCTATTCGTCAGCATTTAAAGGATGTATCAAAAGAAATGGAAGGTTTTTCTATGAAATTTCTAATAAAAGTTGCAAAAGCATATTTTAAAGTTAATAAATGGTTTAAGGGATTAAGAAATTAAAAAATTATAAATTAAGAAATAAATTTTAATATGGAGATATAAATGGATATTCTTAAATTAAAAAAGATGTTTTCAATTTTAAATAAGGTTGATGATAAACAGCTTGAATTAATTATAAAAAATGGAATGGAAGTAAAATTGAATAAACATCAATTGATTGTTGAAGATAATGTAAAATGCTCTGGGGTACCTTTTTTAATTTCTGGACGTATTCGCTTTTATAATATTAGTGATGAGGGTAAAGAGAAGACGTTATTTAGGATAAAACAAGGAGATATTTGTTTATTAGCAGCTCTTTGTTTATTAAGTGATACTCGATATAACCTTTTAGGAGAAGCAGAAGAAGATAGTATAGTACTAAAATTACCTGCTAAGATTTTTCTTAATATCTATCATAGTGATATAGAAATGCAAAAGAATATTTATATTGAACTATCAGAAAAATTGCTTAAGGCTTATGATCAGATAGAGACAATAACTTTTTCAGGTATAAAAGACAGGATATTTTTATATCTTGAAAAAAGAGCAGATTATCAAGGAGTAATACATATAACACATGAAAAAATCAGCAAAGATCTTGGAACAGCGAGAGAAGTGATAAGTAGAAATCTGAAAATTTTACAAGAAGATAATAAAATTAAGCTGAGCAGAGGAAAAATTACTATACTTAAATAATAATAGTATAAAAATAAATAGGCAATTAATAATAAATATTATTAATTGCCTATTTATTGATCAAGGGGAATTACTATAAAATTTAGTTTATTTCTTAGGTATAGCTTTATCAATAAGGCCAGCAGCATGACCCATTGGGCAAACTTGACACCAACTTCTTGGTTTAAATATTATTCCCATTATCATACCTACAATAAAAGAAACGAACATCATTCTAAACAAGCTTGCTGAGATTCTTTCAAAGCTCCATCCAGCTTTTATCATCATTAGAGTCATGCTAGAAAACATAAATACCAATAAAATATTTTTAGTAAGATTACTTCGCAAAAATTTAGGTAGACTTCTATTTAAAGAGAACTTACTAATGATTTTTCCAAAGAAAGAGCCTCTCGGACATAATCGCGAGCAATGAGCTTTGCCATGGCCGTTAATAGATATGATCATTGGTAGTAACATACATATAAATCCTAGTATTCCAAATCTATTATCAATAAATGATAATAAGAAAAATAATACTATTATCACATAACTCCAATTTTGAATATATGGAATATTTTTTATGGATTTTTTCTTAATTTTTTTATTTGTTATATTGATTGCATTCATTAATTTTACAACCTCCATTTGTTGATTTTTTAAATAAATTTCATTTGCTATAATTGTCTAAGAATATTTTCAAGATATATCTATGAGATTAATGTATTATATGTCAGTATGATTGTTCTTTAATATATTAATCTAATATAGAAAAAACTTCTGTAACATAAGTCACAGAAGTTAAACTTTTTTTGCTAGCCTATATTATTATTAGGCAGATTAAAGTTTAAAATTTTCATTGCATTGTCTATTTCTTTTTCAGAAGGAGAGGAGAAATCTGAAAGAGTGTATTTTTCTCCCATATCAGTCCATTTATATTCTCCTAAAGAATGATATGGTAATACTTCAATTTTTTCTACATTATTTAATTTATTAATAAGATTAGAAGCAGATATTAAATCATCTTGGCTATCTGTATAATTTGGTAAAAGTACATACCGTATCCACACAGGAATACTATTATCAGATAAGTAGTATGCAAACTTATGTATCTTATCAAAACTTACTCCAGTTATAATTTTATGTTCTTCATTATTAGCATGTTTTATATCTAGTAGTACTAGGTCTGTGAATAATAAAAGTTTCTTTGCTTTTTCTAAATCTACATAACCAGATGTATCTAAAACAGTGTGGACACCAATCTCTTTACATCTAATAAATAATTCAGTAACAAAATCTGATTGGAGGGTGGGTTCTCCGCCAGTCACAGTTATTCCGCCACCGGAAGTATCGATGAATTCTCTGTATTTTTGAAGATCTGTGATAATTTCTTCAACTGTAATTTCTTTACCACCTTTAGGATTCCAGGAATCACGATTGTGACAATACAAACACCTCAGTGGGCAACCCTGCATAAATACAACATAGCGTATACCAGGGCCATCAACCGTTCCAAAGGTTTCTATAGAATGGATTCTACCTTTTATAGTCATTTATTCTACCTCCAGTTTATTTGACATATTCCCTGTCGCATTTAAAAGGGCACTAATTAACATATAATTTATTTATTGGGCGTTGAAGGTAAACCATAGGGTTTCCTAACTAAATCATTTTTTGCTATTTTTATTAATTAGCAAAGTATTATTCTTTAGCTTCTCTACATACGTTTCTACGGAAGTACCTAAATAGATTTTCCTTCCTAATGCGAACCCACTAAATAACTAAAGCATCATAGATGCTATTTGTATTTATATTTTTTGATGAAAAGTTCTAGTTATAACATCTAATTGTTGTTTTTTAGTTAATTTTATAAAATTAACAGCATAACCTGATACTCGTATGGTAAGTTGAGGATATTTTTCAGGATGATCCATTGCATCTAATAATGTTTCTTTTTCAAAAACATTTACATTAATATGATGTCCTCCTTTACTAAAATACCCATCTAATAGAGCTTTAAGGTTATTGATTCTTTCATCTTTATCTTTACCTAAAGCATTAGGTATTATAGAGAAGGTATAAGATATACCATCTTGTGCATATTCATAGGGTAGTTTTGCTATAGAACTTAATACCGCCAAAGCACCTTTTACGTCTCTGCCGTGCATTGGGTTTGCTCCTGGAGCTAAAGGTTCGCCTGTTTTTCTTCCATCAGGAGTATTGCCTGTTTTTTCTCCATAAACAACATTTGAAGTAATTGTTAAAATTGATTGAGTAGCGATTGAGTCACGATAAGTTCTTTGTTTTTTTAATTTATTCATAAATAGTTTTACTATATTAGTGGCAATGCTATCTACTGTATCATCATTATTACCAAATTTAGGATAATCTCCAAGGATTTCACAATCTACAACTATACCATTTTCATTTCGTATTGTTTTTACTTTGGCATATTTTATTGCACTAAGAGAATCGACAACTACTGAAAGCCCTGCTATTCCGCAAGCCATAGTTCTCAATATATCTTTATCATGTAATGCAAATTGAATTCTTTCGTAAGAATATTTATCGTGCATGTAATGAATTATATTTAGAGTATTCATATATAATCTTGCTACCCAATCCAATATGGTATCAAATTGTGCCATGACTTCGTCATAATCCAAATATTCTGATTTAATGGCTCCAAATTTTGGTCCTACTTGAATACCTGTTACTTCATCCCTTCCGCCGTTAATCGCATAAAGAAGTGCTTTAGCAAGATTGCAACGAGCGCCAAAAAACTGCATTTGTTTGCCGATACGCATTGCTGATACGCAGCATGCTATACCATAGTCATCTCCATAATGACGTCTCATGATATCGTCATTTTCATATTGTATGGAACTAGTATCAATAGATACTTTGCTACAAAATTTTTTGAAGTTTTCTGGTAAGGATACAGACCATAATACGGTCATATTTGGTTCTGGGGCAGGTCCTAAGGTATAAAGTGTATTTAAAAATCTATAAGATGTCTTAGTTACTAGAGTTTTTCCATCCAACCCCATGCCACCAATACATTCAGTAACCCATGTTGGATCGCCACTAAAGAGTTTATCATATTCAGGGGTACGTAAAAATCTAACTATTCTCAATTTTATTACAAATTGGTCAATCAGTTCTTGTGCTTCTTTTTCTGTTAAAATGCCTTCTCGTATGTCTTTTTCCATATAAATATCAAGGAAAGTAGAGACTCTTCCAAGACTCATTGCTGCGCCATTTTGTTCTTTAATAGCGGCTAGATATGCAAAGTATAGCCATTGTGTTGCTTCTTTTGCGTTATTAGCAGGTTTGGAAATATCATATCCATATTTTAATGCCATTGCCTTAAGCTCTTTCAATGATTTTATTTGTTCTGAGATTTCTTCTCTGTCACGTATAGCTTTTTCATCAAAAAAATCATACTCCATCATAATTTTATCTTGTTCCTTTTGTTCAATTAAGTAGTCTATACCATAAAGTGCAACTCTTCTATAATCACCTATGATACGACCTCTACCATAAGCATCGGGAAGGCCTGTTATAATACCAGCTTTTTTTGCTCTTCTCATTTCAGGAGTATATGCATCAAAAACGCCGTCATTGTGCGTTTTGCGATAGTTTTCAAATATTTCAACGACATTAGGGTCTAAATCAAAACCATATGACTGACAACCTTTTATTACCATTCTAATTCCACCAAATGGCATAATTGCTCTCTTTAAAGGAGCATCAGTTTGAAGTCCTACTATTACTTCATTTTCTTTATCGATAAAGCCTTCGTTATGAGAATGAATTGTCGAAATGGTGTGAGTATCTACATCAAGAGTACCCCCATTGTTTCGTTCTTCTTCCAGCAAACTAGATATTTTTTCCCAAATTATTTTTGTTCTTGATGTAGCTCCTACTAAAAAGCTATCATTACCAGCATAAGAAGTTCTATTTTTAATTATGAAATTTCGTACATCTATTTCAGTATTCCAATTACCTTTTTTAAATTCAGTCAAATTAAACCCTCCTTCATATAGTAAGTAAAAAAATATGACAGTATTATTTAAACATATGAATTTTTTATTGTAAACTGATGAAAACGTTGTCTTTAAAAATACATCTTAATTATGATTGTTTATTTTTTATAAAAAAACTAGGTTTAGTCTTTTTCAACCAAATATCCCTTTCTAAAATTCCAACTTTCCAACTGATCAACTTCCCGTTGTAAACGATTCAGTGTAATGGTTTTAATGCTGGTCCTTCAATAACATTACCTTTATAATCAAATCTTGAACCGTGGCATGGACAATCCCATGTTTTTTCTGCTGAATTCCACTTGAGATTACATCCTAAATGTGTACACGTGATATCAACTAAATAAATTACTTTTTTATCGTCCATATAAGCTCCTGTTTTTTTTCCTGCAATTTTAACTATTTTGCCCTCTCCTGGGTTTAAGTTTAGATCAGTGTCTGCATGTTTTAATTTTCCAGATACAAATTCTGTACCTACATGAATATTTTGATTTATGATTTTACCTATTGTACTTGTATTTACTATCCTTGAAGGATCATATACTTCTATCCAAGGATTATCTTGTTTTACTATTAAATCACTTAGGATTTTTGCAGCTGCTGTTCCATTGGACATACCCCATTTATTAAATCCTGTTGCTACAAGTACATTAGAGGAATGTTTTGTTATATGTCCAATATAAGGGATATTGTCATTTGACATACAATCTTGAGCAGACCAAGCATATACAGTATCTTCAATATTAAAATGCTCAGAAGCATAGTCTAATAAGTTTTGATAATGAGTTATAGTATTATCACCATATCCAGTTTTATGATTATCTCCTCCTACAAGTAACAATCCACCATTATCATTTTGTGATCTTATTGAACGAATAGGGCTTTCAGCACTGATATACATTCCTTGAGGCAGTGCTTCTTTAATCTTTAATCCTATGATATATGATCTTTCAGTATACATTTTTGCAAAATATAGACCAATTGAGTCGCAGAATGGAAAGTGTGAAGCAACAATAACATATTTTGCTGAGATTGTTTGTTGATTAATTAATTTTACTTTACAGGGATTAGATCTATTTATATGAACAGCTTCCGAATTTTCAAAAATAAAGCTACCATCTCCATTTATCAATTTTGCTAAATGCATCAGGTATTTTCTAGGATGAAATTGTGCTTGATTTTGAAACTCTACTGCACCTTTTATAGGTATAGGTATAGGTATGTTTTCTACAAAACGCGCATCAATCTCTAGATTACATGCAGTAGAGAATTCATCTTTAATTGCTCTAATATAATTGCTATCATTTGTAAAAACATAGGCGGATTGTTTCGTAAAATCGCAATTGATATTTAACTCATTTACAGTATTTTCAATGAAATTTATGGACCATTGATTTGCTTGAGCATATTGTTTTGCCTTTTCAGTTCCATACATATTTACTAAATTATTATATATTAATCCGTGTTGTGATGTGATTTTTGCAGTAGTATGACCAGAAGTTCCCTGTACTATTTTATTTGCTTCTATGACTGCAACTTTTAAACCTGATTTTTTTAAAAGATAAGCAGAAGTTATTCCTACTATACCGCCACCAATTATAGCAACGTCTATATTTAGATCTTCCTCAAGGCAAGGATAATCAGTACTATCTGTAGAAGCAATCCAGTAAGATTTTTGATTACCTTTAAAATTATTGATATGCATAAAAAACCTCCTATTATATAAAAATTCATAACTACAACGACACAAAGGTATAAGGTTTTAGTAATATTATGTTGCTATATTAAATTGACATATGTCTCCTGCAAATTCTGTACCTGTGTGATATCCAACACCATTAAAAATATCTTCTTTATCAAATTTTAATAATTTTACTTCAACAATAGAATTTATACTTTCTTGAATTGTTCGATTCATGCAACCCATCATGGGAGCTATTAAATCTCCCTTAGTATTGGATATATGAACTTTTATGTAAAGAGAATATTTTTTATCCTGAATTAGGATGCTAAGTATATTGTTTTCATAGGATAATTTTTTAACTTTAGCTTTAGTATATGATGCAAAAGTATATTGTTTATCGTTTATTCTTATAAAACTTATAAATCCTAAGAAAGAAGAACTAAACCAAGGTATTCTGGCTATTGAAAACATAAAAGATATACGTGGTTCATTAAAATGATTGGATTGTAACCAAATCCAAGAATCGGGAAATGATTTGCCCCAATCTTTTTCTATATATCCATATCCACCTGTAAAATCTTTAACTGAACTATTTATTTGTAATTGTCCTAATATTTCATGATGAATATTAACAATACCATGATAACATTCCATAAAAGGTACAAAAGAATAAACCCCCATTATACCAGGGTTTAATAATTTTTTAGGATAAGGAATAATATTAATAAAATTTAAACTTCCCACTATTTTTATTTCATCTCTGATAATATCTAAAACTATCTGATTATTAGTGAAATAATTGTTTTCAATTTTTATTTCAAAGTCATTTAGAGAATAGTGAAAATCTTTCAAAGAATAATTTAGATAATTAGTATAGCCATTACCATCTATAATTTGTATGAAGGCATGACTATCTTTAGAATTACTACGCGATATGCCAGGTATAATAGATAAAATATTGTTTTGTTTTTCGTCTACTAATTTAAAGTACCAGCCTTCAAAATATTTACTATATTTGTATTTCCCTTGGTATAGTTCCGGATTGAATAATTTTTTTAAACTATACATAATACATCCCCTTGAAGAAATTCTATTATATAAGTATCCCACAAAGTAGAAAAGACTATTCTAATAAAATTCATATAGAATTTAAATAGTATGTTTTGAATAAAATTAGGCTTATAGATAGAATGATATATTTTATGATCAATAATATTACAATTACTGTTTAAAATTATTGTTAGAATATTGTTTGATATGTAACTTAGGTTGTAAAAGAATTATAATATAGAAAAGTATAAAAGTCAGAAAAGATATTACAAACTTAGCAATGTACTTTTTACAAGAAGAATAAAAGGATATGTAGGTAATTATACTATTGCAGGTGGCAAGGTTAATGCCTACCTGCAGTAGTATAATTAATAATAAAAAAATATGATTTTCTAAGTAGTAGTGTTTATTCTATTTCTACGCTAGCATTAGGGTCAAAAGGGTTTGTTCTAATTGCAAAAGAATATAGGAATGGATATTCTTCACGCAAATGATTCATATACATTAACCACTCATGAAATAGTAATTTGTAAACTCTAACTAAATCCAATACTAAATGTTCGTAATCTTTTTCATTTAATGATAGTATGTCTTTTCGTTTAGATAACTCTTCTCCAAGGTGAAATAAAGCCATCATTAAATCCGTGAAAGTTTCATGTTCTATCAAAATAGGATTTTCAAGGAGTTTTAATAAAAAATTTCTTTTAGATATCAGAAAATCCTTCATATCATTTAAACAACTTCTTTCAATATCAACATTGTAATGAAAATCTTTTATTAATTTAGCAGAACTTTTAAAATTTTTATTTGTCCAATCTGTTTGTATTAATAAGCAATCTTTTAATATATGAAGATTTTTATCTTTATTAGTAAATATTTTTATTATTTCTAAACCCACTTCGGAGAAGAATACTCCAATAACTACATTAAGCTTTTTAAGTTTTTCGTTTTTTGTTTTATCATCAATTACTTTATGAAAAACTAATGTTACCAGTATAACTTCGATGGGAAGGAAACCAATATCACCTAGCAAATATATAAATATGTGGTGAGAATCTCTAAAGATAAGAAAGTGAATTGTATATATAATTATTGACAGAATAATAAACGAAATACTTATAAGTAACCATTTGAAATCTTTTTTCATGTAATACCTCCATTTATGATTGAATAATATTTTTATTTTAAAATCATTATAAAAAATAATTAATTATTTTCTTGGATATTCCATTGGTGAAATTATAACATTCGGTAAAGATTTTTTCCAGTATTTGATTTATTAAAACATTAAAGTTGGGTAGAAATTCGTTTGTTCTATTTACAAAATATGCCCGAATTTTATAGTTGTAAATGCAAATAATATTCAGTGAACGCTTAAATAAAAGGAGGCGTTAATATGAGTAATCATAGAAGCGTTATGTCAGAGAAATTCAAATATGAAATTGCAAAAGAACTAGGAGTCTATGATATAGTAAAGAAAGAAGGATGGGGATCCGTATCTTCAAGAGAATGTGGAAATATGGTGAAAAAAGCTATAGAAATAGCAAATAGGCAATTTGGTAATTGAAGCGTTCATTTAGGCTATCTCTAAATTATTTAGAGATAGCTATATTCATATTGCTATTAGCTGGTCAATGATAATTTAGATAAATATATTGATCTCCAATTAATAAATACACTAATGATATTGTTGGAAGATTTAAGATGGACCAGAAGAACCAACAAAAGGGCAATATTTAGGAGTTATTATGGGATTTGTTGTTGATATAAATTATAATGCAAACTTTGAGTCTTTTATACCAAATGATTTTATAGAGGATATTGAGGAAAAATTGAAAAAGCTATATGACTGTAGAGAATACGCAAAAGAATATGAAGCGGAGAAAAAATGGATTGACGAAACAATTGATTACTTAGAACAATCTAGAGATTCAATAAAGTCAGAGGATAAAATGTCGAAAATAACATAGCTAAAGAATTATATAATAATGCTTGTGAAAATATTAAAAAATTCAATGACGTAATTAGATATTTAGTGTGATAGTGTCTAAAAAATGATTGTATATTTTTTCATAATGTTAGTTAATCAGTGAAACAATTTCACTGATAATAAGAACTCTATAGATAAATAATAATTATAATATTTTTTTAATGAGCTTTATTCAATACAATAATAAATTATGATAAGGTTTTAATAGGATATTAACTACACGTGTTTACACATAGTTAAGACCAAATATAAAACAATGTTTAGAGATGTGTAATTATGCATTCACGAATACAAAGAAAATAATGTAGTTACTTTGGTGAGAGTGGAAAAAAATTTATAATATAAATTTAGAAATAAAAGTAATGGGAACCTACTTATCTTCCAAATATATGTATATATATAGTAGAAAATCAAAAACACTGAAACCCGCTTTTTCATTAAGGAAAGCGGGTTTTTAAGTAACTAGATATCGTTAATACAATGATATCTTCAGTTATGTAATCTATTCTTTTTTTTCTGAAAGAATTTCTTTTACTTCTTTAATATTTTCGCTAATATCATTGATAACACTAAGGCTATTTGTAAGTTCAGAGATAATTGATTGATACTTTGCTTCTCTTTCTTCCTGTTTTATATCTCTAGTCTCTTGTTTTAGATTTAATTTTTCTTGTGATTTCATTATATAGAAAACCAATACAAAACAAAATAAAGTCCAAATACCTTGAGATGAAACAATTTCAATTAATTGTTCCGACATACTATCCCCTCCTTATCATATAGCTATTTTGCTTTTAAGTTTATTCAAGCCTTTTCTTCTATATTTGTAAACTGTTTGTCTAGATACATTAAGTAATGATGCAATTTCTATATCAGATAATCCCAAATTATATCTGTAATATATAATTGTTTTTTCTAATTTTGGGAGTATATTAATTAAGTCTTCAAAGAGTACTAGAGAACATCCATTTTGACATGTGTCGTCTGGTATATTTTCAATATATTTTTCTTCGATACAATAATCCTGAATTATTGCTTTGCTTAATTTTATATATTCATGTTTAATTGATTTTTTAATATAAAAATCAAGGCTTTCGTCTGATGAAAAATTATTTATATTAATTTTGTCAAGTAATTCTAGCAAAAAAATTATCAAGTCAGTTTCAGAACAATAATAATTGAGTTTTCTAGAATAAAACCTTATTGAATTCTTAAAAGAATCTACAATTTGAGTAAAATAGTTTTTATTATTTTTAAATTCATGTGTTAATTCTAACAAACTTATTTGAATCACCTCCTTTTTAAAATGAAGTTGAATAGATTATATTTATCTATAAGAAGTAAATATAAAAATTTGAACTTACTAAATATAACAAAAAAACAATAAATAATACTATATAATCATATTTATACTTAAAAGTATGAACTTACATAAAAAGTTTAGGAATATTCCATTTCTAACTTATTTGTGGACTAATAATATCAGTTAATTCTTAACATATTATGTGAATGAGTTAGAGCTGTTTAAAATAAGAACTATTGTAAAATATGAAAATAGTAAATATATACCATTGAGGTATAAAATATTTCATATAATATTTTGTATGACTAAGTAAAGATGGTATAATTTACATATAACTACAAATAATATATGGGAGGAAAAAATGAAAGAAAAAAAAATAATTACTTTAGTAATAATTATTTTAGCTGTATCTTTAATAAGTGTTTATATTGGATTTTTTATTTATTCAATGGATGATAAAGATAAAGAAAATGAAATAGAAAAACCTGGTACAGAAACCATATATACTAATAAAAAAACTGAAGAATCTGATTCGCTTATTATTTCTAAAGAAACTTTACACGAATCTAATAAAGAATTCCCAGATGAAAATACAGTTTTAGTAGTTCAAAAAAATGTACTAGAAGGATTGAATAAGCAGGAAATAAAAGAAATAAAAGAGACAATCAATAGGATTCATTTATATTTTGAAATTCAATTTATAGAAATGAATATTAGTACTACGCTTTCAGATCCTGAAAGTCCAATATGGGTTATTTGGGAAAAAACAGGTACAATCGATGGAGATGATATACCAGGGTCTGATCCTGTATTTAATGAATATGATGGAGATAGTTTTATAAAAGATCTTGAATTAATAAAGAGATTAGTGGATGGTGACAAGTTAAAAGCAGATATTAGTGTTACTCAAAAACTAATTAGTTTTGCCGTTAAAAATCATGACCTATCAGCACTATACTATGCTCACCAAATGCTTCATGATATTGATTATTGGGTTATTAATTATCCAATAGAGTATCCAATTGCAGCGCCTCCAAGCTGGAAAGGTGTACATACTTATTTTGGTGTTGTTGCTTCTTTGGGTAATAATTATCCATTAGAAATTATTAAACTTTTACTAGAATGACAATCTAGGATAAGTATCATAAAAAGTTTATGAATTGATAGAATAAATTTTTTTAAAGTCACTTTTTATAATAGAAATGATTTAGTATAGATGTTGAATATCTGAGTTATGTAATTAATTTCTTTTTAGATATTAATTATTAGAATTGCTTTTAGTATGAAAAAGTCATTCGGAAAATAAGATGAATGGCTTTTTTATTTTTTTGAAAAAATATTAACACATTTCAAACGACTATACTTATTAACTATTGTGAATAGTTTTGATGCTGCTATTTGCGAATTTTTAAAAAGGAGGTGAATAAAATATGAGTCAAGGTATTTTTATTAATAAATCATCAAAGCAAGTTCCTATATATGATGAGCCATATGGAAACATGGTTCAAATCGGAAAAATTTATGTTAACGAATGTTTCGGATTTGGGTCTGGATATGCTGGAGATCAAGTAATATTTAGGAATTCTGCTGGTAATATTGCTACTGGATATTTTAAAGACGACGAAGGTCCAGTATGGGATGGCAATTTTAAAAACATTGCAGATTACCCATATGGGTATCAGACAATAAATAGTGTAAGCTATAAAACTTTTAAAATGAGAAGAACAGAAGATATATGGAATCAAAGCGGAAGCCATTGGGGAGCTGTTGCAGGAGGTCAATATGTAGCATTTTCAAGTGATGATTCTGGAGATACACATTGCGATTGGAAACAAATTAAATATGTTAAAGGAACTAATGGAGAATGGTATAGGGTAGGTTCAAATTATGGTTTTGTTGAATTAGGATTAAATCATGGTTCGATGAGATATCAAGTGTCATTAATTGGAACATTTTAAAAATTGTGGACTTAGATACTTCATTTTATATTAGAATTTAAAAAGGAGGAATATGAATGGATATTATGGTTTTAGCGACTCAACAGTGGTTAAACGTTACATATTCAGGTAGATATGGATATAATGAAATAGAAGTAGATGGTATGACGGGGTGGAATACAATTTATGCATTAATTAGAGCATTGCAAATTGAACTAGGTATTTCTGAACCTTCTGATAATTTTGGGAATCAAACGCTAGCAGAGTGTCCTACATTATCAATTAATTCAGATCAAGTATTAATTATTGATAGTAATATCGTTAGGATTATACAATGTGCTATGTTTTGTAAAGGATACAGCCCTGGTGATATTACAGGTAATTTTGGAGTTGAAACAAAAGAAGGAATTCAACAAATGCAGTCAGATGCAGGTTTATCAAATTCAGATGGAGTAGTAACTCCAT
Source organism: Eubacteriaceae bacterium (assembly GCA_049366695.1). Taxonomy (GTDB): domain Bacteria; phylum Bacillota; class Clostridia; order Eubacteriales; family Alkalibacteraceae; genus JBMNCR01. The sequence continues at coordinate 54,058 of JBMNCR010000075.1, forward strand.
TATTATTTAAAGCATTATTAAGTATGGATGCATATGTATTGTTATCTGGAGGAAATACAAATATTCGTACTATACAAAGGAATTTGAATAGGGATTATTATCCATCCATCGGAGGATTATTACCTTGTGATGGTATTTATGGACGAGCTACTTGTAAAGCTATGATTATGGCTTTACAAATTGAAGGAGGAGTAGGGGTAGATGGTATATGGGGGCCTAATACAGTTGCAACATTACCAGTATTAACTTACGGTAATACTAACATGGATTATAATTATCTATTGCAGTACGCTCTTTATGCAAATGGATTTGATCCCAATGGATTTGATGGATACTTTGGCAATGGGTGTAGAACAGCTGTACAGAACTTTCAAGGCTTTTGTACTCTTTCCGTTGATGGGGTAGTGGGAGCACAGACGTGGGCATCACTAATGATTAGCAAAGGAGACACTAGTAGAAGCGCTACCGCATGTGATTGTAGTTCGACTGTTACTTCAGAGAGAGCATCGACTCTTTACAATAATGGATATAGGATAGTTGGGAGGTACTTAACTGGTGGATGGAAAGAAATTAAAGCAGGAGAAATTGATACTATATTTAACGCTGGATTAAAAATATTTCCTATATATCAGACTTCAGGAGATGAATCTAGCTATTTCAATTATGGCAGAGGTGCTGTTGACGCTGCCCAAGCAATAATAGCTGCTAAAGGATATGGATTTGAATCAAATACAATCATTTATTTTGCAGTGGATTTTGATGCAATGGATTATCAAGTTACAAATAATATTTTACCATACTTCCATGGGATATATGATCAGTTTATAAATATGGATTCGAATTATAGGATTGGAATATATGGTTCAAGGAATATCTGTTCTAGAGTAGGAGGTGCCGGATATTCTTGTAGCAGTTTTGTTGCAGACATGTCTAGTGGTTTTAGCGGAAATATAGGATATCCACTTCCCGATGATTGGAATTTTGATCAGATATTAGAATACAGTATTGGTAGTGGCGATGGTCAAATAGCTATTGATAAAGATATATTCCGAAGTAATTATATGGGAGAAAACAGTATTACTGATCCTGCTGGAGTTATCACATCAGATATTGTAGCAATTGCAAATAATTTAGATGGTATGGCAAATAGGATAGGAATAGAATTCACATCTCCTGATGCAGAAGTGATATTTATTCAAGGGCCTCCAATAACGCTTAGTGCAAGTTTTTCTGTATCCAGTGTTTTTAGTCAAGCAGATGGCATATCAGCAACTGTACAAGATGGTCAAATTTATATTGAATCAAATGTTTATGATATTTCAGGAATTTTAGGTGTTGATTCGGTAGCTTTTGAATCAACAATATCATCATGGGAAGGTATTGATTTTAAAATCAGTACTATACAAACTGCAAATAGCATAACTATAAGCTTAATCAATCAATTTAATGATGAATACTTTGATCAAATAGGGTATATTACAGAAATGATAAATATCACATTTACTGATCTTGATGAAAATAATTTGGAGACTCAAATAACTACTGCTTTTGATAATGTAATAGCATGGGCTGATGATAATTCTGAATCAATTATCGGTGTAGTAGTTATTGCAGTTATTGCAGTAGTAGTAGTGTTAGTAGGTTGGCAATCTATTGCAGCATTAATAGTATCGATTGGTCAAGCGTTAATAACATATGGTTTACCAATTGTCTGTATACTATTCTTTGTGAAAAAAATTCTTGATGAATTATTTGATGATGATGTAAGTTAAAATAGATTAAGCCTATATCTATTATAAGGTATAGGCTTAATTTAAGCAAAATAACGCTTATACTTAATATCTGTAGGATATCTTTTATTTATGGGGATATTAGAGTAGTTTTGAATAATCTTGGTGAATTCATCTATATTTATAGATTTGCAAGGAATATATAGAATTTCATCAGAAACCGTACGAATAATAAAATATTCTTCTGTTAGTGATAAATCATATAATGATTTCCATGTAAAACTCTTACTTCCATAATGTGTATTAGTTTTAATCCCAGTTTCCATCACGTTAAGTTCTGTCTGTGCGAATGTATTTTTATAAAGATCTGTTTTGAAAAGTGTAGATAATTTTCGTCTTAATGTTAATGGAAATATTTTTTTTATAATTAATATAGTGAAAATTAATAAAATTAATAAAATGAATGTCAGATATACAGAAAATGATACTAACATAGATGAAGTAAAAGCAATTATAAGAAAAATCGATATTCTTCTTAAATTACTTTTAATAATATTCGAACCCATAATGTATTTTTTATGAAAATTTATAAATTGGATTTTATCAATTTCAAATATTATATTCAAAAATTTTATCCTCCTTTCAGGCATATATGATAATAGGAAACTTGTAGATTGGTCTTAGTTCAGTGTAGGTTGTTATCATTTCAAGTAATTTTACTCTTGTATTTTCTTCAATATCGTTATTGCCTATAAAAATAAATTCACGCATAAATGTATCAATATATATATTGTTTTTTATTATATACAGATTATTTAAAGCACTCCAATTAAAAAATATATCACTTAACTCAGTTATGATATTTATACCTTCCTCATTTATTTTCATTTTAGTATTAAGAAAATAATTATCATATATTTTTAAAGAATATAATTTGCCAATACCTATTTCAAAATAATATGATGATATTGGAGCAGTTAAGAAAAATGAAAGTAGTAAAATTCCTATCCCTATATATGTATATATTTGAGCAAAGTTACTGCTTAGTACAAAAAGAAAAAACCACCAAGGTATTGCAAATATATTTAACGCTAAAATCCAAGCCTTAAAATATGGTGTTTTCTTATAATGTTTCAAGTGAAAATTAATAAACGCTTCCCTTGAGATTTGATATTCTATTTCTATTTTAATCCTCTCCTTACAATAATTTTATTCTAATTATCCCATAAAATGCTAATATTATCAATAAATATATGAATAATTATTATATTGGTGTTTTATATAAATACTAGATATTGCGCTCACAATCTTTTCTAATACATCATTCATTTAATACTTTCTCTAGGTTATTAAACATCTCACCACCTGTGACATATTCTTTATAGGCTTCTTCCCACTCTTCAATATCGTAAGTAGTAACTTTTAGATAATGGGATTTAGCTTCTTGAACCCAATCGTATAGAACTGGATAGTCTTTTAATCCTTCTTCCACTCTTTCAATATATGCAATATTTGCTTTTGTGTCGGAAATCATAGAATACCATGGTCCAATATCTTTTTCATGATCGGGATTTTCTTCATAATAATTCATATAATATTCCATTGTTTCACGATCTTCATCATCTATATCGGGTAATTCTTTTACTGGATAAGTGGATACGACTACAGAGTAGTGTTCAGTTAACTCACTTAACACTAGTGTTTTAAAAAGAGCGAGTGATTGAGTACCTACTGGTTTTGGTGGTTCACTATTTTCATGGTATGATATAGATTCAACTTCTTTTGTTATGGGATTAATATTGTATCCATTATCTATGTCGGGTAATTCAAAGTCGGTTAATATGGTTTTAATTTCTGCTAGAATAGGATCTGTTTCCTCAATGACTGTTTCGTCATTGGTTTTTATTGTTTCTGGGGTAGGGTCATCTTGTACGATTTGTTTGGTGGGATTCATTAACAATCCTATTGCAATTCCAGATAAAATAATACATACAATTAAAATAATCCAAATGGTTGGTTTCTTATATCGTAAAATATTTTTTATCCTTGATTTAACGTTATTTTCTCCAAATGAAAGAGGTTTAAGGTATACAATTTGATTAGATGCAAAAGAGAGTAATGTGTTAGAATAAATATTACGTATGTCTTCTTTATGTTCTTTTAACACTCTTTCATCACAGGACATTTCCATATCATTTATCATCATAAAATAGCTTATCCATATAATTGGATTAAACCAATGAATGGCTAAAATTATTGCTGCAACTAATCTTATCAGATGATCTTTTCTTTTAATATGCACTTGCTCATGTTTTATTATATAATCTAATTTACTTTGACATAAATTAATTGGAAGATATATTTTTGGGTTGATTATTCCAAAGACAAATGGTGCAAAGATACGATCTGTTTTAAATATGTTCTCCTTAATTAGTGTTGCTGCAAATACCTTTCTTTTTACTTTAATGAAAGATAGTATACCATAAGCTAAAAAGCCGATCATTCCAATAATCCAGATGAAAGGAAGACTATTCATAAGAGCAATTTGATAAAATGGTCTAGAATCTATAACAGATTTTTCGATGTCTAATTGCTCTGTATTATTATTTTTTAAAACCTCTGTCTTGTCTTGGGTAATATCTAATAATAATGATTGAGTGTTGATTATTTCATTTATCTCATTATTTGTTTGTGGGACTAGGCTTATTGCGCTTTCAATTGATATAGGACAAATGAGTCTTATAAGTACGACTAACCACAAAACATAGGACAAAATTTTAGGAACACGTATAAAATTTAATACCAAACGGACTACGATAATTATTAATGCTGCATAACTTGCTGTCAAACTCATATTTAAAATAGTAGAAAAGATTTGACTCATTTTATAGCCTCCTCAATTATTTTTTTAATTTCTTCTACTTCTTTTTTTGATAGTTTTTTATCTTGTAGAAAAGTGGCAATAAATGAAGGAAGTGACCCGCGAAAAGATTTTTCTATTAACTCTTCACTTTTATACTTTTGGACATCTTGTCTTTTAACAAGAGCTATAACCATAGCATCTTTATTCTTTAAGACATTTCGCTTTGATAGTTTTCTAATTACAGTATAGGTGGTAGATTTTTTCCAATCCAGTTTTTCCAGACATACTTTAACGAGTTCAGTTGAGTTTATTGGTTCGAGTTTCCATATAATATCCATCAATTTATATTCAGCATCATACAATTTTAAATTTTCCATCTTTGTTAACTCCTTTCACATATTAGATAATATTAAATATCTAATATGTAGTTTAACCCAATAAACCTACAATGTCAAGTATTGCCATAAGATATATTTTAAGCAATATTTATCATTTAAATAGAAACTATAAAGAAACAAAAGATTAAGTAAATTTGAACAGAATCTTATTAATAAAAATTTCTTATACAAAAAGTTTACAAACTATTTAAAAACTTATATCTATCAATATGATACAATAAATAGTAAATATTTACATAAAAATGAAAAAAGGGTGAATATAATGTCGCATATAGAAGAACCAATTATTTTAATTAATGATTTAAAAATGAGATTTGGAGAGCATGAGGTGCTTAAAGGTATTGACTTAAAAGTTGGAAAAGGAGAAATAATTGGATATATTGGACCAAATGGAGCTGGTAAAAGTACCACTATAAAAATAATGCTGGGTTTATTAGAAGGGTATACTGGAGAAGTTCATATGTTTGGCAAATCTATTGTTGACAATATAGATTATAAGAAAAGGATTGGATATGTACCAGAAATAGCAGATATGTATGAAAACCTTACTGCTCAAGAATATTTAACTTTTATTGGAGAATTATACGGGATTGATCATGATGTAGTTGATGAAAAAGCTAGGGCAATGATAAAAATTTTGGGAATTGAAGAAGTATATGAATCTAGAATCACTTCATTTTCAAAGGGAATGAAACAAAAGATACTTATCATATCTAGTTTATTACATAATCCAGACATATTATTTTTGGATGAACCTCTAAGTGGTTTAGATGCAAATAGCGTAATTGTAATAAAAGAAATTTTATCAAAATTAGCTGAAAAGGGAAAAACTATTTTTTATTCATCTCATATTATGGAAGTTGTTGAAAAGATTAGTAACCGGATTGTTCTTATCAGTGATGGGGAAATTATTGCTGATGGGAGTTTTGATCAATTGAAGGAAAAAAATGTAGAAGGGACTTTAGAACAAATATTTAATGAGTTAACGGGATTTCAAGAACATGAAAATCTGGCTCAAGATTTTGTAGATATTATCAGTATGGGTGCTTGCGATGAAAAATTATAAAATATTAAGATTTCTAGATAAATTTGAAAAAATGTTTATAAGTATGGGTATTGAGTATCCTGTAATGAGAAAAATTATCCAAGTAAAATTAACTATGGATGGAAGAAGGGTTCCTACTATTATAGGCCAATCTGCAAAGAAGAAGAATAATGGAAATAAAGAAAAAAATTCCTTTATAAGTTCACTATGGATTTATGGTTTTTTTGGTTTATTTTTGATACCTATTGTTTTAATTGGAGATAACTACATTTATCAAATGAGTATATTTTTTGGTGCTTTATTTTTTATGATCATGAGTACATTGATATCAGATTTTTCATCAGTACTATTGGATATACGAGATAAAAACATCATTATGACAAAACCTATAAGTAATATTACTTTAAGTATGGCAAAGGGTATTCATGTATTTATTTATATGTTTTATTTAACTATAAGTTTATCAGGGGGCGTGTTAGTAGCTTCGTTGTTTAGAAATGGATTTTTATACTTAGCAGTGCTTATATTACAAATTGTGTTAATGGATTTATTTATAATTGTTATTACAACATTATTTTATACTTTTATCTTAAAATATTTTGATGGGGAAAAGTTAAAAGATATTATCAACTATGTCCAGATTGGTTTATCATTATTGATTACAGTAGGTTATCAGCTAGTAGGTAGATTGTTTAATATAATAGATTTAGATTTTGTATTTCAACCTAGGTGGTGGCAATATTTTATTCCCCCTATTTGGTTTGCAGGACCTTTTGAAGTATTGTTACATAGGAATTTTAATTCATCATTTATAATTTTTTCAATTTTGGCTTTAATGATACCAATTATAGCAATCATCATTTATATAAAACTAATACCGACATTTGAAAGAAATTTAGAAAAATTAAATCATCATGACCAACGAAAAGAAAAGAAAAAAAATAATAAATTTAACAAATTCATAGCATCGATTATATGTTCAAATAGAGAAGAACGAATATATTATAATTTTGCAAGTCAAATGATGTTAAATGAAAGAGAATTTAAGCTAAAGGTATATCCCTCATTGGGATTTTCGATAATCTTCCCGTATATTTTTATTTTTAATCAATTACAGTGGGCAAGTATGGCATCAATATCCCAAGGCAATGGATTTCTAAATCTGTATTTTAGCGGTTTTATGATTCCAGCTATTTTACTTATGCTAAAGCATTCTGGTAGTTACAAAGGATCGTGGATTTATAAAGTAATGCCAATTGAAAAATCAAAACCAATATTTACAGGCACTATAAAAGCTTTTATTGTTAAGTTGTTAGTTCCCATTTGTTTGATTAATTATATAATTTTCATATATATATTTGGTTTGAGGATTGGAATGGATTTGGTGGCAATATTTTTAAATTTTATACTGTATATTATCGTATCATTTTCATTTTCAAAAAAAAGCATACCATTTTCAAAGTCCTTTGATGCAATAAATCAAAGTCAAGGTTATAAAATTATACCAATGATGTTTATTGGCGGTATAATGGCATTAATTCATTACTTAACAACTCTAGTTGCTTTTGGAGTATTAATATATATAATTGCTTTAATAATTATTATTTTTATCACTTGGAATAAAGTTTTTAATGTTTCATGGGAAAAGATAAGTTACAGTTATGATAATAGATAATACAAAAATATTTAATGCCAAAGCTAAATATTAATTGTTATAAGATTTTTAAAGTATATTAATAAATTTATAAATTATTAAGATAATACTGCAAAAATACATTAATAACAAAATAATGTTGAAAATTTGATATTATTGTCGAAGAGTTCTATAATATGAATTATGAATTAGTTTGGAGGCATATCAACTTTGAGGAAAGGCAATAAAAATAATATATATAATACATTGGTTCATTGGCAAAATTTTAAACTAAAATTAATGTTTGAAGGCATTATTGTTGGTGTACTATCAGGTTTTTTAATTGTATTTTATCGTATAATGCTTGAGAAGGCGGAAGGAATTAGAAATTGGATAATTAAAACTCAATTTATTAATTTTCACAATAAAATCATATGGTTTTTAGTACTGATTATAGGAGCATATGTAGTGGGATTACTATTAAAAAATGAACCGTTAATTAGTGGAAGTGGTATACCACAAGTAGAAGGTGTATTACTTAGAAGGTTTAAAATGAACTGGGTATCAGTGATAATCAAAAAATTTATAGGTGGAGTTTTGTCTATAGGTGCAGGTTTATCCTTAGGAAGAGAAGGACCTTCTATACAATTAGGGGCTAGTATTGGGCAAGGTGTAAGCAGAGTATTTAAAAGGTATAAAATTGAAGAAAAATACTTAATTACTAGTGGTGCTAGCGCTGGTTTAGCAGCTGCCTTTAATGCTCCATTAGCAGGTGTTATGTTTTCCTTAGAAGAAGTACATAGACAGTTTTCTCCTTTAATTTTACTTTCTGCGATGTCCGCATCCTTAACTGCAGATTTCATTTCAAAATCATTTTTTGGATTAAAACCTATTTTGAATTTTGAAAGGGTAATACCTTTACCATTAAATAATTACAGATATGTTATTATTCTGGGTATTATTGTAGGAGTTTTTGGTGTTTTTTATAATAAAGTACTTATTAAAATATTAAATTTCTATAAAAAGCAAACCTGGTTGCCAATGCAGTTTAGACCTATGGTACCATTTTTATTTGCAGGTATTCTTGCTTTATTATTACCTCAAGCTTTAGGAGGAGGGCATTCACTTATTAACTTAATCGTTAATAGCAGTTTTACCATAAGAATGCTTATTATAATATTGGTAATAAAGTTTATTTTCTCCATGATAAGTTATGGTTCAGGCTCTCCAGGAGGAATATTTTTTCCTTTATTAGTATTAGGTGCTTTAACGGGAGCTATTTATGGGAATGTTTTAGTAAAGATTATTGATATTAATCCAATATATATTGAAAATTTTATGATATTAGCAATGGCGGGATACTTTACAGCAATTGTTAGAGCTCCGATAACAGGGAGTATATTAATCACAGAGATGACTGGGTCTTTTTCTCATTTATTAGCCTTAAGTGTAATATCGCTTGTAGCTTATACTGTAGCAGATTTATTAAAATCAGAACCTATTTATGAATCTTTGTTAAATGGAGTACTTGAGAAAAATTCAGAAGATGAATTTCCTGTAAAAAGTAAAGATAAAAGTATTTTAGAGGTGCCTGTTGGTATTGATTCTACTATGGATGGTGAAATGATTAAGAATTTACCTATACCTCTTAATTGTCTATTAGTAGGTATTAGTAGGGGAAATAAAGAATTAATCCCAAATGGTGATACGATTGTGAAATCTGGCGATAATTTGGTAGTCTTAGTAAACGAAGATGAAGCGGCTATTTTAAAAAATGATTTATTAACAATGGGAGGAAAATCAAAATTAACTGATAATTGAGTATTAATATTAAATGTATAACTATGTCCTAATATACGTTAATACTACATATTTTAATATAGAATATAACGTATATTAGTATAAATATCTATAAATTAATATCGCATCCCATTTGACTAATAACCATTTTATAATAGTTTTTTCGATTATTCATTAATTCTACATGTGTTCCTGTTTCAATGATTTCACCATTTTCAATTACAATGATACGATCTGCGTCTTTTATAGTAGAAAGACGATGAGCGATTAAAAAACTAGTATGGTTCTTCATTAGTGTAAGTAAAGCTTTTTGTATTTCTTTTTCGGTTTTTGTATCAACACTGCTTGTAGCTTCATCTAAGATTAAGATTGGGGCATTACATAAAATCGCTCGCGCTATTGCCAAAAGCTGTCGCTGACCTTCACTAAGGTTATCTGTAGTACCTGATATTAAAGTGTTATATCCTTTTGGCAAGCGGTTAATAAATTTGTCAGCACGGGCAAGCTTTGCGGCAGCAATCACTTCTTCATTGGTAGCCATTGGTTTTGAATAACGGATATTATTATAAATTGTATCACTAAAAAGAAAAGTATCCTGTAGAACAACAGAAAAACATTTTCTTAGACTCTCTCTAGAAATATTTGTTATATTATTGTTATCTATAATAATTTCACCATTACTAATTTCATAAAAACCAGTAAGTAGATTTACTAGTGTTGTTTTTCCAGCACCAGTTTCTCCTACTAATGCAATAGTTTCTCCAGAATTCACTTTTAAACTTATGTTTTTTAGCACAGGAGTATCCTTAGTATAAGAAAAATATACATTTTTAAATTCAACATCTCCTCTTATGTTCTTTAATTCTTTAGCGTCTTTTTTATCAGGAGGTTCTTCTTTTTCATCATAAATTTCAAAAATCCTTTCAGCGCCTGCTAGAGCAGATTGGAGGGAATTATAAATGTTGGCGATATTGTTAAGTGGATGAGAAAATTGTTTTGAATATGTAAGAAAACTTACTACTGTACCTATTGATATAATATTTTTCACAGATAGTATACCCCCAGCACAAGCAATCAAAGAAAAACTAAGGTTATTTATTACATTCATCAAAGGCATTAAAAAACCTGACCAAATTTGTGCTTTAATGGAATAATTGCATAATTGTTGGTTAATATTTTTGAAATTGGATAATACATTTTTTTGTTTATTAAAAGCTTTCACAATCTTTAGCCCTAGGATATTTTCTTCAATTAAACTATTAAGAGAACCGAGTGTTCTTTGTTGATTAGAATAATGATTATAACTTCTTTTAGTGATAGTTTTTGTTAATAAAAATATAAGAGGAATAGTGACTATAGTAATAAGAGTTAATATAGGACTAAGAATGAACATCATTACAAAAGCACCAAGAATAGAAAAAAAACTTGAAATCATTTGTGTAGTTGCTTGGGCAATTGTTTTACTGATGTTGTCAACATCATTTGTAATTCTGCTCATTATATCTCCATGGGATCTATTATCATAAAAAACAAGTGGAATTTTCTGCATCTTTAGAAAAAATTGACATCGTATATACTTAATTAATTTCTGAGTAATAGTTGTTACTAAAATACCATTTAAAGTATTTATTAACCAACTGGATATATAACATGCAATAAGTGATAGTAGAACTATTTTTAATACCTGATAGTCTACAATATTAGAATTAATATCAAAAGTATTAATTGCCATTCCTATAAGATATGGTGTGAAAAGTACAACAACTGATGATAATACGGTTAATACCCCAATCAAAATAATGGAACGGTGCCAGTTCATATAGATTTTAGTTAATCTCTTGAGGGTACTTTTTATATTATTTGGTTTTTTTACTGGAATAAAACGATTATGTTGACCACCACCACCAGCTTTACTAAATCTAGGTATATTATTTAATGAGTCATATGATTTTTTATTTGTCATAATTATCTCCAATTCATATTATTGCCAATTTGAGATTCAAAAATATCTTGATATGTTTTACAAGAATCAAGAAGTTCTTTGTGGCTGCCAAGTCCCATAGTTTCACCATTATCTAAAACAAGTATATTATCTGCAAACATTGCAGTACTAATTCTTTGTGTAATAAGTATTATAGTTTTATTGCCAATATTCTTTAATTCTCCACGTACTTTTGCTTCAGTAACAGAATCTAAAGCGCTGGTACAATCATCTAAAATTAGAATAGGAGAATCTTTTAACAGCGCTCGAGCAAGGGATATACGTTGTTTTTGACCACCTGAAAGATTTGCACCGTTTTGACCTAATATAGTATTGTATTTATTTGGCATAGTATTAATAAATTTATGTGCTTGAGTTATTTTTGCAGCATTAATAACTTGTTCTTCAGAGGCCTTTGGATTGGACCAGGAAATATTGTTGTAGATACTTCCGCTAAAGAGCATACTCTTTTGGGGAGATATTGATATATAATTCCTTAATGTATGAATGTCCATAGTATTTATATTAATGTCATTAAGTTTTATTGCACCTCTTTTAATATCATAAAAACGTAAGCACAACCAAGCAATAGTTGATTTTCCAGAACCAGTAGGCCCAATGATAGCTAGTGTTTCTCCAGAAGATACTTTAAATGTAAGGTTTTTTATAGCGGGGATACCACTTCCCCTTGGGTAAGCGAAAGTTGCATTGTCAAATTCTAGATTTCCTATTTTATTTTGAACTTGTTTGCTATAATTAATATTATCTTCATCACTATTTAAAATTTCTACAATTCTATTATTTGACGCTTTTGTTCTAACAAAAGCATGAAATATATTAGTCATCATAATAAGTGAATTTAATATTTGCATCATATAATTAATAAAAGCAGCAACTTTTCCAACTTCAATTTCACCATTCTTAAATAAAATACTTCCCCAATAAAGAATAATAGCTATACCAAGACTAATGCTTAATGACATTAGGGGTTGAAACAATACAATAATAAGTTGAGATTTAATACTCTTGTTTGTTAAATCATCATTAGCAGATTCAAATTTTTTTTCTTCATCTTGATATCGTCCAAATGCTTTAACAAGTTTTATCCCCATTAGATATTCTTGAATGATAGTATTAATTTTATCAATAGCGTATTGTACTTGGATAAAACGTTTATAGCTAAGATTCATACTGATCAGAATAAGTATTGTAATAATAGAAATCGATATAAAAAGAACAGTACTCATTTTGGGGCTTAATATAACAGAAAGGATTATGCTTCCAATGCAGATAATTGGTGCCTTAATAAAGATTCGCATCATTCTATTGACAAATTGTATTATTTGAGAAGTATCATTTGTTATACGAGTTATTAATGAACCACTTTCAAAATTGTCTGAACTAATTTCAGAGAATTTCATGATTTTTTCAAATACATTATATCTGAGTTCTGCACCAAAATTCTGAGAAACACTACTTGATATAATATTACGAGCAATAGCAAAACATGCTCCTAATAATGCAGTGATAAGCATAAGAACTCCATAATTTAATATTTTATTAATGTCATTAAATTTTATACCTTCGTCAATAATACGAGCCATGATCGTTGGCTGAAGTAAATCACATAAAGCTTCAAAGAACACACAACTTACCGCAATGCCAAATAAGAGTTTATATTTTTTAATAAATGTTTTAAATATCTCCATGATGATTTTACCTTTTTGATTTTAAGATTTTAAATTTTATTGTGTAATTAGTTTATTGTTTTATTAATGTAATAACTTTGATTATATCATTCTATGAAAGGCTTTTCCAAAAAAGATTTAGTATAGTGATAAAAAAAGGGAATAGTGGAAAAGTACAAAGTTAAAATAATTAATCATAAATTTAATCTAATGTTTCAATATTTTAGTATATGTGCTGGGATTGATATTGTATTAAAAATAGCTATATGTTTTAGGTAGGTAGTTATTTATTTTGATAAAAGTTTTAATAAATGATTTTAGAAACTTATGTTGAATTTTATAGTAGATAAAAAGCTAAAGGAAGAAAAGCTGGGGATATTAAATTTTGAATATTCATTGAAATGTGTTTTTTTTTAAGTTTGTGGAATATTGACATTGTGTTGATAGGAGGATAAAATGATTAAGTTAAATTAAAAATAATATGTAGATTTATAAAGGAAGAGGACAATGACTGAAAAACAAATTAATTTTATTGATGAGGTGCAAAGCAGAAGAACATTTGCAATTATTTCTCATCCTGATGCAGGTAAAACAACTTTAACTGAAAAATTATTATTGTATGGTGGAGCCATACGATTGGCGGGATCTGTAAAGTCTAGGAGAGCTCAAAACTATGCAGTTTCTGATTGGATGGAGATAGAAAAACAAAGAGGCATCTCTGTTACATCTAGTGTACTTCAATTTAACTATGATGGCTATTGTATCAATATTTTAGATACTCCAGGTCATCAGGATTTTAGTGAAGATACGTACCGTACGTTGATGGCGGCTGATAGTGTTGTGATGGTAATAGATTGTGCAAAAGGTATAGAAAGTCAAACAAAAAAATTATTTCATGTTTGTAAAATGAGGGGGATTCCTATCTTTACTTTTATTAATAAATTGGATAGAGAAGGAAAGGACCCTTATGAATTAATAGAAGAATTAGAAAAGATTTTAGATATTCGTTCTTATCCTATAAACTGGCCTATTGGTAGTGGGAGAAATTTTAAAGGTGTATTTGATCGTCAAAAAAGGCAAGTTGAATTGTTTGGAGAGGGAAATCATGGACAATCCGTGGCAAAAACTGTTAAAAGTGATGCTAAAGATGAAAAATTGATGGAGTTAATAGGTGAAGAACTTCATACTAAGTTGAAAGATGATATAGAATTATTAGATATTGCTGGAGATGATTTTAATATAGAACAAGTACACAATGGAGAGCTCACTCCTGTGTTTTTTGGAAGTGCTTTAACAAATTTTGGAGTAGAACCTTTTTTAGAATCATTTTTATCTATTACTCCTCCACCCACTGCAAGATCAAGTAATCTAGGGGAAATAGATCCGCAGTCAAAGAATTTTTCAGGGTTTATTTTTAAAATTCAAGCAAACATGAATCCAGCACATAGGGATCGAATTGCTTTTTTGCGTATTTGTTCTGGTAAGTTTGAAAAGGGAATGACCGTAAATCACGTACAAGAGAATAAAAAAGTTCGTTTAGCTCAGCCCCAACAGTTTTTAGCACAAGATCGTGTAGTAGTAGAAACTGCATATCCAGGAGATATTATTGGGATACATGACCCTGGTATTTTTAAAATTGGAGATACATTATGTGAAGATAATTCAAAAATACAATATGAGGGAATCCCAGTATTTGCTCCTGAACATTTTGCAAAAATATATACAAAAAATTCTTTAAAAAGAAAACAGTTTATAAAAGGAATAAATCAATTATCCGAAGAAGGCAGTATACAAGTATACAAACGACCTAATATTGGGGTAGAAGAACTTATTGTGGGAGTAGTGGGCGTATTACAATTTGAAGTGTTGGAGTATCGTCTAAAGAATGAATATGGTGTGGATATTATAATGGAAAGAATGCCATATCGTTATATACGATGGATAGAGATGGAAGAGTTTAATCAAAATTCTTTTAACCTGACTATGGATACCATTATTGTTGAAGATGAAGACAATAATCCAGTATTGTTATTTGAAAATGAATGGTCTATTGAACGAATTAAAGAAAGAAATGAAAAAGTAAATCTATCGGAGATTTCTTATAGGAAATAAAGAAGAAGTTAGTTTATTATGAGTAGATTACTAACCCTAAGGGAGTATATGACAAAGTTGAAAATAAAAATAATTAATATATATTTTCAATGTAATGTTTCAATATTTTGTTTATGTGTTGGGATTGCTATTGTATTAAAAAGACGCTGTGTATATTGTGAAATTATTTGTTTTGATCAATGTATTTTAAAGAATTATGAATCCTATGATGACAAAACTAAAAGGAGTACATAAGAAAGTTGAGGTGCATTATAATGAACGAAATCTTTAAAGCAAAAGAAACAATTAAATACGCTTTTTTTGCTACCATTACACCAATAGCTTTTTTTAATATTTTGTCCAAAGGAATAGATTCAAATATTAGCATTAATGTAATTGTAGGATCAATTATCATACTATTATTACAAATGCAAAGAATGACCAAAATAGTCAGATTAACTATAAGTGATGATAAAATATTAGAAAAAAAGGATAAATATTTTTTCGTTATTACAATAGTTTTACTGGTAGTATATCTTTATTTAGAAAGATCATTATTAGGTATTTACTTTTTGTTTTATATAATCTTATTTATTTCTTATATGATTTTATTGTCAGTTAATAATGTATCATTAATTTTATTTCTAGCAAGTCTTATACCTTTTGTAGGTATAATATTATCTACGAATATATATAACATATATGGATTTATTTTAGGAAGTATTATTGTTTTGTTTTGTGAAATGATATCTTTTTTAAAAGTTCGTAAATTAGTGATAGAAAGAAAAGAAATTTCATGACAAAAAAAGATAAGATACTATCTTTAATAGCCTTATCCATTGCTTGCTTTATTATTACAATGGAGTTATGTTATGGAAATGTAGAATCTTATGATGAGAAAACTAAAGGAGTACATAACAAAGTAAAGGCGTGTTTTTAATTCAATTGCAAACAAGCATACACAATAATAATATACGTATTAATAAGACAAAAAAAATTAAATATAACTTGCTAATTTGTGAGTATATATTATCGGAAATATACTAAATGAAGGATATTGTATAATAGTAACACAGAACATAAAAAATAGTGTAGAGTATGTAAAGTCTACACTATTTTTCTTCTTTTATAATTTCAACCTATAATTATACACATACATCATCAGATTTTAATAAATCGATATTATTCTGAGACAAGATATTAATAGCTTCTTCTGAATCAGATACCTTCATTATTACTGCTGCATTGTCTCCAACTGCATATGCGTACATATACTCTACACTTACATCTGCACTTGCTAATGTTTTAATTGCTTCGTGAAGGGTTCCTGGTGTATGTTTTACACTTAGGCAAATTACATCTGTTAAATTTACTGAAAAGCCGTTTTCTTTTAATAGTGTTACTGCTTTTTCACCATCGCTTACGATTAATCTTAATAAACCATATTCTGAGGTGTCAGCAATGCTTAATGCAGAAATATTTATATCATTGTTTCCTAGTACTTTTGTTACTTCAGATAGACGACCTGATTTGTTTTCTAAAAAAACAGTTAATTGTTTTATTATCATATAAAGCCCTCCTTATATCTTTCTCTTATCAATAACTCTCTTTGCTTTTCCTTCACTTCGGGCAATAGTTTTTGGTTCTACTAATTTAACTTTTACTGCTATACTTAAAGTGCTTTCAAGAGCATAGGAAATCTTTTTAGTTAATGCTTCTAGTTTTTTGATTTCATCTGAAAACAACTTTTCATCTACTTCAACTTGAACTTCAAGTGTATCTAGATTATTTATTCTATCAACTATTAACATGTAGTGAGGACTGGTTTCGTTTAGTTCTAATAATACGCTTTCGATTTGAGATGGAAATACATTTATTCCCCTAATTATTAGCATATCATCCGTTCTACCAGTACATTTTTTCATTCTTACTAAGGTACGACCACAATTACATTTTTCATAATACAATGTAGTCAAATCTTTAGTTCTATAACGAAGCAAAGGTAAGGCTTCTTTAGTTACTGTAGTAAAGACAAGTTCGCCTTCTTCACCTTTGGCTACAGGTTGTAATGTAGCAGGATCTATGGTTTCTGGTATAAAATGATCTTCGAAAATATGTAGACCATTTTGTTCCATACATTCTATAGAAACTCCCGGTCCGATGATTTCAGATAGACCGTAGATATCAATAGCTTTGATATCTAGTCTTTCTTCAATTTCTTTACGCATATTTTCAGTCCATGGTTCAGCTCCAAAGATTCCAACTTTTAATTTTAGATCTTTTGGATTGATACCCATTTCTTCTAATGTCTCAGCAAGATAAAGTGCATATGAAGGTGTTAATGACATAGCAGTTGTACCAAAATCTTGGAGCAGTTGAATTTGCTTCTTTGTATTACCAGCAGATATAGGTACTACCGTTGCCCCTATTCTTTCAGCCCCGTAGTGCACACCTAAACCACCAGTAAAAAGTCCATAACCATATGCATTTTGGACAATATCTTTTTTTCCTACACCAGCAGCTGATAGCGAGCGTGCTACTACTTCTGAAAATATGTCAATATCACGTCGGGTATAACCCACAACAGTAGGTTTTCCTGTAGTTCCTGAGGATGCATGGATCCTTACTACACTTTCCATTGGTGTTGCAAACATTTCAAAAGGATAATTATCTCTTAAGTCCTCTTTAGTGGTGAATGGTAATTTATTAATATCTTCGACATTAGTAATGTCCCCTGGTTCAATGCCTAATGCCTGCATTTTTTTTCTGTAGAATGGTACATTATAATATACACGTTCAACTAATTGACTCAGTCGTTCACTTTGAAGTTTATTCATTGCATCTCTACTCATGCATTCGTAATGTTCATTCCAAATCATCACAGCGTCCCCCCTTAAATATATTATTTATTATAAGTATAGCCTCTTTCAAAGGCTTCAATATTTATATCGATTGTTTTGGCTGGAACAGTTGTCTTAATAGCATCTATCCATTTTTCTTTGTCAATTTCCATATTTTTAGCCAATAAACCTAATAATACAGTATTCACTACTCTTATATTCCCAATTTCTTTTGCTATAGTCACAGCATCTACAGCTATTACATTTGAGCATTGTTCTTTTAATGTGTCAATAATATTATCAGGATATTTTTCTGCTCCTGTGATTACTGGCATGGGATCAATTTGTTGATCATTTACTAATAATACACCTTGAGGGCTTAAATAATGCTTCCATCTTAGAGCTTCTAATTTTTCAAAAGATAAAATAATATCTGCTTGAGAAACTTCTATTAAAGGAGAGTTGACTTTTTCACCATATTTTACATGAGTTTCAACACTGCCTCCTCTTTGGCTCATACCATGTACTTCAGAAAGTTTTACGTCATATCCTAATTCAACAGCTAAATTTCCTAAAATACGGCTGGTAAGTAATGTTCCTTGACCACCGACACCTACAATTAATATATTTTTTGTTTTCATTATTTGCCACCAACCTTTCCAATAGCTCCAAATTTACATACATCTTCACACAAAGAACAGCCAACACATAATGTATCATCTATTACCATTGTACCATTTGCTTTTTTAATACATGGACATCCCAGTTTTAAGCACATGCCACAATCTTTGCATTTTTCAACATCTATATAGTTTGGAATTGGAACAGTTTTTTTATCTAATAGTCTGCATGGAGCACTGGCAATAATTACAGAAGGTTCTAAAACTTCAGTTTCTTCTGTAATAGCTTTTTCTACATCTTTAGGGTCAAATGGATTAACTACTCGAACACGTTCAATGCCAATACTTTTACATAAACTTACTAAGTTTAAAACTTTTGTTTTTTCTCCTTTTAACGTAACACCAGTTGCTGGATTGTCTTGATGTCCTGTCATTCCAGTTGTTGAATTATCTAAAATCATTACTGTGGAAGCACCTTTATTGTATACAATATCAACAAGTCCAGTGATACCAGAATGTACAAATGTAGAGTCTCCAATTATTGCAACCCAATCTTTTACAAATTCTTTTCCATTTGCTTTTTCCAAACCGTGCAACATACCTATACTTGCTCCCATATCAACACAAGTATCTAATCCTGATAGTGGGGGAATAGCTCCTAAAGTATAACAACCAATATCACCTGTTGCGTGTTTTTTCAATTTTTTAAGTGAATAATATATACTTCTGTGAGGACAACCAGCACATAAAACAGGAGGTCTTTGAGGTAATATCTCAGCTTTCGCAAAATTTAATTCTTTATCTTCAAGTTTATTTAATAACAGATTAGCACTATATTCTCCTTGCTTGGTTAATAAATCTTTACCTTCAACTTTAATACCCCATGATTTTATTTGTTCTTCAATTATTGGTTCTAGCTCTTCTATTACATATACTTTTTCAACAGAATCACAAAATTTTTCTATTAACTCTTTTGGCAAAGGATGTACCATACCTAGTTTTAAAATTGAGGCATTTGGAAATACATCTTTTACGTATTGGTAAGGTATACCACTTGTAATAAAACCAATTTTTGTATCATTTGTTTCTACTGAATTTATTGATAGATTAGAAGCATCATCTGCTAGACGATTTATTTTTTCTTCAACAATTACATGACGTTTCCTTGCCATACCTGGCATCATTACGTATTTCATAACATCTTTTGAATATTCTTTTAGCGGAACATCAACTTTTTCACTAGTTTCCACTAAGCTTTGAGAATGTGAAATTCTTGTAGTTAATCTTACAAAAACCGGCGTATCGTATTTTTCACTTAGTTCAAAAGCAATTTTTACAAAATCCTTAGTTTCTTGACTGTCTGAGGGTTCTAGCATTGGGATATGAGCAGCCTTTGCATAGAAGCGACTATCTTGTTCATTTTGCGAACTATGCATTCCTGGATCATCAGCTGTCATAATTACTAAACCCCCATTGACTCCGGTATAAGATACCGTAAATAAAGGATCAGCAGCTACATTAACTCCTACATGTTTCATAGATACGATGGTTCTAGCTCCACCTATAGAAGATCCAATTCCTACTTCGAGAGCTACTTTTTCATTTGGTGACCATTCAGCGTAAATGTCATCATATTGCGCAATAAATTCTGTTATTTCTGTACTTGGTGTTCCAGGATATGCTACAGCTACCTTAACACCTGCTTCATAAGCTCCTCTTGCTACTGCTTCATTACCCAACATTAGTTTTTTCATTATTAATTCCTCTCTTTTTAGCTTTTTATGTCTTTTATCGTAAATCTGTTACTCTTTTCGCTTTGCCTTCAAAACGTTTTAAAGTTCTAGGATTTACTATTTTAATCTTTGCATCTAGACCTAAAATAGTACGAAGACCGTGTTTAATTTTATTTTCTAGATTTTTTAAATCTTTATAAGCATCTAATGAAAAATCTTCTGTTAATTCTACATCTATTTCCATAAAATCAAGATGACCTTTCTTTTTGATTAATAGTTCGTAATGTGGACCGAGTTCGTCAAATTTATTTAATATCTCTTCGATTTGTGAAGGGAAGACATTGACACCTCTAATAATTAGCATATCATCTGTTCTACCTGAGATTTTTTCCATTCTAACAGTTGTTCTGCCGCAATTACAAGGCTCATACATAAGTCTTGTAATATCTTTGGTTCTATAACGTATCAAAGGCAAAGCTTCTTTAGAAATGGTTGTGATAACTAATTCTCCTTTTTCTCCTATTGGTAATACTTCACCAGTTTTAGGATCAATTATTTCAGGAATGAAATGATCTTCTGAGATATGCATCCCTTTAAGTGCGGTGCATTCCCCAGATACTCCAGGACCAATTAATTCGCTCATACCATAATTTTCTGTTGCAAACATTCCCCATATATTATGAAGTTGTGTTCGCATGGCTTCAGATGAGCCTTCTCCTCCAAATAAACCTAAACGAACTTTTAAATCATGCTTTGGATCGATACCCATTGATTTTGCTACCTCTCCCATGTGTAATGCATATGAAGGAGTACTTACTAATATAGTCGTTTCAAAATCTTTCATTAACATAATTTGCTTTTCTGTATTTCCACTTGATATTGGAATCACTGTGGCTCCTATTTTTTCTAAACCATAATGTAATCCAAAAGCACCTGTAAATAAACCATAGCCAAATGCAATTTGAACTGTATCTTCATTAGTTGCGCCTGCCATTACGGCTAATCTAGCAACCAAATCACTCCAAGTATCAATATCATTTTTTGTATATCCTACTACTGTGGGTTTGCCGGTTGTTCCTGAAGATGCATGTAGACGTATAACATCTTTTTGTGGTACAGCAAAAAGACCAAAAGGATAATTATCTCTTAAATCATCTTTTACAGTAAAAGGTAACTTATGTAAGTCTTGAAGTGAGGTTATATCACTAGGAGCTAATTTAATAGAATCCATTTTCATTTTGAAATATGGAACATTAGTATACATTCTATGTATTGTTTCTTGTAATTTAAGAAGTTGTATATTTTCTATTTCACTTCTTGTTAATGTTTCATTTTTTGACCAAATCACTTTAACGTCCTCCATTTTATAGTCCTGATTGCTCAGTGGACAGTGTATTATAAATATATTCTATATGTTCTTCTGTATGTGGTTGTGTAAGATTACTTACTACAAATACACTTATCATAGGAAGAATTATTGCCAATGCTCCTACAACCGGAATATTCGGATTTGTAAAACCACCATCGAGAATAATTACACCAATAATTTCAACAAGTAGAGCAGTAATCATGCCTGCAAAAGCTCCTGCTTTATTAGCTTTTTTCCAAAATAGTCCATATAAGTAAGGAGCTAATAATGATCCAGATACAGCTCCCCATGAAATAGCTGCAAGGTTTAAAACAGAACTACCACTATTGGCAAGTAAATATGAACCAATTACAAAAACTACACAAAGTATTCTAAGTAATAGCATAGTATCCTTATCTTTCATGGATGGTTTTATACTTTTGGCTAAATCAACTGCAACTGCAGAACTTGCTGCTAAAACAATAGATGCAAGGGTAGACATGGATGCTGATAGTACCAAGACTAATAATACCGCTGATACTATTACAGGTAAAGTTTTATCAAATACCATAGGCATTATCATATCATAGCTTTCTGGTTTAACATTTGATAGAATCAATCGACTGATTGCACCTGTAAAATATGCACTAAAAGTAAGTAATAAAGCAAAACATGTAGAGACCCATTTAGCTGTTTTTATTGAATTTTCATTTTTAATAGTATAAAATTTATGAACCATCTGAGGCATTCCCCAACTACCAAAGCTTGTCAATATTACTAAAGAAAATATTGGTAAAAACCCAGGAGGTCCTATAGGAGACACTAATTTTGTTCCAATGTCAGGCAATGCTTTTAAATTTTCATACACACCTATAAAACCATTTACCTCATTGGATTTAGTTACGTAAAATAGTAATAAAACTGCGCCCATTATCATGATTATACCCTGAAAGAAGTCAGCAAGGGTTGTAGCCATAAAACCACCTACAAATAGATAAAAAGCGGTTAGAATTAACATTATCATATAGATTGTCTCTTGTGGTATTCCAAATATTTGTTCAAATAAAAAACCTAAGCCTTTATATACTCCTGCGGCATATGGTAATAAGAAAACAAATATTATAATAGCTGAAAGTACCTTGATATTTTTACTATCGTAACGAATACTCAAGAATTCAGGCATTGTTGAGGCCTTAAGTCTATTAGTCATCTCTCTGGTTTTTTTACCTAGTACTTCCCAAGCAAAATAAGTACCAATAACCGTATTACCAATACATATCCATAAAGCAGATAAACCAAAGTTCCATCCAATTTTACCTGCATAACCTATAAAGAGCACTGATGAAAAATAAGCTGTTCCATAAGAAAAAGCAGACATCCATGGTGGGATTGATCTTCCTCCTAATAAATAAGCATTTGCATCAGATATCTTTCTGCGGCTAATTGCACTAATTATTATAATCATAGTTATATAAAGTCCTATAAAAGTAATGTAAATAAATTTTCCCATATATTCCTCCCTTAGTTATTTAATTGCACATTATCACTTTAGAGCAATAAAGTATTGGACACAAAAATAAAAAATACACTTTTGTATCAGAGTGTTGAGTACTAAATAATAATATATGCAAAAAGGAATATAATTTCTTAGAATCAAAAAAATGAATCCTTACTTTAAAAACACAACGAATGAAGTTAAGACTTGAATTTTCTATTATTTGAGTCATAGCGAGATTTGAAATTGCCTTGACTTCATGAGTTAATTCTATCCAGTACTCGAAGTGATATTTTTAATTTCTAAGAAAAAATAAGACTTTGTCAACAACCTTATACAATTATGTGTCTCTTTATAAATATTATACAACACCTAAAAATATGGGTCAATTAGATAATATTTTACTATATAATTGTAGGAGATAATATCTATTAATTGGCTAATGTAGATATAGAATCTAACATAATTTTAATAAATTGAATATTTCCATATAGCATTACTCTAATTTTAAGGTCTTTCTCAATAAACTGAACATTCATAGTTGAGTTGCCATACTTTGGATCTTTGTTGTTTAATACAGCCATTAATGTATTTGATATACGCATAGCTTTATCCATGTCTACTACATTAATATCTACTACTGAGGATACCTTAATATTTTCATCGTGAGTTTTAGCAGAGCTCTTAGTATTAAATTCTACATCGTTTTTTAGTAGGTGTTTATTAGCATTAGTACCTTCTGCAAAAATACTCAAATCATGCCCTGTAATTCGCCATTGCTTTCCAACTTTGTTTGCTTTTAACTTACCTTCTCTTATAAACCTTCTAATTGTTTTAGGATGCATACCTATCATCTCAGATACTTCATCAACTGTATAATACTTACCTAACATTCCATATCACTCCTTAAATTACTTTATAAGGTATTGTAATTCATGTTGGATTATAAGTCAAGGATTCATTAACTTTGAAGCTTAATCATAGTTTATGTAAGTACTTCTAAAATAGCTAAAATTTACATTCTACAAATAATAGATAGTTTTTATTATTTAATTACTTTTTCATTCTCTCATATAAATATAAGCAAAAGTACTATATATTATTAGAATATATTAAATATCCTTTATTGTTATTGTTTCGAATTTTTGTATATTGTATAATCTTTGTAAACATAATAACTAAACATAATAACTAAATATAATAAATAATTATGTATCTACAATAAAATTTTCACTATTAGAGATAAGAAGGTGTGCCTTTGAAATTAAAAAATATTTTGAACCATCTTACATGGTGTAAACACGATTTAATAGAAAATAATATCCTAGATAATGATGTGAAAAATATTGCGCATATTAAAGATTATAATAAATATCAACTTGATAATACAATTTTTTATGGATATTTTCATGAAATAGATAATACTTTTCATGGGAAAATTATTATAACTGAAGATATTGAAGATTATATGTATGGATGTGAAAGCAATTTTATATTGATGGACACAGATTATATAGAAAAATCTGTAAATATAATAAAAGATATATTAGCCGGTGAATCAAAGCTAGATACTTTTAAGAAGGAGATGTTTGAGTATTTACTAGAAGGAAAAGATATTCATGCCTTTGTAAAGAAAACATTTGAAGCAGTTGAAAATCCCGTTATAATAACTGATTCAACATATAGATTAATATCTTTGTACCCAGAAGAGAAAATAAATGAATCTATTTATGACAGTATATTAGAAAAAGGTTATGTTAATCAAGAAATTATGAATCAGATTGAGTTTGATCATACTAAAGAAGAAACACTGAAAAGAGATTTTCCGTTTCATTTAGATTGGGGTTTTGCAAAAGATATTAGAAGGATTGCAAGAAGAATTTCTAATGGCAACTGTTTTTTAGGTGTAATAGGTGTTATTGAATCATTTAGGGAATTTCGTCAAATTGATTTGGAGATAATAGAAGTTTTATGTAAGGTAATTAATCTATTGATGATAAATAAAAATACTCCAAATGATGAGAGAAATGTATATAAACAAACTTTGCTCGCAAATCTAATTGAAGGTGATATTTATGATTCAAAAAAACTTAAAAAAGCATTTAAATTATCTAGTATTGCATGGCAAGAACCATATCGAATAATTACTGTTCCATATGATATAAATAATTTTAGTTTAGTTACTATTAAAAATTTTCAAGAAGATGTTTTACGAGAAAGTAAAAGAATTGAGTCTACAATACACTATTCTTATATTGTCTTTCTTATCTATGGTGAAAATATCGAAGAAGATATATTTAAAATAGAGAAAATTCTTGCTAGATATGATTTAATTTGTGGCATTAGTGATAAGTTTTATAATCTTATCAATGCTGCCATACATTACAAACAAGCTTTGACAGCTTATAAATATGGAAAAAAAGAAAAGCTAAGGAACAGAAAACATTTTTTTTCTTTATACTATGAACATTTTATTTTTGATATTATAAAAGAGAAAGAAAAGCCCCAGATATTTATTTTCCCAGGAGTATACGAACTTTATAATTATGATAAAAAGTTTAATACCGAATATTTTATTACAATTTTAACATATTTACAGAATTATAAAAATGCTACTTTAGTTTCAAACCTTTTGCATATTCATAGAAATACTTTAAATTATCGTTTAAAAAAGTCTGAAGAAATTATGAATATTGATTTGTCTGATAACAAATTTAGTAGATATTTACAGTTGTCATTACAATTATTTTACGAAACTTATGAAGTAAAAGACTGATAATAATTTTTTTGGGTATATTTTATAGTAGATAAAATCTCAAAGAGGTGATTGTTTATGACTAAAGAAAAAAACAAAACTGTATTGAGTGAAAGTGATCCTATGGAGTTTATTAATAGTATAGAAAATGAAAAGAAAAAGAAATTTAGTTATAAGTTGCTTGAATTAATGGAAAAAACAAGTGGTGATAATGCAAAAATGTGGGGAGACTCTATAATTGGATTTAGCAAGTATCATTATAAGTATGCCAGTGGAAGAGAAGGGGATTGGTTCAAGATAGGATTTTCACCAAGAAAACAAAATATGACTATTTATCTAACATACGGATTTGAGGATAAAAAAGATATTATGAGTAGACTTGGAAAGTATAAAACTGGGAAAGCATGTATTTATATTAATAAACTTAAAGATATCGATATATATGTTTTAGAAGAATTAATAAGATCTTCTTTAAAAGATTATGAAAAAGAATCTTAAAAAGGATAACTAAAATAAAATTTAATATTATATAAATAAAATGTCTACTTTACTATAAGATGTATCTAATAGAGTAGACTATATTTATACTATACTTACATTAAATACTTGAGCAATAATTTACTTCCTATTATAGCTCCAATAAACATAAATATTGCAAAAAACCAACCAGATAAGGAAAGGGAAGCGATACCACTGTAGAATGCACCTATATTACATCCAGCTGCAATACTAGAACCATACCCCATGAATAATCCTCCAATAGCTGCTGCAATAACATGTTTATAAGATTTAATCTTTTTGATTTTAAATTGAGAGGCCATTAAACTTGCCAATAATGCACCTGCAATAATTCCTAAATTTCTCATAGTTAAAGGATCTCTTAAAAATCCCGCCTGATAGGTAGTGCGTGTAAATTCTTCATTAAAATAATACCAGTTAGAAACATTGCCACCAAAGGATTCAAAAATCCAAGCACCCCAATTAACAAAGGCAGCGGTAACACCCCAAGGATTACCAGTGACTACGAAAGTAACAATTTGCATTAAAGATAAAAGCAATGCTCCTGTAACATATGACCATGGATTTTTAAACCATGTCAAATAATATTTATTCTTGTTTAGATTCATATATAAGCCTCCACTAGTGATTTTGACAATAAAAAAGTTAATAATTTAGAATTTTCTATAATGTTCAAAAATCCAATAAAATTGTCGTAGATGTTGTTTAATTGATGATTTTTTATAAATTCTTTTCTTCCCATTTATCTGCAATTACAAATAAGAAAGCGATAAATATTAGTTGAATAACTACAGCTCCAATCCATCCAAATGTATCAGGTAGAAAAATCCCGTCACTTATTATAAAGTTATTACTCCACCAACCCATGTCATGTGCTCCCCAAATAGAACCTATTACGAAGAATAACAGAGATATAGCTTGCATTTGGAAACCATCGCCTACTCTCATAATAGTACCTGAGGCGCATCCACTAGAAATGACCATTCCTATACCAAAGAGAATTCCACCTAATGCAGTTGAAAGAGTGATAGGCCTTACATATTCTTGTCCGACAATTATTTGATGATTTATATATGAACCGTACTTAATGGCAGCAAAACCTATTGTTGTTACAGCTAATGCTATCAATACAGCTTTTGTTAAGGAAGTGCTTCCTGTTAAGTATGGATCTCTGATTGATGCTGTAAAGCAAAACCTAGATTTTTGGAGAATAAATCCAAAAGCTATACCAGTAATCCAATAAAAAGTTAAGTTTGTTGAAATAGTATTTAGAAAAAAACCAAATACTATTATAAGACCAAAAACTCCTATTCCAATAGGAACTTGATTGATAAATCTCTTATTATTGACATTAAGTGTTGTGTTACTAAAAGTTTTCGTTTTGTCTTTAGCCATCTAATATAACTCTCTTTCCTTTGATATATTTAAAACAAATTCAGATTTGTTATTCAATAGTATTATATCACATTTCATTATCAAATATTGTAAAACAATATTAGAAAAACTTATGGCAAAATATAACTGATATTAAGGATAATGCTGGTATATAAGTGTTTTAGAAAATTGTAGCAATTTTTAGACTTAGATTTTATAATATAGGAATAATACTTATAATGATGATTATGATATAATATTGTAGTTGTATTATTAACAATAATTTATGATAGGGGATGAGTATTCTATGCATATAGAATATCTTGAATATTTTTATAAAGTTGCCACTGCAAAGAGCATTTCAAAAGTTGCAAATAGTGCACATATTTCCCAATCAGCATTAAGTCAACAAATTTCAAAATTAGAAGATATTTTGGGATGTAAATTACTTGAAAGAAGTAATAAAGGAGTTGAACTAACTGAAAAGGGGAGTATAGTGTTAAAATATGTAGATAATATCGTAAGGACTTACGATACAATGCTAGAACACCTTGAAATGGAAAATGAAAGTGCTCAAAATATTAAAATTGAAGCTTGCTGGTCTATCGCAACATATTCTCTACCATGTGTTATGTATAAGGTGAAAAAGAAATTTCCTCAAAATAGTTATGAGTTAAATGCAAATGAGACTAATAAAATCGAAGAGAATGTAATGAATAATATTTGTGATCTCGGTGTTATTTATGGAAAGCCAAATAGCAATAAACTTAGTTATCAAAAAATTGGAGTTGATAAGCTAGTTTTGGTATCTTCCCCAAACTATAAAATTTCCGACGAAATAGCTTTTGAAGAATTAGTGAATTATCCGTTTATACTTAATGATAATATGCATGTGAAAGATCCTATTGCACAGAAAATGAAGACTATTGGGTATAAAATAGAACAGCTTAATATTTTATACAACAGCGATTCTGCTGAATCAGTAAAATCATCTGTATTAAATGAGTACGGTATTGGATTTTTGCCATATATTTCAATAAAAAAGGATTTATATAGGAAACAGCTTAAGCTCATAAAAATCAAAGATTTTATTATAGAATATGATATGTATCTAATTTATGATAAGAGGGTAAGTGATAATAAAGTTTTGAATGATTTTATTCAGTATTTTAAAAATATCGCCCAAAAGAGTCTTTGTTAAATTTTTGTAATAAAGATTTCCCATACACCATTAAGAACTTCTTCGTAAGTAATACTGTGTTTTTTAAATTTATTGTTGAGTGACTCTAAAACACAACTATGATCCGTGATAATTTTTAGGGTTTCACCTTTACTTATGGATAAGAGTTCTTGTTTTGTTTTCAAGACTGGAATTGGGCACATATCACCTAAACAATCCACTGTTTTCATAAGATACCACCTTATTAATTAATAATAATATATTATAGCATATAAAAGTAACAAAGTGTATGGGGTAAAATGTAAAGCTGTATGAAGAGAACTTATAGCAGTGGATTAAAGTATACAAGCATGAGGAGTCCTAAGCAATGAATATTCCATTTAATAAATTACATTTAACGGGAAATGAAATAATGTATATGAAACAAGCACTTGATACAGGTAGTATATCAGGAGATGGTTATTTTAATAATAAAGTATGTACTTTGTTAGAAGATAGATTAAAAGGTTCAAAAATTATTACAACTACATCTGGAACTCATGCTTTAGAAATGGCCATGTTACTTCTTGCCATTAAAGAAGAAGACGAAGTTATTATGCCTTCATATACTTTTCCTTCTACTGCAAATGCAGTAATGTTGTATGGTGCAACACCTGTTTTTGTAGATATAGATAAAAATACTTTAACAATGGATTTAGAGGAAGTTGAAAGAAAAATAACTGAGCATACCAAAGTTATTATGCCTGTTCACTATGGTGGTACCGGTTGTCAAATGGATAGAATAATGAATTTATCAGAAAAGTATAATTTGCAGATTGTAGAGGATGCAGCTCAAGCATTAGGTACTACATATAAAGGTAAGCCTTTAGGAACATGGGGACATATAGGGTGCTTTAGTTTTCATGCTACAAAAAATTATGTATCAGGTGAAGGTGGAGCATTAGCTATTAATACGAAAGATAATGACATTTTAAAACGCGCTGAGATAATTCGCCAAAAAGGAACTAATCGTAATCAGTTTATGAGAGGTGAGATTAGTCAGTATACTTGGGTTGATATTGGGTCTAGTTATGCACCTTCTGACATCTTAATGGCACTGCTTTATCCGCAATTAAAAGATATTGATAATATTATTAAAAAAAGAAAATGGATAACTGGTGAATATATAAAGCATTTAAAAATATATTTGGATAAGAAGATTATTTGTTCTATGACTAGTATTCCAAAAGATTTTGAGTCAAACTACCATAATTTTTATATATTGCTCAGGAATAAGAAGGAACGAAAATATATTGTTGATAGATTAAATGAATATAATATTCAGGCATATATACATTTTGTGCCCTTACATAATTCTCCCAAAGGATTGAGTTTAGGGTATAAAGAGGGAGAACTTCCTAAAACAGAAAAGGTTAGCAATACTTTACTTAGATTGCCTATTTATACGGATATGAATAAGAAGGAATTGAATTATATTTTAGAAAAACTATCCCTTGTGTTGGAGGAATTGTTTTGAAAAATGATTACATCAGTGTAATAATACCCGTGTATAATAGTTATTACTCTATTGAAGAAGTGGTAGAAAGAATCTTCGAGATACTAAATCAGGAAGAGTTGAGATTTGAAATAATCTTAGTAGATGATTTTTCAACAGATAATAGTTCTATAAAATTAAAAGAATTAAATAAAAAAGACGTAAAAATAAAAACAATAAGTTTAACAAAAAATTATGGACAACAAGGAGCTATAAAATATGGAATGAATATGGCAAATGGGAATCTAATAATCACAATGGATGATGATTTAGAGCACCAACCAGAAGACATAATGTTACTAATAAAAGAAATTAAAAAAGGTTATGATGTAGTTTATGCAATACCCAATAATAAGAAATATCCTTTTTATAGAAAGCTAGGGTCAAGGCTAGTAGATGCTTTTTTTACATTATGTTTGCATAAACCTAAGAATATTAAGGTAAGTAGTTTTAGGATTATTGATCAAGAGATTGTTGGGAAGGTTTTACAAGATGAAACACCTTACGTTTATATCACTGCTATAATTCTAAAATTTACTAAGAAAATTGGGAATGTGTATGTGAATCATGTAGATAGAAAATATGGCAAGTCAAATTATAATATAAGGAAACTTATATCATTGTTTACGAAATTATTTTTTTATTATGGTGTAAAAACAAATAAAAAAAGTGATGGATAGCTACATTAACGTAGGAGGAATTAATGCATGCGATTATTAATTTTGGGTGGTGGAAATAATCAATTAAATGGAATTATTAGATCGGTACAAAAAGGGCATGAGGTTGTATTGACTGATTATTATAAAGATGCACCAGGAAGAACTTATGCAAAGTATAATGAGACAATAAGTACATTTGACGTGAAAGGTAATATAGATGTTGCAAAAAAATATTCTGTAGACGGTGTGATGACATTAGGAACAGATCAGCCTGTGTATACTGTAGCAGAAGTAGCAAAAGCTTTAAATTTGCCTAGGTTTTTGGATGTTGATACTGCAGCAGCTGTAACTAATAAGAAAATAATGAAAACCGTACTCTCAAAATATAATATCCCCACAGTTAAATACAAATTAATAAATGAGAGTTCTTCAGTAAGAGAATTTCAAGATATGAATTTTCCTGTTGTTCTCAAACCTCTTGATAGTCAAGGTCAAAGAGGTGTTTATAAACTAAATAGTATTGAAGAAATTTATGATAATATTTTGAATACTTTGAAATTTTCTAGAAAAAAGGAAGCATTATTAGAAGAGTTTTATAAAAGTGATGAAATAACAGTGAGTTGCTGGGTTGAAGAAGGTAAGCCGTATATTCTCACCGTTACAGATAGGGAAACATTTAATAATGATAAACATATAGGAATATGCTTTGCGCATAATTTTCCTTCAAAATTTCTTAATCATTATTATAAGGATATTAAAAAGATGGTTAACGATATTACAAAAGCATTTAACATTAAAAATGGGCCATTGTATATTCAGTTACTTGTAGGCGAAGATGGTATATATGTCAATGAACTAGCCTGTAGAATTGGCGGAGCTTATGAAGATGTATTTATCCCTTACCTAACAGATTTTGATATTTTGGATAGAGTCATAGATTACTCTTTAGGAAGAAAAGTAAAGATAAGTTTAGATAGCTATTCTGTAAAGGATAACTTAAAACAACTTTCAGTACAGCTTTTTTTTGCCAGTGTAGGTAGAATAAAAAGTCTTACACCTGTGCAGAAACTCTATAGACTTCCCGGAGTAATTAGTGCAAGTTATAATATATCAAAAGGAAAAGAAATTAAGACTATCAAAGATGCTACACAACGAGCTGGTCATATGATCATAACAGGGAAAAACAAAGAAGAACTAGCATTAAATATTGATAATGCTTTTGAACATTTAAAAATAATAGATGATAGAGATAAAAATTTGAGTATACAGGTGAAAAAATACAAAGAAGGTGACTGATATGAAAAAGATAATAATAATACTATTTGCATTCCTTTTATTGATGACACAAGGTTGTTCAACTCAACAAGATACAATTGAAGAAATTCATATAGCTGAACAATTTGGAATTGCATATGCCCCAATTCAAATTATGAAACACCAAAAACTAATAGAAAAAAATGTTCCAGAAGTAGAGGTAGTGTGGGAACAAATGATAAATACTGCTGCTATTAGAGAAGCAATGGTGGCTAACAAATTAGATGCAGGATTTATGGGTATTCCTCCTTTTCTAATTGGATGGGATAAAGGTATGGATTGGAAGATATTTGCAGGTCTTTCATCAGTTCCTGTTGGATTAGTAACTGTAGAAGAAATAGAAACATTAGAGGACATTACCAATAATGATCGGATTGCATTACCTCAACCGGGAAGTATACAACATATACTTCTGTCCATGGCGTGTGATGAAAAATTTGATGACCCCCATAAGTTTGATAATCTTTTAGTAACATTGTCTCATCCTGATGGAATGAATGCATTGCTTGCTGGAAAAGAGATTAGTGCTCACTTTACATCTACACCATATCTGAACAAAGAAATTCAAAATGAAGGGTATCATCAAATTTTAAGTGGAAAAGAAGCTTTTGGAAATGATTTTAGTTTTATTATTGGAGTAACTACCAAAAAATTACATGACAATACACAGTTTTATGACGGATTGAATAAGGCTTTGGAGGAAGCAGTGGATTTTATAAATCAAAATCCAGAAGAGTCTGCAAAGATTCTAAAGGAGTATTATGACTTGCCAGAAGAAGAAATTCTTGAGTATATTACTTATGAAAATACCATGTTTAATACCACTGTAAAAGGCACAAAAAAGTTTGCACAATTTATGCTTGAAAATGAATATTTGTCAAAGGTCTATACTAGTAATGATGAGATTATGTGGAAAGATGTAAACTATGAAGAGTAACAAAATAGTTAATAAATCTCATTTTAAATATTTGTGGATTGTACTTATACTTATCATATGGGAAGGAATAGCTAGATTGTCTATAGTAAGTCCTTTAGCTTTTCCTACTCTTGAATTAATTGGAAAATCACTCTTTGA
Source organism: Eubacteriaceae bacterium (assembly GCA_049366695.1). Classification (GTDB taxonomy): domain Bacteria; phylum Bacillota; class Clostridia; order Eubacteriales; family Alkalibacteraceae; genus JBMNCR01. The sequence continues at coordinate 87,733 of JBMNCR010000075.1, forward strand.
ATCAATAATTACGGGAGATTTATTAAACCAAATTTTATTTTCTTTAAAATTAATAACAACTGGGTTAATTATTGCAATAGTGATTTCTGTAATGATATCTTCACTTTCTATTCTACATCCTATATTTGATAGTATTGTAAATACTCTAATATCAATTTTTCATCCATTGCCAGGCATAGCGTTATTGCCTTTAATTATATTATGGATTGGAACAGGTAGTAAAGCCATTGTTTTTATTATAATTCACTCTGTTTTATGGCCTATGACATTGAATATAATAGCTGGTTTCAAATCGATTCCTGAGATATATAAAAAAATTGGCAAAAATTATGAATTGAGTATATTTGAAATTATTTGGAAGATATATTTTCCTGCTTCTTTTCCATATGCTTTGGCAGGATTAAAGATAGGATGGGCAAGGGCTTGGAGAGCGGCTATAAGTGGGGAAATGATATTTGGAGCAATTGGAGGTATTGGTGGGGTTGGATGGTATATTTTTAATAAGAGAATCTTTATGGATACCCCGGGTCTTTTTGCAGGTCTAATTATAATTATCATCATAGGTATTATAGTAGAAGATCTAATTTTTGGTAAAATTCAGGATATAACAATTAAAAAATGGGGTATGTCCATATGAATGAAGTTATTAAAATAGAAAAATTAATTAAGTCATATGAGGAAAGAATGATAATAAATAGTATTGACTTAACAATAAATAAGGGAGAATTTATCTGTATACTAGGAACTTCTGGATGTGGAAAGACAACTCTATTAAATATTATTGGTGGATTTTTACAAAAAGATCATGGAAAAATTACCTTAAAAGGTACACAGATAACTAAACCTGTAACTGAGTGTGTCATGGTATTTCAAGAGTTGGACCAACTTTTTCCTTGGATGACTTTACAACAGAATATTGAATTCGCATTAAAAAATTCAAAACAAAAATATTCGAAGGTGGAAATCAATGAATTATCTTCAAAATATATTCAGATGGTTAAATTACAAGGATTTGAAAAATATTATCCAAATCAACTTTCCGGAGGGATGAAACAAAGAACTGCCATTGCTAGAGCATTAGTTACAACTCCAGAAGTTTTACTTATGGATGAACCTTTTGGTAGTTTGGATGTTCAGACAAAAAAAGAATTGCAGGAAATATTATTAAGTATTTGGAAACAGACAAAAACAACTATTGTTTTTGTTACACACGATGTAAGAGAATCTCTCAAGCTTGCAGACAGAATTGTCATAATGAAAGATACTATGATAAATCAAATAATAAATAACAATGATAAATGTATTACAGAAAAAAAGGTGGAACAGATTACTCAGTTGCTCTAACTTTATAAATATGTACTTGCCATTGTTTTTTGTCAATTAAATGAAAAATGTTTGTTCCATAGGTACTATTTGAGAAACTGTAAATTCTATTGCATTCATTTTGTAAAAAAAATTGCATTTCCATGAAATATAAAGACACATCTCCATAAATCCCATTATATCTAGGGTTTTGTTCGTAGATGTAGTCTATTTCGTCATAATAAATAATATATTGGATATTTCTAGAACCAATATACTGTGAAAAACTTACTCCTTTTTCCTTAATGAAGCTTAGATTTCTATAATCAAAAATCTTTCCATTATCAAAATAATACTCAGTATTTAAATTTGACAAGACAATATTGTTACTATTTACATAAGAGGATATTTCCTTTATATAATTATCATAACTGTTTTTATAGAAAGGAAATATATTTAATAAAGCATTAACAAATGTAATAATCAAGAATATACTCATGATATATTTCTTGTTTGATACAATTTTAAGAAATGCTGTTACAGTTAGTATATACATAAATGGAAATATAAATAACACGCTTGTTACATTGTATCTGCCAATAATAATAATACCCAAATTTATAAATGTAATATAAACAAATAAAGAGTTTCTTTTTAAATAATTATAAGATCTATCTTTTATAAACATAATCAACATCATAATATAGGTAACTCCAAATGTTAACAATTGAAACTTAATATTTGGTAGATAGTATGTTGCACTTCTTTTTAAAAATAACATTGAATAGAAAGTTTTTATCTTTAAAAATTTATCCCAAAAACTTTTGTGCACGTTAAATTTTACCCCAGTTTCAAAATAATGCTCTATGAAATTTGCATCCATCATAAAACTTATTGAAATAAATATGATAGCAAATAATACTACTACAAAAATATATATAGACAGATTTTTTATCTTTAATTTCTTATAAATAATATAAAACAAGTATATGGCTCCTATTGATAATGCTGCAATAAAGCTATTTGGATGAATTCCAATGCTTAAACCAATTAAGATACCTAAAAATATATCTATAAAGTAATTATGATTTTGTAAATTGTTAAGAAAAATATACACAGACAAAATCATAACGAAGAGTATTATTATTTCCTGACGAGAGAAGTGTGAAGCATAAATAAATTGGATATCTAGTGATAATAAAATGGTTGTTAGGATTGCCACTGTATTTGAACGAAATAGTAACCTACATAAATTATTAAAAAAGTATAAGCTTGCAATGGAAAATACTAATGATAATAGTCGAAAAGAAAAGATATTATATCCAAATAAATTAATAAATCCAATTTGCATTAAATGAAATAATACTTTAATCGCATGAGGATATCGTTGGTAAGTATCAAAAAAAGGTTCAGTTGCAGATAAATCATTTTCCAAAAACATAGCCCTTGATAAACCGCTTAGCCAAGGTTCATCAGAATGGATAAAAGGAAAATCAGTAAGAAATAGAAGGTTAATAACAAAATAGAATACTAAATAATAATGTATAAATCTAATTTTTTTTAATCTAAATTTTACTATATTCATATATAAAGCTCCCAATATATTATATCTGTATTATACTACATTTCATTAATGGATTGCTATTATCTATAATTCTAATGAAGCATAACGTTTTCTAAGGGTAAACTATGTTATTTATTTGTTAAGATATAGTTGTTAAACAAATAACATGAATAGTAGGGGGAAAATAAAATGAAAAAGTTTATGGTATTACTTTTGGCTGTACTACTTGTTGTATCATTTAGTGCATGTACTAATGGATCAGATGATCCAGTTGATGCAGATGTAAATGTTGTTGAGGAAGCTGCAAATGATTATTTTGTAAACTTGTCCGATGATATCAATAAAATTAATCAGGCTGACTTTGTAGACAAAGTAAAAGCAGGAGATGACATGTTTATCTTGGATATTCGACAAGCAGACGTATATGAAGAAAGTCATGTACAAGGAGCAGTAAATGTTCCATGGGGAGCTGCAATTGGCGAAAGTCTAGATATGTTACCAACAGACAAGACAATTATGGTTTATTGTTACTCTGGACAAACGGCAGGACAAACAGTTGCACTACTAAATATTGCAGGTTTTGATGCAAAATCAGTTAATTTAGGTTGGGTATTTGGAATCTCAAAAGTAGAAGGGGTAGATGAAGTTATTGAAACTACCGTAAATGAATTACCAGAAACATCAGATGCAGCTATAGATGCTTCAATCAAGGAAGCAATTGTTGACTATTATAACGGTTTAGCAGATGTCGCAGATACTAAGTTTAAAAATTATAAAATCAGTGAAGCAAATGCAAAAGAACTACTTGATGCACAAGATGAAAGTGCAATGTTCTTATCTATTAGAAGTGCAGATGATTATGCAATAGGTCATATAGAAGGAGCAGTTAATATTCCTTATGGAAAAGGAATGCAAGAGCAATTTGATACATTACCAACAGATAAAACTATCATTGTATATTGCTATACAGGTCAGACAGCTGGTCAAACAGTTGCAGTTTTAAGATTACTAGGATATGACGCAGTATCTCTTAATGCAGGTATGGGAATGGCTCCAGTTGAGCCAAATGGTTGGATAAATCAAGGGTATCCAGTTGTAGCAGAATAAGATTTTTAAGTTCTTCATGGTATGATTTCGGTGCTTTACCGGAATCATACCGGTTTTTGTTTCGATTATGTTTATAGGTAAAGTATTTATTTAAAATTTTACAATACAGTATTTTGATATTAAAGTTAGCATTTTAGTTTATAAATTAGTAAGTATTAAGTTAAATCTAGACAGAATTATTTATTATTCTATAAAGGAGGTATTAAGATTGGCAGAGAACAAATTTAATAAAACTCAATCTATCATAGCCTTTACTATATTAGCTATTATTGCAGTTTCTTGTGTATTTTTAAATAATACTAGCAGTAGATTACCTTTGTTTTTAATCACAGGAGTTGCTTTAGGTTATATATTGACTAGAGCTAGATTTGGTTTTGCCGGTGGTGTAAAAAGAGTATATATTACAGGCGAAGGCAGTCTAACGAAAGCCCTCTTGATAATGTTTGCCGTTGCAATGATAGCAACTGCTGGACTACACTGGGGAGCTGCTGCAGGTGGAGCCGAACCGGCATTTAGGGCTGCAAGTTCAAGTTTATCTATACCTGGAACGTCATCAGTAAATATTTTAAATCTTGCTTTGATAATTGGAGGATTTCTTTTCGGTATAGGGATGATGATAGCTGGTGGTTGTGCATCTGGTACATTAACAGATTTTGGTGAAGGTGCTGTGCGAGCAGTTATAGCGCTTTGTTTTTTCATTTTAGGATCTATACCAGGTCTTGAAGCAAGATATCAATTATTACAAACTGAAATTGGGAAAATTGGAGCGAAGGTTTATCTTCCCGATGTATTCGGTTATATAGGTACATTAATAATTTCACTTTCTATTTTATTGGTTTTATATATTATCACAAGAAAATATGAAGATTTTCGAAAAAAAGAGGGACACTATGAAAAAGTAGTTTATGAGGCCGATGAAATGCCTCTACCTGAAGATAAAACCTTTAAACTTTTTAGTTTTAAAACATATCATAAATTTTTTGTAGAACGTTGGAGTTTTCTGACAGGTGGATTATTATTGGCTGTAATGTTTGTTTTTATAATTAATACATCAGGACATAGCTGGGGTGTGACAGGAGCATTTACAAATTGGGGTGTAGCATTTTTGCAGATGTTTGGAGTAGAGTTTTCATCACCTGCGTTTTCTTATGTAGTGAAAACAGTAAATAAAGGATTAATTAATGATCCAGGAACCCTTAGAAATGTTGGAATAATTATAGGATCTCTTGTTGCAATGTTATCAGCAGGTAAGTTTAAATTTGATTTTGATTTTAAATTAAAAGATGTTGTGTTTTATATGTTAGGCGGATTCTTGATGGGATTTGGTGCTAGACTTGCTGGTGGATGTAATATAGGTGCATTGTTTTCAGGAATATGTAACTTTTCTCTATCGGGATGGGGATTTTTTATAGCACTTACTATTGGTGGAATAGTAGGATTAAAGCTATTTGAAGGTAAAGTAAATATAATACCACCAAATAGGCATAATTAATTTACTAAAATAGCAAAGAATAATTATGTAGTTCATTATTCATAAATGGAGGGGAAGAATATGAATAAAAAAGTATTGATTGTTGGAGGAGTAGCAGGAGGAGCTTCTGTTGCCGCGAGAGTAAGAAGATTAGATGAGTTTGCAGAAGTTATTATGTTTGAGAGAGGACCAAATGTTTCATTTTCAAATTGTGCATTACCATATCATTTAAGTGGAATGATCGAGAATAGTGAAGATCTTGTATTAATGACACCTGAAAAGTTTAAAAGCCAATATAATATAGAGGCAAGGACAGAAAGTGAAGTTATAAAAATAAACAGAGATTCAAAAACTATCATTGTAAAAGAATTAAAAACCGGTAAAGAGTACGAAGAAACTTATGATAAATTATTTTTATCTCCAGGAGCAAATCCTGTAGTTCCAAGATTTGAAGGTGCGAATAACTCAAATGTTTTCACGGTAAGAAACGTTGTTGATATAGATAAACTAAATAAATTTGTTCAAAAAGACGATGTAAAAGATGTTGTAGTTATTGGTGGTGGATTTATTGGTATTGAAGTAGCAGAAAACCTATGCGAGGCAGGTTTTAATGTTACTTTAGTTGAAGCAATGGATCAAGTGATGGCACCTTTTGATTATGATATGGCTCAGATATTACATAAAGAAATTCTTGATAAAGGAATTGATTTAATTGTAAATGATGGGGTTAAAAAAATTGGAAGTGAAAAGATTGAATTAGGGTCAGGTAAAGAGATTGATGCACAAGCGGTGGTTATGGCTATAGGTGTGAGAGCAGAAACTACATTAGCAAGAGAAGCAGGACTTGAAATCGGTGAAACAGGTGGAATAAAAGTAGATCATAATTATTTAACAAATGATAAAGATATATATGCTGTAGGGGATGCGATAGAAGTTTATAATCGTTTGACACATGAAAAAACTAGACTTGCCCTTGCTGGACCAGCTCAAAGACAAGCAAGAGCAGCAGCTGATCATATTTATGGTATTCCTCATAGGAATACCGGGGTTATAGGATCTTCCGTAGTTAGAGTGTTTGATTTAAATGCCGCTTCTACGGGGCTAACAGAAAAAGCAGCTAAAAAAGCAGGTATAAATTATGATTTTGTCTACATTATACCAGGTGATAAAGTTGGGTTGATGCCTGATAGTAATCCAATGCATTTTAAATTAGTATATGAAGTTCCAACTGGTAAAATATTAGGAGCTCAGGCAATTGGAAAGGGTAATGTTGATAAAAGAGTAGATGTAATAGCAACACTTGTTATGATGGGTGGGACCTTAGAGGATTTGAAAGAATTAGAATTATGCTATGCTCCGCTACATGGTACAGCAAAAGATGTTGTGAATTTTGCTTCATTGGTATCATTAAATATTTTAAATGGTATATTCAAACAAGTTGCTGTTTCAAAAGTGAGAGAATTAGTTGAAAATAATGCTTTTATTATTGATGTAAGAGAAAAAGGAGAATATGAAGCAGGGCATCTAATAAATTCAGTTAATATACCTCTTAGTGAAATAAGACAGAGAACTAATGAAATACCTAAAGATGTACCGGTATATCTACATTGTCGTTCTAGTCAAAGAAGCTATAATGCTCTAATGGCACTGCAAAACATGGGATTTGAAAATATAATAAATATTTCAGGTTCATATTTGGGTATTTGTTGTTATGAATATTTTAATGATAAAGTCACAGGTAGAGATAAAATAGTAACAGAATATAATTTTCAATAAAAGTAAATAAAGATAAAGAAATCCAAAGTTGATAATAGTTAGCTTTGGATTTTTTATTGTTATTTTCTTAAGTGATTTAATTTAAAATTATTTTTAATATCTATTATAATAAATACGATTAATGGTACTATAATGAAATTAAACAAGCATATATACTGATAAATATTTAATAAATCAAAAATAATAAATGAGTTAGTTGATATTATTATAGAACAAATAAGCACAACTATGCTAATTAAAACTGTTAATATTTTTAGAGATCTTCTACTAATATTATAATCTCTTAGAATAATCAAAATCGAATAAAAAGCAAGCATATACTTTAATAAAAATCCTCCTAGTATTTGAAGCATTACGTAAAGTTCTCCAAAATCTAAGAATTGAAAAAAGCTAACTAATTGAGTTTGCTGTAGTTTTGGATAATTCATCGAAATTGCTCTTTCGGGAGTGAAAGTCATTAGAATGCCGGTAATACCAACAATCTCAATTTGTATAATAATAATTAATCCAATTATCGCATACTTCATTAATTTGCCTTTATTATGAGATATCTTAGAAAGGAATGGTAGGGTTATATTTATGCACCCATATAGACCTAAAATTTCTATAATCGAGATAAAAAAGTTTATATCTAAGCCGTTTTCAAATACTGGAAATAACAGCGAGGATTGTTTATACGAGATAGTTAATATTCCTAAATTAATCCCTGCTATCATTATTAATACGATTCCTATCATGGTTATAGTAAAAATTGCCACAATATTTTTTCTTACAATATATATTGATGGCACAATAAAAAAAAGTAAGAAAACCCATTTTGGAGTTTCAATTAGCATATTTTGATGCATAGAATCTGCCTCTACAGTGGAAGATTCTATTAATGTTAAAAACAAAGTTAATATAAATAAAGCAAGGAAAATATTGCCTAGTTTTTTTCCTAAGGCACACTGATATATATCTACTATACTTTTATTGTATTTTGAATTATCTTTTTTCCATATCTTAATTATATAAGTAAATATGAAAAAAATAATGATTGACGAAATAATAAGTGCTATCCAAGTGTTACGTTGTCCGTTTACTAAATAAATTCTTGGATAAGTTTTTAGAGATACAATGCCAACTCCTAACATGAGAAACATAAAATGTACTGGTGAGAATCTGTCCATAATAACCTCCTGATTATTGTGTTAATAAAATTATGAACATAATAGCTAACAATATATACAACCTTCTTAGATTTATTAAGTACATAATTAATTTTTAAATACAAAATATAATATTGGTGATAGTATGTCTGATATAACTATTGAAAACTTAAGAACAAAATTATCTAATAGTTATGATATAAAGTATAGGAAAATATCTAATGAAGAATTAAATATTACATTGGTGTATGTTGAAAGTTTATGTGATGCAAAATATATAAGTGAATTTATTATTACACCATTAATTCAGATGGAACCTCAAATTGATAACCTCGAAAATATAAAAAATAGAATTATTTTATCTACCTCAGTAGAGGAAGTAGAAAAATTAGAGGAAGCAGTAAAACTTATATTATCTGCAAATGTTCTTATATTTTTTAGTTCATCTAAAAAAGCAATTAGTTGTGATGCAAGGGGATATGAAAAAAGAGCTATAGATATACCTTCAGCAGAAACTGTAATAAAAGGGCCAAGGGAAGGGTTTACTGAGGATATCAGTTGTAATATTTCTTTAATAAGAAGGAGAGTAAAAACACCGGATCTTAAAATAGAAAAATTTATTATGGGTACTGAGTCGCAAACAGTTTTAACAATGATGTACTTACAAAAAAAATGTCCAAAACAATTAGTAGATTATATTAGAGATAAAATAAAAATAGCTAATGAGGGCAGTTTTGTTTTTTATAATAATAATTTAGAAGAAAAATTAAAATGCAAAAATACTTCTTTTGATACCATAGGGGATACGGAAAAACCTGATGTTGCAGCGGCTAAATTAAGTGAAGGTAGGGTTTTAGTGTTATTAGATGGCACTGCTTTCGTAATGACAGCACCATATTTTTTTATTGAGAATTTCCAAACTACTGATGATTATACCATGAATAAATATGTAGCTAATCTAGGTAGGATATTTAGATATTTTGCATTTATTGTTTCAGTCTTATTACCGGGGCTTTATTTAGCATTAGTAACATTTCATTTTAAACTAATACCCTCTATTTTTCTCTTTAGAATGGCAGTGTTTAGGGCAGGTGTGCCAGTGCCAACAGTAATAGAACTTTTATATATGATTATTTTTTTTCAGGTTATCAGGGAAGCTGGTGTCAGATTGCCACAACCAATTGGACCAACATTAAGCATAGTAGGTGCATTGATATTGGGTGAAGCTGCTGTAAATTCTGGGCTAGCATCTCAAGTAACCGTGGTGATAGTTGCAATTTCATCAATTTCATCATATTTAATACCAAAAATATATATAAGTATATTTGTGTGGAATTTAATTATAATTGGGTTTACTACTTTTTTAGGGTTACCTGGATTTTATATGGGTTTTATCGTTTTAGTAGCTCATTTAGCAGATTTGACTACATGTGGATATCCTTTTTTATATCCACTTGGGACGGGTAAGTTTTTTAATTATAAAGATATTGTAACTAGAGGAGATATGAATCAGGTTTCAGAAAAGATACTTATAAAGGATGACGATTAAAGTGAGAAGAATATTTATTATAATAATTGTTTTAATGTTTATCTTTGCTGGTTGTTCTTATAAGGATATGAATAGATTAGAATTTTCTACATTAGGTTGTAGTGATATTAATGAAAAAGGGGAAATTGTATCATATGGCGAGGTGTTTTTAACAAGTCGAACCGCACAAGTTGCGGGCACAGAAGTAAGGATTATAGCAAAAGGTTCTGGTAAAACTTTGTATGACGCATTTTCATTAAACTTACCTAATGAAGAGTTGCCTGTATCATATGATATTACAAAGGCAATGATATTTACTCGTAGAGCAGCAGAAAAAGGCTTAGATATTTTTTTGGATCCATATCAAAGAGATCAAAAACCTGCAATTAAACAATATATGTTTATATGTGAACAATCCCCTGAAGAAATATTAAAAGTAGAGATACCTAATGAAAAATTTTTAGGTTTTTATCTAGAAAGCTTCATGGTTTATTATGGGAATAGTCAATATATTGCTTCGATTAGAATAAATGAGTTTATAAATAATAGACACATGGGGAGTCAAGTGAATTTAGTGCCAATAATTAAAACAGGCAAACAAGTTGAAAATGAAAAAATTGAAATCGATGGTGCTGCTGTTATTGTAGAAGATAAGATGGTATCAAAATTAGAAAAAGTGGAAGTAGGCATATATAAATATATGGTTGACAAAATGATGATGGGTTCAATAATAATAGATAATCCCATGTCTCATGATGGTTATATATCATTGATAATTATTAATAGTAATACAAAAAAAGATATATTAATAGAAAACGATAATGAAATTCATCTGAATCTTTCAATGCATATTTTAGTAAACATTAATGAAGTTCAAGGGGGAATTACTTTAACAGATAAGGAAGCACGAGAACAAGTTAAAAAGAAAGCTGAAGAAAAAGTAAAACTTGATTGTCAAGAACTATTTAAAAAATATCAACAGCAGGAAATTGATTTGCTTAATATTAAAAGTGACGTAATGAGGAAGGATGCTAGAGTTGATTTTGATATTAAGAATGTTGAGATGAATATTGATGTGAATGTTGAAATTGATGGTAGTGGTGTTAATACTAATACTAATATGCAATAAAAAGGGGTATAGACATTAACAAAAGGTGTAGGCTTCAGGATGATATTTATATATATTCTTCCAGAGAGTTTACACCTTTTTTATCAAACAAAAATAGAGTAAATGTTTTTGATATTGTTTATCTATGAGCTCCACCTGGTTCTCCTTGAGATGCTGGCTGATTAGTATTTTCACATCTTGTTACTCCGGATTCATTTAACCAAGTTACTGTATCAGAAATATAGTTGTGCAATATGACCAAACTGATAGGGAAGGTTTATCATATGTAACATATATATTTGGATTAGGAAATTATATAATAGTGTTAAGTTATAGTTAATTAATTAACCAATTAATTAACTTAGAATTAATCATATATAGAGAGAAGGGGATACAATGGAAAAAAAAGGTATTAGTCGTAGAGATTTTATTAAAGGTGCAGCAGCAGGAGCAGTAGGCGTAGCTACAATTGGTGTATTAAGTGGATGTACTTCAAACACTTCCGCTGAGAGTATTAATTGGGATAAAGAGTCTGATGTTGTTATTGTTGGAGGTGGCGGCACTGGTTTAGCTGCAGCATTACAAGCTGTAACTGATGGTGCATCAGTATTAGTATTAGAAAAAGCTGGTGTTGCAGGTGGAACAACAAGTTATTCCGGTGGTGTTATGCAGGCAGCAGGAACTGATATTCAAAAAGAATATACAACTTATCAAGATGATACTCCAGAAAAACATTATCAGTTATGGGTAAAAGCTGGTGAGGGAACAGTAGATGAAGAGTTAGTTAAAGATTTAGCATACAGTGCGCCCGATCATATAAAATGGCTTACTAATATAGGAATTAAGTTTACAAGTGTTTATGGTCATGCTCAAATTCCATATGTAGATGAGTCTATTTTCGCAGACCGTATCCATGTGTATGAAGGTGGCGGCGGAGAAGGCGGCGGAACAATTATGGTCAACGCTATGCTTAATGCCGCTTTAGAAAAAGGAGCTGTTGTTGAATACGAAACCGAAGTAGCTAAGCTTATAACAAATGAAGCAGGTGAAGTGATTGGTGTGACAGCAATACAAAATGGAACTGAAATTAACGTTAAATCCAATAAGGGTGTTATACTCGCTGCAGCAGGTATCGATAATAATGTTGAAATGGCGAAAGAATTAAGTCCTCAGCAATATTGGGATTTGACTTCACAGATATGTTTATGTGCTGCTACTGATACAGGTGATGGTATACGTATGGCAATGGAAATAGGTGCAGCTGTAGGTGGGTTTGGTGGTACAATTGATTTTTGTGGAAAAACGGGTGCTGCTACAGATAATCGTGTTCCAATGTTTCCATCATTTATAGTAAATACAAAAGGTAGAAGATTTGTTTGTGAAGATGCAACTTATGCATATCATTATCGTGCTATATTTCAACAAGAAAAACAATTAAACGGACCTACATACATGATATTTGGAGAGAGCAGTTTATCTGATGATTTTGCTCGTTGGACTGAAGAAAGTATAGCGAAAGATATTGATGATGGTGTAGTATTTAAAGCTGATACAATTGAAGGACTAGCAAAATTAATTTCTGTTGATGCTGATAATTTAGCTGCTACTTTGACAACTTGGAATGCTGATATGAAAAATAAAAAAGATAAACAGTTTGATAGAAATACAGGTTTATCTTCAATAACAGGTCCATTTTATGCCTATAAAAATGTTTCATTTAATCTAGGAGCTATTGGAGGCGTTAAAATTAATGTAGATGCTCAAGCTATAAAAGCTAACGGGGAACCAATTCCACGTCTTTATGCTGGTGGATTAAATGCAGCGGGATGGTTAGGACCATACTATCCGGGATCAGGAACTGCAATTATGGGAACCATTCATTGGGGACGTAAAGCAGGAGCCAACGCTGCACAGTTAGATTCTATCTAAGGAAGCATTGTATTTTTAATAATAAGGGGGTAAAACTGCATGACTGCATTTTATCATTCCAAGTATACCCTCTTATTCTAATAAAACAGTTGCATAAAATTATCAAATAAAGTATCAGCCATATTAGAATATAGAGATACTATTTAACTTGAGACATCTCTAAAGTAAGATTTTCTCTACATTATTAGTTGGAGTTGTATGTGAAGGATCAATTACTTTAGTATAAGAGTTAAACAAATTATTATAGTAGATAAATAAGTTTTATGCTAAAATAAGGATACAAAGCTTAGATGAATTAGGAGTATGGGAAGGATGGTTAATTCATGAGAGTTGGTACATCAGAACTTTTACTAATTTTAGTAGTAGCGTTATTAGTATTAGGACCAGAAAAAATGCCTATATATGCTAAGAAAGTAGGTAAAGCACTTAATACTTTAAAAAGTTATACAGGAAAACTTTCAGAAGATATAAATGACAATATTGTTGAGCCTTTACAAGAAGTTCAAAAGCCGTTAAAGAATGTAACAGATCCACTGACTAATATAACAAAGGATATTAGTAAACCAATGGAGGATATTAAAAGTTCTATTAATGACATAGGAAAAGTAAAAAACAAAGAAAAAGAAAAAGAGGAAGTGTCTTTAGCAGATAATGAAAAAATAGAAGTAAAAGGAGAAGTTTCACAGGTATTAGAAGAAGAACAAATAAGCAAATAGATAAGGAGGATATACATTATGTTAGGAAGAATAGGCACAACAGAACTACTAATAGTTTTAGGTATTGCGTTGATAGTATTTGGACCAAAACAATTGCCAAAATTAGGAAAAACCTTTGGTAAGACGATTCGTGGTTTTAAAGATGGCGTAGATGGTGATGAAAAAAAAAGTGATAATGATCAAGAATAAAGCTAGTACGGGAGACGAGTAATTTGAATAAGATGAAAAGAAAGAAAAAGGAAAAAAAATCTAAAGATGTAATGGGATTAGTAGAGCATTTAAGTGAAGTTAGGAAAAGATTGTTTATTGTCTTAATTGCTTTTTTTGTTGTTGCTTTAGTAAGTTTTAATTTTTCTGACGAAATAGTTGTTTTGTTGATAGACACTGCAAAGGAATTGGGCTATGAATTAGTTTATTTAGCACCGGGAGAATTGTTCGCGCAGTATATTAAATTATCACTTGTAAGTGGAGTAGCTTTTGCATCACCATTAATCTTGTATCATACATGGGCATTTATTCGTCCGGGTTTGAAAAAAAGTGAAAATACTGTTGTGTTTTTATCACTATTTGCTGGTCTAGTTTGTTTTTTGATGGGATCCGTTTTTGCCTTTTATATTGTTGTACCTTTGGTGTTGAATTTCTTTATTAATGTAGACCCGAATCATACTGTGTTGGCAACTATATCTATTCAAAACTTTTTGAATTTTATTATGTCTACACTAGTTACTTTTGGTATTGTATTTGAGATGCCTGTTGTAACTGTTTTATTGAGCCAGTTAGGATTGTTAAAGGCAGAATGGCTTATGAAAAGTCGTAGGGTTGTAATTGTACTTTTATTTGTTATAGGAGCATTTATAACTCCCCCTGATGTAGTATCTCAAGTACTGGTTTCCATACCAATGCTCGCTTTATTTGAAATAAGTATCATATTGAGTAAGATTATCACCAAGAAAAAGATTAAACGTGAAAATGAAATAATTTAAAAATGAGTTTAAATGAAATATTTACATAAAAAGGAGAAAAAAATGAAAAGAAATAAATTTGTTGCAATAATAGTTGTTGTTTTATGTGTGTTATTTATGGGAACTGGCTGTAGTACTACAGGATATACCGACGGTACATATGAAGGTTCCAGTGATGCAGGAATGCATGCAGGATTAAAAGTATCAGTTGTTGTAGAAAACGGAGAAATTTCAGAAGTAAATGTTGTAGAACATTCCGAAACGGATGGTATTGGTACTGTTGCAGTAGCAAAACTTCCTGATATGATAGTAGAAGCACAATCTACAGAGGTAGACACAGTATCTGGAGCAAGTAAGTCTTCAGCAGCGATTATAGAAGCTGTTAATAACGCATTAGCACAAGCAGAATAATATAATCAAAAACTTGAGGTATTTTAACAAATCCGAATTTCAACGCTTACCTGAAATAAAGGAGTCTAGTGTATTTTACATAAAGAGCTCCTTAAATTAAGGCAATTGCACAGAAATTCGGATTTTTCTGTGTTTGAAGGGGCTAAGTATCAGCAAGTTTTATTTAGTAATGTAACTTCGAATATGATAAAAAATATTTTTTACATGAACAAGAATTATTTATTTTGTGTAAATAGCAAAAAGCATAATGATTCTTTAATATAAGCTTAGGATTAATAAAAATAATGCAAAAAAAAGTAAAATGGTATATAATGGATTAGTTGCTTGATGTATACATATTTATGCATCATACATTTAAGAAATATCCGTAAAAGAAGGTGATATTATTAATGATGAAAGGAAAAATGAGGGTAGAAATGTTGTTGTTGTAATTATTCTTATTACTAATCTTTATTATATAGAGTCATTTTTTTTAAATATCATCAGTGAAGGAACAAATAATATATACGTAGAACTAAATTCACTGTTTGTAATTTTAATCACTACATATTTTTTTTATCATGGATCTAGGTTGGCTTTTCATTTGATACAATTGTTGTTTATTAAACCATCATTAACAATTTTTCTTCATCCTCTTATTTATTTAGGCTTTTTTAATATATCTTTCACAGGATTTGTAGTGATGTTTATCATAATGGCTATAATACTTTACTGTGATTTTAAGATTTTTACAATAAAAAGTATTGCCGAATTTTTAGCTTATCAAAGAATGAGGCAGTTATAATTGATATACAATTATTCTAATTGGAATTTAAAAATGATAATAGTATTTTGATAGGCTGATCTAAAGAATCAAATCTAACATAAATAAAATTTAAATTAAAAGGGAGAAGTTTTATGAAAAAATTTTATTTTATTCTATTTATTTCGTATATATTCTTTTTTTTAGAATTTCCAGTAAATGGACTTTCGGTTAGTATGAGTGTTTTATTAATAATGTTTAAATCAATGCATCAATCATTTTTTGTAATGTTTCTATTATTAATATTTTTAAATGTTGTTGTTTTTGTAAGTCATTTAATTCAAAGTTTATATTATTATTCTAAAGGATATGGCATGACGCCTGTTTTATTCTATCCAATTATTTTCATGCCAGCAGAAAAGAGAAAAATTAAAATATTTAAAAACTTTTTATTTACTGGTGAGTGCATATATCCAAAAAAATTGTATGAGCAAATGCAACAAAAATATGATGATAAAATTGCATCATCTCTTTGTCAAACAGCCCATTTATATGGATTTGTATCTGAAATAATATTTTGTGGTTTAGTCATCCTTTTATCACTATGGAAAGAACAATATCTACTTAGTATTGGAATTGGTTTGATAGCGGTTGCATTTATTGCAGTGGCATATGAAATTTCATATACATATCATGGATTAATGTCAAGACGAAATAATATGCAAAAAGGTAATGCGGTATTTTATTTAACTAAACAATTGATAATTTATAATAATGAAAGTCATGATTTGTATTATAAATTTTTAAAAAGAATAGAAGAAGAAAAAGAGGGGAAATTTGAACTATTTATTATTGAAACTATTAAACATATGTATATGATACGTTGCTTAAATCCTGATTTTTCCCATGGAGTAGATACGGATACAATTTATAGTAACAATTATTTTGTTAAAAGTATGAGCGAAATCACGTTGAGTGGAACAGGGGATGAAAAACTTAGTTTTATGAAAGTTTATATGTGCCA
The DNA here is from genome assembly GCA_049366695.1 of Eubacteriaceae bacterium. Classification (GTDB taxonomy): domain Bacteria; phylum Bacillota; class Clostridia; order Eubacteriales; family Alkalibacteraceae; genus JBMNCR01. The sequence continues at coordinate 104,521 of JBMNCR010000075.1, forward strand.
TGCAATGATTTGTAAAGATTTATCTGCTCTAAATTTCGTGTTGCATTATTTAAATAAGCTTCATATAGAAATGGATAATAATCTTCTTTTTAAGGAGGATGTTTTCATATGGTACATAAAAATAGGCAGTGAATATAAAATAGAATCGCAAAAATCAAAGCTTTATAAAAATAAAATTCTCAGACCAAATGATTTTTATTCAAGGTTTGAAAACTATAAATACAATTATGAGATTATTACAGAAAAAATAAAGTATATGTGTAAAGAAGTTGATGAACGGTGTTGAGAAAAATATATGATATGAAAGAAATTTATTGAAAGTCATTAAGATATAGTATTAGCAATAAATTTTTCAGCGTATATAATTAAAAATGAAAGAAGTTGGGAATTGATTTTTAATTATAGATGTATCATAATAGTTGTGTTAAGTGTAGATCCAATAAAATTATTTATATGGGAATGATATGCACATCTATTTATTGACGGTTTAATAGAGTGTTGGAACTAGCATTATACATATAGCTTAAAGAAATGACTATGTAAGTAAAAAAAGGGTTTATAGAATATAACAATATGATAGGAGAGTATATGAAATTACATAATTATATTCAAAGAGAAAGAGTTATAAGGTATATAAGTGTTATTCTATTTATATTATATATAAGTTATTTGACTTATCTTACATTGTTTGATCATGGATATGGGCGACAATTTTTAAATCGAAGTATTAATCTAATTCCATTTAAAACCATTTTACAATATTTAATGAATACCTCTTCTATAAGAGCTATAATTGTAAATATTGCCGGTAATATAGCAGCCTTTTTACCCATGGGGTTTTTATTGCCTTTAGTATGGGATAAATGTAGAAATTTCAAAATTTGCTGCTTGATTATTTTGATGGCTACGATTTGCATAGAGGTTTTGCAGTATATTACAGGAGCAGGAGCTTCAGATATAGATGATGTTATATTAAACTGTTTGGGAGGTATGCTAGGATATTTTTTGTTGTTCAACACATTGATGAAAACAAAATATGATAGGAGGGTATCATGAAAGTAAAACGCAACAGGTTTATTTATAGCATAATAATTGTAGTAGTTATACTTTTGGGTCTAAGTTCTAGGCGGTATGCAATATGGTTGCCAGATTGTATAAGAATTTACTCAGGAGATATTCTCTGGGGATTGATGATATTCTTTATTTTTGGATTTCTTTTCATTGAAATGAAAATCCGTGATATTGCATTATTTGCCCTACTATTATCATATACAGTCGAGGCGAGTCAATTATATCAAAGTCAATGGATTAATTCAATTAGAGGAACGTTTTTGGGTGGTCTAATCTTAGGATATGGATTTTTATGGAGTGATATCCTTTGTTATAGCATAGGGATATTGATTGGGGTAATCCTTGAGAAGACCTTTACATATAAAAGACTAAAAAACTTGTAGTCTTTCTTTTTTATTAAAACTTTTAAATTCTGAAACCTTTTCATATCTTTTAGCCTCTAATAAGTAAAGGAGGTGATTCTTTGAATGAGGAGACACTTGTAATAGAGTCAAAAAATGGGAATAAAGAAGCTTTTGAAAAACTGATGCTACTTCATGGGGAACAACTATATCGTACTGCTTTTCTTTATACAGGTAATCGTGAAGATGCTTTAGATGTGGTACAAGATACAGTATACAAAGCTTATTTAGATCTGCATAAATTAAAAAGAAATCAATATTTTTTAACGTGGGTGACGAAGATTTTAATACACACTTCATATGCCATACTTAAGAAAAAAGAGATCACAATATCCAAACAGGATATTGTAGCTCAAACAAGTGTTGATTTAGATCAACGTATTGACTTAATTCAAGCCGTAGGAAGACTGAAGGATAAATACAAAGATGCTATTATCTTGTTCTATTTTTTAGATTTGCCTATTAGTGAAATTGCTTCAATAATGAATATTCCTAAAAATACAGTAAAGACATATCTTTTTCGGGGAAAGAAAAAATTAAAGGAAATGTTAGAGGAGGTTAGTTATGATGGAAAAGAAATATTTTCAAGATGAAATGGATAAAATTGAGGTTCCGATGGATAAGGTTAAAAAAGCAATAGATGATGGTATTCCATCTGAGACAATTCCAATAAAAAAGCGAAGAAATATTAGAAGGATAGCCATTTCTTCTGTGGCAGCAATGGTTATTATGTTCTTTTCTCTATTCGTATTTGTACCAGCTCATGTTATTGCAAATGTACCAATAATTGGAGGGCTCTATGAAAAGTTTGATTATCCTGACATTATAGGAGAAGATCTTGAAAGCAAAGAATTGATTACTAGATTAAATGAGACATGTACTTTTGAAGGTATTGAGGTGACAATGACAAGTGTGTATTACGACGGAGCTTCTATCGGGGGAACATTTGATGTGGTAGGAGATGTTGAGAAAAAATATGATGATTATGAAACCCCCTCAGTATTATATGAATTGTATAATGGAGAAGAACTAGGTTCTGAAGGTCTAGAGCGTGCCCGTTTAAAAAATACAGAGAATGGTTATACTGGCATGTTTCAGACAATATATCCTAATGAAACGTTGCCAGAGGATGCAACTTTAACGATTGAACTTAAAGAAGTTGGTAAAACAGAAGGATCTTGGAATTTTAACATTCCAATTTCACAATTATCTAATGAGGTAGAAAAATATGATATAAAAATCTATAATAAAGAAGCAGATGTAAATATAACCTTTGATTCTATTGTATACGGGGAATCTTCAACAGTTATTGATTATACTTTAGATTACCCAAAAGAACTAATTTCTTCTGTTATAGATACATGGGATTTTAAAGATATGAGTCCTGTGGGAGTTATCTGGGATTGGAATAAAGATTTAGGTACTAAAACTAGTATGTATTTTGAAACAAAGAAGGATGGAGAACGTTATCAACTTAAAAATAGAATGATATATACAAAAGTTCTAAAAGATGAGATGGATCAGTTGGAATTAACAGGATATCTTAACTTAATTGGAACTACGGAGTTCATTTCTCTTGATGAAAAAATGCCTAGAGATGTTGAAGTGGCATGTCGTCCAGATTTAAAAATAACTATTGAAAGAATGTTTGTTGAAGATAACAAGCTTATGGTTGATTATAAATTATTTGGAGATAAAAATGATGAAGAGTTTATTAATAACTCTACTAGGTACAGAGTTCAGTTAAAAGAGGAATCCAAAAAAGAAATTGAGGAAGTACCTGTTAAAGAAAAAACAGAAGAAGATAACAAAAAAGAAGTTAATGAGATAGCTATTGATCATGAAACAATCGTATTGGATAAAGATGAAATGAGATATCGGTCTGTGTACGATATTACAAAACTTGAAGGCTTTGATATAAATAATAACAAATATGTATTAGTAGTTAAGACAGGACCTGCATCTGTAGAATTAGATCCCGTATCAATAGATTTAACAAAATAATGTAATGCTGAAAAAGTAAAAAAATTATGTATTATATCTGGACAGTTGTTTTTCACTTCAATAATTGGAGTGAAAAGCAACTGTCTAGAGTACTTTTTAAAAAGCTATCAAATAACTGAATAGTATTTAATAATGGATAAATGATTTTAGATTATTTATCAAGTTTAAAACTTACCGTCTCCACATGTGCAAATACCTACACCCTGCTAATAAAAGGGGAGGTATTAATAGCTTGTTTTATAGAAATCATAATAAATATAGTTATTCCTTTATAGTCAAATAATAATCTCTAACAATACCTAAAGGTTCTTCCATCATTAGATATAAATCTTTGGCTATATCTTCTTCAGAAATTTTCATATTATCCTGAATCCAATAAATTAAGATGGCGACGATACCGTTTATAGCGTAAAGACGATAAACTTTGGGGTTTATAGTATAACACCTTTTTTTTACAGGCAAAGAAAAGGTGCTTGTGTAGTCAGCAGCTGTATTGTAAGCTTTTTTTAGACAATGTTCTAGTAATATACCATTGTCATGTTCTAAGATTCGTTGGTAAAATAGCGGATTTTCTTTTATGTATGAAAAAAAAGCAGAAACTCCTTTTTCTTTAAGATGATAGCGAAATAAAGGAAAGGCATTTTTCATAAAATCTTGTTCGATAAACCATTCTATAACAGCATCTTTAGAGTGAAAATATCTATAAAATGTTTGACGACTGATAGGAACTTTCTCACAAATAGTACTTACATAAATATCCTTATATAGGTTTATTTCTAGTAGATTTATTATGACTTGTGATATTTGATCTTTCAATTTATCACCTCATTATAAAATATTTTTACTTGCTTATATATATATATTACTTACCTTATAGTTTAAAACCATTTATAAAAAATGTCTATATTATCATTAATATTTTAACAAAATTAGCTTTAAAAGTGACACTAGTATTGATATGTCGCGATAATAGCTACATTACAACCCACTGTAAATTGAAAATATATTAACAAAGTGATATATTGATTTTGAAATTGTAATATAAATAAGGGGGTAATGCTTATGTCAACTGGAGCTAGTGGAGAAATAATCACAAGCAATGGTGTTAGTGAACTGGAAAAAACACTGGTATCTGGAAGTGGTAAAAAGAATAATATTAAAGCCACTGAAAAAATTCTTGGAAGTACATTGAAGAAAAAAATTGTTTCTGCTGAGAAGGTTGTAGCAAAAATTGACACAATTAATTGTATCAATTGTGGTACTTGCCGTGAAAATTGTCCTGTAGATGCAATACAGGAAAATCAACGTACTATTTGTCATGTATGTCCTACATGTACTGATCTTCCTGGGATTTCTGTTGGTAAGATGAAATCTCTACCTACAGAAACATCCTGCACTACCAAGTGTCCTTTAGGAATTAGTCCTCAGGGGTATCTGGGTTTAACAAAAGCTAAAAAATTTGATGAGGCATATGAATTAGTATGGAGTAAAAATCCTCTTCCTTCAGTCTGTGCTAGAGTATGTCACCATCCATGTGAGGATGGATGTAAAAGGGGTATTTTAGTTGATGAGCCATTAAAAATTCGTGAAATAAAACGTTACTTAAGTGAAAAAGTGGATTACCAACCTGAGAAATATGTTTGTATATACGAAGAGAAAATAGCTATTATTGGTGCTGGGCCTGCAGGTTTAACAGCAGGACATTATCTAGCAAAGGCTGGATACGAAGTAACAATTTTTGAATCTTCTAATGAGGCAGGGGGTATGCTCATACGGGGAATTCCAGAATTTAGACTAGATCGTGATATAGTAAGAAAAGAAGTTGAGAAACTCGTAGAGGCAGGACTTAAAATTTGTTTAAATGAAAAGATTAACCAGTTTTCTATTGAAGAAATGAAGAGTTCTTTTGATTCAATAATTATTGCTACAGGTGCACCAAATTCTAAAGAATTATTTATTGATGGATGGAGAAGTGCTGGTATTATGACAGCAATGAATTTCATGGAACATGTTAATAATAAACAAAAACTTAGAAGACATCTAGGTCAACTATTTAAATTTGATGGAGGAAAAGCTGTTATTATAGGAGGGGGATCTGTTGCTATAGATTGTGCACGTGCTGCAGTTCGTATAGGCGCAATTAAAGTAATGGTGGTATGTCTTGAAGAGGGAGTAGATGTGCCGGCTCATAGATGGGAAATAGAAGAAGCTAAAGAAGAAGGCATTGAGATAATAGAAGGCTATAGTCCTGTAAAATTTGTATCAGAATTGTTCCCAACCCTTAACGGTATTGAGTTTGAAAAAGTTACTTCTATGGGCAAGGACGAAAATGGAAAGTTTACGGTTGAAACTGATTGTAATGATAGAATAATACTAGAATGCGATTGGTGCGTAGAAGCAATAGGGCAATCCAGAGATTTAACATTAGAAGAAATTAATGAAGAAGGAATATTTTATGCTGGGGATGTTAGTTCTAATAAATGTTCTGTAATAGATGCTATGTCATCAGGTCGAAAAATTGCTATTGAAGTAGATGCAAGCATACGAGGACGTGCTTTAAAAGACCCTGTTTCTGCTAAAGAAGAACGATTGCAAGCAGCACCTGTAGAAGAAAAACTATTCCCATATAATTTCCGCAAAATTACTCGTCCTAATACTCCAAAGATACCTATTGATGTTCGAATTAGAAGTTTTGAAGAAGTCGAAGGAGTATTCACCGACGAAGAAGCTTTTATAGAATCGGATTGTTGTCTTGGTTGTGGTTATGAGGTTGTGGACGTAGAAAAATGTATAGGATGTGGTATTTGCCAAAAATTATGTCCAAAGGGAGATGTAATTACTATGGTAGCAAAGGAAGGAGGAGAAGAATAGTGAAAAGACAGGTAATAGTAGTAGGTGCAGGACCTTGTGGATCGTCAGCAGCATTTTATTGTGCGAAGCGTGGTATGGATGTATTATTAATTGACAAAGAACCTTGGCCCCGAGATAAAGTTTGTGGAGACGGTTGGTTACCATCTTTGAAGCCAATTTTTGAAGATATGGGTATCTATGAAGAGATGAAATCTTTAAATACTGTTAGTGGATCAGATCAATTTATACTGGCAAGTCCAAATGAAGAAGTAATCACCTTTAGTTTGGGTGCACATAGTGATAATGAAGATGCATCCATGATGATTGTTCCTCGTAGAATAGGAGACGATGTTGTGCGACGTGCTGCTGTACGTGGGGGAGCAGAATTTCAAGATAATTTTGAGGCTACAGAATTAATTGTTCGTCGTGGAAAGGTATGTGGTATAAGAGGATATCTAAGAAACAAATTTGTTGAGATAGAAGCGGATGCAGTTATTATTGCAAATGGCTCACACTCTATGCTTGCAAGACAGCTAGGTATATTCAATGAGGATCCTTCTTTGTCTATGTTTGCAGCTCGGGGCTATTTTACAAACTTACCTCCTGTTTTGAAACCAGGGTCTGTATTCCAGTTCTATCTTCCTGAAGGAATACCCAATTATGATAAAGCTCGTAAATCAATGTCATTCGGTTGGATTGCAGCTCATGATGCTCCTGGTTGTGGAACCCTTGGATTGGTTATACCTATAGAGACTATAGAAGCTCTTGATATGTCCTTAGAAGAAGTATTTAACTGGTATGTAAATGATTCTAAAAATGGACAGAAGTTTTTTAAAGGCGCAAAATTAGTAGACGAATTGAAAGGATGGAGACTACTTGGTTGTACTGAAGTTCAGAAAAATTATCATCGTGGAGCATTTTTGATAGGAGATGCATGTTCACAAGCTGAATGTGCGCACTTTTATGGTATCCCAGCTGGCATGATGTCAGGTAAAATTGCTGCAGCAGTATTGGATGATATATTTACAACTGGAGATGATTCAGAAGAGTCATGGGCTCGGTTCCATAAAATTGTAGGAGATAAATTGAATCCCCAGTATGATTTTTATCGACAATTTCGTGAGTTAGTACATTTTGACATTGAAAATGTAAATAAGATGAATGAATTTGCAAAAACATTCCCTGGAGTTCCAGAATATAGTACAGTAATGTATAGATTTGTTACTGAGATTATGGGAAAAGAGATGCCACACCCTCCTACAGAAGGAGAACGTCTTTCACAATAGAATAATAATATATCTAATTAAAATTACAGAACCATTAGGGACATGTCTTTCCTAATCTACAGAACCATTAGGGACATGTCTTTCCTAATCTACAATTTGACCCCAAAAAAATAAAAGCAGTGGAATAATTTATCATAATCTTAATCCACTGCGTTAAAATCTGCAATTTATATAGTATAAAATGTATATAACATATAAAATTTTACGATTTTAAATTAAAGAAATATAACATAGTCAACATTTTTTTGTATTCAATAATTGAGATATACTATTGTTTAGAAAAGTAATATAGATAAGAATAAATTACAACAATTAAACGTTATTAGGCTGCCTTTAAGTTTTCCAGAAAGTTAGACATTAGATTTTGATACTGAGGT
>JBMNCR010000076.1:0-2621 GCA_049366695.1 Eubacteriaceae bacterium
AAAACTGGGGAATCTTAAATGCACATTTTTGAGGAATTTTAGGTTGACATTTATAATAGGAAAAAGTGACAAAAACCACAACAGTCACCTTGCTATTTTAATTATATCATATATAAGCAACAACAATAAGACTGTTTTTCAAATTCCAGGTATGCTAGAATTGTTGTAACAAATTTAAAGATTAATTTTCTGCAGATTCTATATGAGAGGTGATTTTTTATAATGGGAAATAATCAGTCTGAATTAGAATTTGAAAATAACAGGTTAGAACAAACGATCGCTTTAGCAAAAAAAAAGCTAAATCAAGCAAAAGAGCGCAATGAGCAAAATAAGTCGGCTATTATTTCTGCAAAGCAAGAGTTGCGCGAAAATACGTCACACGCTATATCAAATCTTTGGACTAGTGAAGGTTTTGAATCTCTTGCTGAATTAAGTCAATATGCGAATCCGATTACAAATAAAATTGCAGATTATGAAGCAGTAGAAAAGAAAAAAGTACTATTGGAGAACATGATAAAATCACCCTATTTTGCTCGAATTGATTTTAAATTCGATGATGAAGATATATTTGAAAAAATATATATCGGTCGTTCTTCTTTAGAAAAAGACAAATCATACGAAATGTATGTTTATGACTGGAGGGCACCAATAGCAAGTGTCTTTTATCGTTTTGTAATGGGGAAAGTATTTTACGATGCACCTATGGGAAGGATAACTGGAGAAGTTAATTTAAAGCGCCAGTATGAAATAAGCAACGGAGTACTGGAATATTTTTTTGATGCGGAAGTTCAAATTCTGGATGAATTTTTGAGAAAGCTATTGTCCCAAAATACTTCTTCAAAAATGAAAACTATTGTTGAAACTATACAAAAAGAACAAGATATAGTGATAAGAGATATGGATAATGACCTAATGATAGTGCAAGGAGTGGCAGGAAGTGGTAAAACTTCTATTGCCCTTCATAGAACTGCTTACCTTATGTACCAAGGCCTGTCAAATAAGTTGTCTGCGAATAATATAATCATTATTTCCCCAAACTTTTTATTTGAACAGTATATTTCTAATGTATTACCCGACCTTGGAGAAAGTAATGTTGTTTCAGTGGTATTTGAAGAAATAATGACCACAATATTGCAGGATGCACAGATACAATCGAGAAATGAATTTTTAGAAAATGTAATCACAAGTCCGCGATATCGCAAGGTTATAAAGAGTAGCATAGAATTCAAAACATCGCATAAGTTTATGAAAATATTAGATCTCTTTATTTATGATTTACCATATAAATGGATAGAATTTGAAGATGTCTATTTTAAAGATAAGTGTATTGTAACCAAAGAAATACTCAGAGATAAAATATTAAGAAGAATTGAAACGCCTTTAGGGATGAAATTGAACCAATTAGAGGATATAATTTTTGGGTTAATTTCTGAGTCTGAAAAGGGACGCATTAATAAATTACAAGAGTCTATAGTCAAAGAAGAAATACAAAAATTCACAGAACTTAATGTTTTAAACCTATACAAGAAGCTGATAAGTGATAAAGAATATTTTTATAGTTTAACGAAAGACATTGAGTTTTGTGATAACATCGAAGATATCCGAGAATTCACACAGGAAAATTTAAATACCCCTTTTTTATGCTATGATGATGCAATTGTTTTAACTTATTTAAATTTAAAAATATATGGAGCGAATGAATATAAAGAAATTAAACAAGTAGTAATTGACGAAGCACAAGATTATTATCCTCTCCAATATGAAATATTCAATTTACTATTTTCAAATTCCAAATTTACGATTTTGGGAGATATAAACCAAACCCTTGAAAAACAGGAAAATTTATTGCTATACGAAGAAATTAGAAAAATATTAAATAAGAAAAAATCATCCCTTATTAAAATGGATAAAAGTTTTCGTTGCACGAATGAAATTCTGAATTATAGCTTGAAATTCATTGAACAAATTTCAGAAATAAAGAGCTTCAACAGAAAAGGAGATGAACCAAAAATATATACAGCCTCTGACCAATTCTCTCTTAATGAAATGATTGATATAGAAGTTAAATCCTGCATAGAAAAGGGATACCAGTCAATTGGGCTAATCTGCAAAACCGAAAAAAATGCGATGGCCTTGTTTGAGTGTTTAAAAGACAGAATGGATGTTCAATTAATAAAAAATCAGAGTAGATCAGATTTACATGGCGTATTTATCATACCTGTATATTTGTCGAAAGGACTTGAATTTGACGCTGTTTTAATATGTGACACAGATTCCATGAATTATAACAGTGAAGATGATAAAAAACTTTTGTACATTGCATGCACAAGGGCGCTTCACAGACTCAACTTGTTCTGCAAGGGAGAGATTAGTCCGTTATTATAATTTTGCCTTATTTGATCATGTATAAACCAATATTCTCGGGACAGTTTTTAACTTTTTGCTCTCTACTCTACCATCCAATATTCCAACATGTTGTTAAATATTAATTCCCCGAAATTCCTAAACCATAATTAATGTTTATAGGGTTGCTGTTTGCTCTTTAAGGAGTTATTTTAACTCTAATCATTTCAGTTTTTCTTAACAAATGTTGATAGCGCCAATTTTTAGCGGTTTTTTAA
>JBMNCR010000077.1:0-4828 GCA_049366695.1 Eubacteriaceae bacterium
AAACTGGGGAATCTTAAATGCGCATTTTTGAGGAATTTTAGGTTGACATTTATAAGATATTTACTTGATAAACAGTACATAGCCAAACTCAGCTAAATATGTATTTATTTAATACGTCAAAAATATTTTTTATATTAGTCTTGACAATTACAAAATTATGCATTATTATTTATATGTACTTATACGTACAAGTACATATAAAAAAGGAGGATTTATCTTGAATAAAATAATTTTAATATCAGGATTTTTGGGCTCTGGTAAAACGTCATTCATAATAAAATTAATAAAATACTTATCAGATAATAATATAAAAACTGCCTTAATCGTCAATGAAGTGGGAGAAATAGGTATTGATAATCAGTATATGAAACAATTAGGATATGATGTATGGGAACTCTTTGGCGGATGTATATGCTGTAGTTTATCCTCAAATCTAGAAAATACAATAAATGAGTTAAACACTAATTATAAACCGGAAATAGTAATAATTGAACCAAGTGGTGCTGCTGAACCAAAAATGATTTTTGAATCATTAATAAACTGTAAAATTCCTAAAAGTAATATAGAAAATTTTTTAATACTTGATCCAACTAGGATTAATATGCTTATTGAAATACTTTCACCTTTATTAAATTCCAGCTTAGATTTATGCAATACAGTTATTATGAATAAAATTGATATCGCAAGCAAAGATGAAATGAAAAAATGTGAAAATCTTATTTCTGAAAGAAATTTAAATTCTTTTAAATTAAATTTAAAAACAAAATTATCTAATGAATTAAAAACTTATATAAATACTTTATTAAAAGAAAAAGAGGTGAAATAAATGTATCAATCAGAATTTAACCCAGTTTCTTTTGAGATACAAATATCTTTAATTGATGAGACCAGTATAGGCCGTTGGGCAGAAATATTAAAATATTTTATGACTATATACGCTAAATCCATATCAAAAAAAGAAAAATCTTATATAGGTCATATTAAAGCAATTTCTATTATTGATAATGATAACTATATTAAACTTAGTATTTATAGATCAGATATTCCAGCTGAATTAGATAAAAATGGCAATTCATCCACTAAAACTTTAATAGTTTCAATAAATTCTTTTGTATACGGTGTTGACTATAACGAAACTATAACTACTTTTAAAGAAATATGTAAAAAAATGAAGAAAGAATTTCTTCTTACAATTACATTTAAAGCTAATAATATTATACATCATCATAATCACTAACATAATTTTTTATATAACCACAAAGTGGTTAATATATATCAAAATTTAAGGAGGTTATATTAATGAGTAACATAGCTGAAATGATTACAAATCTAGAAGACGAAAATGTTATGACAGAAGTGAAAAAACAATTGGATAGTGGGGTTAATCCTGTAGAAATTTTTGCAGCCTGCCAAGATGGCATGAATGGAGTAGGAAAGAAATTTCAGGAAGGAGAATATTTTGTATCTGACTTAATGATGTCAGGGGCAATTTTCAAAGATGTCAGCGATATTATTGCTCCATATATTAAGAATTCTGACGGTGATAATGCAGGTAAAGTTGTCTTAGGTACTGTAGAAGGTGATATCCATGATATTGGAAAAGATTTGGTAAATGCAATGTTAAGTGCTGGAAATTTTGAAGTCATCGACGTAGGAGTAGATGCTAAACCTGAAGCATTTATAAATGCATTAAAAGAAAATCCAGATGCCACAGTATTAGCACTATCTTGTCTATTGACTACATGTTATGATGCTGTTAAAGAAACCGTTGCTTTAGTAGAAACAGAAGGACTAAGAGATAAAGTAAAAATCATGATAGGTGGAGGTCCAGTAGACCAAGGAGTAGTAGAATATACTGGTTCTGATAAATATGGAAAAGACGCTCAAGATGCAGTCACTGTATGTAAGGAGTTGATGGGATTATGAAACCAAGTCGATTATATTTAGATAGAGTTGAAAAAATCAAAAAAACTATTGTTTCTGAAAATGATAAAGTAACCACATGTATTGCAGCCGGTGCAACTCCAGCTGCTCATATGGGAGTATCTTTGAAAGATTTCGCAAGTGATTTAGATTTAAATTTAGACATATCATTGAAATATTTTAATGAAATAAATACTATAGCACCTATTGATTGTCTTAATGTGCAATTAGGCGGAATGAAAATAAATGTAGTACTATCATCATTATGGTTATCTAAGATAAAAATGCCAGGCAGAGAATTACCTGAAAATTCTCTATGGCAAGTGGCAGAAAAGAAGGTAATGCAAGATGAAGATTACGACTTGGTAATTGAAAAAGGTCTTGATGCGTTAGTACAAAAAATACTGCCTCAAGTACTGGATATGAGTGAATTTGAAGAATTAATGGAATACAATCAAAAATATGGTCAGAAAAATGCGGAGAAGGTTATGAGCAATCATTATCCAGCTGTTAATGGAGGAGTCGCAAGTCCACCTTTTGAAGTGTTATGCGGTGCTAGGTCAATGAGTACCTTCTTTATGGATTGTTATAAAAATTTCGATAAAGTAAAAGATGCTATAGATGTCATGTTACCTAAAACAATTGAAAATATGATAACATCAGTCAAGCAGGCCAATGGCACCGGCACTTGGGTAGGAGGTTGGAGAGGCGCCAGCGCCTTGGTTTCACCAAAAATATGGGATGCTTTGGTTTGGCCTTCTTTATATAAAATGGGAATGGCATGCATAGAAAATGGGATCACACCAACATACCACTTAGATCAAAACTGGGATAGAGATATCGAAAGATTCTTAGAATTACCTGCTAAAAAATGCGTACTAAATACAGATGGAATGACGGATCTTTGTAATGCAAGAAAAAAATTAGGCGAACATGTATCATTTATGGGTGATGTACCTGCTCAACTACTTGCTACAGGAAAACCTGATCAAGTAAAAGACTACGTTAACAAACTACTAGATGACATAGGAACAAAAGGTGTTTTCCTAACACCAGGCTGCGATGCACCAGCCAATGCAAAATTTGAAAACATGGTAGCTATGTATGAAGCAGCTGTAAATTATAAATAAGGAGAATTTACAATGATTTTTATAGGCGAGAAAATAAATGGCACAAGAAAGAAAATAAAACAAGCGGTTATCGATAGAAACTCACAATACATAAAAGATATTGCCATATCACAATCTAATTCAGGTGCTGATTATCTTGATATAAATGCAGGTACTGACCCTGAAAGAGAAACAGAAGATTTGTTATGGTTAATTGAAACAGTTCAATCAGTAGTAGATACCCCAATATGCATTGATAGCTCCACACCTAATGCTATTAAAGAAGCAATAAAAGTAGTTAATAAAACACCAATGATTAATTCAATAAACGGAGATGCTAAGCGACTAGAAGATTTTTTACCTTTTATCAAGGAAAAAGACTGTTCTGTTATCGCCTTAGCTTTGGATGAGTCAAAATCAGGTATGCCAAAAACTGTTCAAGAACGAATGATAGCTTTAGAAGATATCTTTAAGGCTACGAGAGCTATGGGAATTAACGATAGTAAAATATTTATTGATCCACTTATAATGGCAGTAGCTACTGATCAGACTGCTGGGAACATAGCATTTGAATGTATCAGTACTATCCATAAAACTTATCCTGAAGCTCATATCACTGGCGGATTAAGTAATATATCTTTTGGATTACCTAATAGGTCTCTAGTAAATAGAACATTTTTAACTTTAGCTATTGCATCAGGAATGGACAGCGCAGTAGTTAATCCTTCAGATGTAGATTTATTAGAATCATTATATGCTACCTATCTATTATTAGGTAAAGATAGGTTTTGTAGAAAGTATACAACTGGTGCTAAACATCAGTTTATTAAAAAATAAACTTCAGAATTATTTGTGAATTTTATGAAAGAATTATTCTCCAATTAAAATAGAGGTATCACCTGTATTTATACTGAATTTTGAGATGTAATTTTCGTAGTAATTATCCTGTCAATCAGGTAATGTAATAAATGTTGTGTCTTTGGTAAAAATCAACTCTTTTTTGGAAAGAATTCAGATATGAATTTAACCAAGAAGGAGTTTTTTATTATTGCAATAGCCAAAAACAGCTATTATCAAAGAGAACTGTATTCAAAATGTAGCAGTATTAGTATTAAAATTATCCAACTTACTACTACAATGCTTCTTTATCAGCTACCTATGTATTTACTATGGGTATTTGTTTTGTTTTTCTATCTATGGCAACAATCCTACCTTGTAAGTGTTCGCTTATTTTATTTGTCCATTCCATAAATGATTTATTATACGCTTTACTATCTATGTGTTCAAATACTCGCTCTATTGTGTCATGAGACGGCACTGTATTTTCTAAGTCTATATATTTTCTAAGCCACTGTTCTTTTACTTCGACAAATGCACCTATTTATAAAAATGAATTTGCATTTGGTATTGAGGCTACTACACCTATTAACAATATAACTATTAGTTTATATTTCACTTTACCTACCTGTCTAAAGTCTTCTACTTTTTCAAATGATTCTTTAAAATCTTAAATATCCATAGCTTTCCTCCTATAATTTTTTCCTCTAATATAGAAGTCGACATAAGTTTTTAAAATACTTTTTGTGATATTTTGCTAATTAATAGCTTTATTGTACCGTATATTTTTATATTCCTAAAACTGGTTTTTCTCATCATAAGATTCTACAAATATTTTATAATCATTGATCAAAGTATAATACTATCTAGAGTATATAGGGGTATTATTAATACAATAGCAAAACATTAGCTTCGATTAATTCAAAAGAAGGAGATGAGAACCGTTAAGAATTTATCGG
>JBMNCR010000078.1:0-1319 GCA_049366695.1 Eubacteriaceae bacterium
CGTGATAGGCGCGGTGAACCAGGGCGTTGCCGTCGATAAGCAGTATCTTTTTCATAGCCTTATTATAACAGAATGAGGGGAGGGGGTGTCTGGTAGAAAATTATAACTGCCATTGAAAGATATGGTTAAAATTATTCTGTTACTCTAGCAGCTGTTCTTTCTTGTAAATGTAATTCTTTTTTATTATTTTCATTGATAAGGGAATTTGAACTATTATTATATTTTAAATGGTATAGCATTTTATCGCTACTTAATGCATTAGAAACAACGCATATTTTATGTATGCAATTGAAAGGGGGATTCTTCATTTTTTCGTATTCTTGAGGAGTTAATTCAAAATTAATATTATTTCCAGATAGACCTTTAACTTCAATTAATAAGATTTGATTCTCTAGTTTTGCTTCAATGTCCCACCCTAAGTTTTTGTTAGAAACGTCTTCTACATTCCATCCTTTATCTTTATACCATGAGCTGACAGTATTCATCGCACTAAGTTCAATCGCTTGGCGTTTTTCTATATCAGCTTGATATAAATTGATGCTTTTACTTACTTTTTTTGTAATAACCGGTGATGACCTTTCATAATTAGCTATAAACTCAATGACCTTATTCTTAAAAGGAATATCAGTTTTAGAATCTGCGTGCCATATATTTGCACGTCCAAATCCATTTTGTTCTGTTGTGGCTATCGGAATTATAAAGTTTCGTTCATCTTCTTGTAGTAAAACTGAGTCCTTTTTATTACATATACATCTATACATCCAGTTATCATCTGGATTTGGCAATGGTCTTTCATTTGTTAAATTTTTAGGCCATTCTTGCAATTTTCTAAATACAGTGGCATTTTTGTACCAACCTATCATGTATAGTTGACCATTATGTATTGAGCGGGAACACCATATAACCGTTATATTTGAGATATTATCATCTCGCCAATTTGCTCCGTGCCTATTTATGTCTATTTTGCCCTTTACTTGAACAAAACCGTACATAATATTTTGTTTATCTGGATAGTAATTATATATTTCATGCCCATATCCATGTTTATCAACCCAACTACCTCCTCCTCTTATAGATTTTTCTTTCCAGAACCCTTGATAATAAGTCATCCAACCAATTCGACAGAATATCATTTTTTCCATCATTATCTCCTTTTTATTAACTTTTGAAATCATAACAGTTGTGGAGCATAGAATGATGACATGTATGACCTTATTAGTATTTTAGGCTTAAATATATAGCTTTTTTGCTTACTTAATTATAACAGAATGAGGGGAGGGGTGGGGTTATTGCGTTGTTAACGATATTACGGATTTATT
>JBMNCR010000079.1:0-20500 GCA_049366695.1 Eubacteriaceae bacterium
AAAAATAAAATATTACATCCGTTGGAATGATAATATTTTATTTATTGTATCTTCTCGTTAGAATTAAGGTGAAAAAAACCGAGAGTCTTTAAAACCCCTTCAACTCCTTACCGCTGGTCGGAGTGAGAGGATTTGAACCTCCGACCTCTTGGTCCCGAACCAAGCGCTCTACCAAGCTGAGCCACACCCCGAATATTTATTATATTTCACTAATAGTTTATTACAACTCAGAAAAAAAATAAACCTATACTTAAGGATTATTTTAAAGTACAGGTTATTTATACTGTATTATATATGAATTTTTATCTTGCTATTTTTAAGGACTTTTATTAGTACATACCCAGCTATTGCTCCTATAGATCCTTGAATTAAATTAAATGGAATATTTGCTAGGGGAGATAATAAATTGTTAAAAATAAGTATTTCTGCTCCGTAGTAGCCAATTATCATTATTAGTAATCCACTTAATACTCCTAAAAGCATTTGATTCTTTTTGAATAAATATCCAGAAATATATCCCATAAGTCCTTTTATTAAAAATGTCGGAATCATATAAATAAAATATCCTAGAGAAAAGTCGCCTAGCATTGAGCCTAAACCACCTGCTAAAAATCCCAGCACGGGTCCTAGTATAAAAGAAGAAATATATATGGCTGCATCACCTAAATTGATATACCCGCCTAATGGGCTAGGAAATGGAATAACTACTGTGCATAGAAAAACTATAGCAATCATTAATGAAGTATATGTAATTTTTTTTACTGTTTGATTCATAAATTATTTTCCTTTCTTTATGTTTTAGATTATAATACTATATGTATAACCACTTGAAAAGATACAGATTTAAATAAAACGATAATGACAGTTGGTGATTAATATGAATCAAATTATTATAGATTATAATCTGAATGAAAGTTATTATATGCAAATATATAATTATTTTAAAAATGAAATTATTAATGGAATATTACAAGAAGGAGATAAGTTACCGTCCATTAGACAATTAACAACTGACATTAAGGTAAGCAAAACTACTGTAGAGGCAGCATATAATCAACTTGTTGTGGAAGGGTATGTTAACAATATATCTAAAAAAGGTTATTTTGTTGTTCATTTAAATGAATATAAATTTAAAGTGAATAAACAAAAAGAAATGAATAGAACTATTAATGAAAGAATTAATTATGTAAATAGTGGAGTTGATAAGGATAGTTTTGATATAAAGACATGGAAAAAATTATATGGCAATGTTATAACAGAGGATAATAATGTAATATTTACCGGAGGGGACGAACAAGGGGAGTTATTATTAAGAGAAAATATATGCAAATTTGTTCAAAACTATAGAGGGGTAAAATGTCAGCCTGAGCAAATAGTTATTGGAGCAGGGATTCAATATTTGTTAGGAGTATTGTGTTCGTTACTCGTAAAAGATGTAGATAATATTGCAATAGAGGATCCTGGTTTTATACAAGCAAAAAATGTTTTTGAAGATTATAATATGAAAATAATACCTATTGATGTTGGAAGTGAAGGGATTGATATAGATAAATTATATAAATCAAAGGCGAAGCTGGTATACATTAGTCCTTCTCATCAATATCCAACTGGTTCAGTTATGCCAATAAATAAACGATTGCAAATATTAAAGTGGGCAAGAGAAAACAATTCCATAATTATTGAAGATGATTATGATTGTTTGATAAGGTATGAGTCCAGACCAATCCCTTCACTACAAGGATTAGATGAGGGCAGGCATGTTATTTATTATGGTTCTTTTTCAAAACTGCTTATCCCCTCTATTAGAATAAGTTATATGATTTTGCCATTGAATATCTTAAATAAATATTTAAAATTTAAGAATAGATACTCACAGACGTCTTCAAAAATTGAACAGTTAGCTTTAGCACAATTTATGAAACAAGGGTATTTTCAAAAACATTTAAGAAAAATAAAAAAAGTTTACCATAAAAAGAATGAAATTATTATTAGTTATATTAATAAATATGCTAAAAATAAGATAAAAATACTTGGGCATGACTCCGGTTTACACATGATGTTTGAAGTTAGTACTAATAAAAAAACTGAAGATATTATAAGACAAGCACAAAAATCACGTATTTATTTAGAAGTGGTAAAAGGATATAATAAAAATAAATTAGTGGTAGTTTTCACATACAGTGGATTAGATGTGGGGGAGATAGCGGACATTCTAAATATTCTAATTAGTATTTTTTAATTCAAGCAGAGTAAAGTATAGTTCATCTTTAATACATTATATTATTTATTGTTTTGATTTTTTATTATATTATCAATATGTAAAAATTAGTATTTAATAAACTATAGATATTAAATTATATATTAATGTATTGGATAGTATATGTTATATATGATATTATAAAAGTTAAAATATGGTATATAAATATTATAATAAATTTGGGGGTTGTATATGAAAATTTTTGCATTGATGTGTAGTCATAGAAAGAATAAGAATACTGAGTTTGCTTTAGATTGTTTTCTTAAAGGATTTGAGAAAGACAATGAAATAGTAAAAAGAAGGTTGGTTGATTCAGATATTAAAGTATGTATCGCCTGTGAGTATTGCAGAAAAAATTTGGGCAAATGCGTTCACAAGGATGATATGAGTGAAATAATAGATGAAATGTTAACTAGTGATTTAATTGTTTTTGCTACTTCTTTATATTTTAATAGTGTTCCAAGTTTGTTTAAGATTATGATAGATAGAACTCAGGTGTTGTATAATGCGAGATATGTTATTAAAGATCCAATTTTTAAAGAAAGAAAGCCTGTGGTTTTTGTAGCAGTTGGAGGTTCAAGAACCTATGGAAATCAATTTGAAGGAATACATTTAGAAGCGGAACATTTTTTAAATAACATAAATGGAACAGTTATTGATTTTATAAAATTTAATAATACTGATAGACAACCTGTTATTGATAATGAAGATGCAGAGAAATTATTAATAAACAAAGGAGCAGAAATTGAATCAATAATATCAGATGGAAGCTGGAAATAAAAAGATATTTTCTTATTTGTAGCATTTCTCAGTGGTTGATCTCCATTAAAAATAAATAATATTTATAATAAAGAATAATATAACTAAAAAATCAATTAGTATATTATTCTTTAATTATGTGTAGTACAAATATTTATTGCGTTTTTTTCTGTAGAAAATTCAGCTAAATAAAATAAGTAACTAGTCTATATTTAAGCTTTTTAAAAGTTCGGCATTATTCATAGTAGGTTTTAGTTTTCCTTTTTCAATATCTTGAATGGAGTTAACAAAAAAACTGTTTACTGGAGTAGAAATTCCTAGTTTTTTTCCTTCTTCAATGATTTTGCCATTGATGTATGATATTTCCGTTTTTTTCCCCTTTTCAAGATCTTGTACGAGACTTGGTTTAATTTCTTTAAGCTTTATCCATACTGGTTTAAATACACTTTCTATTAGTTTGGATCTTTCTGCGGAATTAGAAAAACTTAACACATTAGTATGTGGGAAAAAGCCTTGGAGTTTTTCAGGTTTGATATCTAGTGATCTGCATACTTTGGCTCCTTCAAGAGCTATATAGGGGACAAATTTCACGAAATCATCGTTTAGTAAGACATCTCCTAATTTACAACCTAGAAGTCCGCAGGGACCCATAAAATTTGAATTCATTATGAGCTTAGTCCACTTTACACCCTTTATATTTTTTGATAATTGCACTTTGCCTATGGTTTCTAATAGTTTGCCGATGTTTATCAGTCTGTCGGTAATATCGCCACTTAGTTCACCGATAACCATATCCATTTTTTCTGGAGGGGTTGTAATTTTAGAGATACCTCTGTCAAGTCTAGTAGCTCCCCAAGCAATGGAACAACTTATTATTTGATCTTCACTAAGGATTTTCTTTGCCTCATCTTCAGGTATTCCGTTTTGACATGTAACAATTACAGTTTTATCATTAATACATGATGAAATATCTACTAATGACTCTTTTAGCTGTAATTGCTTAGTCAAAGAGAATATAACATCAAAATTAAAATCAATTTCATTTGGTATTAAGCAATTTGATTTAAGATACTTATCTTTATAGCCTACTATTTTTATTCCTTTAGAATTTATAACTTTTTTATTGTTTCCTAAATTTGAATCAATTAAGGTTACATCATACCCATTATCAATGAGTATTCCTCCTACGACTAAACCTAGAGAACCAAGTCCACTAATACCAATTTTCATATTACCTCACCTCAAAAATATTATATCATATATAATATATTAAACTATATTCTCCAATAGATGTTAGAAATACACTTATAAACTAGAAATTTTTCAAAAATATAAAACAGATAATTTATCTATAATACTAAATGGAAATTATATTAGATTAATGTGAGTATCTAAGTGAAGGAAATAATGCAAAAAATTGGACTTTTTTATCTATATAGAACAATATTATTGTATTATTATTTATAAAGAGGTTACAATTACATAAAAGCCTTGACATATCAACGTTTTATTGTATAAAATTAATCTTACAATTAATATATGGAATAACTATGACGAGGACAGTAGTAATAGATTAACTTAACAGAGAAATAACCCTTGGTTGGAAGGTTATAAGTGAGACTATTATGAAAATCAACTCTGAGTTTTGATTTGTTTAAAATCACGGTATACCCTTTGAGGAATCACCGTTAAAAGACTAAGACATTATTGTTAATGTGAAGTAAGATGGTACCGCGGAAAATTATACTTTCGTTCTTATAGTAGAACGAAAGTTTTTTTATATTAGAGAACTAGGAGGTTAAGAGAATGTCGAAATTTAATGAATTATTTAGTTTACCCATAGCAGAAAATGAAAAAAGAATTACTGATAAATGGATGGAAATGGATATTTTGAAGAAAAGTATTGATAATAGAGAAAATTCACCTAATTATGTATTTTATGAAGGACCACCTACTGCAAATGGACGTCCAGGTATACACCATGTCATTTCTAGAACATTAAAAGATTCAGTATGTAAGTACAAGACCATGTCCGGATATAGAGTTGTTAGAAAAGCTGGGTGGGATACTCATGGATTACCTGTAGAGATTGAAGTGGAAAAACAATTAAATTTATCAAACAAAACTCAAATAGAGGATTACGGTATAGATAAATTTAATAAAAAATGCAAAGAATCTGTATTTACTTATGAAGCGCAGTGGCGTGAGATGACAAATAGGATGGCTTACTTTGTGAATTTAGAAGATCCATATATTACTTTAGATAATAATTATATTGAAACTATTTGGTGGATACTTAAGAAGTTTTTTGATGAAGGATTTATATATGAAGGGCATAAGATACTTCCATATTGCCCAAGATGCGGAACTGGTTTGGCATCACACGAAGTTGCTCAAGGTTACCAAGAAATAAAGAGTAATACAGTTATTGTGCCTATGAAAAGAAAAGATCGTGATGAATATTTTTTAGTATGGACCACTACACCTTGGACATTAGCAGCGAATGTTGCCCTAGCTGTAAATCCTAAAGCTGATTACATTAGAGTGAAGAGTAAAGGCAATACTTTTATTGTTTCAGAAGTCCTTGCGGATAAAGTGTTTTCAGGAGAGTACGAAGTAATCGATAGATTTAAGGGTAAAGAACTCGAGTATGCTGAATATGAACAATTAATGCCATTTATAGATGTTGATAAAAAAGCTTTTTATGTGACATTAGCGGATTATGTAACTACTGAAGATGGAACAGGGATAGTTCATATTGCACCAGCTTTTGGAGAAGATGACTATCAAGTTGGTAGAAAATATAATTTGCCTGTTTTAAATCCTGTAAATGAGGAAGGTAAATATACTGATACTCCTTGGAAAGATATATTTGTAATGGATGCAGATATTGATATTATCAAATGGTTAAAGTCAGAAGGAAAGTTGTTTAAAAAGGAAAAAGTAGCACATAATTATCCGCATTGTTGGAGATGTAAAACACCTTTGATTTATTACGCTAAACCTAGCTGGTATATTGAAATGACAAAAATTAAAGATAAATTGATAGAAAACAATAATTCTGTTCAGTGGTATCCTGAATATGTAGGAGAAAAACGATTTGGAAATTGGTTAGAAAATTTAAATGATTGGGCAGTATCACGTAGTAGATATTGGGGAACACCCTTAAATATATGGAGATGTCAATGTAATCATTTGGAGTCAATTGGATCTAGAGAAGAACTCATTGAGAAATCCATCGAAAATATAAATGAAGATATAGAATTGCATAGACCCTATGTTGATGATGTGCATATAACTTGCCCTAAATGTGGTAAAAGTATGACAAGGGTAAAAGATGTAATAGATTGTTGGTTTGATTCTGGATCAATGCCATTTGCTCAGTATCATTATCCATTTGAAAACAAAGAAATTTTTGAGGAACAGTTCCCAGCAGATTTTATATGTGAAGGAATTGACCAAACTAGAGGATGGTTTTATTCATTGCTTGCAATTTCAACATTTGTTATGGGTAAATCACCATATAAGAGAGTGTTAGTAAATGATTTGATTTTAGATGCTGAAGGACGGAAAATGTCTAAAACAAGAGGCAATACAGTTAATCCATTTGACCTTTTTGACAAATATGGTGCAGATGCTCTGCGTTGGTATTTACTATATGTATCTCCAGCATGGACTCCTACCAAATTTGATATAGAAGGATTAAAAGAAGTGCAAAGCAAGTTCTTTAATACTATAAAAAACGTGTACAACTTTTTTGTATTATATGCAAATAATGATAATATCAATCCAAAAACTTTCTTTGTAGAATATAAAGATAGACCTGAGATAGATAGATGGATGATATCAAAATACAATAGTTTATTAAGAGAAATTAAAAATGAATTAGATATATTTGATTTAACAAAGGCAGTTAGGAAGATACAAGAGTTTGTAAATGAAGATTTATCTAATTGGTATATTAGGAGAAACAGAAGAAGATTTTGGGTAAAAGATTTAACTCAGGATAAAAAAGCAGTATACAACACTACTTATGAAGTTTTAGTAGGTTTATCAGAAATCGTTGCACCCTTTGCACCCTTTATTTCCGAGGAAATATATAAGAATCTGACTGGTCAGGACTCGGTACATCTTGCAGATTATCCTCAGTGTGATGAGGCTCTTATTGAAGAAGAAATAGAGAAAAGAATGGATTTAGTTCGTAATCTAGTAAGTCTAGGAAGAGGAGCAAGGGAAGAAGCTCAGATAAAAGTAAGACAACCTTTGAGCAAAATTATTATTGATGGAAAATATAAAAAATCAATGGATTATTTAGTACCTTTAATAAAAGAAGAATTAAACATAAAAGATGTTGTGTTTGAAGATGAACTTGAAAGCTTTTTAAAGTTTACATTAAAACCTGACTTTAAAACAGCAGGTCCTAAACTCGGGTCAAAAGTTAAACTATTAGGTAAGGCATTGTCAAAAGTTAATGCAGCAGATATAGTGCCGAAATTAGAGCAGGGAGAAAGTATAACACTAACAATTGATGGAGAAGAATTGGAGATTACAAATGAATTTGTAGATGTGAGGATATCTGCTAAAGAAGGTTTTAATGTACAGATGGAAAATAATATATTTGTAATTCTTGATACTACAGTTAGTGATGATTTAAAGAGAGAAGGATTTGCAAGAGAAATAATTTCAAAGATTCAACAGCTAAGAAAAAATATGGGCTTTGAAATGATGGATAACATCAATATATGTTTTAATGCAAATAAAGAAATCAAAGAAGCAATGACAGAATTCAATGAATATATTAAGGAAGAAACACTTGCATTAGATATTGAATTTACTGATAATATACTTGAGGTTCAAACTATAAACGGTCATGAAACGGGAATAAAAATAACAAAGATCTAAAACGCTAAAAAAACTGAGGATTTAAAAAATTTAAAGTACAAGGCGTACCAAAATAAAGGATCGGAGCCTATTTTGCACATAGATGAACACCTGAGTGAAGGCTACAATGCAGAAATTCGTTTTTTCAACAGTCTGAGGAAGTATCCTGTTTTCTAAGGATACTTCTTTGTATAAGAGTATTATAATGAAATAGATAATAAAATTTTGTCATTTGTATGCTAAAATTCATCATATGAATGAAAATAATTATAAAATAAATACAAATAATAAAGAATTGAACAGAAAGGATGAATGCATGAATGAGTTTATTATCATTACAAAATGGTTCTGATATTAGAGGTGTTGCGGTAGAAGGGGTAAAAGGAGAGAACGTTAATTTAACAAATGAAGTTGTAACAAAAATCGCATATTCTTTTAAGAATTGGCTGCAAAAAAAAACTGGTTCTGACAGTTTAACCATAGCTATTGGAAGAGATAGCAGGATATCTGGGGAAAGTTTAGCGGATGCAACGATAAAAGGGATGAAAGGTAAAAACATAACTATATATGATTTCGGTTTAGCTTCTACTCCTGCAATGTTTATGTCTACAATAGATGATGAGATAAATGCTGATGGGGCGATTATGCTAACCGCTAGTCATTTACCTTATAATAGGAACGGATTGAAATTTTTTACAAAACAAGGTGGAGCAGAAAAGAAGGATATAAAAGAGATACTAGAACTTGCTAATGATATTGACAATATAATTGAAGATGAAGGGCAAGTTATACAAAAAGATTTTATAAGCAAGTATGCAGATGGATTAGTAAATATTATTAGAAAACATACCAATGAAGAAGAACCATTTAAAAATAATAAAATTATTGTAGATGCAGGGAATGGAGCAGGTGGATTTTTTGCACAAAAAGTACTAAAACCTTTAGGTGCGCAAATAGAAGGAAGTCAGTTTTTAGAACCTGATGGATATTTTCCAAATCATGAACCTAACCCAGAAAACAATGAAGCAATGGAATCTATTCAAAAAACTGTTATTGAGTGCAATGCGCAACTAGGAATTATTTTTGATACAGATGTAGATAGAGCGGCTGTAGTAGATAGTACAGGAAAAGCAATTAATAGAAATGCGTTAGTTGCATTAATGTCAGCAATTGTTTTAGAACAATATCCTAATACAACAATAGTGACAGACTCTGTTACATCAAGCGGCTTGAAAACTTTTATTGATAGTCTAGGGGGAACACATCATAGATTTAAAAGGGGTTATAAGAACGTTATAAATGAAGCAATAAGATTAAATTCTCAAGGGGAACAGGCGCATTTAGCCATAGAGACTAGTGGACATTGTGCACTTAAAGAGAATCATTTTTTAGATGATGGAGCCTATCTAGTTACAAAAATACTAATAAAATTTGCCCAGCTTAGAAAAGAAGGAAAAAACATAACTGATATGATATCAGAACTAAATGAACCTAAAGATTCAAAAGAGATAAGAGCAAAAATAAATTTAAAAGAATTTAAAGACTATGGATTAAAGTTATTGGATGATTTTGCGCACCATGCTAATGACATAAATGGATGGTCATTAGAAACTCCTAATTATGAAGGGGTACGTGTAAACTGTGAAGGAGAAAAAGGATGGTGTTTGGTAAGAATGTCCTTGCACGATCCAGTGATAGCCATAAATATTGAATCAAATATAGAAGATGGTTGTAAAAAAATAGAATCAACATTAATGAATTTTCTAAATAAGTATGAAGAACTAGTATTTTAGTTATTAAGGTAATGGTGTATATCTAAACCGGGTTATGATATATACCATTACTTAAAAAAAGAAATACCTAATCAAAAAAAGGTGAGCATAAATATAAAAAGATTTATAGTAAGTATGGATGAAAAATCCTTAGACAGAATAATGAAAAACACTTAGTAATAATAACTGAGCTGTACCTCGTGAGGACAATTTGTGAATTATTAAAAAAGATTTATTATTGTACTCAAAAAACAACATAACTAAAAAACCTAGTTTTTCAAAATATTTTAGTAGGTATAATTATTGTTTTTTAAAAAACAGCTTTGAAAAGCTAAGTTTGAATAACTGTTCATGTTATTTCTGTATGTGAAAAATAAACGATACTTGATTATTGGTACTAAATATGTTAATATTTTCATTGGAAATAAATATCAACTTTTTTGAGATTTTTCTTAAAGTAGTTGATTAAATAATCAAAGAACCTTACAAAGAAGATTTTCTGATTTGAAAGGAATTTGTGCATAGTGTATATACAGTGATAGATTTATTTTCTATTTTGTTTATAAATGTTTTTCTGCATAACTTTCCTTTTTGGAAGGTTTTTTTGAATTTATGGAGGGAATAAATTATGACTGTAGAAGCAAAAAAATGGACCGATAGAGTTATCAGACAGAAGGAAATTGATAAGTATTTGATTAATGGTAAAGATTTTATTGATGAAAATGAGATTCGGTCAAAAATTGAGGCAAATAAGAATCCTGACCCTAAAAGAATAAGAGACATAATTCAAAAGTCACTGTCAATTGAGAGATTGAGTTTTGACGAAACAGCGGCACTCCTTAATGTTACTGATAATGAACTTCTAGAGGAAATGTACGAATCAGCTGCAGAGATAAAGAGAAGAGTATATGACAATAGGATGGTTTTCTTTGCACCCCTTTATTGTGGGAATCTATGTGTTAACAGCTGTAAATACTGCGGATTTAGAAAAGAAAACAAAGAACAGATAAGAAAAATTTTAACTTTTGATGAAATAAGAAAAGAAACAGAATGTATTATTGATGAAGGGCATAAAAGAATAATGGCTGTTTATGGTGAGCATCCTAAAACTGATGGAGATTACATAGCAAATAGTATTAGAGAAATATATAAAGTCAAAAGGAAAGCAAAAAGCGGTAAGTATGCCAGTATAAGAAGAGTAAATGTAAATGCAGCACCTATGTGTATTGAAGATTTGAAAAAGTTAAAAGAAGTTGGCATAGGTACATACCAGGTTTTTCAAGAAACATATAACAAAGATATGTATAAATACGTTCATCCTTCAGGGCCTAAATCAAACTATCATTGGAGACTTTACTCGTTGCATAGAGCAATGGAAGCAGGAGTTGATGATTTAGCGATCGGAGCTCTTTTTGGTATATATGATTGGAAATTTGAAGTTATGGGATTATTGTACCATACTGCTTCTCTAGAAAGTCAATTTGGAATAGGACCTCATACCATTTCGTTTCCAAGAATGAAACTGGCTTCCAATTCAGAATTAAGCAGAAGCTTAAAATATGCAGTAAACGATGCTGAGTTTAAAAAACTGGTAACAGTTTTAAGGCTTTCTGTGCCTTACACAGGATTAATAATAACTGCACGAGAAAATGAAAAAATAAGAAGTGAAGTTATCAATGTAGGATGCACTCAGCTTGATGCATCAACTAAGATTGGTATAGGTGCATATTCTGAAAACAAAGAAAAACAGGATATTGAAAAGGAACAGTTTATGATAGGAGATACCAGAAGCTTAGATAAGGTTGTAGAATACTTAGCTTCAATTGGCAAAATCACCTCATTTTGTACTGCCGGTTATAGGTGTGGAAGAACTGGAGATAAGATAATGAGACTACTTAAAACGGGTACTGAGGGCAAGTTTTGCAAGCTAAATGCAGTGTTAACTTTTAGGGAATATTTAGATGATTATGCTTCGGAGGAAACAAAACAAATAGGTGAAAAACTTATAAATAAAGAACTTCATGAAATATCACAAATGAATTTCTATAAGGAAAACAAATTATTAGATGCAATGGATGAATACTATAATCGAATTTCAAAGGGTGAGAGAGATTTATATATATAAGGTGGTTTTATGAAAAGGGTAGCCGCAATAAGCGCAATATTAGAAAATCCTAGGCAATCTCAAAATACTTTTAATAATATTATTTCTTCATACAAGTGCGTTGTAAAAGGGAGAATGGGAATACCTTTAGTTGATAAAGGTATTTCAGTTATAAGCATAATTGTTATTGGTGAACTTGATGAAATTAATAGCTTGACAGGTAAGCTTGGAAAACTTTCAAATGTGCAAGTTAAAACTTCAATTTCGAAAAAGGAGTTGTAATGAAAGAATTAGTAGAAAAGTTGTTTTCTTCGAATACATTAACTCGAAATGAAATTGAAATGCTACTTGGTAATTTAAATACTGAAATCGAAGATTATTTATTCACAAAAGCCAGGTTATTAACAGATAAAGTATTCGGGAGAAATATTTATATAAGAGGATTATTGGAGTTTACAAATCATTGTTATAGAAACTGCTTGTATTGTGGTATAAGGAAAAATAATACAAATGTATTAAGGTATAGGTTTTATGAAGATGAGATACTTAATATATGTGAAAAAGCAAATGTTTTAGGGTTTAAAACTTTTGTGTTACAAGGAGGTGAAGACCCCTTTTATAACGATGATAAGATGGAAGAATTGGTTTACAGAATAAGAAAACTATATCCTGATATAGCAATTACTTTGTCAATAGGTGAGAGAGATGAAGCAATCTATAGAAGACTTAAACTAAGCGGTGCAAATAGGTTTTTATTGAGGCATGAAACTATAAATAGAAGCCAATATAATAGTTTTCATCCTGGAATGAGCTATGATGAGAGAATAAAGTGTATTAAAACTCTCAAAAAACTTGGCTATCAAACAGGAGTTGGTTTTTTAATCGGACTACCTGGGCAAAAACTAACTGATTATGTTGACGACTTGATGTTTATAAAGGATTTAAATCCTGAGATGGTCGGGATTGGCCCTTTTATTCCTCATAAAGATACGCCTCTAAACTACTTTAGAAGAGGTAGTGTAAAAACAACATTAGTGATGCTCTCAATAATCAGGTTACTACTGCCAAAGGCACTTATACCCAGTTCCACGGCATTAAATACTTTATCATATGATGGATGTTATAGTGGTTTTGATGCAGGGGCTAATGTGTTAATGCTAAATATTACTCCCGCAAAGGAAAGAGAAAATTATAGCCTTTATGAAGGTAAAGCAGAAGTAGATGTAGTAAATAGTATCAATCTCCAAGAGCTTAAAAATCAGATGAAAAATAGAGGCTATATATTAGATATGAGTATGGGGGATTATAAATACTAGTATAATCAATTTATATAACAAGAATTATATATAGTCTATAAAGCCTTAATGCAAACAATGATGTATTGTTGAGGTATCGAGACTATTAGAAGTTTTAGCATTAAATTTTATAAGTTGTTCAATATATTTTGTGATGCAAAAGGTATTCCTACTGATCCAGTATGTAAAGCAATGGAAGTTTTCCTATTGATCCTGTTGTATTTATTGATACTGCTGAAGTAGTAGATATAATTACTGTATTAAAGAAAAGTGTATTGAAAAACTTGCTATGAATAACTGTACATGACAATGTCGTGATAAAATAAAGTATAGGTACATACTGTAAAATTACATATAGGTACTTGACATACAAAAAATATATAATATAATGAATATATTAAATTCAATGATTGAAAATAGTAAGAATAAGACTTAAGTAAAGCGAACTGGTGATGGTGGGAGACCAGAACGGCGGTTTATTCTGAATGGTTTCATGAGAAGTCCGGGGAAATGCAAAGAGTATCCGTGATCGTAATTCCGCGTTATTGGAATAGAATATCGATTAGTAATAATCCGTATTTGAAAAGATAAAACTTGGGTGGCTAGCTTTGTTTTTTTGACAAAGTTTTTGTATTTCAAAAGTTAGGTAGCTTTAGTTTTAATTAGGTGGTACCGTGGAAATATACTTCTGCCCTATTATGGGTAGGAGTTTTTTTGTTTATAAATAATTAGGAGGTAAGATGATGAGTGATAACAATGTAGTTTCTAATTTGGAATTTGGAAGATTTGGTGGACAATTTGTACCTCCGCCAGTAATCAGTGCTTTAAAAGAATTAGAAGAAGAATTTAATAATGCAATTAAAGATGAAGAATTTATAAAAGAGTACTTATATTATCTAAAAGAATATACAGGCAGACCAAGTCCTTTGTATTTCGCTGAAAATATGACTAATGATTTAGGTGGAGCAAAAATCTATCTTAAAAGAGAAGATCTTAATCATACAGGTGCCCATAAAATCAACAATACAATAGGGCAGATATTATTAGCTAAAAGAATGGGTAAGAAGAAGGTAATCGCAGAAACTGGTGCGGGACAACATGGTGTAGCTACAGCAACTGCTGCAGCAATGTTTGGAATGGAGTGCGATGTATATCAAGGAAAAGAAGATACAATAAGACAAAAACTAAATGTGTTTAGAATGGAGCTTTTAGGTGCAAAAGTGCATCCGGTAGAAAGAGGAACACAAACATTAAGTGATGCAGTTGATGCAGCAATTGAAGCATGGGTAGAAGATGTAGAAAATTCTTTTTATCTTTTAGGTTCAGTTGTAGGGCCACATCCATATCCTACTATTGTAAAAGAGTTCCAAAAAATTATCGGAGAAGAAGCTTTGGCTCAAATAAAAGAAAAAGAAAATAGACTACCGGATTATTGTATTGCATGCGTCGGTGGAGGAAGTAATGCAATGGGGTTATTTAATGAATTTATTCCATATGAAGACGTACAATTAATAGGTGTTGAAGGAGCAGGTAAGGGTATAGATACAGACTTAAATGCCGCAACTATGACGCTAGGTACAGAAGGCGTAATTCATGGTATGAATACTATAGCAATCTTAAATGAAGATGGTACACCAAAACCAGTGTATTCAATATCTGCTGGATTAGATTACCCAGGAGTAGGTCCGCAGCATGCATACCTAAAAGATATTGGAAGAGTAAAATATGAATCAATAACTGATGATGAAGCTGTAGAAGCATTTAGATATCTATCAAAAAAAGAAGGTATTATACCTGCCATAGAAAGCTCTCATGCCATAGCATATGCTATGAAATTTGCACCAAAATTATCAAAAGATAAAGTAATCATTATTAACCTTTCTGGAAGAGGTGATAAGGATGTAGAGGCAATACAAAAATACAATGGATAATCTCAATATATTTTATTGTTGAATAATTAAATATAGATTCTTCTAGGTAGAAATGAACTTAGGAGAATCTTTTTTTTATTAATGACTGAATTATTTAAATTCTATCAAATCTTTTCTATATTTTAAAGGAACAAAATTTTGTTGTAATTTTGGGTTATAACGATTTTCTATTCCTACTGTTTCAAAGTATTTTTTCCAAAGGGATTCAAAAATATCTTTGTTATCAAGTTCAACAGATTCAATTTTATTGAAAGGAGAAATTATCCAATCTCCGTTATTTGATATTATTGCAGTATTTCTGTTTTTGTCATGTATGATAAATTGTTGACTTCTCAATCTATCTGCAAAATGATAGCTTATTAGAGGCAAAATATTATACTGGGGATGTATAGCACTGTATAATACTGTTCCTATTGATTTAAAACGTACATATCCTAAATACCTATGACATTCCATTTTTACTTTTCTTACAATGTCTAGTAGTGGAAAAACAGCTTTATGGGTATGATAATTGGTAAATTTAATACCCATATTAAAACCTAAGTTTAAATAATCAAGTATATATTTTTCTTTTAAATTATGGTCTGATAAAAAACAATTGTAGATATTTTTTAAGCATTCTTGGTAAAGAGTTTTTTTAATATTAGCGTACATTTTATTAGATAGTTCTATATCAGTTTGTATATCTTCAAAATTATTAATTAGAGATGTTTGATATAAAATTTTTGGATATATTCCACTAGTTTCTTTTTTATTAAAATTCAGATATAAGCATGTTAGTAAGCCCTCGAAGGTATAGTCATATAAATAATCCATAATTATTCTCCTCAAAAAAAACTTATTTGATTAGATTTTTGTTCATTAATGTAATTGTCAACAATGTATTCTTTTTCTAAATTTTTACTATAATATCTACCTTTGCAGGTAATAAAATATTTAGCTCTTTTCATAACGCAGCCAATTTTTTTTAGGGAATCAAAACCTAAATAAGATAGTTTTCTTTCTTGAATAATTCTTTTTGCAGAAATATGTCCAATACCTGGGACTCTAATAAGTAGTTGAAAGTTAACGTCGTTAATTTCAACAGGGAATATATGCAAGTTATTTAATGCCCAATTCATCTTAGGGTCAAATTTAGTATCGATAAATTCATTTCCTTCAAAGAATAAATCTTTGGCTTTGAAGTTGTAAAAACGTAAAAGCCAGTCTGCCTGATATAAGCGATGTTCTCTTAAAAGGGGAGGGATATTTTGTTTAGAAGGCAGCAAAGGATTGTCATTTACGGCAACATATGCCGAATAATACACTCTTTTCATTGAGTATCTAGTATATAATGCTTCAGAAGACGCTAATATCTGATAATCAGAATCATCTGTCGCACCAATAATCATTTGAGTTGATTGACCAGCGGGTACAAATTTTTTATAGTGTTTGAGATGTTTTTTTTCATCATTTGCAATAATTAAATTGTTTTTAATATGGTTGATAGGCGATAATAAATCTGTTAAATTCTTTTGAGGAGCTAACTTTTTTAATGATTTTTTTGAAGGGAGCTCGATATTTACGCTCATTCTATCTGCAAGATAACCACATTGGGTAATAAGTTCTTTATCAGCTCCTGGAATAGCTTTTACATGAATATAGCCGTTATAATGGTATTTTTTCCTCAATAACAATAAAACCTTATACATATTTTCCATAGTATAATTAGAATTTCTTTCAATAGCGGAACTTAAAAATAAGCCTTCTATATAATTACGTCGATAAAATTCTATAGTAAGTTCGGCTACTTCTTGTGGAGTAAATGAAGTTCGTGGGGTATCATTGGTTACTTTATTAATACAATAAACACAGTCATAGATGCATTTATTTGTAAATAATATTTTTAAAAGAGAAATACACCTGCCATCAGAAGACCATGAATGGCAAATTCCAAATGACCGAGAATTGCCAAGGGCAATAGGAGAATTATTACGTCTTTCTACACCACTTGATGCACAAGAAACATCGTATTTAGCACTATCGGAGAGTATTTGTAATTTATTCATTATATTATCATTCATAAAAAATCACCTGAATAAATATTAGCATATAACAAAACAAAAAGCAAACACATGTTCGAAGGGTTGCTGTGGATTTTATAGACTTATTAGATTAAACATATGTGATTTTTTATTATTTAAATTTCTAGTATGTTTTAGGTATAAGGAATTGTGTATAATCTTGCGAAAAGTATATATCTTGCTAATAATAACGTGGAAATAGTAGAAAGTGTAAAGCAGAAAAAAGTAAAAAAAAAAGGAAATCAATAAAATATGTAGAATATATATACTAGACGAGACTGTGGAGGGGATATAATGACATTTCGAATAGCCCTATGTGACGATCAGGACTCAATTTTGTTACTTGTGCAAAAGTATCTTGAGGAAATTTCCATTGATGAAAGTATAGACATTATAATCGACTGTTTTCAAAATCCTATAAATCTATTAGATAATGTCAAACAAGAGCTATATGACATAGTATTTCTAGACGTAGATATGCCACAGATGAATGGAATAGAGTTGGGGGAGAAGTTAAAATCAAAGAATAAAAATGTTATAATTATTTATATCACAGCTTATCATAAGTATGCATATAGGGCGTATCAAGTGAGAGCCTTTAATTATCTGATGAAGCCTATCAACAAAGATAGATTAAGAGAATGCTTTATGGAAACCATTGAATTTATGTACCAAAATAATAAACAAAAAGAAGAAGGGAGTATTACAATACAATACAAAGGTCAATTCGTGCATATTCCATATAATGGGATTATTTTCTTTGAAAAGAATAAAAATAAAGTAAAGGTAGTTTGTGGTGAAGGTGAGTACCAATATTATTCAACATTTAAAGAATTAAAAAAGAAGCTCATCAGAGAGTATTTCATCCAATGCCATCAGGGATATATCATTAATAAAGATAAAATTTTAAGATATGAAAAAAATAAAGTAATTCTGGAATACAACTATGAAATCCCTGTAAGTAAAAAAAATACAAACACAGTAAGGCAGGTATTTGCTGAGAAATTAAGGAGAAAATAAGACAGATGAATATACTTTGGCAAAGCACTCAGTTTTTAGTTTTTTTATTTGAATTAACTATTATGTTTAAATATTTGAAGAGCATATTAATGCTAAAGGATATTGAATATCCTAGAATTTGGTTAGTCATCACTAGCATGCTATGTTATTTGATTACCTTATACAATACATATCAAACAATTTCTAGCTTTATTATTTTTCTTTTAATGTTCATATATGTTTGTATTTTTTTTAATGGTGGTGTATTTAAAAAAATATATGCTTTTGGCTGTTTTATGTTTATTAATATTGCCATAGAAAGTACTGTGGCGTTGTTTTTTTCTATTGTTTTAGATATACCTTTGTCTGAAATATCTGATGATGGAGGGGATACATTAACAAGATTAATTGCTATTGTTATTACAAAGGTATTATTGCTTTTATGTGTTTTTATTTATACAAAACAAAGAGAAAAAAAGTACAGTGTATTGCAAATAAATGTCAACAAGAGATTAATGTTAAGTGTTGCTTCTTTATTTCTTGTGATTATATTTATAGCAATATTGATATTAGATATCAGTTTAAAATTGAGTGTGAATGTATCAATGTATTTGTTAATGATAAGTATTTTTGGTCTATCTATTATTTCCATAATCATTTATGAAGGGATATTAAACGAATCAGAAAAGCAGATGAATTTTAAGCTTCAGTTGCAAAAAAAAGAAAGTGAATATAAATACAATCAGGAAATGGCAGTTACAGTAGACAGTATTAGAGGTATTAACCACGATATAAACAATCATCTAGCCGTGATCAGCGGGTATATTCAAATGGATAACTGTAAAAAAGCAAAGGAATATATTGATAAACTATCACAACCTATGGAATCTATGAGGGGACTCCTTGATATACAACATCAAGCTGTTTCTTCAATACTATATGTTAAAACAATGTTGGCTCGTAAAAAAAACGTTTCTATAACTACAGACATTAATATAAATGAAGAGCTCTTTGTAGAAGATATGGATATGACTATTATATTGGGGAATCTATTAGATAATGCCATCGAAGCCACTATACTTACACGTGAGGAAGACAAAAAGATTAAGTTATCCATTAAAAGTATAGAGTATAATCTGATTATAGATTGTGCAAATACGATGAATCCGCAACAAATTAAGTATCAAGAAAAGAAGTTCATGACAACAAAAAAAGATTCTAAAAATCATGGGATTGGATTAAACAACATAAAAAAAATTGTTGCAAAATATGAAGGATATATGCATATTAATATTGTAGAGAATAAATTTGCAGTTAATATTACATTATTTAATAATATTGAATAGTTTTATATAGTGAGTTTTTATAGGTGTATTCGTTTTGAATATATCTTTTTTTATTTTAAGTCCAAATGTCACGTTTAAAAGTCCAATGGTCACATGTGTATTGCAATGATTTGTTGTTTTATTATAATAAAAGTAAATAAAGCAATTTGAAGGTGATTAGATGATCATATCAGTATCAAGAAAAATTGCCCAATATATTTATAATAAAAATGATGAGAAGAAAACTTCTATAGAGGTTTACCGATACGGAGTAGAAGTGCTATTGTCTATATTATTAAATACAGTATTGATACTTAGTTTAGGATGGATATTGAATATTTTTATTGAAATTGCTATTTTCATGCTAGCCTTTGGATTATTACGTGTTTTAGCAGGGGGCTATCACGCTAAAACACATCTTTCCTGTTTTTTAATATACATATCAACTGCAGTTCCCACGATTTTACTTATCCGCTATTTTCAAATGCCATTATTCCAACAACTATTATTTATCGAATTGTTAAGCTTAGTTTCTTTATTTCTTGTATATAAATTTGCCCCGGTAGATTCAAAAAACAGGCCTATGAGTCATAAAGAAATTTTCGTATATAGAACTAGAAGTAGGGGATTTATTACTTTTTTTTCGATAAGCTTGGTATTTGCGTGTTTATTTTTCCCCTCCATAATATATTATGTAACCATTTCTGCCGGTGCGGTATTTATAGAGTCCATTACTTTACTACCAAAATTTAATAAAAAGGAGGATGTTAAGAATGAAAAGACCAAATCCATTATTGAGCATTAAAAAACATGCAATTCATCTATTGGGAGCATTAATTGTACTAGTTGCAGTAGCTAGTGCTGCTTTTCCATGTATATGGTTGTTTGGACAACCTAAGGTTCCTGAAGAATTGCTGGATTGAGATGGCTGACCTTGTTATAGTTTCAGATTTTTTTCTAGAAATTACTATGAATTATTGAACAAGTTCTAGGCAGAAAATAGATATTCTGCCTAGCTACTAAATTGATCGAAATCATTTAACTGAATAATATCCCAAAATGGATGTTTATTTTATATATCAGATGCTTCTTTGCCTATACTTAAAAGCAATGT
>JBMNCR010000080.1:0-65462 GCA_049366695.1 Eubacteriaceae bacterium
AATTTTTCACATTCATTGAAAGTACAGCTTCCTCATCGGGGGTTACAAAAATAGTTTTTTGATTTGTATATATCACCATGCCTGTTTTTGCACCTTTTGGTTTTTTGACGTACTTTACCTCAGTATAATCAACTGGAACATTGCTTGAATCTTTGGCTTTACTATAGTATGCTGCAAGTAATGCAGCCTTGTGTAAAGTTGATTCATCAAAACTATTTAAATCCATTTTAATTACAACATGAGAACCAGGTATATCTTTTACATGAAGCCATATATCAGTTTTTGATGCAAATTTTAAAGTTAGGTATTCGTTTTGTTTATTATTTTTTCCAACATAAATATCGTAACCATTATAATGAAAATGAAATGGGCTAGACAATGATTTAGTATTTTTCTTTTTCTTATAATTACCTGTCATTTTCACATAATCATTTTCTATTAGTTCTTCTTTTATCTCATTAAATTCTTCTAATGTTGTACATTTTTCTATATTATCTAATTGACTTTCTAAATAATAAATTTCTTCTTTAGTTATGTCAATTTGTTCAGTAAGATATTCTTTTGCTCTCTTGCTTTTATTATATTTTTTAAAATACTTTTGAGCATTTTCTGAAGGTGACAATTGCTTAGATAAAGAGATATCAATATATTCATTGTCATAATAATTAAACAAATTTATTGAAGATTGACCTTGTTTTATCTGATAAATATTACTAGTAATCAATTCTCCATATAGTTTATATATATTAGCATCTTCTGCTCGTTGAAATTCAGCAAGAAGCTTTGTTAATTTATTATAGTTTCTCTCCAATTTATTATTTAATAGCTGAAGTATTTGTGATGATTTATTTTTAATCCTGAAAAGGTTGTCTCTTAATAGGTAATAATCCTCTAATAAAAAAGAGATTGATTCATAATTAGTTTTTTCATACAATTCATAATAAGTATATTCAATAGCTGAAAAATCAAATAGTTTTGTTTTACTACTATTAGTGTACATTGTAGGTATTAAGATTGATTCCAAATTTTCAAATATCGATTTAAACTCTTCATATAATTTTTCATTTTGTTTTTCAGATAACATGATTAATGTATCATCACTATTAATTTGTGCTCTATGACATATTTCATGAGCCATAGGATTACTAATGCCTAAAAAATTATCTATCAAAAACTTATGGACTTTCTTTTTTTCATTATAATTATTTAGCATATCAATAAAGTGAATTCTATCAATTTCTATTGGTGATAATTTATTTTGAGGTGGGTTAACGTATATTTTACCAGGAAGTACTTCTCTAAAACTACTAATATTATTACTAATCCTTTTAACACTATCTATGATAGTGTTATTTTCTTCCTTAACAATAATTATATTACTATGTCTTCCCATTATTTCTATTATAATTATTCTAACTACATTATCTCCTAGTTCATTTTTAGTTTTTACAAAGAACTTTATGATTCTATCAAAATGATATTGTTCTACATTTAGGATAATACCACCTTGTATATTTTTCCTTAAAAGCATACAAAACATAGGAGGAGAAAGTGGATTTTCTTTTTTATTTTCAGTTAAATAAACTCTTGGATTATTATTATTTGCAGACAATAAAAGATTGTATTTTAAACCAGCATTATTTATGTTAATAATGATCTCATCAGTTTCAGGTTGATATACTTTATTTATTTTTCCATGTATTAACTTATCTTTAAGTTCCTGTACTACACTAAAAGTTGTTACTCCATCATAGGGCATATATATTCTTCCTTTCTACTCGTATAATTATTTTAACAAAGTAAGTTAAAAATTTCTATATCAATAATTTTCAATATGTTATAATTAAATAATATTGTTAGTAGGTGAGAGTATGAAATTTAGTAAAATGCATGGATTAGGTAATGATTTTATTATTATTAATAATTTAGATGCAAATATTTATATTAGTAAGGATAAAATACAATTTTTATGTGACAGAAGATTTGGAATTGGTGCAGATGGTTTGATTCTAGTCGAAAAGTCAAAAGAAGCACATATTAAAATGGCATATTATAATTCAGATGGAAATGAAGTTGAAATGTGTGGTAATGGCATTAGATGTTTTGCAAAATATGTATATGATAATCAAATAATAAGTGTAAATCCTATTAATGTTGAAACTTTAGCAGGTATTAAAATAATTCAATTAAATATAACAAAAGATAAAGTATCAGAAGTTACTGTTAATATGGGTGATGCAATTTATGAGGGAAGTAAAATTCCAATAAAAATTGATAAGGATATAATTATTGATGAAGAAATAATGTTTGAAAATAATAATATTAAGTTCTCTTGTATATCAATGGGAAATCCTCATACAATAATAGTTGTAGATGATTTAGATTCATATCCTGTAGAAAAAATTGGTCCTTTTTTTGAAAACAATCCGATATTTCCTAATAAAACAAATGTGAATTTTGTACAAGTAATTGATAAAGATAATATTAAAGTAATAACTTGGGAACGAGGAGTAGGGTTAACTTTAGCATGTGGTACTGGTACTTGTGCAAGTGTAGTATTATTAAACAATAAAAAATTAGTTAATAATAAAGTAAATGCTTCTTTGCCTGGAGGTAAGTTGATTATTCAAGTGAAGGAAAATATATATATGACCGGAAAAGCTGAACATGTATTTGATGGAACAATTGAATTTAAGGAGGGTATTTTATGAGAAGCATGACTGGATTTGGCAGAGGGGAATATAGAGATGATAATTACGAAATCATTGTAGAAATGAAAAGTATTAATCATAGATACAAGGATTTTTTTATAAGATTACCTAGACAAATTTCTATGATTGAAGAAAATATAAGAAAATTTGTTAGTGAAGAAATAATAAGGGGTAGAATAGAAATAAATGTTAAGATGGATCGATTTAAGATTAAAGAAAAATCACTAGATCTAAATTATAATTTGGCTGAAGATTATGTTAAGTGTTTAACTAATATAAAGGAATATTTTCCTTCCCTCGCAGGGGATGTATCGTTATCTCTTGTGTCAAGATTTCCAGATGTTATAATAACTCAAGAAGAAGATATTGATTTTAATCTTATTTGGGAGAAAATCAAACCCGCATTAAAAGAAGCTATTGATAATATTTTGATAAGTAGAAAAAATGAAGGATTAAATTTAAAAAAAGATTTCATTAAAAGGTTGAATTACTTGAACGATTATCTTAATATTATTATTGACCAAGCACCGAAAGTTACAGAAGATTATAAGAAAAAGTTGGAAGACAGAATAAAAGAATTTACTAATTCCATTGAAGTTGATGAAAATCGATTATTGACTGAAGTTGCATATTATTCTGATAGGGTAAATATTACTGAAGAAATAACTAGGTTACAAAGTCATCTTGATAGATTTTTTGCTATTTTAGATGAAGATGATGCAATAGGTAGAAAACTTGACTTTTTAATTCAAGAAATGAACAGAGAAATTAATACCATTGGTTCTAAAGCTAATGATATCCAAATATCAAATTGTGTAGTTGATATGAAAAGTGAACTAGAAAAAATGCGAGAACAAATACAAAATATAGAGTAGAAGAGGAAAATATGGGAATTAATTTTTACGAAAAAGAGAGAGGCTTATTAATAGTAATTTCTGGTCCCTCAGGAGCAGGAAAGGGAACTGTATGCAAAGAACTTATTAATAAGTATGATAATTTGGTTGTTTCTATATCTGCGACTACTAGAGAGCCGAGAGTTGGAGAGGTACATGGAGAGAATTATTATTTTATAAATAAAGAAAATTTTTTAGATATGATAGGTAATGATCAATTTTTAGAATATGCAAAAGTTTATGATAATTATTACGGAACTCCTTCTGAGTCTGTTTTAGAGTTAATGGAAGAAGGTAAGGATGTAATATTAGAAATAGATATTCAGGGAGCTTCTCAAGTAAGAACAAACTATTCAGAAGGTATCTATATATTTGTAGTGCCTCCTTCTATTAAAGAATTGAAAAAGAGAATAATAGAAAGAGGAACTGAAAATGAAGAACAGCTTAATAAAAGATTGAATTGTGCATATGATGAAATAAGAAACGCTACTAAATACAGTTACATTGTAATTAATGAAGAAGTTGAAGTAGCGGCTGAACAAATTGCAGGGATAATAACTGCAGAAAAATGTCGTTCTGAACGATTGGAGAGTAAAATAGAAGAAATTTTAGGGAGGTAATTGAATGAGATATCCAGCATTAAACAAATTATTAGATAGGGTGGACAATAAGTATTCTCTTGTTTTAGTAACAGCTAAGAGGGCAAGGCAAATAGTAGATGGTTATAATACTGAGGTTGTGCTAGAAAATTCTAATCCAGTATCTATTTCTACAACAGAGATTGCAGAAGATAAAATAAAATTTTTATACAAGTAGAAAATAACTTATTGCAACAGCTCAGTGCTCTTGCAATTTTTTATTCTTAATATAATAAAGGAATGAATAGAATGGAAATAGCTCAAGTATACATAAATCAATTAAATAGAAAAATTGATACTCCCTTTGATTACATGATTCCAGATCATTTAACTGACATAGAAGTAGGAACAAGAGTTATGGTTCCATTTGGTTTTAAAAATAAACTTATAGATGGAATAATAGTACATATGAAAAATCAAAGTGACTATAACAATTTAAAATATATAAGAGATATAATATATAATTATCCCAAATTAGATAGATGGCAAATAGATATGTGTAGTTGGATAGTATATAATTATCATTGTTTATTTATGGAAGCAGTAAATTGTTATATACCTAGCAGTTTAAAAATAAAAAAAGAAAATAAGGAAGGCAAGGTATTATACTCACTTTCCAATAGCGAAAAGAGATTAAAATACTATACTTTATCAGGTAAATATGAGGAAAGAAATGATTATTTAAAAGAGTTGAAAAGTAATGCAATTAAGCAAAAGTCAATAATTGATATATTAACTGATCAACCAATTAGTTATAAAGAGCTAAAAGAAAGAACTGACTGTACATCGAATAATTTAAAAACTCTTGAAACAAAGGGGTTAATTATTGAATCAAGTTTATTAAGTATTAGGAGTCCATACTCATATGAACACTCTAATTATCCTAAAAATAATCTTAATAAATATCAAAAAAATGTCTTTGAAATATATAAGAATTCAAAAAAACCGGACATATTCTTATTACATGGGGTAACGGGTAGTGGTAAAACGGAAGTGTTTTTAAGGATGATTGAAGATACAATCAGCAAAGGAAAAAAATGTTTGTATCTTGTACCAGAGATTTCTCTCACCTCACAAGTAGTACAGAGGATTATGGGAAGGTTTAAGCAAAACGTAGGTATTATCCATAGTCAATTGAATACTGGTGAGAAAATTGACCAATGGAATAGTATAAAAAATAATCAATACAATATAGTATTAGGCGCTAGATCAGCAATATTTTCTCCTCTTGACAATATAGGTTTAATAATTATGGATGAAGAACATGAAATAACTTATAAATCAAGTAATAGACCAAGATATAATACATTAGACGTAGCAAAACAAATGGTAAAAATTCATTCATGTCATATAGTTTTAGGAAGTGCTACTCCATCAATGACATCTTATTATTTAGCAGTAAACAATAAATATAAACTTTTAGAATTACCTTATAGAGTAAATAATTATCCTTTGCCAGATGTAGAAATCGTGGATATGAAAGAAGAATTATATACGGGAAATAAGTCGGTAATTAGTAACAAACTATATAAAGAAATTAATAATAATTTACAAAAAAGAGAACAAACTATTTTATTTTTGAATAAACGAGGTTATTCTACTTTTGTATTTTGCAGAAATTGTGGCTATGTAGTAAAATGTAGTAAGTGTGAAATTAGTATGACATATCATAGGGATTCAAAAAACATGTTATGTCACTATTGTGGCTATACTACACAAATACCAAATAAGTGTCCAAAATGTAATAGCAATAAAATTAAACATACTGGATCTGGAACTCAAAAACTTGAGATATTATTAAACAAGTATTTTCCAAAAGCTAGAATATTAAGGATGGATACGGATTCTATGCAAAAGAAAGGTGCTTATGATAGAACTTTAGAAAAATTTGTTAAAGGTGAAGTAGATATATTATTGGGAACTCAAATGGTAACAAAAGGGTTTGATTTTGAAAATGTTACTTTAGTAGGGGTAATACTAGCGGATACTACTCTCAATATTCCTGATTTTAAAGCTACAGAAAGGACTTTCCAATTAATTACTCAAGTAGCAGGAAGAGCAGGAAGAGGAATAAAACCTGGCAAGGTAGTAGTACAAACATATGACCCAGATCATTATTCAATAAAGTTATCAAGGGAACATGATTATTTAGGGTTTTATCAAAAAGAGATTAAATATAGGCTACAAATGAATTATCCTCCATATACTGATATAATATATATAGGTTTTACCAATATAAAAGAAGAAATGGTTTCAAAGAATTGTTGTGATTATTATAATAAATTAATAATATATTTAAAGGAAAATAATTTAGATGACCTTTGCAATGAAATATATAGACCTTCATCTTCCCCAATAAAAAAGATAAATAATAAGTATAGGTGGTATTTTATAATTAAGACAACCCATTATTTATTATTTAATAAAATAATAAATAAGATAAATAAATATAAAGAAGTAATAGAAATGGATTCTATAAGAATAATTGATATAAATCCGAACAATATTATTTAGGAGGCAACCATGGCATTAAGAAATATTAGAATTAATGACGATCCAATATTAAGGAAAAAATCAAGGGATATATTAGAGATTAATGATAGGATCAAGGAATTATCAGAGGATATGCTTGAGACAATGTATCACGAAAATGGAGTAGGTTTGGCAGCTCCACAAGTAGGAATATTAAGAAAAATCGTAGTAATTGATATTGGGGAAGGACCTATAACATTAATAAATCCAATAATATTAAATCAAGAAGGGATGCAAGTAAATGTTGAAGGATGTTTAAGTGTACCTGGAGTAAATGAAAAAGTGGAAAGACCTAGTTTTATTAAAATTAAGTATCAAGATATAGATGGAAAAGAAAATATACTAGAAGGAGAAAATCTACTTGCAGTAGCAATTTCTCATGAATTAGATCATTTAAAAGGTATATTATTTATTGATAAAGCGATTAAAAAGGAGAAGATTAAATGAGGGTAATTTTTATGGGTACACCTGATTTTGCTGTTCCCACATTACAGTCATTAATAAATTCAGACCATGAAATAATTTCAGTATATACACAACCTGATAAACCTAATTCTAGGGGAAATAAAATAGTTTTTTCGCCGATAAAGACACTTTCTTTAGAACACTCAATAAAAGTAATGCAACCTAACAGTATAAAAGATAAAAAAATAATTGAAGAAATTAGGGATATTAATCCTGATATTATAGTAGTAGTAGCCTATGGGCAACTACTACCTTTAGAAATATTGCAAATCCCTAAATTTGGATGTATTAATATTCATGCTTCATTGTTGCCCAAATACAGGGGTTC
This sequence comes from Eubacteriaceae bacterium, assembly GCA_049366695.1. Lineage (GTDB taxonomy): Bacteria > Bacillota > Clostridia > Eubacteriales > Alkalibacteraceae > JBMNCR01. The sequence continues at coordinate 7,568 of JBMNCR010000080.1, forward strand.
TGCACCTATACATTGGTCAATAATTAATGGTGAAAATGAAACAGGTGTAACTACGATGTATATGGATGTTGGTATGGATACAGGAGATATAATAAATAAAGAGAAAATTAATATCACAGAAAATATGAATGTAGAAGTACTACACGATAAACTATCTTTTATTGGTGCTCAATTATTAATAAAAACATTTGAAGATATAGAAAAAGGAATTGCACCTAGAATAAAGCAAAATAATGATTTGAGTACCTATGCTCCTTTATTAACAAAAGATGTTGGTAAAATTAATTGGAAAAATAATTCTGATCAGATATATAATCTTGTTAGAGGTACTAATCCATGGCCAGGAGCTTTTACATTCTTTGGAAATAAAAGAGTTAAAATATTTACAACAATAAAGTATAGTGGAAAATCGTACTTAGATATAGAACCTGGTACAATTATTGATTATCATAAAAACAAAGGGCTACTAGTAAAAACTGGAGATGATTGTATATATATCGAAACATTACAATTTCCAAATAAGAAAAGATTACATGTAGACGATTTTATATTAGGAAATGAAATAGAAAATGGTACTGTGTTAAAGTAGATTTAGGCATCAGTGAATTAGAATACTATTTAAGCAAATATTAAGATATATAGATAATAATATTGAGTATAGTTTATAATAAGGAGGATTTAAAATGTTTTATGGATTTTTAGATTATAGTATGGTACTTCTTATCCCGGGGTTGATTTTTGCTGCATATGCTCAAGGAAAAGTAAAATCTACATATAATAGATACTTAAAAGTATTAAATAATAGAGGAATAACCGGCGCTGAAACTGCGAAAGAAATATTAAATAAGAACGGACTTTACGATATAAATATAGAAGTTGTGAAAGGGAAATTATCGGATCATTATGATCCGCGAAAAAGAGTTTTACGATTATCTAAGGATGTATATTATGGAAAAAGTATTGCTTCTATTGGAATAGCTGCACATGAAGTAGGTCATGCAATACAACATTCGAAAAATTATACACCTTTAACTTTTAGAAATGCAATAGCCCCAGTTGTAGGTTTTGCTTCTAACTCAGCATGGTTTTTATTCTTTATAGGAATTATGTTTAGTTTTACATCATTAATGTATCTAGGAATAGTTTTTTTTGCATCAGCAGTTGTTTTTAATTTAATAACTTTACCTGTTGAGTTCAATGCAAGTAGTAGAGCGATATATCAACTAGAAAATAGTTCAATAGTTTTAGAAAGCGAAACATATGGTGTAAAGAAAGTTTTAGATGCTGCAGCACTTACATATGTAGCAGGTACAATAATGGCGTTTTTACAATTATTAAGAATGATAATATTAAGTGGTTCAAGAGATTAAAGGAGAATAATGCAAAATAAAATGGATTATCCAAGAGAAGTAGCAGTGAAAATTTTATATAATATAAACAATTGTGGTAGTTATTCAAATATATCACTACAAAAAAAATTATCAGATAATAAATTGAAGGATATTGATAAATCCTTTATAAGTCATATAGTTTACGGTATAATAAAAAATCTTAATTATATTGATTGGATAATAAGCAAAAGTAGTAAAACAAAATTTAATAAGATTTCAAAATGGATTAAAGAAATACTTAGATTAGGAGTTTATCAAGTATTTTTTCTTGATAAAGTACCAGATTTTGCGGCTGTAAACGAGTGTGTAAAACTTAGTAGGAAATATTCAAAGGGAAAAGCAGATAAATTTGTTAATGGCGTATTACGCAATATTATAAGAAATAAAGAATCAATTTTAAAACATAAATTTTGCGGTGATGATGAATTAATTATAAAGTATTCATATCCAGAATGGTTAGTGGATTATTTAAAAGAACAATATACAATGGATGAAATAAAAAAATATTTAGTTGAATCATTAACGACAGCCCCAACATCTATAAGAGTGAATACTTTAAAGTCAAATAAAGAAGAGTTGAAAAAAAGTTTATCAAGTGATGGAATAATATTTGAGGACAATAATATTTGTCATGAATCCATGATCATTAAGGATTTTTCTGATATTACTAGATATAAAGCGTATCAAGAAGGATTATTTTTTATACAAGATGAGGCTGCGACATTAGTTGTTGATATATTAGACCCTAAACCAGGTGAGAAGGTTCTTGATATGTGTAGTGCACCAGGTGGAAAAACTACCCATATTGGAGAAAAGCTAGAAAATCAAGTTGGTCTAATTGCACGGGATATTTATGAACACAAAATTAATTTAATAAAAGAAAATTGTAAACGGCTAGATTTACAAAATATTAAAATAGAATTAAAAGACGGTGTAAATTTTTATAAAGAAGATATTAATATGTATGATAAAATATTATTAGATGCACCATGTTCAGGCTTAGGTATACTTAGAAGAAAACCAGATATAAAGTGGAAAATTAAATCCAATGATATAGAAAGTATTATATCAATACAAAAAAAACTTATTTTAAATGCTTATAAATACCTTAAACCTGGTGGTACATTAGTATATAGTACTTGTACTATCAATAAGCATGAAAATGATGGAATAGTGAGCTATTTATTAAAAGAATATCCAAATGCGAAAGTATTAAAGATAACTAATTATAATAAAGAAATAACAATTGAAGGTAAGTATATTCAAACATTTCCAAAATTAAATGAATACGATGGATTTTTTATTTGCAAAATTCAAAAAAATTAATAATCCTTAAAAAAGGGAATTCAGATTGTTGAAAAGTTTAAATTATTTAAAAGTCTCAGTTTATAAAAATTCTCAATGACCACAATCCCTAGAAATAGGGATTATTATAGTTTTCAAATGATTATATTTAATAACAATAAATTTAGAGAAAATAATTTATAGGTGAAATTTATGATGAATTTAATAGGTATGTCCCAAGGCGATATTGATAGAATTATCAAAGAACTATGCGAACCAAAATATAGAGCTACTCAAATATACAAATGGATATACAAGGATAAAATAAGTAGCATAGATGAAATGACAAATATACCCAAAAATCTTAGAGATAAATTAAAAAGCAAATTTGAAATAAAACATCTTAAAGTAGAAAAAGTTTTTAAAGATGAAAAAGATTTTACACACAAATTTCTTATAGGGCTAAATGATAATAATTTAATTGAATGTGTTTTAATGAAATATTCTTTTGGATATACCTTATGTATATCTACTCAAGTAGGATGTAGAATGGGTTGTAAATTTTGCGCTTCTACACTAGATGGAATGGTTAGAAATCTTAATAGTGGAGAAATTATAGATCAAATTATTGTAATAGAACAGTTTTTAAGTATTAATATTTCAAATATTGTTCTTATGGGTAGTGGAGAACCACTAGATAATTATAATGAAGTATTAAAATTCATAAATAATGTTAATAATCCAAATGGTATGAATTTTGGACAGAGACATATTACTTTATCAACTTGTGGAATCATCCCCAAAATATACGATTTAGCTGAAGAAAATTTAAAAATAAATTTGTCTTGTTCATTACATGCTCCTAATAATGTGATAAGGAGTAGAATTATGCCTATAAATAATAAGTATCCTATTGAAGAATTAATAAAGGCATGTAAATATTATACTGATAAAACAGGTAGACGTATTACCTTTGAATATGCTATGGTTAAAAGAACAAATGATAGTATACAATGTGCAAAAGAATTAGAGTCCCTATTAAAAGGAATGATTTGCTTAATTAATTTAATACCTATTAATGAAATTGAAGAAAGTAGCTTTATAAAAAGCGAAAAAAATAATATAATGAAATTTAGTAATTATTTAAATAAAAGAGGAATAACAACTACAATAAGAAGAGAATTAGGTTCAAATATAAATGCAGCATGTGGACAGTTAAGAAGAGATACGTTAAACAACCTTGAGAGGTGAAAAAATGGAATTAGGGTATAAAAGTGACATAGGAAGAGTAAGAACAATAAACCAAGATTCATACTTAGTATTAAATGATTTAAATATTGGATTTAAAATATTTGCTGTGGCTGATGGTTTAGGCGGTCATAATGCAGGTGAAATAGCGAGTAAGATTCTTATTGATAAAATAAAGATTTATTTTTCAAAGGATACTTTATTGGAAAGTAGTATATTAGATGAAACTCTTATAATTGAGATAATTAAAGAAATAAATGGACAGATATTTCAAATGGCTTCGGAAAATGTTGATTTAAATGGAATGGGTACTACTCTTACTTTGGTTTTATTAGATGATGATAATATATTTATCTTTCATGTAGGGGATAGTAGAACATATATTGTAAATGAAAAAGAGATATTACAATTAACACAAGATCATTCATTAGTAGAGCAATTAGTTATGCAAGGTGAGATAACTAGACAAGAAGCTGATGTACATCCTAATAAAAATATACTTACTAGAGCCATAGGTACAGATGCACAGATAGAAGTAGACTTTTATAAATATACACTAAAACAATATGATAAAATCCTATTATGTACAGATGGTTTAACTAATTCATTAAGTAATGAATCAATAAAGAATATTATTAATAATAATTCTTGTACTGATGCAGTTAATATATTAGTGGAAGAAGCTAATAATCAGGGAGGGCATGATAATGTCACTGTCATAGTTTTGAACCCGGAGGTGAAACAATGATAGGAAAACTTTTCGGAGGAAGATATGAAATAATCGAATTAATTGGTTATGGTGGTATGGCATTAGTGTATAAAGCAAAAGATTTGTTGTTAAATAGATTAGTAGCTATAAAAGTGTTAAAAAATGAATTTAATGATAATGAACAGTTTATTAAGAAGTTTAAAAGGGAATCACAGTCAGCTGCTAGTCTTTCACACAACAACATTGTAAATGTTTTTGATGTAGGAATAGAAGGCAATAATCATTATATAGTTATGGAATATGTAAATGGAAAAACATTAAAAGCATATATAAAATCAAAAGAAAAATTACCTTGGAAAGAGTCAGTGTTTATTGCAAAGCAAATTGCATTTGCATTAGATCATGCTCATAGAAATAATATTATTCATAGAGATATAAAACCTCATAATATATTGTTAAACGAAGAGATGATACCAAAAGTTACTGATTTCGGAATAGCAAGAGCGATTACAAGTTCTACCATTACTTTAGTTGAAGAAACTATGGGTTCAGTTCATTATATTTCACCTGAGCAAGCTAGGGGTGGATTTGTAGATGAAAAATCTGATCTATATTCTCTCGGAGTGATTTTATATGAAATGTTAACTGGAAAAGTACCATTTGACAGTGACAATTCTATTTCAATAGCAATAAAGCATATACAGGATGAAATAATATTTCCAAAAGATATTGAAGATATCCCTTTGGGACTTGTCGATATTATAAATAAATTAGTAAAAAAGAATCCTATAGAAAGGTATCATAGCGCTAGGGAATTAATCAAGGATTTAATATTAATACAAAACAATCCAAGTGTACGACTATGTAAAGATAATGATTGTGACCAATCTCCGACAAAAAAAACACCAATAATTGATGATGATAAATTGAAAGAAAATAATAAAAAAATTAAAAATAAAAAAATTAAAAAAACTACATTGATAACAATCATAATATTATCAGTTTTATTTGGTATACTGATATTTGTGGTTAATAGTTTTCTTGCTGTTAAGGATATAGAAGTACCCAATGTAGAAGGGCTAACATTGGATGCAGCAGCTCAGTTGATAGAAGAAAGCAATTTAAAATATCAGATTAGTAGTAGGGAAAATAGTGGCGAAGTAGAGGAGGATCATGTGATTTCTCAATCGCCTGTTAGTAGTTCTACTATAAAAGAAGGTCAAACAATAAAGTTAATAATAAGTAATGGTCCTAAGAAAATTGAATTACCTGATGTAACAGGGAAATATGAGGTAGAAGGAACACAAGATCTAGAAAATATGGGTTTTAGTGTAAAAGAAATAACTAGAGAATTTAAAGATGAGTATGAAAAAGGAATTATATATGATCAAAATCCTTTACCTGGTACAGAATTAGCTGAAAATTCAGAAGTTAAATTGTATGTAAGTAAAGGCAAAGATATGATAATCGTACCAGATATAGTTGGTGAAGATATAGAAGATGCAAAACAAATTTTATTAAAAAAAGGATTTATAGTAGGTACTATTAAAGAAGTTATTAGTGAAAAGTATGAAAAAGATATTGTGATTAGTCAGGATCCTGATGCAAATAACGAAATCGCAAAAGATTCAGTTATTAATATAACAGTAAGTAAAGGTTTAATAAAAACAAAATCTATTACTATTAATTTAAATGAATACTTAAAATTTGAACAACCCAAAGAAGTATCGGTAAAAGTTATACTATTCAATCAAGAGTCAGAATCAACTATAGCATATGAAAATAAACACCTATCAAATGAAACAATAAATGTAGTATTAAAAGGTGTAGGTGTTCAAAATTATCAAATTCAAATTGATGAAGTTAAATATGATCCTGTTATCATAAACTTTTAAGAGGTAATGATTATGGAAGGTATAATAGTTAAAGGAATCGGTGGTTTTTATTACGTCAAAACTAAAGATGGTGTTTATGAATGTAAAGCGAGAGGTATTTTTAGAAAAGAAAATATCAAACCTTATATTGGAGATTATGTAAATATAGATATTGATGAAAATAATATAGGTACGATAAATAATATTAATACTAGAAAAAATTTTTTAATTAGACCTCCGATAAGTAATATTACTCAGGGAATCATTATATCTTCGGTAGTTGATCCAAAAATAAATTTTGACTTCATTAATAAAATATTAGTAATGGCAGAAAAAACAAATATTAAAATTGTTTTATGTTTTAATAAAATTGATTTAATATCTGTTAATAAACAAAAGCAGATTAAAGATTTTTTTATTAATACAAATTATAAATTTTTGTATACAAGTGTTAAAAAAAATATTGGTATTAATGAATTAAGAGAAGTATTGAAAAATAATGTTAGTGTATTTGCTGGTTCATCTGGTGTTGGAAAGTCTTCTTTATTAAATAGTATAATACCAGATTTAAATTTAAAGACGGGTATTATTAGTGATAAAAATAAAAGAGGAAAACACACTACTAGACATGTAGAGCTATTTGAGTTAGATAATAATAGCTTTATCGCAGATACACCAGGTTTTAGTAACTTAGATATTATTCAGGATATTGAAATAGAGGAGTTAATGCACTATTTTCCAGAGTTTGATCAGCACCTAAGTGATTGTAAATATAATACATGTTTGCATAATTGTGAGCCGGATTGTGGAGTAAAACATGCATTAAATAATGGACACATATCTAGAAAAAGATATAATAGTTACTTAGAGTTATTAAACCAGATAAAGAGTAATATAAATAAATATTGAGGTATATAATGAAAGCTTTATTAGTAGCAAATGGAGATTTAGATGACGTACAATTTTTAAACAATGAAGTTTTAGAAAATCAATATGATTTAATTGTATGTGCTGATGGTGGAGTAAATAAATTAATTAAACTAGATATAATTCCTCATTTGGTGATGGGAGATTTTGATTCTATAGAACAAGAAACATATAAGTTTCTTGTTGAGTATGATATTAAACTTATTAGATATCCTAAAGAAAAAGACGAAACAGATACTGAATTAGTATTAAATTATCTAATTGAAAATCACTACACTGATATAACAATGATCGGTTGTTTAGGTAGTAGAATAGATCATACATTGGTTAATATTTATTTATTATATAAATTATTAAATAATAATATTTGTGGACGCATTATAAATAAAAATAATCTAATGTATCTAATAAATGATAAAACAACTTTTAAAAATCGTATCAACGAAACTGTTTCACTTATACCGTTGTCAGACGAAGTTGTAGGGATTACTACAAAAGGATTATACTATCCTTTAAAAAATGCATCTATGAAAAAAAATAAACCAATTGGAATTAGTAATATTATTATTTCAGAAGAAGCAGAAGTTAAAATAAAAAAAGGAGAACTTTTAATTATTATTTCAAAAGATATTTAAGAACATTTAATCCACTAATTGAATACTATAAAGTAAGAATTGATTGAGTGGTGAGTTATGTGAAAATCTGTAAAGATCATATTAATTACATAATATATTCATTGGTGGTCGTATTGCTCATATTGTTACTTCCAATATGGATGTGGTATTTAGTACTTGTTGGTTTAATTATCTTTCTAGTTTTTGTACTAATCAAAATAAATTTCTTTAATAAATTTTTTTAAAAGTATAATTTTTAAAACTGTGAATAATGAATAAGAAAAAAGAAAATCCTGTATGGATTTTCCAAATATTTTTCAATATCAATTTAAAAGGGGATTATTTCCCTTTTTTATAAAGCTCTTTCAACTTTACCTGATCTTAAACATCTTGTACACACATAGATTCTTTTTGGTGAACCATCAACAACTGCTCGAACCTTTTGTAGGTTTGGTCTCCAAATCCTCTTTGTATGTTTAACAGAGTGACTTATTTGATTTCCAGATACAGAACCTTTGCCACAAACATTACAACATTTAGACATATACTTAACCTCCTTCGCTCTAATTGCAAAGCAATAGTATTATAACATAGCGTAATATATTATTCAAGAATATTCATAAATTAACTTTCTATTATTATATTTATATAAAAAATAAAAATAAATGTGGACATATCATATAAGTGATATGATAAATAATATATGATAAAATAAAAATAGTATTATTTTAATATAATATTGTATAAAATTAGATATGAAATAAAATGATTTTATCAATAATCGTGACTTGAATAAAACATAAACATAAATTAGAATAGTAATAAGTTAATTAAGGAGGCAACAATATGGCAGTGAAAATATATAATGAATATGGATTTATAAATATTTCAGAGAATTTAATTGCAAATGTAGCTGGATTGTCAGCAATGGAGTGTTATGGTTTAGTTGGTATGGCTACTAAAAGAGGGGCAGATGGATTTGTAGAACTTTTAAAGAGAGAACACTTAAGTAAAGGTGTTAAAATAAATAAACACGATAATAAAGTAATAATTGACTTATATGTTATAATTGAATTTGGTGTAAAAATATCCGTTGTTGCAGAGAATATAATTGAAAAAGTAAAATACAATGTCGAAAAACAAACAGGATTGAAGGTAGAAAAGATAAATGTTATTGTAGCCAGCGTAAGAGTCTAATTAAGGAGGAAAGTCATGCAAGTTGAATTTATAGATGGCATCATGTTTAAAAACATAATAAAAAATGCTGCAAATAATCTAGAAGCAAATAAAAAAATAGTTGATGATTTAAACGTATTTCCAGTTCCAGATGGTGATACAGGCATTAATATGTCTTTGACCATAAAATATGCTGCAGATGAAATAGCTAAAAGTTCGGAAGATGATCTTTCTAAAGTTGCACATATTGCATCAAGTGGTGCATTAATGGGTGCAAGAGGAAACTCAGGAGTAATACTATCGCAACTACTAAGAGGTTTTGCAAAGGGGTGCAAAGGAAAAAGTCAGCTAAATATCGAAGATTTTGCTTTAGCATTAAAAGAATCATCAGATATGGCTTATAAAGCTGTAATGAAACCAACTGAAGGAACTATTTTAACTGTTGCAAGAGAGATATCTCAATTTGCATTAGAAAATTTAGAAAATTATACGTATATTGAGGATATATTATTTGATGTTATAGAACACGGAAATAAAACTTTAGAAAAAACACCTGATATGTTGCCAGTTCTAAAAGAAGCAGGTGTAGTGGATGCCGGTGGAAAAGGGTTAATATTCTTATTTGAAGGAGCTTACGAAGTAGTAACAGGTAAAAAAATATTAAACGAGAGTCATACAGAGAATGATGTTGATAAGATGTTTATTGACAATATACATTCTCTAGAAGATATTACATATGGGTATTGTACAGAATTTATTATAATAAGTGATAAAACAAATGACAATATAGAAGAATTAAAAAACAATTTATTAACTATAGGTGATTCTGTAATAGTGGTTGGTGATGAAGAAAAAATTAAAGTTCATGTGCATACTGATAACCCTGATAAGGCAATTAATTGGGCATTAAAAATTGGAAGTTTAACTAGAATAAAAATAGATAATATGAGAGAACAAGTAGTGCAAAATAGTAAAATTAATAATATTGAGGAAAAAAATTATGGAATAATCTCGGTTTCTTCAGGAGATGGATTAAAAGAATTGTTTCAAAACTTAGGTGTGGATGAAATAATTGTAGGTGGACAGACAATGAATCCTTGTACTCAAGATTTTATTGATAGTATTAATAAAATTAACTCAAACAATATAGTCGTACTTCCTAATAATAGTAATATTATACTCGCCGCAAATCAAGCAAAGGAAATTGTAAAAGATAAAAATATAATTGTTATTCCTGCAAAAACTATTCCACAGGGAATTACTGCTTTATTGTCTTTTTCCCCAGAAAAAACTGTAGATGAAAATATTAAAAATATGACTGATGCATTAAAATACGTAAAAACTGGTCAAGTTACATTTGCCGTACGAGATACACAGTTTAATGGAAAAAATATAAATAAAAACGATATCATTGGCATTATTGATGGTGAAATTGGTTGTGTAGGTGAAGATGTCTTTTCAGTTTCAAAAGAAGTAATATCAAAAATGGTTGATGATGAAAGTGAACTGATTTCTATGTATTCGGGAAGTGATTTAAATCAAGAGCAAGTGCTAGACTTCACAAATGATATGCAAGAAGTCTATGATGAAATAGATGTAGAATCTCATTATGGAGGGCAGCCATTATATTATTTTATAATATCAGTGGAATAAGTCTAATTTTTTAATTGTTCTTCACATTTCTATAATATGAAGGAGAAGTTTATGAATTTAGATGAGTCAATTATTAAAATAAAAGGAATTGGAAAAGCTAAAGAAAAAATATATAATACTTTAAATATTTTTACAATAAGAGATTTACTTGAACATTACCCTAATTCATATGAAGATAGGAGAAATCTGATTTTTTCTAATGAATGTATTAATGGTGATAAGTGTTTATTAAAAGGTACAGTAATTAATGGACCAACAGTAAAAAAAATTAGGAAAAATTTATGTATTATACATGCACAAGTTGAAGATGAAAAAGGTATTTTTGAAGTTGTTTGGTATAATATGCCATATATAGCGAATAATATTCAGTTAAATAATACTTACTATTTTTATGGAAAAACCAATATAAGTTATGGAAAAATAAAATTAGAGTCTCCTGAATACAGTAATGAAGGTTCATTTAAGAAAATAAGCGGAATAGTACCAAAGTATCCAGCAGCTAAAGGATTATCACAAAAATACATTCAAAATAGCATAAAAAATGTATTTAATGAAAATGTTAAGATATTTGATTATTTAGATGAAAAAATAATTAATCAGTATAATATTTGTAGACTTGAAGATGCATACAAAAACATTCACTTTCCGAAAGAATTTAATGATTTAAAAGAAGCAAAGAAGAGATTGATTATAAATGAATTTATTGAGATACAATTAGGTTTTAAATATATTAAAGAACAGTCAAAAGAAAAATTTATACCATTGAATTTGAATGAAAAGATTAGAGAAAAAATTATTAAATTAATTACAACATTGCCTTTTGATTTAACAGATTCACAACAAAAAGTATTAGATGAATTATATGATGATATATCTAATTCTAAGAGATTAAATAGATTAATTCAAGGTGATGTAGGAAGCGGAAAAACAATCATTGCAATAATTATGCTTTATATATCATATTTAAACGGTTTTCAAAGTGTTATGATGGTTCCAACAGAAATTTTAGCTGAGCAGCATTATAAATATATACTAGAGTTATTTAGAGAATTAGAAGTTGACATAAATGTTTTATTGATGACTAAATTCAAGAGTGTAAAATCAAGAAAGAATACTCTTAATAATATTTCTAATGGAGAGGCAAATATTGTAATTGCAACTCATGGAGTTATACATGAAGATGTATCCTTTTTAAATCTAGGTTTAGTTATTACAGATGAACAACATAGGTTTGGAGTAAAACAAAGAAAACAATTAACTAATAAAGGGAATAACCCTCATGTTTTAGTAATGAGTGCTACACCTATCCCTAGAACAATTTCTTTAATTTTATATGGTGATTTAGATATATCAACTATTGATACTTTGCCAAATGGACGAAAAAAAATAAAAACATATTGTGTTAATTCTAATTATAGAGACAGAATTTATAACTTTGTTTTAAAAGAAATACGAGATGGTAGACAAGCGTATATATTATGTCCTAGTATAGAGAGTAATGATAATCTTAGTTCTGTTGAAGATATGCATGCTAAATTAAAAGATAGATACTTTAAAAATATTGATATTGGCGTTTTGCATGGCAAGATGAATTCAAAAGATAAAGAAAATATAATGAAATTATTCTATGAAAATAAAATAAAAGTATTAATATCTACTACAGTTGTAGAAGTTGGGATAAATGTAGTGAATGCAACAATAATGATAATTGAAAATGCTGAAAGATTTGGTTTAGCTCAATTACATCAGTTAAGAGGAAGAGTAGGAAGAGGTAAATTTCAATCATACTGTATATTAATAACGGATAATAAAAGTAAAACAGTTAAAAGTAGAATGAAAATATTAGTAGAAAACGATAATGGCTTCATAATTTCTGAGAAAGATTTGGAATTAAGAGGTCCTGGAGATTATTTTGGATTTAATCAACATGGTCTTCCTAATTTTAAATTAGCGGATATATCAAAGCATAGTAAGTTAATGGATATTGCCAATTTAATTGTTAACAGTATTATAAATGACAATATAACTAATAAAAAACAAAAGGATGAAATCCTAGTAGCATTTAATGATAAAACAAAAATGATTTCAATGAATTGATGGAGTAAATATGAGAGTAATTACAGGAATTGCAAAAGGAAAGCGATTAATAAATCCAAAAGATAATAGAATAAGACCTACAACTGATAGAATAAAAGAATCGTTATTTAACATTATAAATCCATTTGTTAATGATAGCATTTTTATTGATTGTTTTTCAGGAACAGGTGCTATAGGTGTTGAAGCTATAAGCAGAGGCGCCAAAGAAGTTTATTTTATTGATAATCATAACGAGAGTATAGGGATTGTCCGTAAAAATTTACAAATAACAGATTTTAGAGATAAATCTAAGATATTACAAATGGATATTATATCTGCAATCAGTGAATTGTCTTCTAAAAGTGTTAAAGCTGATATAATTTTTATGGATCCGCCTTATAATTTAGATATAATAACTAGTATATTAACTGAAATTAGTATAAATAATATTCTAAAAGATGAAGGTAAAATAATTGTAGAACACGATAAAGATTATAGTCCACAAGAAATAATTAATGATTTTATAATTTATGATATTAGAAAATATGGAAATACAAGTGTTTCATTTTATAAGAAAAGGTGATTATATGAAAATAGCAGTATATCCAGGAAGTTTTGATCCTATCACAAATGGACATATTGATATAATAGAAAGAGCATCGAAGATGTTTGATAAATTAATAGTTGCAGTATTAACTAATAATCAAAAGCAACCACTATTCACTACAGAAGAAAGAATAATTATGATAAAAACTGCTACTAAACACATAGATAATATTGAAGTAGATTACTTTGAAGGGCTACTTATAAATTATTTAAAAGTAAAAGAATCAAACATAGTTGTAAGAGGTTTGAGAGCTGTATCAGATTTTGAAAATGAATTTCAAATGGCATTAATGAATAAAAAATTATCTAAAGATTTAGAAACAGTTTTTTTAATTACTAAACTTGAATATTCATATTTAAGTTCCAGTGTAGTAAAAGAACTTGCAAATTTTAATGGTGATATTATTGATTTAGTACCCAAAAATGTTAATAGAAAATTAAAGGAAAAAATGGAGGTGTAAAGATGAAAGTTATTTCTTTATTAAATGAATTAGAAAGAATAATAAATGAAGGTGCAAATTTACCATTTTCCTCTAAAGTGATAATAGATTCTGAGCAAGGTATAGAGTTAATACAAGAAATTATTCATAGTTTACCTGAAGAAGTAAAACAAGCACAATGGATTAAGGAAGAAAGAAAAAAAATATTGATAGAAGCACAAAAAGATGCTGAAAAAATATTAGGGGATGCAGAATCTAAGATTCGTGAAATGGTGGATGAAAATCAAATAACACAATCTGCATATTTAGAAGCAGAGGAAATAAGAAAAAAAGCTGATGAAATTTCTAAAGAAATAAGAAAATCCACCAACGAATATGCTGATAATTTACTTAAAAAGGCACAATATGATTTAAAAACTTTAGTAGAACAAATCGAGGAAAATCGAAAAGAATTGCGAAGAAAATAATAGTATTTAACTAGTTTTTTGTCTTTTTATTTATTATCCAAAGAAGAATTGTTGAAAAGATTAAAAAAATTAAACTGCAATAATAAATAGAAATATAATCATAGATTCTCCAAGTTTTAAGAGTATCCATTGCCATATATACACTTATGGTAGTTGGGTAAAGTATCTTGTATGTAATTACGCAAATAAATAATGACAAAAAACTTTGGGATATTTTACCTATCATATATTTATTAAAACTAATATCAGTATCTAATATGAAAGAATTTGTTTGCATATGTATAGAGAACCCGCTCCATGCTATTAAAAATGATGTTATAGCTAATTTTAGGATTAAAGGATCATTGCACTGACTAATAGCATTTATTCCTATAGTTATTTCAAAAATTCCGTAAAAAGCCCCTTTAATGCAATCATAGCTTACATTAAATACATTAAAATAATTAAATAATACTCTGCTTATGCTATCAATGATATATATATTATCTAAGTAATTGATTATTATTTTAAAAAATATTATATAACCGCCTATTTTGATAACTGAGTTTATAGAGTTAGTAATAGCATCATTTAAAATTTTTGTAATGCTTAAATCATCATGATAGATAGTAAATGTTGAATTTATTTTCTCCTTATAAAATTTTTTTAATATAAGAGCATTTAGTATGGCTCCTAAATAATTTGATATTAATAGGATAGGTGCTACAGCCATATTATTAAACATTTGTAGTGACACAATACTAATAATAAATGCAGGACCAGTAGTGCAGCATAAAGCTAATAATTTATAACTTTCTTTTAATGATATATAATCTTCTTTTCTAAGATCACATACTAATTTACTCCCTAAAGGATATCCTGAAATATAACCCATAAACAATGGTAAGATGCCACTTCCTGATACATTCATAATTTTATTCATAAATTTGTTAAAAATTTTCTTAAGATAATATGCCGTATTCATTTTGAATAATATATTACTAAATATCATAAAAGGTAATAAAGATGGCATTACATTATAAAACCAAAGATTTAATCCTTCCATCACTGAATTAATTGCTAACTTAGGATTTAGAATAGATTGGCTTAATATAATTACCATTATTATAATAAATATAATATTTTTATTAATAGTTTTCTTACTCATATAATAATTCTATTAATGTATAGAGCAAAAAATTAATTATTATTTAACTATTTCAGGTTTTTTATAATAATCATTATTCATCTTTTTAATATTACTTTTCAAAAAGAAGTATTTAGTAGATAAAATATCTTTTTCAATACAATATCTCTGTAAATTGTTCAACTCATTGTATTTTTTTGACACATTGGTAATTATAATACTTTTTTCTTTATCTTTAATTCTTTTAATAATTTCTTTGCCTTTATCATTAAATGCTAAAATTCTTACATAGGGAGTAAAAGATGTATTAAAAACTTTTCTCATATTCAATTCCTTGTGTTCTAACAAACAGTTCAAAAGTATCCTTTTTATCCTTGTTGATGTATATCTCTTTGTGATTATATTATCAATCAATTCTTCTGTATTATTAGAATTATAAATACTATTTATAATTCTATTTTCCAGTCCTTCCTTAACATCAAAATATTCAATTAATTTTTCAGGAGATAGTTTTAATAGTTGTGAGATTATAATTTCAAAATAATTTTCCATCTTATTAAATTCGTTTGTATGCATGTATTTTTTCATATTATTTAAGGTTTTTTTAGGTATTACATCTTTTATACATTCGATGTTATTATTTTCTTTTATTTGATTTCTTATATAAGTTGCACCAGCAAAGTTGTTTATCACTTTATCACAATGATAAGAAGCATTAGCTCGTTTGATAGGTATTGGTTCTATACTGCTATCTAGCTTAATTAACCATTTCAAGTACTCAACAGCTAAAATATTATTTGAAGTAGATAATATCTCACCATCAACATCATCAAATTTTTTTACTGCCAATTGTCTTGCTTTTGGATATGAAATTCCTTGATCTAAATAGAATTTTAAATCATTTTTATATTCTTGAGGTTCCTTTACTAATAGATTAGCAACTGATTTGAGTTTGTTTAAATCATTGTCTTCACATCCAAAACTTATATTATCAACTATATCTAGATCATTGAGGATTTTTACAGCACCATAAGCAAATATTTCAGCACTTTGACAACTATATACAACAGGAAGTTCAATTACTAGATCAATACCATTTTCAATAGCTGTTTTTGCTCTTATCCATTTGTCCATTAGAGCTGGTTCACCTCTCTGTAAGAAGTTACCACTCATAATAGCAATAGAATGGGTGCATTTTGTAATTTCCTTAGATGTTTCTAAATGGTACAAATGTCCATTGTGAAAAGGATTATATTCTGCAACAATACTTAAAATTTTCATTTTCTTCCTCCTAATTATTGTAGTACAAAAATCATACCTAAAAATATTGTTTTTTTGAAGGGATTTTGTAAACTTTTTTTATTTTTGTGATAAAATAATCAAAGAAGAATAAGATAGGAGATGTTTTTATTGAATATACTTGTCATTAATTGCGGTAGTTCTTCTTTAAAATATCAATTAGTAAAAATGGAAAATGAAGAAGTTTTGGCAAAAGGGATTGCTGAAAAAATTGGTTTAGATGATTCGATTTTTACACATAGTCCAAAGGGCAAATACAAATTAGTTAAAAAAGGTAATATAAAAGATCATAAAGAAGCTTTAAATATATTAATGGATTCTTTAGTTGATTCAAAATATGGTGTGATAGAATCTTTAGAAGATATTGATGCAGTAGGACACAGAATAGTGCATGCTGGAGAATACTATTCTTCATCTGTACTTATAGATGAAAAGGTGTTAAAGGCAATAGAAGATTGTATTGAAGTTGCTCCTTTGCATAATCCGGCTAATATATTAGGAATAAAAGCTTGTCAAGGGTTATTGCCTAATGTACCTATGGTTGCTGTTTTTGATACAGCATTTCATCAAACAATGCCTAAAGAAGCATATATTTATCCTTTGCCTTATGAGTATTATCAAAAATATAAAGTGCGAAAATATGGTTTTCATGGGACTTCTCATAAGTATGTATCCCAAAGGGTTGCAAAAATACTAAATAAACCTTTAGAAAAATTAAAGATAATCACTTGTCATTTAGGAAACGGAGCAAGTTTGACAGCTATAAAAAATGGAAAATCAATAGATACTACAATGGGGTTCACTCCATTGGAAGGTTTAGCAATGGGTACTAGATGTGGTAATATAGATCCATCAATCGTAACTTTTCTTATGGAAAAAGAAAATATTGATACTCATGAAATATACGATATATTAAATAAAAAATCTGGAGTATTAGGCATATCAGGTGTTAGTTCAGATTTTAGAGATATTGAAACTGCTGTTGAAGATGGCAATAGTAGAGCTCAACTAGCCTTAGATATATTTAATTATAAAGTTAAAACTTTAATAGGCTCCTATGTTGCAGCAATGAACGGGGTAGATGCTATTGTGTTTACTGCTGGATTAGGGGAGAATTCACCATTTACAAGAAAAACCATTTGTAATGGATTATCGTATTTAGGTATAGAAATAGACAATGAGAAAAACAATATAAAAAGAGAAGAAGTTATTATTACTACTCCAAATTCAAAAGTTAAAGTAGTTGTTGTTCCAACTGATGAAGAAATGGCTATTGCAAGAGATACAAAAGATATTATAATGAATGACTCACTTGACAAAGTGTTATATTGAATATATAATAATTTTTACGGGTTCCGAGGTGATTCTTTGATAATAAATATTTCTGGTCTATTAAAAGGACAAGAAAAGATTTTGAACATTGAAACTAGTATACCTAATTTTATTGATGAATTAATTGGAAATTATTTAAATATAAGTGGTTATATCAAAGCTTTAAATAACGAACTTATAATTGAACTAAATGTAAAATTAAAAACAAAAATGAAATGTTCGAGATGTTTAGATGATTTTGATTATGAATTAAATACTGAAGTATCCGAAAAATATAATTTAGATGATGCTCAAGAGATTATCGAAAATGATAATATTAACTTGACAGAATTGATACGAGAGAATGTTTTAATTAATATTCCCATAAAAGCAATCTGCGATGTAAACTGTAAAGGATTATGTCCTACTTGTGGAAAGAATAAAAATATTCAAAGTTGTAATTGTGATAGTGAACAATTTGATCCTCGTTTATCTATTCTGAGTAATTTTTTAGATGGGGACGAATAGGAGGTGTAGAAATGGCAGTACCTAAAAGAAAAACATCGAAATCAAGACGGGATAAAAGAAGAACGCATTATAAATTATCCTTACCAGGTATGAGTACTTGCCCAAAATGTGGTGAAGTCAAACTGCCTCATAGAGTATGTAAATCCTGTGGGACATATAAAGATAAGGAAATAATAGAAGTATAATGATCAGGCAGAGTAACCCTCTGCCATTATTTTATTAAAGGTAACGGAGTGAAAATATGAATATATATGTGGATGGTATGGGTGGAGATCATTCGCCTGATGAAATAGTAAAAGGATGCGTGTTGGCTGTAAATGAATTGAAAAAAAACATTACAATTATTGGTGATGAAAAAGCCATATCTGAACAGCTTAGTAAATACAATTATTCTTCAGAGATGATTGAGATTATCCCATCATCAGAGGTAATAAGTAATAACGAAGATCCTACTAGGGCTATTAGAAAGAAAAAAGAGTCTTCATTAGTACTTGGGATGAAAAAAATAAAAGAAGAAAAGGACTCAATATTTGTCTCAGCAGGAAGTACGGGTGCATTACTAGCAGGGGGTCTTTTATTAGTAGGTAGAATAAAGGGGATTCAAAGACCAGCATTAACAATCCCATTACCAACAAAAAAAGGATATACAATATTATTAGATGCAGGTGCTAACGTTGACTGTAAACCTACATATTTGCAACAATTTGCGATAATGTCTAATATTTATGCTAAAAATATTTTGGATATAAATAATCCAAGAATAGGTCTAATTAATATTGGTAGTGAAGAGAAAAAAGGAAATGAATTAACAAAAGAAACGTATAAACTATTAAAAGAGACAGATATTAATTTTGTTGGCAATATTGAAGCAAGAGATATTCCAGAAGGTAATGCAGATATATTAGTATGTGACGGATTTACAGGCAATATTATTCTTAAGCTTTCTGAAGGTTTAGGTGGTTTTATATTTGATGCGTTAAAAGAAGCAATTACTGCTTCTACAAGAGCAAAATTAGGTGGATTGTTATTAAAACCTTCGTTAAAAAAATTTAAAAATAGATTTGATTACAAAGAAGTTGGTGGAGCTCCGCTTTTAGGAATAAATGGAGGCATAATAAAAGCACATGGAAGCTCAGATTCAAAAGCAATATTTAGTGCTATAAAACAGGGCATTTTATTTCAAGAAAAAAATATTTTAAATGAAATATCTAATAAAATTATTGAAATCAATGATTAAATATTGTTAAATAGTTATAGGAGGTGTAAAAATGAATACATTCGAAAAAGTAAAAAAAATAATATTAGAGCAAATCGATGTGCAAGATAACGAAATAACTCTAAAAACAGACTTTATCGAAGATTTAGGTGCTGATTCTCTTGATGTAGCTGAATTAATAATGTCATTTGAAGAAGAGTTTAATATTGAGATTAGTGATGATGATATAGAAAAAATTAGAACTGTGGGAGATATAGTAGAGTATTTTGATTAAGACTAGGTGTTTAATGTTATCAGTAATTATTTAGTAATAGAATACTACTTTATACTCAGTAAGAAAGTCCAAATGGACTTTTATTTTTTAAGGAAAATGGAAAGAGGATTATAATGAATTCAAAAATTGTAGAACAAATTTCTAAATATACTTTTTCAAATAAAGAATTATTAAAAAATGCATTAACACATAGTTCTTTTGTTAATGATAAAACCCAAATAAAGAATAATGAACGTCTAGAATTTCTTGGAGATGCAGTGTTAGAATTAATTATTAGTTCTTTTTTATATAAAAATAAAACAAATTTGTCGGAGGGTGAACTAACAAAGCTTCGTTCTAAAATAGTATGTACTGAATCATTAGCCAAAGCGTCAGCTGAGATTAAACTAGGTGAGTATATATATATGGGTAAAGGTGAAGAAAACACAGGGGGGAGAACTAGGAAGTCTATTTTAGCAAATTCTTTGGAAGCTTTAATTGGAGCAATATATTTGGATGGTGGTATAGAATGTGCTGAAAAATTCATTCTAGATAGATTAGAAACTAATATTAATGATGCAGTTAATGGCATACTTATTTTTGATTATAAAACAAAATTACAAGAAGTAATTCAAAAAAATCAAAATAATGTTATTGAATATATTGTTGAAAGTGAAATAGGACCAGAACATAACAAACAATTTAATATAAACTTAGTTTATAATGGTAAAATAATAGGTAAAGGTAAAGGTAATAGCAAAAAAGAAGCAGAACAGCAAGGGGCATACTATGGATTAGTATTCTTAGGAGAAATAAATGAATAAAAAAACCAAAGTCATTCCGATTTTTATTCCACATGAAGGATGTCCACATGATTGTATATTTTGTAATCAAAAAAAAATATCTGGAACTATTAAAGCTCCTAATAAAAATGATACAGAGAAATTAATAATTGATTCATTAAATACAATAGATAAAGATAAATATAACGTAATCTTAGCTTTTTATGGAGGTAGTTTTACAGCTATAGATGCAAAGAAACAAATAGAATATTTGCAAATAGCTAATTATTACAAAGATCAGAACTTAGTTGATGAGGTTAGAATCTCTACCCGTCCAGACTATATGTTAGATAAACATGTGCAACTAATAAAAGAATACAAAGTGGACCATGTGGAATTAGGAATACAATCTACAAATGAAGATGTTTTAAATAATACAAAACGTTTTTATACAATAAAAAATATTCATCTTGCCGTAGAAAATTTGAAAAAACACGGTATTGATTATGGATTTCAAATTATGGTAGGCTTACCTGGTGATAACAAATATAATTTAATAGCTACGTGTTTTGATTTAGATAAATTAAAGCCTAAAACTATACGAATTTATCCAACATTGGTTATAAAAGACACCGAACTTCAGAAAATGTATAATGAAAATTGTTATAAACCATTAACCTTAGATGAAGCAATTGAGTACAGTATGATACCTTATATTATTTTTGATAACAGTAATTACAATATATTAAGAGTTGGACTTCATCCATCTGAGTCCTTATTATATGAAAATAGTGTGATAGCAGGACCATTTCACTCTGCCTTCGGTGAATTAGTGCAGTCAAGGATCTATTGGCATATGTTAAAAATGACTATTAACAATAATAATTTATCAAATAAATCTCTTATTATTTGCGCTAATCCATCAAAATTTTCCAAGATATCTGGTAATAAACAAGAAAATAGGATAAAACTAAATAAATTATTCTCTATTACATATAAATTTGAAAATAATTACTTACTTAAAAATGATATAATAATAAAGCATGAGTCTGAATCTTTTGTAGTAAGTAAAGAAAAATTTTATAATAAACAAATAGAGTATTATAAAGACTTTTTAAATAATTCATGAGGTGAATACTTTGTATCTTAAAAAAATTGAAGTGTATGGATTTAAATCATTTGCAGATAAAATTGAAATGGAATTTAAAGACGGTATTACAGCAATAGTAGGTCCTAACGGAAGTGGAAAAAGTAATGTTTCGGATGCAATAAAATGGGTCTTAGGAGAACAAAAAGTTAAATCACTTCGTGGAAATAAAATGGAAGATGTAATTTTCTCGGGAACGGAAACAAGAAAACCTTTAGGGTATGCACAAGTAACATTAATTCTAGACAATTCAGAGGGTATTTTTCCTATTGAGTTTAATGAACTTTCTATTACTAGAAGATTATTTCGTTCAGGAGATAGTGAATATTACATAAATAAGTCTCTATGTAGACTTAGAGATATTCAAGATTTATTCTCTGACACAGGCTTGGGTAAAGAGGGGTACTCAATCATTGGACAAGGCAAAATTGATAATATAGTTAGTAGTAATTCTCATGATAGACGTTTGCTATTTGAAGAAGCTGCCGGCATAGTTAAGTACAAAAACAGAAAAAATGAATCAGAAAGAAAATTAAATAAAACTCAGGATAATTTATACCGTGTTACAGATATCATATCGGAGTTAGAGAAACAATTAAACCCATTAAAAAAACAAAGTGAAAAAGCAAAAAATTATCTTAACCTGAGAGATAAACTAAAAAATATTGAACTAAATTTATTTGTTCATAAAGTTGATGAAATTAAAAAAGAGCTAACTGAACTTAATACTAATAAATTAGATAGTATGGCAAATTTAAAGGAAAAAGAAGAAGAATTTTTAATAATTGACGAAAGATTTCAATCTATTAGAGAAGAAATACAAATATTAGATAATAAGATTAAGACAATTAATGAGGAATTGCTAGCTATAAGTGAAAATAGCGAAAAAAATAATACTCAAATACAAGTTTTAATAACAAAAATAGATTCAAATAAGAATAGTATAAATAATATCGAAATTGAAATTAAAGATATCGAAGAAAAAAATATTAGTTTAGAAAATAAATTAAAAATATTTCAAGATGATATTGCAAATACATCCAAATTATTAAACGAAAATAAAGTTTTATTAAAAACAAAAGCTGATAGGAAAAAAGAATATGAAGTAAGCGAGATGGAAAATACAAAATTCTATACTGAAAAGAAAGAAACTTTAAATAATATTAAAGATAGTATACTCATAATAAATAATAAAATAAGTATTTTGGATAGTAAAATTACCAATTTTACAGACAATATAAAAAATGTAAATGAAAGAATTGAAGAACTCACTAAGGAAGTAAAAAATAGCCAACAAAAACTTAATGATTCAAAAGAAACTAAAAATATATTAACAAAAAAAATTGATATAGAAAAAAATTCTATTAATGAAAACAAAAAAAAATTCATGGACAATGAAGAAAAACAAAAAAAAGTATTAAAAGAATTATCTCTTTATGAAAACAATTATAATATATTACATTCAAAATATAATCTCCTTAAAAATAATGAAGATTTAAAAGGATACTATTACAGCGTAAGAGAACTGCTAAAAGAAAAAAAGAACGATAGTTTTTTAAATTCTAAATTACATAATATTGTAGGAAATTTATTAAATGTAACAAAAGAATATTCTAATGCAATTGAGACGGCTCTTGGTAATACAGTTCAAAATCTTATAACTGAAGACGAAGATGCTGCACATGAGTGTATAAAAATATTGAATAAAAACAATTGGGGGAGAGCAACTTTTTTACCCCTAAATATAATAAAGGGTGAAGTTTTAAAACTAAGTGAAAATATAAAAAACGAAAAAGGATTTATTAATATTGCTTCAAAAATAATTACTTATGATAATAAATATGAAGGAATATTTCAAAATTTACTAGGTAGAGTATTAATAGTAGATAATATGGAAAGTGGTAAGAGAATAAGTAAAAAAAGTGGTTATAGATATAAGATTGTTACTTTAAAAGGAGAGGTGTTTTTTCCTGGTGGTGCAATTGTTGGAGGAAACCAAAGGAATAATAAATCAAATATAATTCAAAAAAAACAAGAACTACAAGATATAAATATGCAAATAAAAAATTTGAAAGTAAAAATAGAAACATTAAAATCTAAAAAATCTAAATTAGATGTTATTATTACAGAAATGAAAAATTTAATCAATAATAGTGAATATAAATTAAACGAATATTTTATAGAAAAAAAATTAATCGAGCAAAATATAAATCAAATTGAAAATGACATAAATAGTAGTAAAAAAACTATTAATAAATTGCAAGAAGAATATGAATTAATGTTAGAAAATAAAAGTAATAATTATTTAGAAAAGCAAACACTTAGCGAAAAGATTAAGTTATTACAAGAAGATAAAATAAAAATTGAAAAACTAGAAAAAACAACTGAATCCAAAGAGAATTATAAAGAAAAAATTTACGACTTGAACGAAGAAATTATGAGTTTGAATTTAGAAATTGCAAAACTTGAAGAAAAACATATTCATCTTAATAATCAACTAAATGATATAAATATTAATATAAGTAATAATAAAGACAAACTAATGAATGAGAGTAAAAAAATTAATGATCTAAAAAATGAAAGTAATCAAATGGAAATGAGTATTGAAGAAATAAAAACAGTATTAAAAGATTCTAATAAAGAAAAGACAATATTATTGAATAAGTCCGAAGAATATAATAAAAATAAAAACAAAAATAATTTATTATTTGATAAAATGCAAAATGATATTAAAGACGTTAATTATGACAATAAATTAATAAATGAAGCATTAAATAAATTAGAAATAAAAATAGATCGTAAACAATCAGAAATTGACCACATGCAAAGTAATATATTTGAAAATTATCAAATGAATTATCTAATGGCATCAGAATTTAGATATGAAATACAAAATATTAGCGATGAAGTAAAATCATTGAATTCATATAAAAATAAAATAAAAGCATTAGGAAATATTAATGTTGGAGCAATAGACCAATACAGAGAAGTAAAAGAAAGATTTGAATTTTTAACACAACAAAGAGATGATTTGTTATTAGCAAAAGATGAATTAAAAAATATAATCAATGAAATTACTAATAATATGGAAAATCAGTTTCTCGAGCAATTCAAATTGATTCAAAGTAAATTTAGTATCATATTTAAACAGCTATTCAATGGTGGAAATGCAAAACTAACAATTGAAGACAGTACTAATCTGATGGAAACAGGCATAGAAATTGAAGCGCAACCTCCAGGAAAAAAACTAAAAAATATAACATTATTATCTGGTGGGGAAAAAGCACTTACTGCAATTGCTCTGGTATTCTCGATTATTAACATTAAACCAACACCATTTTGTGTTCTAGATGAAATTGATGCAGCACTAGATGATAGTAATGTAGATAGATTCTCCACCTATTTAAATAAGTTCTCAAAAGAAAATCAATTTATAACTATAACACATAGGAAAGGAACAATGGAGATTGCCGATAGATTATACGGTATTTCTATGGCAAAAGATGGGGTTTCAAAAATAATTTCTGTACAACTTACTGAAATGCTTGATGATAAGGTGGGAAACAAAGATGGAAAATAACTTTTTTTCAAAACTAAAAAATAGTTTAATAAAAACAAAAAATAATTTTACTAGTAGAATAGACCAATTAATTAATTATTCAGGAGTGTATGATGAAGATTTTTTTGAAGAATTAGAAGAAATATTAATACTATCTGATATTGGATTAGAAACTACTTCATTAATAATTTCTAAAACTAAAGATAAGATAAAGGAAAATAATATCAAAGATAAAAATGAAGTGAAAAATGCGATAAAAGATACTGTGAAAGAAATACTACACGAAGAACAAGATCTCTCATATAATTTTCCTGCTGTTATTTTAGTAGTAGGTGTTAATGGTGTAGGAAAAACAACAACGATTGCTAAACTAGCAAATTTGTTTAAAAAGCAAGGTAAGAAAGTACTTTTAGCAGCTGGAGATACATTTAGAGCTGCTGCAGTAGAACAGATTAGTATTTGGTCAGAACGATTGGATATTGATTTAATTAAAAACTCTCAAGGAGCTGATCCTGCATCAGTAATATTTGATGCTTTACAAGCTGCAAAAGCTAGAAAAACTGACGTTTTAATATGTGATACAGCGGGAAGATTGCATAATAAAGATAATTTGATGAAAGAGTTAGCTAAGATTAATAGGATTATTGCAAATGAAAATGAATATTTTACACAATATAACTTTTTAGTATTAGATGCTACCAGTGGTACTAATGCAATAAGCCAAGTAAATGTATTCAATCAAGCAACTCAATTAGATGGAGTAGTGTTAACTAAGCTTGATGGTACATCCAAAGGCGGAATAATAATACCGATAAAATCAAATTTTAATATACCAATAAGATATATAGGGATTGGCGAAAAAGTCGATGATTTAAATGAATTCGAACCGGAACAATTTATCGAAGCATTGTTTTAATATTATGTGACAAACATTTCTAAAAAAGTCCTATTAAACTTTATACTTAAGTACCTACAAAAACTTGATGGCTATTTTTGTATTTTAAGTTGTGAAGGACAATAAAAATATGTTATTAAAGCAAATGTAAACATATAGGAAAAATAAACACAATGCATTGCTTCATAATAGATATAGGCATATTATTTATACAATCATAAACCAGCTTACGCCAGCACCAACGTAAAGAACTCGAATATTACCTATATTATATAGGTAATATTTTACTTTGAACAACTGTTAAATCATTACAGTGAAAAAATAAGTAGTACACAAAATATATTAAATTCAAGATAAATAAAATAAAAAATTAAATTATGAAATTATATTGAAGCATTATTCAAAATATTTTGTTGACAAGGATTAAATATTAATATACAATAATTGCTGTTAAGTAATTATACTTTACAGGCTTATAAAAATGATGTTGGTGAGAAAAGTGGAAAAATATATAGAAATCTGTATATTGTTTGACTTCTATGGTGAATTTCTAACAGAAAAGCAGAGAATTATTTTAGATCTTTATTATAATAATAATTATTCTTTGGGTGAAATTGCAGAAAAATTGAATATTAGTCGTCAAGGAGTATATGATACATTAAAAAGAGCTGAAGAAATTATTTATGAATTTGATAAAAAGCTAGAATTAAAAGAAAAATATAAAACAAATTATGTTTTGATAAACTCTGCTCTGGAAAAGTTAAGGTATTGTATTGAAAACAATACAGATAAAGAAACATCAACACATGAAATACTTCTCGATATAGAAAATGACTTAGAAAAAGCACTAAGACAAATATAATGGAGGAAATAAATGATATTTGATGGGCTAAGTAACAAACTTCAAAATACATTTAAAAAACTTAAAGGTAAAGGAAAATTATCAGAAAAAGATATTAAAGATGCCAGTAGAGAAATTAAAATTGCTCTTTTAGAAGCAGACGTTAATTTTAAAGTTGTTAAAGATTTAGTTAAAAAAATTAATGTTAGAGCGTTAGGTTCAGAAGTATTAGATAGCTTAACTCCAGGACAACAAGTAATAAAGATTGTTAATGATGAACTGACAGAACTAATGGGTAGTACAAATACAAAGCTTATATATTCTTCAAAAGGAATTACTCCTATTATGTTGGTAGGTCTACAAGGAGCTGGTAAAACAACAACTTCAGCTAAATTGGCAAATCAAATAAAAGGTCAATCTAAAAAAGTTTTGTTAGTAGCATGTGATGTTTATAGACCTGCGGCAATAAAACAGCTGCAAGTTCTTGGAGAACAAATAGGTGTTACTGTTTTTTCTTTAGATGATAATAAATCACCCGTTAGTATTGCAAAATCAGCAATGCAATATGCTGAGAAAAATTTATTTGACGTAGTAATAATAGATACAGCAGGTAGATTGCATATTGATGAGGAATTGATGCAAGAATTATATGATATTAAAACAAATGTTAATCCTACTGAAATCTTGTTAAATGTTGATGCAATGACAGGTCAAGATGCAGTAACTGTTGCTGAGAATTTTAATAATAAGTTAGATATTACAGGTGTTATACTTACAAAACTCGATGGTGATACTAGAGGGGGAGCAGCCCTGTCTATCACTTCTGTAACAGGAAAACATATAAAATTTGTCGGTATGGGAGAAAAAATTAGTGATTTAGAAGCTTTTCATCCAGAAAGAATGTCTTCAAGGATACTTGGTATGGGAGATGTATTGTCTTTGATAGAAAAGGCACAAGCAACTTTTGATGAAGACAAGGCAAGAGAATTACAATCTAAAATAAAAAAACAGCAATTTGATTTAGAAGACTTTAAAGAACAATTACAACAAATGAAAAACATGGGCTCATTTAGCGATATTCTACAAATGGTTCCTGGGGCAAATAAAAAAGCATTAAAAGGTATGGATTTTAGTGATAAAGAATTAGTTAAATCAGAAGCCATTATCAATTCTATGACGATAGAAGAAAGAAAAAATCCAGGAATAATAAATGCAAGCAGAAGAAAAAGAATTTCTATGGGATCAGGAACAAAAGTACAAGATGTAAACAAACTCATTAAAGGTTTTGAACAATCAAAAAAATTGATGAAACAATTTAGTAACGTTGGTAATAAGAAACATGGAAAATTTAAGTTTCCGTTTATGTAATAATTGATATTGCTAAGGAGGTGATATAATGGCAGTAAAGATAAGACTTAAAAGAATGGGTGCTAAAAAGAAGCCATTCTATAGGATTGTGGTAGCTGATTCAAGAGCTCCAAGAGATGGTAAATTTATCGAGGAAATTGGATATTATAATCCTGTATCTGAACCAGTTCAATTTAAAATTGAAGCTGAAAAAGCTAAAAAATGGATGGAAAATGGTGCACAACCTTCAGATACAGTAAAATCATTATTAAAGAAAAATGGAATTATCTAATTTGTTTTATAGGATGTGAGTTCAATGAAAGAATTAGTAGAAATCCTTGCAAAGTCCCTAGTAGATAGCCCAGATGATGTAGTAGTAAAAGAAATTGAAGGAGAACAATCTGTTATTCTTGAACTTAAAGTAGCTCCTGATGATATGGGCAAAGTAATAGGAAAACAAGGAAGAATTGCTAAAGCTATAAGAACTGTAATAAAGGCAGCAGCGACTAAAGAAAATAAGAGAGTAATACTAGAAATTATTCAATAAATTAGAGTTAGGTGTAGACCTAACTCTAATTTTAACTTTATATAAGCAGGTGTTTATTTATATGAAAGATACATTAGAAATTGGTAAAATAGTAACCCCCCATGGTATTAATGGTGAGGTAAAAATATTCCCAATAACTGACGACAAAAAAAGATTTGAAAAACTAAAATACGTATATATAAAAAATGAAAATAAATATGATAAATTTACTATTACAAAGCTAAGATATCATAAATCATTTGTAATAATAAAATTTGATGAAATAAATGATAGAAACTCTGCTGAACTATTTAAAAATGCATATATAGAAATAAATCGTGATGATGGGATAAAATTAGAAGAAGATCAATACTATATTGTAGATTTAATTGGACTAAAAGTCTTTGAAAATGAAATAGAATTAGGAAAATTAACTGATGTGCTTCAAACAGGGAGTACTGATATATATACTATTCAAACAAGAGAAAAGGATATTTTAGTACCTGCAATAAAAGAATATATAAGAGAGATAAATATAGAAAAAAAATATATGAAGGTAACAATACCAGAAGGATTGAAAGAAATATGAAGTTCTATGTTCTAACCCTATTTCCCGAAATGTTTGAAAATTTCTTAAATACAAGTATTATTAAAAAAGGAATAGAAAAAAATTTAATAACAGTAGAATTTTTAAATATTAGAGATTTTTCGAAGAATAAACACAAAAAGACAGATGATTATCCATATGGAGGTGGTGCCGGAATGGTTATGACACCACAACCATTATCTGATGCCATCATACATGCTAAAGAAAAAAGTAAAGAAGCAAAAGTAATATACTTTTCACCTCATGGAAAAGTATTAACCCAAAAATCAGTAATAAACTATTCAAAAGAGAATGAAATAATACTACTCTGTGGCCATTACGAGGGAATAGATAACAGAATAATAGAGAAATATGTCGATTATGAGATATCACTAGGTGATTATATCCTTACAGGTGGAGAGCTAGCTGGAATGGTATTTATTGATTCAGTATCTCGAAACTTAGAAGGCGTATTAGGAAATACAGAAAGTACCACAGATGAATCCTTCTCAGAAGATCTACTAGAATACCCCCAATACACAAGACCACAAAATTTTGAAGGAATGAAAGTCCCTGATGTATTGATATCAGGTAATCATGAAATGATAAGAAAATGGAGATATGAAAAATCTATCGAAGTAACCAAAAACAAAAGACCAGATATGTACAAAAAATACCGGAATGAAGGGTAATAGAATTAGTGTAGTGTTGAAAATAGATTTAGGCGTATTATTAATACAATCGCAAACATGCTTACGCCAGCACCAACGGCGAGTAAAATAAAAAAATGCATCACTAGTATAGAAGATTACGCAAGGTAAGCCATAGCTAAAGATCATAAGTTAAAAACAAATAAATCGCCTATAAAAAATACAGTAGATAGTGAATTTCATAATAGGGCTGTTTTTTCATGCGATTGCGTGTGTTTTATCTTAATATATGAATTATTGACACATTTATAGGTTGATGGTAATATTAAATTAGTAAATTATAGCAATAATACTATATATATTTATAATATACTTGATCAATATGAAGTATCCAAAATATGATATATTTAATAGCTATAATATAAAACAAAAAATAGATTAAGAAATCAAAAAAGGGGGATGATTTTATGAAAAAGAAAGTTCTTGTATTAATGTTGGTAGTATTACTTACAATTACATTATCCACAACAGGCTGTACACAACAGAAAGTTGAGAAGACGACGGTTACTGATTTTACGGAAGTATATGAGGTTCCCGGAATGAGTGTTTCAACTAAAGTGAAAGTTGAAGTAAGTTTTAAGGATAACGCCATTCAGTCCATAAAAGTGTTGGAGAGCGATGAAACGAAGACTATCCTCGATACTGTTATCGAAAAGCTTATACCACGGATTATCGAAGCTCAATCTTTAGGAGTAGATTCTATTACCGGTGCAACTGGTTCGTCAGCAGCAATTAAGGCTGCTGTAGCGAAAGGGATAGATTCCAACGGAGGCGATTCAACAGAGTGGTATACGACTGTTGAGAAAAGTACCGATGTTGTAAAATACGAAGGTTATGATGTTATCGTTGTTGGCCTCGGCGGTAGTGGTATGGCGTCGTATTTATCTGCCGCACAAGGCGGTGCGACAGTGTTTGGCATTGAGGCTGCTGCAAAAATTGGCGGTAATACTGCTGTGTGTGGTGGACCTATGGCTATTAACCCTCAGACAAAAATGGATTCACAAAACGACGGTCAAAAGTTCCTTGAGGAAGAGGATCTCATTGTAGACTGGATGGATTATACCCAAGGTGATGCAAAAGAGGATATTGTTCGCTTGTTTGTTGAGGAGTCTGGTGAAACGTTAGATTGGCTTGCCACTGACTTTGATTTCAAATTTATGGACGTTGTACCTTTCTTCCATCCTAAACAGTGGCCTGTTGTATCAAACTATGCTACTGAGGATTACCAGGATGACGATGCTCTAGACTTAAATAAGACACCAATGTTTACCGCAGCTATTGATAAAGCAAAATCATTTAACTCTAAGAATGACTATATGTTGGAGCTAACTGCCACTGACCTCATTCTTGAGGACGGAAAAATTGTAGGTGTGAAATCCGAGTATTATGATGGTACAACCTATGAAATTTATGGTGATTCCGTAATTCTAGCAACAGGTGGTTTCATCGGCAATACTGAAATGAAAGAAGAATACTTTGGAAGTGATTATAGAACCGAAGCCTTGACGACAGAAGACGGCTCTGGTATTGAGATGGCACTGGCAGCAGGAGCTGGGACATATAATATTGATATGCCAGCCATGGTACACATTGGGCAGGTGAAGAATATTATACGTACAGACGAACTTACAGGTGATCAAAAGGCAATACTTACTGCATTGGCTCAAAAATCTGATTCCCTAATTGTAGGAATGTCCGGAAAGCGTTTTGCGAATGAGGCATCATTTACTGGTATCGCTTTCGACAACTGGAAAGATGGTGGTTACTTCTACTCTATCTATTCTCAGGATATCCTTGATAATATTAAGGAAAACGGCATAGAGGTACCGTTCTCTCAAATGTTCCTCTCACAGGGTACAGTTACACCAGGAGTACCTGTTGAGGACCTCGATCAAATTCTTGAAGTTGGTGAGCAGTTTGGCAACGTGGTACGCGCAGATACACTAGAGGAGCTTGCAACAAAGCTAAATACTCCTGAACTTGTGACAACCGTTGAAGAGTATAATACATATGCTACCGGTACACCTGATCCTTTAGGTAAATCCGTTGATCAAATTAAAGCAATTGGCGAGGGTCCTTATGTAGCAGTGATAGGTGCTGGTTACTACTATGGTACATGTGGAGGACTGGATATCAATAAAAATATGCAAGTTCTCAAGTCGGACGGTACAGCATTTGATAACCTATATTCAGTAGGTCAGGACTCTATGGGTGTGCTATTTACACCAAAGAACGCATATGTCACATATGGTGGCGCAGCTCAAGGTTGGGCAATAACCTCTGGTAGACTTGCCGGAGAGGATGCAGCTTCTAATTTTGCAGAATCTGACTCATCTAACTAATAAATAAAGATTTTCATAAGGTGACTTTTTACTCCATTTGATGGAGGAAGAAGTCACCTTTCTTGAATAAATTTTATCGGAATGTGAAGAACATCTACGGCATTAAATCAAGTAGTTACACATAAATATATAAAAAAAAGATATACCTAATCAGAAAATGATGAGCAGAAATATAAAAAGATTTAAAACAAGTATGGATGAAAAATTCTTAGACACAATTATGAAAAAAAATTAGTAATAATTTATAGCTGAGCTGCACTCATAAGGGCAATTTTGCAAATAATAAAAAGGTATTATTATTGTACTTAAAAAAAGACAATATAACTAATAAACTAAGCTTTTCAAAATATTTTAGTAATTATAGTTATTGATTTTTAAAAAATAGCGTTGAAAAGCTAACTTTGAATAACAGTTCATGCGATTGCCGTGGTGACTAATGTAGAATTGTTATTTTTGATTGCTTATATTTTTCATCATGCGGCAAGATAGAAGGATGTGTTCGCGCACATCTACACTATCAAGATTTATTGATACTACATTTTCAATTCGATTCAATCGTTGTGTTAAAGTATTTCTGTGAATAAAAAGCTTGTCTGCTGTTAAAGATAAAGATCTTTCATTAGCTAAGTATACATACAAGGTTTTTAATAGTTTGGAGTTTTTCTTTTTATCAATATCAGCAAGGGTGGTCACAGCTGGATGACATAATTTGGACACCTTAAGTATATTTTCTAACTGTGCAGTTATGTAAGTCCAGACATGATCGTTACAAAAGCTGATTCTTTTGTTGCGTTTGCTGTACCTAGAAGCGGCTTCTGCCTGAATGAATTGTACGTATAAATTGTCCCAGCAGGTAAAAGGCATAGAAACGCCGCAAACAAAAGAAAGTACGTTTATTATCTTCGATAGTTCAGGCTTTATTTCAGGCAAGTCATTTTCTCGTATTAACATGATAGTGAGACCTCTCCATATGAAGCAATATCCTCTAGTCATGCGTATTCTTAGTTCGCCGCATAGAACTTCAGAAGTAAGGGTTCCTTCATCGGTCCAAAAACCTAATAAAAGAAATTTTTCGCATGATTCAAAGCCTAAGGTCGAGAGTGCCCAATCAAGTTTGTATGTATCATAAGAGCTCTGATCAAGCATTTCACAGAACAACTCGGATAACGAAGTTGATTCTTTAGGCTGGGTTATGTGGGCAATTGCATCGAGTAGTGCAGTTGCTAAAATACATGTTGTTTCGGTAACAGTATTCTTGTACTGCATGACTTGAAGATAAAGGTGATAATCATGTGTTGTATTTAATTTACCTATAACACATGTGAAATCTTTATTAGGGAAAGTAAAGATGGACGTTGTGTTTTCTTGTGTCAAAGCTTTATAATGTGGAGAATTTCTTAAGTTTTGTATAGCAGAAAATGGAAGTCTATGTTTATCGACTATGTGACTCCAAAATGTACGAAAATTAATATTCTTATAGCTCTTAGTAAGAGCAAATACTTCACCGTGCCAATTCGCAATAAATGCAGGATTATCAAAATAAGGTTCTGCAATATCTAATAATCCTTGTATATCAACACCGTTTGCAATTGCAGTTATTAAACTACTTTCAAAGCTTTGGTAGTATTGAAAAGCTTCTAATAATGTGTTGAAAATTCTAGGTAAATTTTGATCGTCGATAATAAAGTAAGCATCCTGTGTAATACCCACAATATTTTGGAGGTCATACTGTATAAGTTCATTGTCTTCTGAGATGAATGGGGCTAGATCACGAAAATACCCTACATTAAGAAAATTAGCCAGTACTTTTCCCTCAAACAGCTTTAAACCATTCAGTGGTTTGTCTAACTTACCAGTTACTATTAATATGTCACAATCCTTTTGAATAAGCCTATCCTTAATCATGGCAATTGAAATTTGCATATAAAACATCCCTTCACATATGTGCAGTATGCACACTGATTAAAAAACTGGCAATTGTTTTACTATTCACAATGTACGTTGTATTTAAATTAATTGTATATATAATTGAAAGTGAAGTCAACTGAATGTAGAGAGAATATGAGTTTACAATCAGTAAATGTTAGAGCCCGTTTTAGTATTGCGTTAGATTTTGTATTTAAAAGTTATATTTTTAACAATAACAAAAAGGTGCTTAATCATTGTGGACTTTAATAAGAATAGGAAATTGCAAAGTTAGGAGAGGAGAAAAGAATGAAAGTGAAAAATCAGACAGGTCATGAATTGCGAAATGCTATTGCAGCGATTGTCGGACCGAAGTATGTGAGTGACGATTATTATGCACTAATTCCTTATGCAAGAGATATAAGTGCATTTCCAGGTGTTATGCCTGGGGTTGTAGTACGTCCAAAAACCTCCGAAGAAGTATCAGAAATTGTGAAATTGGCAAATCGAACAGGGTATCCAATTACAGTAAAAGGTGGGGGACAAGCTGGTGGTGGTGTTACAAAAGGTGAAGCAACACGTAACATTATGCTTGATATGGGTCGAATGGATTCAATTGAAGTAGACACTGACAATTTGAAAGTGACAGTTGGAGCTGGAGCACGACTTAGCACTATAGATGATGCGCTAAGACCTTATAATTATTACATAAATTCTGTAATAGGACCTTACTTTACGGCAACAGCCGGTGGCCTTACTAGTGGTATAGCTGGTGCCGGATTTGGTAAAAATGTAGCAACTTCAGGTTGTAATAATTCATTTGTATTAGGATTAAAAGTAGTATTACCAAATGGTGATGTTGTTACTACTGGAGCCAGTCCGGATGCAAATGTAAACCGTGATGGTATATATTTCCGTGAAGTAACCGGTCCAGATCTAACGGATTTATTCATGGCTAGTGGTGGTGCTTTTGGATTAATTACTGAAGTGATTTATAAGATTATTCCTATTCCTGAAAAAATAAAATCGATTAGTTATGTTGCTCCATCTATGGAAGTTGTATGGGATATATATTTAGAACTTAGCAAAGAAGAACGAGTGCCTTATTCCAATACCATAATGTTTGAGATGACTAACTATATGGTAAAACCAATCTCAGACGGTATAGAAGGGTATGGTGCAATGTTTTTTTCAGTTGAAGGTGATTATGAAGAGGATATCGACTCTAGAATCCAAAACATTTCAGATGTATGTGAAAAGCATAGTGCTATACGAGGGAATGATAAAATGGATTATTTTGCCAAGACTGGTTGTACTGGTACAATGGAAATAGTACATGATGTTCCTTCAAATTCATGTCCTTTCATGACATGGGAAACAATGTATCCACGAGCTAAATCATTAGAATTTACTAAAGGCTTATTATCAACATTTTATGGTGTAGAAGGACATAGAGAAAATGCTACTGCTGCTGGATTGTATCTTGTTCCGATGGGACATATTTTCTTGACTGGAGTTACGATAAGAAGTGGTTTTTCAACTCCTGCGGCAGAAGAGCATCTTCGCAAAACATGGCGTATTGGTGAGGAATATATGCGTAAAAACGGAACTAGCTCAGCTTATGCACAAGGAACAAACACTAATTTTATTGCAGAATCTTGGTCACCAATTTATTCTAAAATGATGAATTCTATAAAGAATACATTTGATCCGAATAATATCATGTGTCCAGGACTGTGGAACTTTTGAGGAAGGAGATAATATAAATGTTAGAAAAATATAAAAAAATGGCTTTTGCATGTAGCAGATGCGGTATGTGTATTGTAGGTGAAGCAGGATATGTTTGTCCGGTTCAGCAACATACAGGAGGTTTTGATCAATATGTTGCTAGAGGACGTAACCAAATTGCAAAGGCAATATTAAATGGTGATTTAGAATACAGTAATGAATTAATGGAAAGCACTTTTACATGTCTTGGATGTAATAGTTGCCATGTTCAGTGTACTAGGATGGATCCACTTACAGGTGAAAAAAATATTATTGAAGAGACAAAGTTAACTAATGCATTAAGAGTCGATCTAGTTAAAGCTGGATATGGTCCACCGGAACCACTAAAAGCTGTAGATGCTAGTGTAAAGTCAGCACATAATGTGTTTGGTTTACCGGAAGAAAGAAGAGGCAAATGGGCTGAAGGACTTAATCTTCCTAAAAGTGGGGATACAGTTTATTTTGCAGGATGCTACTCATCATATAGAGATACAAAAACAGCAAAGGCTACAGTTGCTATTTTAAGAGCAGGAGGAATTGAACCAGCTTATCTTGCTGAAGAAGAGTGGTGTTGTGGTGTTCCTCAATTAGCTGACGGTAATGTTGGTTTAGCTGAAGAACTTATCGTACACAATATGGAAGCATTAAAAGCAGCAGGAGTGAAACGGGTTATTACTTCATGTGCCGGTTGCTTCCATGCAATAAAATCTGATTATCCTGAAGTTATAGGCAACTTACCTTTCGAAGTTGTTCATAGTAGTGAAGTAATTGCTGAACTTATTGACTCAGGGAAAATCAAATTGGATAAGGAAGTTGCAAAGACCTTTACATATCACGATCCTTGTCACTTAGGCAGACACGAAGGTGTATATGAAGAACCGCGTAAGGTCTTGAATTCAATTAGTGGAGCTAATTTGGTTGAAATGCCAAGAAATAAGGAGAATTCGTGGTGCTGTGGCGGTGGGTCAGTTGTTTCAACTGCTTTTCCTGAATTATCTAGTGATATTGCTAACGGTCGTGTCGAAGAAGCAAAAGACACTGAAGCAGAGGCAATTGTTTCAACATGTCCGTCATGTGAAAAAGGATTATCAGCAGCTGCAAGAAAATCAAAAATGAAAGTTTATGACTTATCAGTTATAGTAGCAGATGCTATGGGATTGAAAATATAGGAGGAAAGAGATTATGTTAGAAAAATATGAAGTAAGAGGAATTCCATCATATACAAAGGAAAATACATGGGCTAAGGTAATGGCGGATGGTTCTGTTAAGGTAGGTATTACTGATTATGCGCAACAAATGCTCAATGATATCGTTTTTGTAGATATTCATGAAGAGGGTAGCGATGTTACTCATATGCAACCTTTTGCAACAGCTGAATCAAGCAAAGCAGTATCTGATGTATATTCCCCTGTAAGTGGAACAATTAAAGAAATAAATGAAGAAGCAATTGATGATCCAGGTGTTATAAACAGGGATCCTTATGATGCAGGTTGGCTTGTGACTATTGAACCTACAAATTTAGACGAAGAAATGAATAATCTTCTAAGTGCAGATGAATATAAAAAACTAATTGCGGGTATCTAGTTAAAGGTTGTTGATAAAACAGAACTTGTTTTGATGAAAATATTGGAGGACTTCAATGATAACAAAGCTTAACTATTATCGGTCACATCACACTGTTCCGTATTGGAACTTAGGTGTGGAGACTTTTCTATTAAATACAGTTCCTAAAGATACTTGTACGCTTTATCTTTGGCAGAACCAACGGACTGTTGTAGTGGGTAAAAATCAGAATTGCTGGGCTGAATGTAGAGTAAACAACCTAGAAGAAGATGGTGGATACTTAGTACGAAGGCTATCAGGAGGTGGCGCTGTTTATCACGATAAGCAAAATATCAATTTCACTTTTTTATTAAATGAAGAGGATTATGATGTAGAGCGTCAATTAGAAGTTATTCTTCTGGCAGTGAGAAGCTTCGGCTTGGATGCGCGCAAAAACGGTCGCAATGACATCACTATCGATGGTAGAAAGTTTTCGGGAAATGCTTTTTATAAAAGTGAAGGAAAATGCTATCATCACGGTACATTACTTGTGGATGTCGACACTTTTGCTATGAATCGCTATCTAAACGTGTCAACTGACAAATTAGAAAGCAAAGGTGTTGCATCAGTAAAATCAAGAGTTGTAAACTTAAAGGAATTGTGTCCGGATATTACAATAACAGCTCTTTGTGAGGCTCTAGTTGATGCATTTAGTCAGGTCTATGGTAGTTATCCAAAAACGCTTACTGAAAGTGATATAGATTATACTAAAGTAAAAGAGTTGGAAGGTGAATTTGAATCCTGGGACTGGAATTTTGGAAGGAATGTAGCTTTTAGTTGGCAGGCACAACGTCGTTTTGCTTGGGGAGGCGTAAATATCCAAGTTTTAGTTGAAAAAGGAAGGGTGGTTGATGCAATTATATATTCTGATGCTATGGAAGGGGAATTTATTGCATCTTTACCCACTTTACTAATTGGTAAAACATTTGATATTTCTTCATTGATGCAAGCGTTAGAAACGACAACTACACCGGATGAAGAAAACATTATTACTGATCTTAGGCAATTAATAAAGGAGGAATTACTTTGAATCAATATCAATTATTGGTTATAGGAGCTGGTCCAGGTGGATATGTAGCTGCAATTCGTGCTGCTCAACTTGGGATTAAGACAGCGTTAGTTGAACGTCAAAAACTGGGAGGCACATGTCTTAATAGGGGGTGTATACCTACTAAAGCAATGTTACATTCAACCTCAGCTTATGCCGAATGTGCACACTTTGAAAAGATGGGTCTATCAGTTACAGGCCTCTCCTATGACATGGAAAAAATACATGAAAGAAAAAATCAAGTGGTAAATACTTTAGTAAGTGGTGTAAGCCAGCTTCTTAAGGCTAATAATGTCGATGTTATAAGCGGTACAGCAACAATTACTGGATCTAACACAGTTTCTATTGATAATAATGTTTATAAAGCTGATCGTATTCTTATAGCAACCGGATCGATGCCTTCACGGCCACCTATTCCGGGTTTAGATTTAAATGGTGTTGTAACTAGTGATGAATTATTAGAAGGACCGGTTCATGATTATAATTCCCTTGTTATTATTGGGGGTGGTGTTATAGGTGTGGAAATGGCTTCAATTTATTGTAATCTAGGATGTAGCGTTACTATAATCGAAGCTATGGATCGGATTTTACCTACTATGGATCGGGAGATCGCACAGAATCTTACAATGATATTGAAAAAACGTGGTGTGAATATTATACGGTCGGCAAGGGTAGAAAAGATTGAGAAAGAAGATGAGAAATTTTCTTGTCATTTCACTAGTAAAAATTCGAATCAGATAGTCACTGCAGAAGGTGTTCTGATTTCTATTGGTCGCAGACCAAATACTTTAGATTTGTTGTCGTCTGAGATGAATCTTGAGATGGAGAGAGGTTTTATCAAAGTAGATAAAAATTTTGAAAGTAGTGTTGAAGGTATTTATGCTATAGGAGATGTGATCGGTGGGGTGCAATTAGCGCATAAAGCAGAAGCTGAAGGTTTAGCAGCAGTTGAAATGATGTTTGGTCATACATCGGCAACAGACACTAGTCTGGTACCATCATGCATCTATACGAATCCGGAAATAGCTTCGGTTGGAATTACTCCAGATGAAGCTAAGCAAGAAGGAATATCAGTGAAGAGTGCTAAATATCTTATGGGTGGTAATGGGAAAAGTATCATCGATATGCAAGAACGTGGATTTATAAGAGTTGTTTTTGATGAGAAAACAGATAAGTTATTAGGAGTGCAAATGATTTGTGCTCATGCGACTGATTTGATTAGTGAATTTACCGGTGCCATTTTAAACGGAAATACACGTTCGCAACTGCTTAGAGGAATGCGTCCGCACCCAACATTTTGTGAAGGTATTACCGAAGCATTAGAAGCAGTGGAAGGTATGTCCATTCATAGTGCACCTGTTAGAAAATAAAAGGCTGACTTATACAAGGGTATTTCTAGTTATAAGAATGAATGTATGGTAAATAAAAACAATTAATATATTTTATAAAAGGATTGAGTCTGTTTAGCAGAATTCGATCCTTTATACTTTGAGATGTAATATTGGGCTATTGACATTTTATTAGAAAAGGTGTAATGTAATACTTGTTACATGTAACAAGTATTACATTACACCTTTTTGAAAGAAATTAGTTGTATAAAATTTGAATAACAGGTTATATCTATTGGACATGGGTACAATCTTGTAGATACAAAATTATTAGAAAAGATAGTTGTTGATACAGTAAATGTAAAGGAAGTATTATATAGATAATATTGGTCCTATTATCGGAGTTCATCCTAGACCAAATGCAATTGCTTTACTTTTTATTGGAGAATAAAGAAAAATAATAGGATATTAATTATTTAGAGGAGAATTATTGTTATGGAAAAAAGTTGGATTATGTTAAATTTTACTATACCAAAAGAACCCTCAAGAGTTAGGGTCAGTGTTTGGAGAAAACTTAAAAAAAACGGTTCTGTAAATATTGGTCAATCTATGTGGATTTTACCTTCATCTGAATACCATATTAATTTTTTTAATGAGATTGCAAATGAAATTAAGAATAATCATGGAATTGCATATATAATTAGTGCTGAATTTTTATCAGGTATTAGCGATGTTAGTATAATAGAAGTATTCAATAAAGCAAGAGATGAAGAGTACACAGAATTTATAGAAAAATGTAAGGATTATGTTGAAGAAATTGAAAAAGAAACTGTGAAAGAAAAGTTTACCTATGTTGAACTTGAGGAAAATGAAGATGAAATAAACAAATTAATTAAATGGTTTGAAAAGATATCAAAAAGAGACTTTTTTTTAGCACCTCTTAAGAATGAAGCTGAAGAAATAATAGAAAGATGTAAGGTATTACTTGAGGTTTTTAGTAGTAATATATATGAAGCAAATAATTGAGTATGTATAAAAGGAGCATAAAATGAATCTAAAAAGTAAAGCTAAAGAAATTAAAATTTTTATTCCAGCTCTATTTATTGCTATAAAAAGGAAAGATACACCTATACTTGCGAAAGTTTTCGCAGGGGTTACCTTAATATATGCACTGTCACCAATAGATCTGATTCCGGATTTTATTCCCATTCTAGGATATCTTGATGACGCAATTATCCTTCCGCTTTTAGCGACATTGACGATAAAATTTATACCTACAGAAATAATGGATGAATGTAAAACTGAATCAGAAGGAATATGGACGAATGGAAAGCCTAAAAAGTGGTACTTTGCAATACCTACTCTAATTATATGGTTGCTTATTTGCAGATGGTTGATTATGAAATTTATTTAATGATTGTAAATGTCAACTGGAAAATGGTTCTTTCTGGAGTAAGTCAAATTTTGTTGGTGAATATTGTATGATTATCTTGTAAAACAAAAGAAAAGAGTAACTAAAAACAAATGATATTATAGGATTGTTAGATGAAATTTAGAGTGCATTTATTACAAAATAATAAATGGTACAATTAACATTTGGGCGGATCTACTAGTCATGAAGTAAAATGAGCTTATTGTTATATCCTATCTACAAAAGTACATTCTTGCTATTAAAGAAGTTTTCAAGATTTACCCAAAATAACAGAAAATTCTTTTGTCATAATAAAAGTTGTGAATATAAAACCTTTGCTGAAACCTATTCATTTCTATCACCTAAAAGGAAAAAAACGTTTTAAAAAGTGAGATAGCCAATGTTTCAACGAATGTCAGTTCAGTTACAGCCTCCAACATTTTATGTAAAAGCATAGCAAAGTAGGGAAAAGTACTAAATGCAATCTCTAAATATAATAACTAATACTAAATAAAGATTGAATTACTAAGGTGTGTAATGATGATTCTGCTATAAAAAGCGACATACTTATGACAGTATTATTGATTGATATTGACACCCATAGGATTATTGATCTTTATTGAATCTAAAAATACACTC
The DNA here is from genome assembly GCA_049366695.1 of Eubacteriaceae bacterium. Taxonomy (GTDB): domain Bacteria; phylum Bacillota; class Clostridia; order Eubacteriales; family Alkalibacteraceae; genus JBMNCR01. The sequence continues at coordinate 50,201 of JBMNCR010000080.1, forward strand.
ATCAGCTATTCAAGTTAGTGATCGGTTTCACTGATTAAAAAATTTAACAGATTATTGCAAAGAGTATTTAAAAAATAAATTTAATTCTAATTTTATAGTTGAAGAAAAAGATTTAAATAACTTTTCTACATTATCTAATAAGCATTTAACTTTAGAAAATAAATGGGAAAAAGTTAATAAATTAATTGAACAAGGAACTCTTAAAAGCACTATCTGCTAAAAATTACATACGGATATCCGCGTTTTTGAAAAAATATCTTCATTGGATGAAATTGAACTTAAAACACACTTCAATAATACATTAGAAGCGTCACAAGAAGTTAAAATTCTAGCTTTTATAACTGTTCATGTGATTGACGTGTAAGTACCCTTAAATACTCTATATTTTTTTATGTTTTCATGATATTCTAATAGTATTATTTTTAGCAGGAGGTTAAAATGATTGAATACAAAAACATATATGTAGAATTTAATAATAATATAATTTTTAATAATTTTAATCTATTTATAAATAAAAATGAAAAAATATTGTTAAATGCTCCTTCTGGAAAAGGAAAATCTACCTTAATAAAAATGTTATTAGGATTACACCCAAACTATACGGGTGATATTTATTTTGAAGGCAATATGGTTGATAGCAAAAACATAAATATAGTTAGAACAAAAATTTCTTATGTTAGTCAAGATGTGGACTTACCTAAAGGTAATGTTGAAGAGCTTATTCAGAACATATATAAATATAAAAAAAATAGGCATCTTAATTATAATGAATCTAGAGTAGTAGATATATTAAAGGAATTTGAAATGGACGAAACAATATTAGATAAAAATATTATTGAACTTTCAGGCGGTGAAAGGCAGAGACTTGGATTTATAATTGCAATACTTCTTGAAAGACAGATTTGGATAATGGATGAAGTAACATCTGGCTTAGATAAAAAGCTTAAAAATTACATTATGAATTATATAATAAAACAAAATAAAACAGTAATTATTATTTCCCATGATGATTGTTGGTTAAATCAAAATGTAAGGGTGGTGAACTGGTAATGGTTGAAGATATCAGTTATTCATCTTTGATTTATCTTTTATTATTATTTATACCTATTATAATAATAAATTATAAACTAAAAATTACAATTAATAAAAAGATGTTTATTGCAATTATAAGAATGGGTGTTCAATTAACCTTAGTAGGAGTTTTTCTTCAATATATTTTTGATATAAATGATTCATTAATAAATAGTTTATATATAATTCTTATGATAGCAGTTGCATCTTTTTCAACAATAAAATCATGTAGTATGAAGTGGAAAGAAATGTTTTTGCTTTTCTTTATATCATTTGTAATACCTAATGTTTTTGTTCTCATTTACTTTAATACTGCTGTTGTTCAATTAGACAATATATTTGAAGCTCAATACTATATACCTATAATAGGTATGCTGTTAGGTAATAGCCTTAGAGGTAATATTATTGGAGTCAATAAATTTTATAATAGTATAAAAGAGAGGGAAAAAGAATATTTTTATAGATTGTGCCTAAGTGGTAATAAAGTAGAAGCCTTGATGCCATATTATAAAGAAGCGGTAAAATCGTCAATAAATCCAGTATTAGCATCAATAGAGACAATGGGATTAGTAGCATTGCCAGGAATGATGACAGGACAAATTCTTGGAGGTTCTATTCCAATGACTGCAATAAAATATCAAATTGCAATAATGATAGCCATATTTATAGCGAGGTATTTTAGTATACACCTTGCAATAATACTCACATCATTAAGATCATTTAATGAATTTGATGTGCTTAAGAAGTAGAAAATATACATATAGGTTTCTTATTATTTAATAGATATATAAATTTCACTAAAACACTTTACAATTCTATTTAAATTGCGTACAATATAATTGTACAAAATTCAAACAAGGGAGCAGTAAAATGAAATCAATATATGATATTAGCGTTGAAAAAAAAGATAGTTCCATGTTATCGTTAGAAGAATACAAAGGAAATACTTTGTTAATTGTGAACACGGCAACAGGTTGCGGTTTTACACCGCAATACGATGGATTACAAGATATGTATGAAAAATATCAAGAAAAAGGTTTTCAAATACTTGATTTTCCATGTAATCAATTTGCAAATCAAGCACCAGATTCAGATGAAGAGATAGGTTCATTTTGCACAGGAAATTTCGGTATTACATTTAACCAATTTAAAAAGATTGAGGTAAATGGTGAGAATGAAAGTGAATTATTTTCATATCTGAAAAGTCAAAAAAAAGGATTATTTGGCTCGAAAATAAAATGGAATTTTACTAAATTTTTAGTTGATAAGAATGGAAAGGTTGTAAAAAGATATGCACCAACTGTTAAACCAAAGGCTATTGAGATGGATGTTGAAAAGATTCTTTAAAGGATAAAAGGGGTATAAATGACATATTCATATACAACGCAGAAGATGTGTTGTACACAAATCATTTTTAACATAAAAATAAATGTTATCGAAGATATAAATTTTTTGGTGGATGCAATGGAAATTTAAAATATTTGAAACGTAATAAAAAGAAAAACTGTTAATAAAATGATTTGAAAATGCAAGAATTAGCATGTGGTAGGCACTGTGCATCTTGTGTTGATCATTTTTCAAAAGGATGAACGCAGGCATTAGATGAATAATACTAAATTTAGTTTCACAAGAGCAGTATTTTTTATAAGAGTGCTGCTTTATTGTAACAAATTGCACAATATTTTATTGTGTGATATCATTGTTAAAATTAGAATATTAGGAGTTAGATCGTGAAATACAAACAATTACAACTAAAAAATCAACTATGCTTTCCTCTATACGCATGTTCTAAAGAAATAGTAAAACAGTACAGACCTCTTTTGGATAAAGTTGGTTTAACCTATACTCAATATATAACCATGATGGTTTTATGGGAGCATGAAAGTTTAACAGTAAAAGAATTGGGAAGATATCTATATCTTGATAGTGGTACAATTACTCCATTAATAAAAAAACTTGAAAAAGACAATGTTGTACAAAGAGTTAGAGATACTGAAGATGAACGAAAAGTATATGTGCATTTAACTATAAAAGGAAAAGAATTACAGAATAGAGTAAAAGATATTCCATTTGAAGTAGGTAGTTATGTTGGTTTGTCAGACGATGAGGCTAAAACATTATATGAATTATTATATAAAATTTTGAACAATATGAGTAAATAAAAAGTTTGGATTAAAGATATTTTGTTTATGTTTGATGGTAGTAATATTGATTTTTAAGAATTTTCTGAAATAAATTTGGGAAGTTCTTTTTAATTTACTGTGATAACGATAGGAATGGGACGTGACCAGTGTTTGTTTAAAGCAATCATAAGTCCCATTCATTGTAAATTACACGCTTCAAAAAAAACATCTGATGTGAAACATTGACTCTTCATTTATTTTAAAAAAATGTAGACATTTAATATTGCAATTTTTATTAAAAAAAACTACAATTACAATAATTGTAGTTTTTTTTAAAAGGCAAAAATAAATGATTATATCTAATTCTTTAGAAGGAAGGGGAAGAAAATGGATATACACAGACTAAAGTACTTTATTTCAGTAGCCAAATACTTAAATTTTACAAAAGCTGCAGAAGCTAATTATATAACACAGCCAACTCTAAGTAGACAGATTGCAAGCTTGGAAAAAGAATTTGGAGTAATGCTATTTATTCGTGAAAATCGCAACATACGTTTAACAGAAGAAGGAAAGTGTTTACATATGCATGCTAGCAAAATTATTCGCGAATATGAATTAGCGCAAAATAATTTATCTTTTAGAAGTGGTGTAGGTTCATTATCTATTGGTTATGATTCTGCCGGCGCCCCATTAAAATTTTTTTCAGAAACTAACAGAGTAATCGCTCAACAGTATCCAAAACTTACAATTAAACTATATAGGAAAAATTTAAATGAATTGCTACTAGATTTACAAAGGGAAGAAGTTGATATAATAATTATTCCAATTTGTGATTTAAATGATATAGATTCTACAAAACAACTGGATTGTGTTGTTATTGCTGAAGAATTCAAGGTTATACTACCACATGCACATCGTTATGCTAATCTAAAAAGTATTGATCTTCGCAGTCTGGCAGGGGAAAAATTTATAGTTCCGAGCCAGGATACACCAACGTATTTAATCAATTTCTTTAAGAAAATAAGTAAAAAATTCAGTTTTCAACTTTCTCCAATTTATGAGAAAGCATATTTAGAGGATATAGTTCTTTCAGTAGGTGCTGGAAATGGTTTTTCTATTGTGACTAATAATGCAACACAGATTGATAACCTAAATACTAGTTCGTTGTGTATTAAAAATCAGGATATTGGAATAAAATGGATATCTTGTTGGAGTAAAAAAAATAAAAATCCAAATATATCTCGTTATATTTCAGTATTAAAAAAAAGAATGAGAATATAGATAATATAATTATACGTTTTATGTATAGCTAGCAGATATTGAATGCGATATAAGCATTTAACATCTGCTTTTCTTTTTGTTAAGATAAAAACATAACAAAAATAATAAATCATCATGATACAAAAAACAATGTTTTGAATGCATCATCGGTATTATAGGCATTCTTACAGTTAAACCCTATAGGGATTTTGTTAACACTTTTCTATATTAAGTTGTTGTGTAGTTGTAACGCTACGGTTTTAATATTTCTATCCTAATTTATTGGTTGTTATTAAAGATGAGTGTGCATAATTTTATGGGTTTATTTGTTTGCAAAATTTAGCAATAAATTATGATGAATACAATTAAGAAATGAGGTGAAATATTTCTAAATTGATTTTATTATTTATTCTACAATATTAAACAGCATAATATTCATTTTAATTCTGATAGTTTATCATTTGACATTAGTCATCTAATAAAATGAAAATTTTATGTTATTAAGGAGGAAGTTTTATGGGAAATGATAAAAAAAATACCAATAACTCTATTGATGATAAAAGGGGTATCTCTCGAAGAACTTTTATCAAAGGTGCTGCAGCTAGTGTAGTAGGAGTTGCTTCAATGGGCGTTTTAGGTGGATGTTCATTTAATTCAAGTTCAGATGGTTCAACAGCAGGTGCGGGAGATGTTATAAACTATGAAGTAATAAATACAGACTTACTGATTATCGGTGCTGGATTTGGAGCGATGTCAGCTGCTTTTCAAGCAGTGGAAAAAGGACAAAATGTTACTATCATTGACAAAGGACCTTTTCGACATGGCGGGGCAGCAGGTTTTAACTGGGATGCTATCGCTACATGGCAGTTGCCAGAAGGTTTTTCAACACAAAGTTATCTGAGTAATGTGGTTAACCAGGAGGCCTATAAAAAATCAGGTTTATCTGATCCTAACCAAAACACTGCTCTTAGATTAGCTAATACTGGACAATGTTTACCTGACCGTAATGAAGATGGTTCAGTTCACTATTATATTGATTTTCCTACTACAAAAGGTGTTGAGGGAGTGTTTCCTAGGAATACACTTGATAAACTTGCAGAATATCCAACTGTAACAGTTGTAGATCGTACAATGGTTACAGATATTTTAATCAATGATGGAGTGTGTAACGGTGCTATGGGTGTTTACTTACCTACTGGCGATTACCGAGTATATCGTGCTCCTGCAACTATCCTCGCAACGGGAGGTAGCTGCTGGATTTATGGATGGAATACAGTTTCGGCTAATAGTATAAATTCAGCTGATAATACTGGTGATGTAGATATGGCTGCTTATCGCCATGGTGTTGGTATCGGCGATTCAGAGTATGCTGCTTATGATTTTGCATCAACTTATCCAGAAGGTCTTGCCTGTGGATGGGGTACAATGTTGAATCCAGATGCTAATGAGTATGTTACCATGTGTGACAGAGATGGGAACAGGCTGATTACTGAAGAAACGGGGATAGACGTCGTACGTAGTTCTTACGATCGACCATATTTTAATCAAGAAGTTGCTAAATTACTTCTTTCAGGTAAAGCTACAGATGAAGGTGGTATACTGGTTGATATCAGTGGAGTAGAAATACGTCCTGCAATAAAGAAAAATCTTAAAGTGTTCGAAGAATTTGGAATAGATCCATACAAAGAGTTAATACCAGCAAGAGAAGAAATGTACGAGCATGGCGGTACCCCTGTAATCGATGAGAATATGATGTCAGAAGTTAAAGGCTTGTTCTGCGTCAGAGGTGCAGGTGTGTATGGTGCAGGCGGTGGATTTAATGTGGGTCTTGCAAATCGTTTTGGATCATATGCTGCGCGTAGTGCTATGGAATATATAAACAATATAGAGACATTCAGTGAGATAGATTGGACTCCTGCAGAAAAAGAATTTGAGAGACTTCATGAAATCCTTAACAGAGATGTAAATGGAGGTATTCGACCTTATGTTGTTCGCCAAAAGATTCAAAATACATGTAAGACTTGCTTAGGTATAATTAGAGAAACAGATAAGCTAGAGGCTGCAGCAAAAGAGCTTGAAAGGATTCGTCTTGAAGATCTTCCTAAAATGTATGTCTCTGATAAATCTCATACATATAACACAGATTGGAAGGAAGCTATAGAGGCTTACAATCTTCTTGATGTAGCAGAATTGTCAGTAAAATCAACTTTAATGCGTGAAGAAACTCGTGGACAATATCTACGTCCAGAATTTCCAGAAAAAGATGATGCAAACTGGAATGTTATGCTTGTAGGGAGATTAAAAGATGATCAACTATCCTTTGAAAAAAAGGAAATGCCAACAACTACATGGTAATTGATTACTAATTAGATTTGAAGGGAGAAAAAAATGAAAGTCAAAATTTATAAATATGATCCTGCTAAGGATAAAGAACCAAGATATATCGAACACGAAGTACCATATAAAGAAAAAATGTCTGTGCTAGAAGCAATCGTTTGGGTGCACGAAAACAAAGAAATGGTAGCTTATGACTATAGCTGTCATGGAAGGATGTGCGGACGCTGTGCCATGATGTTGGACGGAGTCCCTATTCTAGCCTGCAGTACACCAATTTCAGATAAGGAACACACTATTGAGCCGCTTAGAGGACAAAGAGTTATTCGAGATCTTATTGTAGATAAGAGTGATTTAGGTGATCGCTTATCTAATCAATATGAGCGTATAAGAACCGAGCCGGTTAAATTAGAGGAACTTGACAAGTACGATAAAGAGGCTGCTGATATACTTTATGATAATGTCAACTGTACTCGCTGTGGTTGTTGTGACGCCGCCTGTCCAGTACTCAAGGAAAAACCTGACCAATTTGTAGGTCCTGCCACTATGCTTGCTGTAGCATTTCGACATGTTGATTCTTACGATCAGGCAGATCGAGCTCTTGAAGCAGTTAGCAAGGGACTTTATCACTGTATCCAGTGTGGTATGTGTGATGAAGTGTGTCCACGCTATGAAATCGACCATCTTGGAGCATGGAAGACGCTTAGAGCGGCTGCTGAAGAGAGAGGATTAAAACCTAGTTACGCAAAATAGATTATATTTATCTCTATTCCCATAATTAAGGTGTTTGCCTATATAGTAAATTAATTACTATTGAGGTAACACTTTACTTAAATAAGAAAAATATTGTAAAATGTGAGTTTCGTGTTAGTTTAGCAGCATGCTATTTAAGTTTTTAGACATATAACTGGTGAAAGAGTTAGTACCTAAGCTGATTGGGCATATTACTTATTTATGATTTTTATTTTCTATAACAGTTAAGATAATGGAGCTATTTGCAATTGCAAGGAGGAATGGTAATTCATGAAAATTGGAACATTAGAACTAATTCTAATCTTAGTAGTAGCATTGCTTACATTGGGACCAGAAAAAATGCCTATATATGCAAATAAATTAGGTAAATTACTTAATTCGTTGAAAGATTATACTAAAGAATTTACTGAGGAAATTAATGAAAATATTGTAGAGCCTTTAGAGGAAGTTAAAAAACCACTTACTGATATTGCGGAACCATTAGCAAATATTGATAAAACCATTAATAAACCAGTGGAAGATATTAAAAGTTCAATTAACGATTTATGCAAAATTAAAAAATAAATCTATCTAAGCTACTCTAGATATAAATAGTGAATCAGTTTCAACTGAAGTGACACCAGAAGTTAATGTAGAAGTGTAAAAATTGAAGCTTAATCAAAATAATATTAAAATGTACTAATTGGAAACAAATCTATTCAAAGAGGAGAATACTTGATATGTTTGGAAAAATAGGATCACAAGAAATAATGATAATTTTAGTGATATTATTAATAATATTTGGACCAAAACAATTGCCAAAGTTAGGAAAATCGGCGGGTAAAACAATAAAGAACTTTAAAGACGGTATAGATGGAGATGATAGTGAAATTATTAGCACAGAAGAAAATTTTTAGCATGAGATGTTTGTTTTGAAAAAAGAGAGACTCATTAATCTTATAGTAGTGAGATGGGATTAGTTGAATTTTTAGTGAATTACAAAATGGATTGTTAATCATTAATGGTGTTTTATTACTAGTAATTTTAATGAAACTGTAATTTTTCATGTATCATAAAATAGAAAATATGCTTTCAAAAAAGAATTAGATACGAAAAGAATATGATTTAAGAATATAATTCTATTATAGAGAAGTGTATAGAGAGAATTATATTTTTAATTGAATTATTAAAAGAATCATTATCAATTAGTAATGATAAATCTAATAAAATATTGGTATATACTGTAAAATGCGTTAACTAATCCTATATTATAAAAGGCAACACGATCAGTGACTTATCACTCCTATTAATGGAGTAATAAGTCATTATTTCTTAGTAAATTTTATGATTTTTTATAGTTAGTTCTAAATAAAAAAGTATTTTGATACATGCAAAAGATTCTACATTGATATTTGCAACGTGTAAAATTTTGTGAGATTTGTTGATATCACATCTATAAATTCTACTCGTCAGAATTCAGTAATTGTTCATATACTGGCATAATATGTTCTTGAAGATAACCTGTTCCCCATACATTCATATAATTTAAAACTTCAATAAACTTCTTTCCAGTATCAGTAAGATAATACTCAACTTTTGGAGGAACTTGATTATACGACTTACGAACTATTAACTTGTCCTGCTCTAGTGATTTTAATTGTTTGCTTAAATAAGTTTGAGTTACATTAGGAATTGATTTTTTTATTTGGGAAAATCTTAAGGTATTATCTTTTAGCAACCAAATAATAGCTATTTTCCATTTTCCTCTCATTATTTTTTGCGTCATGCATATTGAACACAGCGTATCTTTTGTTTCTTGACAAACATTACATTCTTGACATTCAGCCAAGTATTCAAGTACTTGCATAATTATTTCTCTCCTTAGTATATAATTGTGTACTTAGTATATAAAAATACAGTAATTGACATAAGTAAACTATGGGCTTATTATACTATTATAATCAAAAAAAGTAAAGGAGGTGAGTCATGAGTAATAATATAGGTATTGTATTTTTTTCAAAAGATGGTTCAACAAAAGTATTGGCAAATATATTAGCTATCAAAAACAAAGCTAAAATTTTAGAATTAATTGAAAAGAATAAAAAGTCTAATATGATTACTAGATCAATAAATGCCACTAGAAAGAAAAGTGTAGAACTCGTTGATGAACCGCATAAAAATATTAACAACTTTAATAAGTTATATCTATGTACACCTATTTGGGCAAGTAATGGAACGCCAGCTATGAATGCTTTTATTAACAACTCAGATTTTGATGGTAAAGAAATTGTTATTATTACGGTAAAGGGATTTTCGCCATCAAATATGCTGCAAAAGACTCATAAGTATTTATCTGATTTAGTTGAAAGTAGAAATGGTAAAGTAGTTAAGTGTGTTGATATTCACGGAGCTGGAATTGGAAAAACAGCTAGTGATAAGCATATTAAAGAACAAATAGAAAATTTAAATATATTATAAAAGGAGAGATTTAATATGAAAATTGCAGAAAAAGTAATCAGTTTATTAAGTGATGAAAGTAGTGTGAAGGTAATTAGTAGCATATCAAGTGATGGTGTACTTCACTCAATAGCAGCTGGAAGTGTTATGCCTATGGGTGAAGATAAATTAATTGCAGCAGAAATTTTTATGAACACAACTTCAAAAAATATCCAAGCTAATAAAAATGTAGCTGTATTAGTTGTAAAAGGAATGGAATCATATTTGATTAATGCAACTGCGATAGAGAGATATACTGATGGAAAAGTTTTTGAAATGATGTCAAAGCCAATGAGTGAAAAAGGCATTCCTGTCAAAGCAGTATGGACATTTGAAGTAAATGATATATTTGATCAAAGTGCATCACCTAATGCTGGAACTAAGTTAGATTAAGTAGAGAAATATCTATTAATGTGCAAGCAAAAGTCAACTTTGATTTATGGTTGGCTTTTATTTTATTCAAAATACTAATAATATGAGGAACTACAATAAAAAAAAACATGAATTTTACTATAAAAATTTAATATAAGAGTGAACAAAAATTTATTTAATTTCATAAGATTAATTCCAAACTATGTATAACAATGTTTACTATATTAATAAGAATACATCTATAGTGAATGATTAGATTTTTTCTTTCGTTCATATAAAGAAAGAATTCGAATTGACAAAGACATATAATCTCTTGTATAGCTGTCATTTATGTTGTACCGTAATTCGTCAATAATCTTTTTAATTCGATAAACCAAGGTATTTCGATGAATAAATAATTCATTTGCAGTATGTAATAATGAACATTTATTATTTAAATACGCAGTAATAGTAATAATCGAATTTGGATTATTTTTATGCATTTCCATAATATCCGGATGACATGCAAATATAGTTTCTTCTTCAATTCCAGAATCAATAATATAATCTAGAGCGTAATCATAAAAATCAAAGAAATGTGCTTTTTGTTTATATATTTTACCATATTTAACTACCGAAATCGCTTGTTGCCAGTAAAACTTTATATATCTTAATTCTGTAAAAGGCAGACTCATACTTGTAAAAACATATTTTTGAATAATGGAAGATTTAAGATGTTTGACAGCTTTTAAATAAGGGACAATGGATTCATTAAAAACAATAATCACTTGATTTTGAAAAATTACGATAGGATACTCTGGCAATAATTTTAAACAATTTTCCTGTACTAATGATAGGATATTATCTATTAATGTATATTCTGGCTTTGGTGTTAATACACATACCCTCAAGATATCATTATTTGTCCAATTCTGATATTTCAAGAACATATCTATTTCATCAATACTTACCCAATAATTTTTCAAAAGTTTAAATAAAGTATTGTGTCCAGACAATGCTTTTTGATTTGAATTTAACCGTTGCATTGACGGTGCAATTATTAATGCTAAGTGATTTACAAGTTGTTCATCACCCACATTAATCTTACGATCTTTTTCTATCACAACAATACGTCCACATGCTATATTGTCGTATATAACTGGGCTAGTTATATAATCCAGTATTTTTGGAGAATTATGACGGCATATATGAGACTTATAATAGGATGGAGTTATGTCTAAAGATTTTTGAATACTCTCTATTGAAACATAACCATAACTACGGATATATCGCCATTCGTCATTTACATCATCTAAACCATATTGTTCACTGATTGCTAAAACTTTTTTATTATTACCTGCAAAAAAAATAGGATTATTAAATATTGTCCAACACATATTGATCATTATTTCATAGTTGAATTTTTCTGCATATTCTCTCATTTTACAATCCCAATCGTCATAGAAGTCAAAAACATCTGCTACAATTTCAAAAGCATTTTGAATATCCATGTTATGCAAGATAATTTTATCGTTTTCTCCAATACAAATGACATTATTATCTTTTTGTTTTAAATATACACAATGCTCAACTGGAATCAACCTCACACTTTTCAATAATGGTTCCGCATTTTTTTTGATGTCTATTTCTATTTCATAATCATTTAAACGATTTACAATCATCCACATACTTAATTTCATAATTATCCCACCCTATATATAAATTTTATCAGTAATTTCAAATTTATATATGTATTCATAATACGAAATTCACATGTATTTTTCGTATTATCCACCTGTATAAATTGAAGTAAATATATATTATTATTATAACATATTTAAGATTTACAAAATAATAAGATGGCTTGAGTACATAGGGTAATATGTATTATTGCAATTATTAAAAAGGAGGAAAAAAAGTAGATGAATGATGTAAAAAAACTTCAACAAGAAAGAACAGAAAATATTAATGCTGTATATGATAACAAAATTCCAAAAAGAGTTCCCATTGATGTCAGTTTAGGTTTGGATATTGTTGCAGAATATGCAAAAATAGACAGAAAGGAAGCTTTATGGAATCCTACATTACTAGAACCAGCTGCTAATGAACTTTGTGAAAGAATTCCTTCAGATACATGCGTCTATGGTTTGAAGGTACATATGCCAAACTATTATCAAGCTTTAGGTTCAAAAAACTGCATTATGAGTTCAAATGGATTTATGCAACATCCTAACACTGTGGGTCTCCTAGAAAGTGAATATGAAGATTTCATTAGAAATCCTTATGATTGCATTATAGAAAAAGTATTACCGAGAAATTATAAGGAACTTGATTTTAATCTACAGCCTGCAAGATCTATGTTTACTATATCCCAAGCAATGTCAGCGATGCAATCCAACATGGGACATACATTTGGATTAATAGCTCAATTATCACAAAAATTTGGATATCCCATGGGAGAACCAGGTACTGGTGGAGGTTGCTATGCACCTTTAGATATTATGACAGATAATTTAAGAAGTTTTAGTGGAATGTGTTCAGATATCAGAAGAATGCCTGAAAAAGTATTAGAGGCAGTTGAAGCAATATATCCATTAAATTATAAAGCAGGCATACCTCCTAGAATTACCAATTATGGGGCTGCATTTTTTCCTTTACATATGGCTACGTTTATGAGAGAGAAGGATTTTGAAAAATTATGGTGGCCCACATGGAAACGTCAAGTAACCGATTATGCATCGTTAGGGCTCCATTCTGGTGCGTTTTGTGAACATGATTGGATGCGTTACCTAGATTATTTACAGGATCTCCCTACAGATACAAGACTGATGTTTGAATATGGTGATGCTAAAATAATCAAAGAAAAGCTTGGTAAAAAATTTATTTTAATGGGTTTATTCCCACTTTCAACTCTTACTAATTGTACTAAACAAGAATGTGTTGACAAAACAAAGGAGTTCATTGACATAATGGCACCTGGTGGAAAATTTATTTTCTCCTTTGATAAAAGTCCTCTTGTATTTTCTGATATTAATATTGAAAATCTCATTGCTGTTTGTGAAACTGTGAGAGATTATGGTGTATATGATAATGCTGGACAAACAGCTGGGTTACAGTTTAATAAAGATGATTATACACATTCTAAAATAGTGCCCTTCGAGAGCAAGTATTACAGAACATGGGATCAATACAAAGAACTAAATCCTGAAACGCCAGAATCAGCAAAAAATACAGTTATAGGGTATGAAGATTCTATTGTCAACTTTATTTATAATCTATGTATGTAATAAAAGTAAAAAACATCATTAGAGAAAAGTTATCCAATAAATACCTTTGGTTTGACTGGTATTGTTGTTAGAATGAACAACTTAAAGAGACTTTGATTGATTTTATTATTTCTTATTTATGATTAAAACTTAAGAAGAAAGAAGGAATTAAAAAATGAATAAAAAAATATTTATGTCAGTAGCCGTTTTATCTTTATCTTTTGTGGGATTATCTTCTACTGCGGTAACACCAGCTATAGCTAGTTTTACAACTGCATTTCCTGATATACCTGCATCCATAATAATGATGATAGCGACAATAACTTCTTTAATGATGGTTCCTGGAAATTTATTATCTGGAATGCTAACTCCGAAACACATTTCTTTTAGAAAAATGTTAACTTTTGCATTTTTATTAATGACAGTCAGCGGGATAGCTCCATTTTTTATAAATAATTTTTATGTAATATTAATTATGAGAGCTGTTTTTGGTTTTTCTTTAGGGTTGGTTTCACCACTTGCACCAAGCTTAATGTTTAGTCTTTTTGACAAATCTACTGTTGCCACGTTAATGGGTTTTAGCAGTGTTGTTACAAATGTTGGTGCTATAGTCTTTCAGATGGTAGGTGGGATACTATGTGTTATTAGCTGGCAATACACTTTCTTAGTACATTTAATCATCTTATTTGTGTTAGCTATCGTGCTTATCTGGTTACCCAATCCTCCAGCTGTACCTATTTCAGAATCAAAAACTTCTAAAGACAAAATACCTGCTGCTGTTTGGGGAATTGCATTGGGTATGGGTATACTCATGCTTCTTATGATGCCTGTTTCTTTAAATATTTCCCTTATTATCGAAAGTGGTGGTATGGGTAATGCAGCAACTGCAGGTTTTGCACTTACAATGAATACAGTAGGTGGAGTATTGGCAGGATTAATTTTTGGTCAGATTTTCAAAAAAGCAAAGGCCTTTACATTATCTATTGGAACAGCTTTAATTGCCATTGGATTTGCATGTGTATTTTATGCAAGTACAATAACAATGATAATTGTTGGTTTATTTATCTCAGGATTTGGTGTTAGCCTTGTTATGCCTAATCTTATGATGCTAGTAGGAAATATAATGCCAGCAAATGCATCAACAAAAGGTTTTGCTTTAATGAATGTATTTAGTGGAGTTGCTGGTTTCTTATCTTCAATATTTTCTGCATGGTTGATGAGTATATTTAACACAGTAAATCCGAAATTTTCAGTGGCTGTAGCAGTTATTTGTTTTGCTGCTTTTGCAGTGGTATATACACTTGTTATCATAATTAAAAAACCTTCAAAATCCACATCATCTGGAATTTAGAATAAATAGTACACAGTTAAAACTATGATATACATAATTGGAATTGTATTTCAGTGATTTCTATAAAGATAGAGACTTTTTCTACATTTATTGGAGGAATAAGTCACTGTATCCGAGTAGATTTGCAGTAAGAAATAACAAATATAATAATAATCGTATGAATAGGACATCTCAGTAAGAGATGTCCTATTTTTAATTAATGGCTTTAGCCTGTTGAGCACGTGAGGTACGAGTGTGCTCAACATTAAACCACCCGCTATGCGGGTGCGGAAACGATA
>JBMNCR010000081.1:0-5896 GCA_049366695.1 Eubacteriaceae bacterium
ATAGCATAATGCTTTGCAAGGATGATAAGCTCAAACCTTCGCTAATGTCCTATAAGGTTATTTTAGCATTAGGATATTCTTAATAAAAATAAATAAGTTTATAGCTACGATTATTAGCTACAAACTTATTATACGAGGATGAAGCTTATGAATTTTGAAGAGTTTAAATATAAATCCAATGATAATACAATTATTACTTTTTATAAATGGTCTAAGTCAACTAATAGAATAAAAGGGGTAGTATTAATAGTTCATGGAATGGCGGAACATGCAAAACGGTATGATGATTTTGCTAAATATTTATTAGATGAAGGTTATATAATATATGCACTTGATTTAAGAGGTCATGGTCAAACAGGAGCTCAAATGAAAAAGAAGGGTTTTTTTTCTGAATACGATGGCTGGAATAAAACTGTCTCAGATGTAAAATTACTTGCTACAATTATTCAAGATAACTATCATTTGCCAATTAATATTTTTGGACATAGCATGGGTTCATTGATTACAAGAAATATTCTTTATTCAACTAAAAATATTTTCAATACTGCTATTTTATCAGGGACTACCATGGGAAGTAATAAAATAGCAATGTTTTTTGCTAAACAACTTGCTAATTATAAAATCAAAAATAAAAAGGGATATGCTCCATCATATATATTAGATAAATTAATATTTGGTTCTTATAACAAAAATATAAATCACCCTAAAACAAAATTTGATTGGTTATCTAAAGACTCTAATTTAGTAAATATATATTTAAATGATGACTCCTGCGGGTTTGTATGTACAAACACATTCTTTAGAGATTTATTTGAAGGTATTTCAAATGTTACAGATGTGAAAAATATAAATTTAATGAATAAAAAAACACCCCTTCTTTTGATAGGAGGAGAGTTAGATCCTGTATGTAATAATAGTAGAGATATACATAAATTAAACAAAATACTTATAAAAAATTCTTTTTCTAATACAACAATTAAAATATATCAAAATATGAGACATGAAGTTTTAAACGAAATAAATAAAGAAATTGTATTTAATGATATTGTTAAATGGCTTAATAAATACAATAAATCCACTAGTATCTCTTCTTGAAATTAATCATCAATGAAGCATACACCTATGGCTCCTGGCCCACAATGAGTACCAACTATTGCACCTACTTCAGATTCTATTATGTTGCTCGCATTATATTCCTTTACTAAAATTTTCTTTAATTCCTGTAAGTAATGATCATCGCTGGCATGCAGTATATATATAGTCTTTTTTGACAAATCAAAATCATTCTCTGTAATCCAATTTTTTACCCATCTTAAAGCTTTTTTTCTACCTCTCACACTATCTTTTGGAATTAACTTACCATCCTCAAACGTTAAAATTGGTTTAAGATTTAATATCCCACCAATGAAAGCTTTACTAGCAGTTAATCTACCACCTTTTCTGAGATAATCTAAAGTATCAACTATTATTATGGATTTCATATTTTTTTTACTTTCAGATAATACTTTCACAATTTCATTCATACTTTTTCCTTGTTCAACCATTTCGGCCGCTTTTACTACTAAAAGACCTAAACTAAGACTTACTACCCTAGAATCGATAATATTAATTTTTTCTGATTTAATCATATTTTTAGCCACTTCTGCTGAATTATTTGTACCACTCAGTTCAGAAGATAAAAATATACCTAGAACTTCATCTCCATTATCTAGTATTGTATTAAATACATCTACAAAAGTATTGGGATTTACTTGAGATGTATATGGTATTTTATTTGCGGTACTCAATTTTTCAAAAAATTCCTTAGACTTTATTTCATCCCTATCTTTATAATTTGCATCTTCAAAGTTAACAGTTAATGGCACTACAATAATATTATACTTCTTTTCTAATTCAACATTTAAATCACTTGAGCTATCCGTTACAATTCTTATTCCCATAAAAATACTCCAATTCTATTTATTTATATTATCCATAAAATATCCTATTAAATTTTCTAAGGCTTTTACTAACGCCTTTTCTTCATTTTGATTTAAGTCATTTACAATATGCTTAATCATATTTTTATGAAATATATCGTGCTGATCAAAGACTTCATTTCCTTTTTCTATAAGACTAACATATACAACTCTTCTATCTTTTTCACTTCTATTTCGTTTTACAAATCCTTTTTTTTCTAAGTTATTAATTGAAGTAGTAAGGGTTCCTAAAGTAATATTTAAGTTTGTAGCAATTTCACTCATTGTTTTCTTACTGTCTTTTCCAATAGCATCAATAGTATGAATCTCAGTAATAGAAAGTTTTTTAGCAACTAGTGATCTAATAAATTTTTCTTCTGATTTTAATACCAAATTAAATATTAATACTAAAGCTTCATTCAATACCAAGTATATATCTTTCATTAATAACCACCATATATTAAGTCTCTGTAATCATGTTCAATATATTATTAAACTGATCCTTTTAAAGTCAAGCCTTTTATTACAAAACTCTAAACTAAACACTACAAATTTATACATATAATTATACATGAATAGTCAATTTTTTACTATATTATTATAAGATATTATACACTATGAAAACAACCTTATTTCAGAGAACTTAGTAAGTTTTCTTTTTATCAATATTATATCCAAAATGTTCTAATTTTACTTCATCTCCTTTTTCTATTATACAAAAGTCGTCATCCCAAATTTGAGATAATAATTTTTCAATTAATGTTAAATCTCCCTTTTCAATTGTAAATATTAAATTAACTTTTTCAGCTAAATCTCTAGAAATATTTACATACTCATCTATATCATAAGCGTCCAAATCAATAAACATTAAATTTTTGTAATGTTTCAGCATGTCATTAAATATTATTTTTGTTTTCTTTTCTCCATACCTAGAAACGCAATGATCATATTCTACAACTAAACTTTTTTCTCCTTCAATCCATCCCCTAGTAAAAAAATATGTATTTTTTCTAATTTCATTAGTATCATGATTATTGTATAACAACATAGAAATACAATCCGCAGTTTTAGGAATAATTAATTTAGCGTTTATAGCCCTTAATCCAACTAAAGCATTACCACAATTACCATATCCAAATAAAACATTTTCATAATCCGTAGTGTTGTTAATTATTTTTTGCAATTCACTCCTTAGCAAATCAGGGTCATTATGTAAATTTGAATTCACCCATATTATATCACCAGTATATTTAATATCTGTCTGCACTTTTTGCAACTCATATTTTATAGTCTCACAAACAACTAGTAAATTATTCATTATATTCCTCCTATGATAACAATTTAAACACTAAATCTATTGCTTTTTTAATATATGTTATTTGTTTTATCAATAAAGGATGATACTGCTTGTAAATGAAAAAATTCACCTACAAAATAAGTTATTCCCCAACCTATAGGTTTATTAAGTTCATCTAATAACTTTTGCTCTATTACCATTACTGGCTCATATTTATCAATTTGTAAATTTTCAATTATTTCAGAACTTGGTTTTTCTACTTTGATTTTCAATTCTTTATTTATTGCAAACAAGGACTTTTTCTTCGCAACAATCTCTGGAAATGTAGAATAATGAATCTCTTTTTCTACTATTGGCATTCCTCTATAATAGGGAATATATTTCATGTCGTATGCTATTGGATTTCCTTCAGCAAACATCAATCTTCTTATTAATACAACTCTTTTATTCTCAGGAATTTGTAAATTAAAAATTATCCTTAACGTAGGTTTTATTATATTTACATCTATTAGCTGAGCGTCTTCCACGCTACCTTCAATAGAATTCATTTCATTAAAATATAATATATATTTGTCTTGATTTGGCTCATTAACAAAATTCCCTTTTCCTGGCACTGAATATATATACCCCTCAGTTGCTAATACAGTAAGACTCTTTCTCACAGTCATTCTTGAAACATTATACTCTTCACAAAGAGAATTTTCAGAGTTAATCATATCTCCTGGTTTTATTACTCCAGAATTTATTTTTGCTTTCATATCTTCAACTATTGTAATATAAATTGGTGATCCCATACTTATTTCTCCTTATCATTGAAAGGATTTGTTACCCATTCAATGCATTTTTTTACGCCAGTAGCCGCATTATTACTATATGCATCAGCTCCTATTTTTTTTAATAAATCTTCATTTAACATGCCACCACCAACAATAATTTTTAAATCTTTTCTCAAACTATTGTATTGTATTTCTTTTACTGTTTTTTCCATACTATTAATAGCTATTGTTAATACTCCACTTAATCCTAAAATATTTGGTTTTAATTCTATAATTTTTTCACAAAACACTTCTTGTGATACATCTATTCCTAAATCTATTACCTCGAAACCAGAACTCTCTGCAAGACCTTTAAAAATATCTTTACCAATGTCATGCAAATCTCCTCTTACAGTACCAAGTAAAATTCTACCACGATAACTATTATTGTCACAATTATCTTTTATTATTTTCATATCCTCAAATTCAATTATTTCTTTAAAAATTATTCCTGCCATAATTAAATCAGCTATAAAGTATTCACTTTTTTCATACAACTCACCCACTCTGTCCATGCCTAGTTGCAAATCGCTTAGTATATCTTTTGGATCTGCATTATTGGCAAGTTTATTCTTTACCAGCCTCAATACTTTATCCTCATTCAATTCAGAAACAGCTCTAACAAGTAGCTCATCCATTTGTTAACCTCCAGATATTTTATAGACATCCTGAGTTAAGCTTACAATACTTCTCTTTTACTTGTCAATAATTTTAAAAAGACTCCTAAAGGAGTCTTTTATTTTTAAAATCAAAATTTATACGTTACCACCTTCACTAGTGCTCACATATTTCTAATTTACACTTAGCAAATTTAATTAATAAACATTTTGAATTTCAAATCACAGTACAAGCCAGACTAATAATGGTTATCCACTTTTAACCCAACTTCTAATAATATATTTACAATTGCTTATTACTTTTTAATTTTTAATTAGTTATTCTCAGTTTCAACTTTTTTTGAACTATAAATATAATTATAAATTAACGGAATAAATAAAGCTCCACCGATTATATTTCCAATAGTAACTGGAATCAAGTTGTTCATCCAAATTTGAGTCCAAGTTATATCTGCTCCTAAAAACATACCTAATGGTATAAAAAACATATTTGCTATACTGTGCTCAAAACCTGATAGTACAAATAACATTATTGGAAACCATATGGCAAATATTTTACCGATCATATCTTTTGATCCAGCTTGTAACCAACAAGCTAAAACTACTAAAATATTACACAATGTCGCTCTTAAAATAGCAGCAGAAAAAGTTATTCCTACTTTTCCAGTTGCAATACCAATAGCTTTTGCAGAAATAGCTTCACCAGAATATAAACCAGTCTTAGCTAATACAGCTGCAAGTAATATTGAACCAATAAAGTTACCTATGTATACTACTACCCAATTTGTTAGCATTTGCTTCATAGTTATTTTCTTATCCATTAATGCTAATGTCATTAAGTTATTCCCTGTAAACAATTCTGCTCCTGCCATAATAACTAGCATAAGACCTACTGGGAAAACCGCTGCACCTAGAAATTTTGCTAATCCAACATCAACGTTTGTCCCTAAAGTTTGTATCACTACAATATCCGCGTGTGCTCCAAATCCTATAAACATACCAGCTAATATACCTAGCAACAACATCTTGCCAATTTTTATATTCCCCTTTTTTACTCCAGTACCTATCCAAGCATTCAAAATTTCTGCTGGAGATAAAATACTCTTTTCCATATATATCCTCCTTCTTATTGTCTATTGATGTAAGTTGTATGTAAAAGTTTGTGAGATTTATGACTATTTGGTTCTTCTAAAAAGTCCTCGTACAGTT
>JBMNCR010000082.1:0-4772 GCA_049366695.1 Eubacteriaceae bacterium
TAAAAATTATTTCTATTTTTTTACAGTGGATTTTGACCTATTCTGCAAATGCCTAAACCACGAAGATCATGGGGACGGCAGGACAATGTCATAAAGCTTAGAAGTCATAAAATATAAGTACAACCATTAAAACATATAAAATGCAATAAAACTCATAAAAATACTTGACTTTTTCACAGTGGCCCAATAATTGATTTGAATACCTTTAATTATGGTATATCTTATCGATATTGGGTGATATAATGTTAAAAACATTAATAAATTCTATTGAAAGAGCTAAAAATCAAATTAATGATCCTATATTTATGTTTAATAACCGTATAAAAAGCTCGTATTTTACTAAAAAAACTGCAAAAATGACTTTTATAGATGCAATAAATTTTATTTTAAAAGGATTACGAAAAACTCTTCAAATTGAGTTGGATGATTGGTTTTAATTTTTAGATAGAGAAGAAAGTATGTCAAAACAAGCATTTTCACAACTAAGACAAAAGATTAGGCCAGAAGCCTTTGAACAACTAAATGATAATTTTATTAGTTGGTTTTATGATGCTGATAATTTTAAAAAAATTAGGGGTTACAGACTATTATCGATTGATGGCAGTATTACTGAAATTCCAAATATTCTAAATACGAAAGAGTATTTCGGGTATCATCATAATCAAAGTGATAGACAAACAGCAAGAGCAATGGTTGGTGTGATATACGATATTGAAAATGATTTTATACTTGAATCTGATATACGCAATTGGAAAAATGCCGAGAGAGATGTGGCAAAAGAACTCATTGAACGACTAGAAGTGAAAGGTTTTAAAAATGATTTATTTTTGTTTGACCGTGGTTATCCATCAAAAGATATGTTTGATTTTTTAGAAAGTAAGAACTTAAAATATTTGATGAGAGTTAAAGTTAATAAATTTAGCTTAGATACTGATAATGCTAACGACCCAGATCAAACTGTTATTCTAAAACATAAAAACAAAACCATAAAAGTGAGAATAATAAATGTAATATTACCATCAGGTCAAGTAGAAAAGCTAGTTGCCAATATCATGGATAAAGACTATACAAACGAAGATTTTAAAAAACTATATTTCAAACGTTGGGGAATTGAAGTTAAGTATAGTCAGTTGAAAAGTAGATATGAGCTTGAAAACTTCTCAGGATTTACTACAATAGCGATAAAGCAAGACTTCTATGCAACAATATACTTGTCAAATCTTATGACAATGGCTAAAAATGAAGCCAATCAAGAATTCGAATCTAATCAAGAGAACTTAAAATATGAGTATAAAGTAAATATGAATATTCTTATCCCGAAAATGACACGTACCTTAATAGAGAGTTTCTATGAGGTGGATCTTGAAAAACGGAACAAACTATTTGATAAAGCAATGAAAAGAATAACTAAAAACCTTGTACCAATACGTCCAAATAGAAATTTCCTACGAAGAGGCCCTTCGAGGAAAAACAAATACCCAAGTAATAAAAAACGTTCTGTGTAAGATTTTGTAAGTTAAGCTTTATGACATTGGACGGAACCCTAGCCAGTACAGTAGGAGAAAAGAATCCATATAGATATAGAGGATATCGATATGATAGTGAGACAGGACTGTATTATCTGCAGAGTCGGGTAGGTTTTTAAATGCGGATGCTACAGTAGGTGGGCAAGATGAACTGCTCGGAAATAATATGTTTGCATATTGTAATAATAATCCGGTTACATTAAGTGATCCATCAGGGAAGTTTGCTATATTAGCTACAGTTGCTATATGCGCTGTATTAGGCGCAGCAATCTCTGCAACTACCACTGCAGTTATGCAGTATGCTACTACCGGTAGTGTAAATGTTAAAGATGTAGCTGTTTCAGCGGTAGTTGGAGCAGCCGCGGGAGCTTTAACTCCGTTTGTAGGGGCTTCAATGTGGGGTATGGTAGGTCTAGGAGCAGCTTCTAGTGTTGCTCAAACTGTTATTACAAACAAAGTCAATGGAAGGGGAACTTCAGCTGGAGAAATTGTATCAAGTGCAGCTATAGGCGCTGTATCCGGAGGAATTGCAGGTAAGTTTACCAATCTTGCAGGAGGTTACAAACCCCCAACCCACTGGAGTGGAAGTGGGTTGCCGTTGATACCAATAGATAAAACCATAGTAAAAATACAGGGGCAAGAAATTTTAAATAAAGCAGTTAAAAATGCGATATTAAGATCAATTTCTACTAGAAGTATAATATCAAATGTTTTTAGTAATGGAGTAGGTAGTGCAATTTGGGATGGAAGTGTGAATAGAATAAAAGTATTTTTTGGAATACCAGTACAAACACCAACAAGTGATTTTGATTATGCAGTATAGGAGGTTTTTAAATGAGCCATGATGTAATATCCATCATATTATTAGGAGGATTATTTTACATAGTATATGCATTTGAGGGTATTAATACAAATGTAAATACTTATATAAGAGTAGGAGGAGTATTTAAGTGGATTTTAGGATATTTTGTATTTAAAGGAAATAAGTTCTCGTTAAAAAGTGTAGTTGGTCAAGTAGGTAATTTGATTGCTATAGGTGTTGGTTTAACATGTTTATTTTTAGGATATGAGGATGCAGAAATAATTATGTTAAAACTAGAGATGTTAAATTTTATACCAGTAGGTATCGTAGCTATATTTGTGAATAAATGGTGATGTATAAATAAGAGTATATATTGAATTATCTTTGAATTTTCTATAAAGTATTTTTCAAAAGATAGTTTTTATCATAGTAACAAATGTATTTAAAAGGCAGTGGAAAATTATTATTCCACTGCCTTTTAATAAGTTGTAAATAAAAAATATAGTAAAACTATCACCTATACATATGATGTAGGAGGAAATATAGCAGCAAAAACCGAATACCCATATACTACAGGAACACCGGGGACACCAACAGAAACTATTAACTATAGCTATGGAGATAGCAACTGGGATGATAAACTTACCAGTTACGACGGTAAGGCCATTACATATGATTAAATAGGTAATCCACTTACTTATGACGGATATACTTATACATGGGAAGAAGGACGAAGACTAAAGAGTATTGCAAAAACAGGCTTAGATATGACTTTTAAGTACAATGTTGATGGTATACGCACAGAAAAGACTGTGAATGGAACAACAACATCATATCATTTGCTTGGGGACAAAGTAACCTTTGAAACCAACGGTATAGATGAGATATACTATACTTATGATAGCAATAGTTCACTTATAAGTATGAACCTAAACGGTAGCGAATACTACTATATACGTAACGGTCAAGGAGATATTATCGGATTACACGATAATACAGGAACACAAGTGGTATCCTACACCTATGACACCTGGGGAAAGATAATCAGTATAGATACAACCCTAGCCAGTACAGTAGGAGAAAAGAACCCATATAGATATAGAGGATATCGATATGATAGTGAGACAGGACTGTATTATTTGCAGAGTAGGTATTATAATGCTGAATGGGGTAGGTTTATTAATGCGGATAAAATGGTTTCAACAGGAACAAGCATATTGGGAAGCAATATGTTTATGTATTGTGATAATAATCCTATTTTACTAAAAGATGATAAGGGAATGCGACCTGCTGTAGGAGCTGGGGTTGAAACTGCAGAAGAGCTCCACCAGTCTCTGGAGTCTATGAGAACTGTTTATTCTAGAAGTAGATCGAATCAACGGACAATTAATAGCAATAAAACTACTGCAAGTGATGTCATAGAACAATCAAGTAATATAGCTGGTTCAACAAGTGGAGTTCTAGCTTCATTAACTACAAAGGCAAAACCGCATTTCAATAATTTTGCTGAAAATGCTAAACTGTTGCAAAATATATCAAAAGGTATGCTTGTTGGTGTAGGAATCATTAGTACATATAATAATTTTAGTACTTATGGAATATCATATGAAGCAGCAGGTAGAACTTTAATTGATATAGCTGGAATTACAATTGGATACTTAGCTGCTGGGGCTGCTACTGTAGCTATAGCTAGTATTCTAATGCCTGGTTATGCTATTGTTGCAACTGTTGCAGTGGGGGTATTAATAGGTTGGGGAGTAGGAAAAGTTACCCAAGAAATAAAAGAAACAATCTATGAATGAGGTGATTTTTAAATGCAAAAATTTAAATATTTTGGGGTAGTATATATCATTATTATAAATCTGATTACTGATATTTTCTTATTTACAATTAGTAATAGAATATTCGATATTGTAATAAATTCAATCGTAGGACTGCTTGGTTTGTATATAATTCAAGGTTTAGGCAAACAAAAGCGAAAAATATCAGAGATTATTTTTATATTATCTATCTATAATTTGATGATAGCAGGAAGTATGTTCTTTTCTAGTACACAGACTAATAATACTATAATTGATACTGTTTCTCTAAATGTATTTGTTTTCTCCTTAATTATTATGCTTAGCAGTGCATATGTTGCAAATAGAACAAAACCATATCATGTAAAACAATTTTATAAATGGTCAATTACTGGTGTGATGTTTGGAACATTTTCAATATTTGCAGTAGTATTGATGAACAAAGTTAATATTGATTTATTAAAAATTTCTTTACTAATTGTGTGTGTATTATCATTCATTTTAATGTTTTTCTCTATATACAAAGTTGAGCATTCTAGAAATAAAATGTAACATAAACACAACCAATGAGACTTTCTTAATTAATAAAGTAGGCATTTGCAGAATAGGTCAAAATCCACTGTAAAAAAATAGAAATAATTTTTA
>JBMNCR010000083.1:0-3463 GCA_049366695.1 Eubacteriaceae bacterium
TAAATTTGATATACTATCTAATACGTACAATGAAAGAGCAGAAAAGTTCAGAAAATTGTGTATATAGTTGGAAAATGTTAAAGATGTCATAGTTAAATACTAATGAGATGGACAATAAAGAAAAGAAAAGATTATTAAAGAATATGAAGAAAAATACGTCCTTTATAAAGAATTTTCTTTTGTAGTTAGAAATATCCTTGAACGATTTATAAATAATTAAGATATACGTTTACAAAATATTACTAATAGGGCTAAAGATTTAGATAAGCTTTCCGAAAAAATAAAATGAGGAACGTGAAGCAAATAAAAGAATAAATTGATTGATATAATAATTGTTTTTTTGAATACCAATGTCTAAAGATACAAGAAAACGAATAAAAAAAATATTGATGAATTTTTCTCAACCCAAAGACTCACTGGTAAGCGGAATTTCTAGTGATTTTTACAAACACTATGTTTTGAAATCATACGAAAGATGGAGATTAGCCAGATTCCTCTTTGACGAAATTCTGAATTTTGAAATTGCTGATCGGCCAATAGAAAAAGTGAATTGGGAAATTCCCTTTATCTATAAAAAAAGATATCATTGCTCTATTGCTCATCAAAAATTTGGTTTTAGAGTCTATGTTGCTAATGAAGATACTAAGAACCCTAAAACGGTAGCAGAAGAAGTCGCGGAAATAATAGAAAAAGGTATAGAATATTCAGAACCCATTATCAGAAAATATGCAATTGATTCACTTAAAATTGGTGACATTAACGCAGATAATAGGTTACGTGAGCTTAAAGAAGTTTATGAATATTTTAGAGATGAGGTTTCGAAACGAAAGAGGAAAATAGAGAGTATATCTAAAGCAAAAGGTAAAAATAAGTATTTTCAGGAGCAATTTAAGTTAGAAAAGGAAATTTCGTATTTGGAGCAAGCAGGATATGTAGCGTTTTTTAGCTTATTAGAGCATTTGTGTATTCTGGTACTTGCCTTTAGGGATATTCCTGAAAGAAAGAATGTTAAAGAATTTGCCCAGAAGAGCTGGCAAGATAAATTTAAAATAGTATTTGACCTATCCCAAAAAGAATTTAAAGAGAACTATGATTACCTATTGGGAATATCTAGATATAAGCGGAATCCAAGCGTCCACGGTTTATTTGATAAACTCCACACTATTTTTTATTTTTATCTTCCGTCTGCAAGACATCGAGTGTCCGTTGGTTTATATGACAAAGAAATCTTATTACGATGGCGAAATGAAAAACTTAGTTTCGAAAAGTTAGACGCATTTCTGGAATTGCTATCGAAACATGAGTCTACCAAAAGAATTTGGCGTTATATAATGGATGCCGGATTGAATGTTACTTTTGGAAAAGATGCCGAAAACCTTGATGTCTTTTCCTTTGATGAAGAATTTGAAGAATATTTAAAATACCTAGTTTATCAATATGATAATATGGCGAATATGGATTGGTAAAAATTTATGGATAACCTAAAGAAATTCAAGCAATACTTCAATCGAGATTTCTGGCGAGCTTTTCAAAACAAGCAGTCTTTTTTTGATATACCCCAAAGTAAGAAGGACAAAGATTTATTTATTGAAACTTTATATTCAGAAATAGAGGAGCGAAAATATTATCCTTCTGTGCCGCGTTGCTATATTGACCGCGATAAAGGAAATGGGGTTACAAGAATTGTGCCTGTTTTTACGCTTAAAGATTATTGCGTCTATTACTACTGCATTAAAAAAATTGAGGATAAGATTGCTTACAATCGCGTAGAGAATACTTTCGGTGGTTGGACCTTGGGTGGCCTAATGAGAAAAAGCGAAGATGATGAAATGGAGAAAAGAAGAAAAAACTTCAACCGTTATGAAGATTTTATTGCTGAATTACATGGAATATCAGTTAGCGAGTATTCGTTTAATCCTGCGGCATGGGCTAGGGCATATGGTGATTTGAATGCAAAATTATACGTCACAGCAAAAGCCAGAAACTACAAATATGTTGCTGAGCTTGATATTGCCAACTATTATGATACGATTCGTCTTGATATTTTGGAGATGCGAATTAGAGAGCTGGTGAATGAAGAACACGCTGACATTATTAGTTTGTTATTCCATTTCCTAAATTATTGGAACAGAAATACAAATCTATACAACAAGCAAACGGTCGGTATCCCACAGGACGCTATGGGTGATTGTTCGCGGATTTTGGCTAATTTCTATTTACAGCCATATGATAAAATTGTTTATGATTTATGCAAGCAAAATCAGTGCAAATATTTACGATATGCAGATGACCAATTTTTATTTTCAGAAGACAAAAATAAACTACACATTTTGATTTTTAAAGTATCTAAAAAACTAAATTCGCTCGGTTTGTCCGTCAATCAGAAAAAGGTAAAAGTAAGTACCACTGAAGATTTAATAAGCCATAGATCATTTAAGATATTTGATTTGCTCAAGAAAGATGAAGACAAGAAAGATAAAGATAAGGTAGAGCTATTTGTTGATCATTATCTTGAATTACTTGATAAATCAGGATTGTCTAATATCAAGGACAACGGGATACCCTTGCTCAATAGAGCGCTATTTTGTCCAGTGCTTAAAAGTATAGATTTCTCTAAAAAGACGAAGCTAATAAGCTGTTATTTAGATGATGAATATTTAAAAAATGCGAGAGCAATTCATTTAGAAAAGATTTACAAATTGCTTAATAAAAACGATAAGCAAGAATTTATTAAGAAACTTAATTTTCTTTCACGAAAATTAATTCACAACTCTTTCCATTATGAATTATTAAATTTTTACAGAAGGAATAAAATTGATAGCAAAAGCGTAGTGCAAAGAATTGAGAAATTAAGCAAGATTTAACCTTGCTCATCATCCTTGAATTTGTAAAGTTTTAGGCTTGATAAAGCATTTCTGATAATTTACAAATATTTATAAAGTATCAGAAATGATAAAAAGGGAAGCAAGACAATAATATTGGGCGCAAACAAGGGCTTGACAGAATAGGTTATAGATATATTATAAAGACAACAACTCCTTATCGTGTGCTTCGGCTACGGTAAGCAATGAGGGTTCTTCGGGGCCCTTGTTTTTTATATCCAAAATAATTCCCGATATAATATTATTGAAGGGTATATAAACTATTTCTCCGTACATTTTATAGATCTAATATTATCTATTTTCTGGAGTATAGGTCAAAGAATGGGTTTAATAAAGCTACCTTCTAATGGAGGTGGCTTTTTGGTACAATATAAAATAATATTTATTTGGTTTTAAGATATTCCTAATTTCCGGAGTATTATGTCAAAAATCAGTTCCACGATTTGGGCAATAGAACCTCATACTGAAGCTAAGCATGCTATTTTGAGGAAATATTTAGATGCATGGCTTCCTATAATAACAAGATGGAACGGGAAAGTTCTTTATATAGACGGATTTGCTGGGCCTGGTGAATATGTTAA
>JBMNCR010000084.1:0-56126 GCA_049366695.1 Eubacteriaceae bacterium
ATTCACTCTGACTTCTTTAAAATTCATTTCTTGACATATTACCAGATTGCTTTTAAAGTATAATTTTAACAATTTCTTGTTACCACTAAATCAGCACCTGTATTACTAATGTTTTTCAAAATAATATCTCCAACTGTGCAGGGTGATTGAATATCTAAATTGTTAATAATATCTAGTACATCAAAGATTTTTTCTTTCGGTACTCCTACTGAGGTTTTTACAGAAGTAACTGGATTAATACCATCTATGACCGTTATTGTAGTAGTTATTACTCTAGTAGGTGTTGTATGTTCTGTTAATACATATTCTTTTCCCCTTGGACATTCATTTCCTAATATAATATAATTATCCTTATTTTTTTCTATTGTTATTTTACAACCTTTTGGACAGGTAATGCAAATATATGTTTTTTTTTCATTCATTTATTTTTCCTCCTGAATTTCAAAAATTATGCTTTCATCTGAAAAAGATTTGAGTATATTTTTATCTACTAAAAAACTTACCATTTCACCGGGTGTTAATTTAATATATTTTTTTGTAAAAATTATATTTCCATTAATTGAACCCACTATGCTACATTTTTCATAAACTTTATTAACTCTTAAATACATTTTTACTTTGCCTGATTTTTTATTGTTAATCTGCTGAGGAATAACATATGAAATACCAAATCCAGGAGTTGTAAGGATACTGTTTTTGTTGCCAATTTTTTTATTAATATAATTACATGCACCTAACCCTGCAATTTCACCTTCTTCTGATACATAATCAACCAAGTCATGCACATGTAGTACATTACCACATGAGAATATTCCAGATATAGAGGTTTCTCTATTTTCATCTACCCTAGGTCCTTTTGTTTTTTCATCTAATTTAATGCCGCATTCTCTAGTTAATTCATTTTCTGGAATTAATCCAACAGATAAAAGCAATGTATCACATTCAATATATTTTTCTGTTTCTTTAATAGGTTTTAGATTTTTATCTACTTTTGCAATAGATACTCCTGTCAAACGTCCATTACCGTGTATTTTTGTTATAGTATGGCTAAGTTTTAGTGGTATATTGTAGTCATCTAAACATTGCACTATATTTCTCATGAGTCCATTTGAGTGAGGCATTAACTCTAATACACAATTTACTTTAGCTCCTTCTAATGTCATACGCCTTGCCATTATTAATCCAATATCTCCAGAACCAAGAATAACCACATTTTTTCCTGGAAGATAACCATCAAGATTAATATACCTTTGAGCAGTACCAGCTGTGAAAATACCTGAAGGTCTGCTGCCAGGGATATTAATTGCCCCTCTAGTTCTTTCTCTACATCCCATTGCTAAAACAATACTTTTCGCTTCTAAGACGTTATATCCTTTTTCAGAACTTAGAATATGTACTTTCTTATCATCAGTTACTTTTAATACCATGGTATTAGTCATTGTTTGTATAGAAGTTTTTTTTAGTTCTTCAATATATCTATTGCTATATTCTGGACCAGTAAGTTCTTCATTAAATTTATGAAGTCCAAATCCATTATGGATACATTGATTAAGAATGCCTCCAAGAATACTATCGCGCTCAATTACTAACACATTATCTATGCCTTCTTGATATGCTTTTATTGCTGCTGATAGACCTGCTGGGCCGCCGCCAATCACAATTAAATCATAGTTTATATTATCGTTCATTTTGTATTTCCTCCTTACTGATTTTTGTTTTACTGATTAAAATATTAGAACCATGCTCTGATTTATTGATACTCAATAAGGATTTGTCTAATTCTTTACTCATTATTTCTAAAATTTTTGGAGAGCAAAAACCACCTTGACACCTACCTGCACCTGCTCTTACTCTTCGTTTCACAGAATCTAAAGTAGTGCAAGGAATTGGTCTATGAAGTGCTTCGACAATTTCTCCATGAGTTATGCCTTCACATCTACATATTATTTGACCATATCTTTTATCTTTTCTAATTAGTTTGTTCTTTTCTTCCACAGAAAGTTTATCCATTCTATTTATAGAATTTAAATTTGGGTGAAAATCTGATTTTTTAATTGTATCTAGGCCAGAGTTTTTTAGTATGTTAAGTACCTCTATGGCTATAGCAGGAGAAGAAGTAAGACCTGGTGAGTCTATGCCTGCTACGTTTATAAATTTATTAACTTTTGTTTCTTCTATAATAAAATCATAATTTTCAGTAGTAGCTCTTAATCCTGAGAATTGAGTAATGATTTTTGAATGATCTATTTTTTTAATTGTTTTTTTTGCTATTAAAGATATCTCAGATAAACCTTTTCGTGTTGTTGTTAAATCAGTTTTTTCATTAACAAATTGAGCATTCGGTCCTATCATCAAATTACCATGATAAGTAGGTGTGACTAATGTTCCCTTACTACCAGCTCTAGGTGTTTGAAACAATACGGAATTAGCAATATTTCCTATGTTTTTGTCAAATAAGATATATTCGCCTTTTCTAGGAATAATTTTAAATCCATCTACTCCGATCATTTTTGATATTTCATCACTATATAAACCAGTAGCATTTACTACATACTTAGATATAATACTATTTGTTGTAGTTTGAATATTAAAGTGATCTTCTATCTTTTCTAGTCCTATTACTTCTGAGTGGAGTAAAAATTTCACACCATTAAGATAAGCGTTTTCTGCTAATGCAATGGTGTATTCCCATGGAGAAATTATTCCAGCATCTGAACAATATAATGCGCATTCTACTTCAGGATTTACGTGTGGATTTTTTTTCAAGATAAATTCTTTGTCTACAATTTGTAGATTTACAACTCCATTTTTTTTACCATTTTCATAAAGTTTTTGTATTTCGTGTTTATCCTCTGCATCAAAAGCTAAAACAAATGAACCACACTTATTAAAACCAAAATGTAGTTGCTCATCTAGTTTTTTAAACATTAAATTGCCTTTTATACTAAGTTTACCTTTTAGTGTGCCATACTTAGCATCATAACCACCATGAATTATGCCACTATTAGCTTTACTAGTACCATTACTTACATCACTATCTTTTTCAATAACTATAACTTTTAGTTTATACTTAGAGAGCTCTCGTGCAATTGCGCAACCAACTGCACCTGCCCCTAAAATTGCAACATCATACATATAAATACATCTCCTTTTTTAGAAATAAAAAAGACCGCACTAAAATAAACATTTTAGTAACGGCCTACACTTTTATCACTGGCACATTAATTATTCTCTTGTTATTTTTATTTTAGCACTTTTTAATTGTTTATACAATAAGAGAGTTTTAGAAATAATTTGTTTATTTTTGACAATTAAATGTTTTAATTTTGTTTACAACAAATATGTAAATAATGTGATATATTATTTATAAATAGTGTAATATAGTACAATAAATTACTTTAGATGCTAAATACTGTTTTTATAATTTTGAAGAAATAATAGAATCCATTATATTACAATATATTTTGTCATAAATATGTTTTTAATGTTACTTTATTCTGATATAATAATATTAAGTTACAAATTGTTTACATTTCAACATATGACTCTGGAGGGAAGATATTGATAAAATTCCAAGAAGTTAATAAGATGTACGATAGAACGCAACATCTAGCTTTAAATAATGTTAGTGTTGATATAAATAAAGGTGATTTTGTATTTGTAGTTGGTAAAAGTGGTGCTGGAAAAACTACTTTTATAAAGATGATAATGAAAGAATTGGAGCCTTCATCGGGAGAAATATTAGTAGGGTCTCAAAAAATCACAAAGCTAAAAAAATCTCAAATACCTTATTATAGGAGAAAACTAGGTGTTGTCTTTCAAGATTTTAGGTTATTATCAGAAAAAACAGTTTATGAAAATATAGCATTTGCTATGGAAATAGTTGGATGCAACAGCAAAACCATACACAGGAGAGTTCCAGAATCACTAAAATTAGTGGGTCTTACCCATCGAGCAAATTATTATCCTGACCAACTTTCAGGAGGGGAACAGCAAAGGGTTGCAATAGCTAGAGCTATTATTAATTCCCCAAAATTACTTATATGTGATGAACCAACTGGGAATTTAGACCCTAAAACTTCTTTGGGAATTATTAATATATTAAATAATGTAAATCAAAGTGGTACAACTATTGTAATGGCAACTCATGATAGAGAAATTGTGGACAAAATGCAAAAAAGGGTAATAGCTTTACATGGTGGTAAGATAGTTAGCGATAAGAAAGGTGGATATCATTGTGAAGATTAATACCTTAAAATACTCTATTCGTGATTCATACAGAAGTATCAAGAGAAACTCATTAATGAGTATAGCTTCTATAGTATCAGTGATAGCTGCTTTATTGATACTAGGTATTTTTTTAGTTTTAGCTATAAACATTCAACATATAACAAATGAGATGGAAGGACAGTTAGAACTAAAAGTATTTTTATCCAGTGAAGTGACAGAGGAACAAAAGCAAAATATTGAAGATACCTTAAAATCTAACGAGTATATTGAAAGTTATAAATTTGAGTCGAAAGATGAAGCTTTAAATATGATGGCAGATCAACTTGAGGAATATCAAAATATTTTACAAGGATTAGAGGAAGATAACCCTTTACCAGAATCTTATATTGTTAATCTAAACAATGCGAAACAAATAAATAATCTCAACGATTATATTTTAACACTTGATGGAGTAGATTATATTAATTATGGAGAAACATATGTTAATGCATTAATAAAGTTTAACGAATTTGCTAATGTTATGAGTTTTGCAGTTTTAATAATATTAACTGGAATCTCTTTGTTTATTATTTATAATACGATTAAGATAACCGTTTTTGCTAGAAGAAAAGAAATAAACATTATGAAATATGTAGGTGCTACAAATTGGTATATACGGATTCCATTTATTATTGAAGGGAGTACTTTAGGATTAATAGGTGCAGTCTTGGCTGTTTTAGTAATTAGAAATGCATACTACTATTTATTAGGTCTAGTAAAAGGTCAAACAATATTGATGATGGGAGTAACTTTTGCTCCTCCACAAGTAGTAATGTCAGAAATAACAATTTATTTTATTATTTATGGTTTAGTAGTCGGAGCTATAGGAAGTATGATTTCAATTAGAAAATTTTTAAATGTATAAAAGCAGCTCATCCAAGGGGGAAATGTGATGTTTAAAAGGATTACCAGGGTATTTTTATCTTGTATTTTAGTTTTTATGATGATTCCAAATGTTGTACAAGCTTCATTGGATGATTTGAAGGATGATTTGAAGGAAAATCAACAAGCACAAGAAGAAACAATTAAAAAAATTGATAAGAATAATGCGACGATTGATGAATTAAGAGATGAAATTACTAAGTTAGATAAAGATATCGATTCTGCAGAAGCTGAAATCAATAGGATAGACAAAGAAATAAATAGCACACAAAAAAACTTAGATAAAGTAACAGAAGAATTGGAAGAGGCAATAGCTGAAAAAGAGGAGCAAAAGGCTACTTTAGACGAAAGGCTCCGAATCATGTATATGTACAGTGATATTAGCTATTTGGAAATATTGTTTAGTGCCAAAGGTTTTAGTGATTTAATAACTAAGATAGATATGATTAAAACTATTGCACAGTATGATCAGGAAGTTTTTGAAAAGCTGGAGAAAATTGAGGAAGATATAAATGAGAAAAAAGAAAAAATAGAAAATGAAAAAGCAAAGTTACTAACACTAAAAAATGATAGCGTGGCAAAAAAGCAAAGTTTAAACAATATTAAAACATCCAGAGAAAGCTATGCAAAGGCATTAAATGATCAGATATCAGTTTATGAAAAAGATTTAAATGCCTTGGAAGCAGAATCGAATAGAATTGAAAGTGAAATTATTAGTTTACAGAAAATAGATGATAACATTAATGAAGGAGTTTATAAGTGGCCTACTCCTGGATATACTAGGATAACATCTCCTTATGGCTATAGAATCCATCCAATACTAGGGTATAGAAAATTCCATTCGGGAATTGATATAAGTGTTAGTGGTAGAAAAGGAATAAGTGCTGTAGCTGTAGGTTTTGGGGAAGTGATTCAATCTACATATACTAGTGGTTATGGAAACAAGGTTGTAATTGATTTAGGTGTAGATGAAAAAGGTAATAAAATATCGGCAGTGTATGCACACTTAGCTAAGAGATATGTTAGTGTGGGAAATTATCTAGCTCCTGGAGATAGAGTAGGAGAAGTAGGTACCACTGGAATGTCTACAGGAATACATCTTCATTTTGAAATAAGGATAAATGGTAGTACAACAAATCCTTTGAATTATGTCACACCTAGATAACAAAAGTATAAATTATTATAAAATGAAACTTATTGATTTTAAAAAAATATATTTAGGTATGTATAATAAAATATTATTGTTTTTTATTAGTTAAAACTTTTAGGTATATCCTAGAAGTTTTTTTCTTGATAAATATATGTTATAGTTATAATATTCTTTATTGTTAATGATTAAATATAAATATAAAGCATATAATTTAAAATAAAAGTAATAAGGGGATGCTCAATGAAAAATAAAAAATGGTATATCATAATATTTATTATTTTATTAATCTTAAGTAATATGGCAACTTTAATTCTTTCAAATGGGATGTCTATAGCTGTTGGAGACAAGGTTATTGTACAGACTAAGGATTCTAATACTGCTGAATACATAACAAAATTATTAAATTTAAAAAATGAGATTTTAAGTAGCTATTATCAAGATGTTGATGAAGATGAGTTGCTTGAAGGTGCTCTAATAGGCATGTTTCAAGCAGTAGGCGATCCCTATACAGTGTATTATGATGAAGATCAATTTCAGTCATATATGGAACAAATACAAGGCACATATGTTGGCATTGGGGTAGTTGTAACTATGGATGATAACAATATAGTTACTGTAGTATCTCCTATCGAAGGATCACCAGGGAAAAAAGCTGGTTTAGTATCAGGAGATAAAATTGTTAAAGTAAATAATGAAGAAATAATTGGATTGAACTTAACTGAAGTAGTTGCTAAAATCAAGGGAGATCAAGGTACAGAAGTTACATTAACTATACAACGTGAGGGTTTTGATGAATTAATAGAAAAAACATTGATACGTGAAGAAATAGTTATGAAAAGTGTAAATAGTGAAGTTTTAGATGGTGATTTAGGATATTTAACTATAACTCAGTTTGAAAACTATACTTCAAAGGAATTCAATGAAAATCTTGATAAATTACTTGATGAAAATATTAAAGGATTAATTGTTGATGTAAGAGATAACCCAGGAGGAAGGATGGATACTGTTGTTGAGATTGTTGATAGATTGATGGGTGAATCAGTGATAGTATACACTGAAGATAAAGCTGGTAACAAAGATTATAAGTATTCAGATGAAAAAAACAAATTAGATTTACCAATTGTCGTTCTGATTAATGGGGGATCAGCAAGTGCATCTGAGATATTTGCAGGAGCGTTGCAAGATACAAATTCAGCTACTATAGTTGGTACAACTTCATTTGGAAAAGGTATTGTTCAAAGAATGAGTGATTTAGGTGATGGAACTGGATACAAGGTTACTGTTTCAGAGTATTTTACTCCCAATGGAAGAAATATACATGACAAAGGTATAGAACCAGATGTAGAGATAGAAATGCCTTTAGATTTAAAATATGAATCTGACTATAGCTTAGAGAAGGATGTTCAGTTAAATAGGGCGATAGAAGTTTTAAAGGATAAGATAGGATAGTGGAAAATTATTATAAAAATTTTGTATGAATGAATATTTCAAAGGAGCTAAGGGAAGTTATTTCCTTAGTTTTTTTTAATATTTATTAGTATAATTAGATAGAAATTGTTTATACAACTATAAAAATGAGAATTATTATACTAGACGGTTGGTTGGAAAGAGTGGGAAAGTTGGAAAGTTATATATCATGTGAGTGGTATTTGAGGAAGGAATAGTATCTGGAAATTTGGATTTAAATTATTTGTAGTATTTATAGATGTATTAATACATCAAATAAATACTCAAGTACTTTCAAAACTTTTTAGTTTTATGTATAGATTTACATAGAAATATTGACCTATAACGATAGTTATAATATAATTTGTACGAACATATGTTTTGGAAAAGAATTGACGAGGAGATAATAATATGGGAAAATTTTATGTTACTTCACAATATAATCCTATGGGTGATCAACAAAAAGCAATAAATGAATTATGTAAAGGTATAGATAGTAATTTAAAATTTCAAACATTACTTGGGGTAACTGGCTCTGGCAAAACATACACCATGGCTAAAGTAATTGAAAAGGTTCAAAAACCAACATTAGTAATCGCCCACAATAAAACTTTAGCAGCTCAATTGTATAATGAATTCAAAGATTTTTTTAATAGCAATTCTGTTGAGTATTTTGTGAGTTATTATGATTATTATCAACCTGAGGCTTATGTCCCTAATTCGGATTTGTATATTGAAAAAGATGCGTCGATAAATGATGAAATTGATAAATTACGTCATTCTGCAACTGCCGCATTATATGAACGTAAGGATGTAATCGTTGTTGCAAGTGTTTCATGTATTTATGGTTTAGGAAGTCCCGTTGATTATGAAAACTTAGTAGTTTCTTTGAGACCAGGAATGGAAAAAGATAGGGATGAAATTATAAAAAAACTTGTAGATATTCAATACCAGAGAAATGATCTAAACTTTGTGAGAGGTGTTTTTAGAGTTAGAGGTGATGTGCTCGAGATTTTCCCTGCAAGCTCTAATGACAAAGCAGTTAGAGTTGAGTTTTTTGGAGACGAGATCGATAGGATTACTGAGATTGATGCTTTAACAGGTGAAATTACAGGGCTTAGAACGCATATATCAATTTTTCCTGCATCACATTATGCAACTACGCCAGAAAAACTGGAAAATGCAATAGTTTGTATTCAAGAGGAGTTGGAAAAAACTTATGAAGAATTACAAAGTCAAGGGAAATTAATAGAGGCTCAGAGAATAATGCAAAGAACTAATTATGATATCGAAATGTTAAGAGAAATGGGATACTGTAATGGAATAGAAAATTATTCTAGACATATCAGTGGACTTTTACCAGGAAGTCCTCCTTTTACCTTAATGGATTATTTTCCTAAAGACTTTTTACTTATAGTTGATGAGTCGCATGTTACAATACCCCAAGTAAGGGGTATGTATGCAGGAGATCGGTCTAGAAAAAATAATTTAGTTAATTTCGGATTTAGATTACCATCTGCTTTAGATAATAGACCTCTTAATTTTGAAGAATTTGAAAATAAAATAAATAAAGCTATTTTTACAAGTGCTACTCCTGGACCATATGAAAATGAAAAATCTAATAAATTGGTTGAGCAGATAATAAGACCTACGGGATTGATAGATCCAAGCATTGAAATAATTCCTGTAAAAGGTCAAATTGACCATTTGATTGGACAAATTAATGAAAAAGTGGAGAAGAAATTAAGAATTCTAGTTACTACATTAACTAAAAAAATGGCAGAAGATTTAACTAATTATTTAAAAGGGATAGATATAAAAGTAAGGTATCTACACTCAGATGTTGATACAATGGATAGAATGAAAATAATAAGAGATTTAAGATTAGGTGTTTTTGATGTACTGATAGGGATAAACTTGTTAAGAGAAGGATTAGATATACCAGAAGTTGGATTGGTGGCAATCTTAGATGCTGACAAAGAAGGCTTTTTAAGATCTGAAACATCTTTAGTTCAAACGATAGGTAGAGCTGCTAGAAATGTTGATGGTAAAGTAATCATGTATGCGGATGTAATAACTAAGTCCATGAGAAAGGCTATAGGTGAAACTGATCGAAGAAGAGAGATTCAAAGGAAGTATAATGAAGTAAATAATATTACTCCAAAATCTATTACTAAGAAAATACATGATGTTATTGAGGC
The DNA here is from genome assembly GCA_049366695.1 of Eubacteriaceae bacterium. GTDB lineage: Bacteria > Bacillota > Clostridia > Eubacteriales > Alkalibacteraceae > JBMNCR01. The sequence continues at coordinate 9,949 of JBMNCR010000084.1, forward strand.
TACAAAAGTTGCCGAAGGGGAAGTACAATATTCAATTAATGAGAATACTACTGAATACAAAGAGCTTATAGTTAAATTAGAAGAAGAAATGTTGTCTGCTGCAGAGAATTTAGAATTTGAAAAAGCTGCAAAACTAAGGGATAAAATTAAATCATTAGTGATAAAAATTGGAGAATAACATTTCGAAAGGAGAGCATATGAAATACATTACTGTTAAAGGTGCTAAAGAACATAATTTAAAAAACATTGATATAAAAATACCCAGAGAAAAATTTGTTGTACTTACAGGACTTAGTGGTTCAGGAAAATCCTCCTTAGCTTTTGATACTATATATGCCGAAGGACAGCGAAGATATGTAGAATCTCTTTCATCTTATGCTAGACAGTTTTTAGGTCAAATGAACAAACCTGATGTAGAATATATAGAAGGTTTATCACCTGCTATTTCAATTGATCAGAAGACTACAAATAGAAATCCACGGTCAACTGTTGGAACGGTTACGGAGATATATGATTATTATCGATTATTATATTCTAGGATAGGTATTCCTCATTGTCCTGTCTGTGGAAAAGAGATTTCATCTCAATCAGTAGATCAAATGGTAGATAGCATTTTAGCAATGGAAGAAGGAACAAAGTTTCAAGTTCTTGCTCCGGTTATTAAAGGTGAAAAAGGACAGCATAAGAAACTATTGAATTCTATAAAAAGAGATGGTTTTGTAAGAGTTATTATTGATGGACAACTATATGAATTAATGGAAGAAATAAATTTAGAAAAGAACAAAAAACATACTATAGAGATTGTTGTGGATAGGCTAAAAATTAAGGATTCTATCCGTAAAAGACTTACTGACTCCATTGAAACTACATTGAAAATGACAGAGGGCATTGTAAATATTCAGATTGTTGATGCGGAAAAACAGATTTATAGTGAAAAATTTGCCTGTGCTGATTGCGGGATAGCTATGGATAAATTAGAACCTAGAATGTTCTCTTTTAACAGCCCTTTCGGTATGTGTAGCACATGTCATGGACTGGGTTTTCATAGCCAAGTAGATCCAGATTTATTAGTACCAGATAAGAGTCTGTCTATAAATAAAGGTGCTTTAAAATTTTTTGGAGCTAATGATGAAAATAGTTATTACAATGCCATATTAAGTAAAATAGCAAAATTATACGATTTTTCATTAGATCAACCTTTAGAAGATGCATCGAAAGGATTTATGAATGCCCTTTACTATGGAGATGATACTCCAGTGACTATTAGTTTCAATTCACAATTCGGTGGTTGGAAAGAAAGAGAAGTCGTTTTTGAAGGAATAATAAATAACATGGAAAGAAGGTATAAGGATACTAATTCTGAATATATTCGAGGTAAAATAGAGAAATATATGTCTGAAACTCCTTGTGGAGATTGCAAAGGAAAAAAACTAAATAAGAATAGCTTAGCTGTGACAATAAATCACATCAATATAATAAAACTTACAGAATTATCAGTTAAAGATAGTATAGAATTTTTTAATAATTTAGATTTGACTGAAAAGGAAGAATTAATATCTCATCAAATTATGAAGGAGATATTTTCAAGATTGAATTTTTTAAAGGATGTTGGATTAGAGTATTTAACTCTCGATAGGAGTGCAGGTACCTTATCTGGAGGAGAATCACAAAGGATTAGACTTGCCACCCAGATCGGAGCAAGTTTAGTCGGAGTTTTATATGTTTTAGATGAGCCAAGTATAGGTTTGCATCAAAGAGATAATAAAAGATTGTTGAGTACTTTAAGAAATTTAACAAATTTAGGGAACACTTTGATTGTTGTTGAGCATGATGAAGATACTATGTACGAAGCTGATCATATAGTAGATATTGGACCAGGTGCTGGAATACATGGAGGACATATAGTAGCGCAAGGAAATATAGATCAAATAAAAAAATCTAAGAAATCTTTGACAGGACAATATTTAAGTGGTAAGAAAAAAATACCTATACCAGTGATTAGGAGAGAGAAAAAAGGTAAATATATTACGATCAAGGGTGCTCGAGAAAACAATTTGAAAAATATTATGGTAGACATTCCAATAGGTAATTTTACTTGTATAACTGGAGTATCAGGTTCAGGAAAAAGTACTTTGATAAATGGGATATTATATAAAGGTATCACTACGAAATTAAATAGATCATATCACAAAGTGGGAAAACATGATGAGATAATAGGCATAGAAAATATAGATAAAATTATTGATATTGATCAATCTCCTATTGGAAGAACACCAAGATCAAATCCTGCTACATATACAGGTGTTTTTGATATTATTAGGGATGTTTTTTCTCAAACTCCTGAAGCAAAATCAAGAGGATATAAAAAGGGAAGGTTTAGTTTTAATGTAAAAGGTGGAAGATGCGAAAATTGTAATGGAGATGGAATAATTAAAATAGAAATGCACTTTTTACCTGATGTATATGTTCCTTGTGAAGTTTGTAAGGGAGAACGATATAATAGAGAGACGTTGCAAGTTAAGTATAAAGGAAGCAATATCGCTGATGTATTGGATATGTCTGTAGAAGAAGCTTTAGAGTTTTTTAAGAATATACCAAAAATAGAGAGTAAACTTAAAACATTATTTGATGTAGGATTAGGTTATATCAAACTCGGTCAACCTTCTACACAATTATCAGGGGGGGAAGCTCAACGTATTAAGTTGGCTACTGAACTAAGCAAGAGGAGTACAGGAAAAACTTTGTATATATTAGATGAGCCCACCACAGGGTTGCATATGTCTGATGTGGATAAGCTTATAACTGTTTTAAATAAATTAGTTGATAATGGTAATACTGTTGTAGTAATTGAACATAATCTTGATGTAATAAAAGTTGCTGATCATATCATTGATTTAGGTCCAGAAGGTGGAGATGCTGGTGGAAACATAATAGGTACAGGATCACCAGAGGAAATTGCAATTATTCAAAAATCTTATACAGGTCAATTTTTAAATAAATTGATAAATAATTCTGAGAGTTAAAACAGCCTAATAAATGGTAATAATTAAATATACATTTAATTAGTTTTTTTGTTATAATGGAATAAAATATCTATACAGGTGGTTACTAATGAAATTTTTGCAAAAATACATTAAGTGGGATACAAAAAAGGCAATAAAATATTCTATAATCTTTGTTTCAATAGTATTAATTATGTTTATATTATTACCATTTATCAAAATTCAAATTAGTTTAGCTTCATTAAATATAAAAAATGTTTCTAAAATAGTATATGCAGAATATGAAGATGTTCCTTTTTCATCGAATATTAAGTTGAAAAAAGAGTTTGTTCATGCTGAGGATAAGGAAGAGATTGACGAATTTATTGAAAAATTTAAAAACGGTACAATAAAATTGTATAAAAATAACATGGAGTCATCAAAAATGTTATTTATCTATTTAGAAGACGACAGAATCGTAAATGCATATGTAACAGATGACATGTTAGGTTTAAAGTATGGGAAATATTGTATATCGGTTAAAGAAATTGATGAATTAATTGGTAAGATGAAAGTAGTAGATATTATAGAGATAAAGGAAATTACAAATAATGATTGAAATATAATATGAATATTCATGGGTTTGGCTTTTTATTGATTTTACAATTATGCTTATGATATAATGTGAAAGTTATAAAACTGAAAGATAAAAATTTAATATAGGATAATAGGAGGATTTTCATGGGTTCAAGTGTAGAAAAAATTGAAAAAAATATAGCAACAATTAAGATTGAGGTCTCAGCAGATGATTTTAATAAAGCCGTAAATAAAGCATATAATAAAAACAAAGGAAGATTTAGTATTTCAGGATTTAGAAAAGGAAAAGCTCCAAGAAGTATTATTGAAAGACAATATGGAGAAAATGTATTTTATGAAGATGCAATAGATTTTGCTTTTCCAGAAGCATATTCTAGTGCAATTGAAGAAAATGATATTCAACCTGTTTCTAGACCCAATATGGAAAATATAGAAACAATAAGTTCAAAAGAAGGATTTGTATTTACTGTTAGTGTAGCAGTAAAACCTGAAGTAGAACTTGGTGAATATAAAGGAACTGAGATAAATAAATTAGATTACGAAGTAACTGATGAGGACATTAAAGAAGAATTAGAAAAAATGCAAAACCAAAATGCAAGATTAATAACTGTTGAAGATATACCAGCAAAAGAAAGTGATACAGTAATTATTGATTTTGAAGGTCTTGTTGATGATGTTCCTTTTGAAGGCGGAAAAGCAGAAAATTATAGTTTGGTTTTAGGATCAAAATCATTTATTCCAGGATTTGAAGATCAACTGGTTGGCTTGAAAAAAGGTGAAGAAAAAGAAGTGAATGTTACTTTCCCTGAAAATTATCAATCGGATGAATTAGCAGGAAAACCTGCAGTTTTTAAAACAAAAGTAAATGAAGTAAAAGTTAAACAATTACCTGAATTAGATGATGAATTTGTTAAAGATATAAGTGAATTTGATAATTTAGAAGAACTAAAAGAAGATTTAAAAAGTAAAATACTAGAGAGAAAATCAAAAGAATTAAAAGAAGAAGCAGAAGTGAAAGTTGTTAATTATGCAGTGGAAAATGCTACGTTAGAGATTCCAGAACCTATGATAGAAGAAGAAATGGAAAAATCTTTAAAAGATTTTGAGTACCAACTGCAAACTCAGGGTATAAGTATGACAGACTACTTTAGTTATACTAATACTGAGGAAGAAAAATTAAAAGAAGACATAAGAACAGACGTAATTAGTAGAATAAAAAGAGATTTAGTTTTAACAAAAGTAACAGAAGAAGAAAATATTGTTGCATCTGATGAGGAAATACAAGTAGAGATAGCTAATTATGCACAGATGTATAAGATTGAGTTAGATAAGTTTAAAGAAACAATAAAAGAAGGCGAAATGGATTATTTTAAATCTATTGTAAAAAGGAAAAGTACTGTAGAGTTTCTACTTGAAAATGCTGTACAAAAATAAATAAAAGGGGTGGAATTTATGGATATGAATTTAGTACCTATGGTTGTAGAGCAAACAGGAAGAGGAGAAAGATCTTACGATATTTACTCAAGACTGTTAAAAGAAAGAATTATCTTTTTAAATGGAGAAGTTAATGATGTGACAGCTAGTTTGATTGTAGCACAATTACTTTTTTTAGAAGCGGAAGATGCAGATAAGGATATTCAACTATATATAAATAGCCCTGGAGGCTCTATAACTGCGGGATTTGCAATATATGATACTATGAATTATATTAAGAGTGATGTTTCAACAATATGTGTTGGGATGGCTGCATCTATGGGAGCTTTCTTGTTGGCATCTGGCAAAAAAGGTAAAAGATATGCATTACCAAATAGTGAGATAATGATACATCAGCCTCTTGGAGGAGCTCAAGGACAGTCGGTTGATGTTGAGATTTATGCAAAAAGACTAATAAAAACTAGAGAAAAACTAAATCAAATTTTAAGTAAAAAGACAGGGCAACCAATTGAAGTAATTAATACAGATACTGATAGAGATAATTTTATGGAAGCAAATGAAGCAAAGAATTATGGTTTAATAGACAAAGTAATTACTTCTAGAAAATAATTTTAGAGTAATTCAGAGAGGTGTTAAGATGTCAAAATATGACGAAAACAAGCAGATAAGATGTTCCTTTTGTGGCAAAGCTCAATCTCAAGTAAAGAGAATGGTTGCAGGACCTGGGGTTTATATTTGTAATGAATGTATTGAATTATGTCAAGAAATAATTGATGAAGAATTTATACCAGAGCCGAGTGAGATAACTGAGACTCCTAAACCCCACGAAATTAAAGAGTACTTAGATGAATATGTTATTTCACAAGAAAGAGCAAAGAAATCGCTTGCTGTAGCAGTCTATAATCATTATAAACGAATAAATGGTGTCGAAATAGGCGATGTGGATATTCAAAAGAGCAATATAGTTATGTTGGGACCTACTGGCTCTGGTAAAACTTTATTGGCTCAGACTTTAGCAAAAATATTGAATGTTCCTTTCGCTATTGCTGATGCAACTTCATTGACAGAAGCGGGTTATGTTGGAGAAGACGTTGAAAATATTCTACTCAAGATTATTCAAGCGGCAGATTATGATGTTGATAGGGCTCAAAAAGGAATTATATATATAGATGAGATTGATAAGATAGCTAGAAAGAGTGAAAATCCTTCTATTACTAGAGATGTAAGTGGCGAAGGAGTACAACAAGCATTGTTGAAGATTCTTGAAGGTACCGTGGCAAATGTGCCCCCTCAAGGAGGGCGAAAACATCCACATCAAGAATTTATACAGATTGATACTACAAATATCTTATTTATATGTGGTGGAGCTTTTGACGGCATTGAAAAGATAATTTCTAAGAGAGTAGGAAATAAATCTATGGGTTTTGGTGCAGAAGTTAAGAGTAAGAAAGATCAAGATAATGCCGAATTACTCAAGCAAATTCAGCCAAGAGATTTGTTGAAATTTGGATTAATACCTGAATTCATAGGTAGAATTCCAATAATCACAACCTTAGATATGCTAGACGAAAAAGCATTAATAAGTATATTGACTGAACCTAAAAATGCTTTACTTAAACAGTATAAAAAATTATTCGAGATAGATGGTGTTGAATTAACTTTTGAATCTGACGCATTGAAGGCAGTAGCTCAAATGGCTTTGAAGCATGAAACTGGAGCAAGAGGTTTAAGAGGCATAATAGAAGATGTTATGCTAGATGTCATGTATGACATACCTTCACAAAATAATATAGAAGAATGTATTATTTCGAAGGATACAGTTAACAAAAAGAAATCACCAACTTTGATTTATGAGGATAAGACAGCAAAATCTAGTGAAAAGAAAGATCGTGAGAGTGCATCATAAGCATAAATTAACTAATTAGATGATACTCGGTTAATGATACTGTCAACAAAAAAAGCAGTCAATTCATAATTGATTGCTTTTTTTATTTGTAAGAATTGAAAATAACAGTTAAAATGATATAATAAATTAGCTAGATATAACAAAACTATTATTAGTGGGTTTTATGAAGGAGTGAATTGTGTGAGTAACGAAAATTTAGAAAATAATTCTCAAATGAATGATGATATAGAGGAAAAAATAATACCGTTGATTCCACTAAGAGGATTAAGTGTATTTCCGGGAACGGTTATTCATTTTGATGTAGGCAGAAAAAAATCAATTAAAGCATTAGAAGAAGCTATGGCAGATAATCAAATGGTAGCGCTAGTATCTCAAAAAAATATAGATGTAGATTTGCCAGAAGAAGAACATTTATATAAGGTTGGAACATTAGCTAATATTAAGCAGTTGTTAAAGATTCCAGGTAATATAATAAGAGTATTGGTGGAAGTTAAAAGTAGAATTAATATTAAAGAATTTGTTGATAATGATCCGTACTTTAATATATTATTTGAGGATATAGAAACACAAACATTAACGGATAAAGAAAGTTTAGCATTGCTTAGAATGACAAAGCAATCTTTTTCGGAATATATTAATCTTACAAGAAAATCTTCGCCGGATATTTTGATGGCGCTGGAGAGTATAGAAAATACTGATCAATTATTAGATATTATAGCGGCAAATTTAATTCTTGAAATTGAAGAGAGTCAAGAGTTATTACAGGAACAAGATACAAAAACAAGGCTTTTTAAAACTTATGAGGTATTAGTAAAAGAATTGGAAATATTAGAAATAGAAAAAGACATAGATGATAAGGTTAGAAATCAAATGGATAGGCAACAAAAAGAGTATTTCTTAAGAGAACAGATAAAAGTAATTCAAGAAGAACTAGGTGAAGGACAATCTACAAATATAGTACAAGAGTATAGAGAGAAATTAGAAAAACTTAATTTGGATGAAGGTATAAAAGAAAAAGTAGAAAAGGAAATTTCAAGATTAAATAAAGTGCCTTCAGGAACTTCTGAAGCAGGGGTTATACAGACTTATATTGAATGGATATTGGACTTGCCTTGGAATAGTGTTACTGAAGAAAAAATTGATATAAAAAGTGCTAGAAATGTACTTGATGAAGATCACTATTCTCTTGATAAAGTAAAAGAAAGAATCTTAGAGTATCTTGCTGTTTTAAAACTTTCAGATACATTAAAAGGGCCTATACTTTGTTTAGTTGGACCTCCGGGAGTCGGTAAGACTTCAATAGCTAGATCCATCGCTAAAGCGTTAAATAGGAAGTTTGTTAGAATGTCATTAGGTGGAATGAGAGACGAAGCAGAAATAAGAGGTCATAGAAGAACTTATGTTGGTGCTATTCCAGGTAGAATTATTAATAATATTAAGCAATCAGAAAGCAAAAATCCATTATTTCTATTAGATGAGATTGATAAAATGAGTCAAGATTTTAGAGGAGATCCTGCTTCAGCATTACTTGAGGTACTAGATCCAGAACAAAACTCTACGTTCACAGATAATTATTTAGAGTTGCCTTTTGATTTATCTAAAGTTATGTTTCTTACCACTGCAAATACTGTAAGTACAATACCAAGACCGTTATTGGATAGAATGGAAATAATCGAAGTTTCAGGGTATATAGCAGAAGAAAAATTGAAAATTGCACAAAAATACTTACTTCAAAAACAATTAAAAATTCATGGATTAAAGCGTAGTAATATAAGAATTTCTGAAAATACGCTAAAAGATGTAGTGAATTATTATACTAGAGAATCAGGCGTCCGTGAGCTAGAGAGACAAATATCTAGAATCTGCAGAGTAGTTGCAAAGATAATTGTAGAAGAAGAAAAGAAAAGTGTTACAGTAAGTATAAAAAATTTAGACAAATTTTTAGGAGTAAAAAAATACAGATACGATATTATAGAAGATAAAACTGAAATTGGTGTTGTAAATGGTTTAGCATGGACATCAGTTGGTGGTGATACATTACAAATAGAAGCAGTTGATATGCCAGGAAAAGGAAAAATAGAATTAACTGGTCAATTGGGAGATGTAATGAAAGAGTCTGCTAGAGCAGGTATAAGTTTTATTAGGGCAAGAGCAAAAGAGCTTAATATTGATGAGGAGTTTCACAAGAATCTAGATATTCATTTACATGTTCCAGAAGGAGCCATCCCTAAAGATGGTCCATCAGCAGGAATTACTATGACTACTGTTGTAATATCATTATTAACTAAGAGAGCAGTAAGTCAAAACTTAGCTATGACTGGTGAAATAACTTTAAGAGGTAGAGTGCTTCCTATAGGAGGAGTAAAAGAAAAACTATTAGCTGCGTATAGAGCCGGTATTAGAAATATTATTATACCGAAGGATAATGAGAAAGACTTACAGGATATACCTAAAGATATTCTTGAGCAATTAAAAGTTTTTACTGTAGCGCATATGGATGAAGTTATTGATATTGTATTCAATGGTGGATTATAATGAGAATTAACAACGTTGATATAATTATTAGTGCGGTTAGCAAACAACAATATCCTATACATGATCTTCCTGAAATTTTGCTTTTAGGAAGGTCTAATGTTGGGAAATCATCATTTATCAATACAATAATTAATAGAAGATCTTTAGCTAGAACAAGTTCAAGTCCTGGAAAAACAAGAACTATTAATTTTTATAATGTGGAAGATATTTTCTGTTTTGTTGATATGCCGGGATATGGTTATGCAAAAGTTTCAAAAAAAGAAAGAAAAGATTTTAAGATAATGATTGAAGAATATGTAAATACAAGAGATAATTTATTGATTGTAGTGCAACTGATAGATTTTAGACATATACCTTCAGAAGATGATATCAGAATTAATAATTGGTTGCATAATAGTGGTATTACTCCATTGATTGTTGCTACTAAAATCGACAAAGTTAAGAAAAGCCAGTATAGTAAGAATAGTAAACAGATACAAACAGTTTTAAACATTAAAAGTATTGATGACATTATTTTGTTTTCTTCTATTGAAAAAACTGGAAAGCAAGAAGTGCTAGAAGTAATTGAGGATGTATTAGATAGTTATTGATTTGTATTTTGCTTGTTGAAAGATACATAGATTTGTTTTTTTAAAATACAAATTTTCTAAATAGTGAATAATAGTAATTAATTACTATTATTCACTATTTTTTTTATTATCTATTTTATCTAATAAATTAATTATATCATCTAATTGTTCCTCTTTATTTTCCTCTACTTGTTCGTTTTCACTTTCAGAATCTGGTAAAGATTTTGTATTCGAAAGAATACTAGTGGTCTGAATTACTTTTACTATACTAACTAATTGTTTAATCTTATTATACTTATCAAAGGCTATAAAGGGTTTTAAATTTTCTAGTATGTAATCTATCTGAATTTCGTCTGCATTAGATGATTTAATTTGAACTAAACCTTTGTGTAGATTGTTTATATTATTGATTTTATCATATAAATTATCTACTTGTTTTTTTGTTTGTGAGTTCAAATAAGGCCCCATGTCTTTTGCAATTTTTAATCCTTCTTTTAAAGATAATGATTTAACTGTTGAATTACTTTCAACATTAGTATTATTCAGCAAATACTTAACATCTTCAATTAAACTATTACTTTTTATTATAGCTTTTAGTATAATTTGGTTTTTAGAATGAAGATAAGGATTAACAGTTTTTACTGCATCTAAAATATCTTCAGTATTAGTATTTTCACTATATGTCGCATTGAAATCAGTGTCTATAACTTCTTTTACTGTTTTTTCTTTTTCTATTTTAGATGATGGTTCGTCATCTAATGGAAAAGCTCTTCTATTAATGTTAACACTTCGGTTTCTTGAACCTTTAGGAGCCCAGTCTAGAGCTATTTCTTTTTCTATTTCAATATTTATATTTTCTTTATTTATTTGACTAAGTACAGAAATTACGAGTAATAAATTACTTAAAGGGTCAGTCATATACAACAACTCCATATAATAAGCTATATGCCTATCAAATATACTATTTACGAAAATACCCCAAGATTGATAATTGGGGTTTAGTTCATTAAAATATGTTTAATCCATCTCCGCATAAACATAAAATAAGTACTACAATTAATAGCCAATTATCTCCTAAATTTATACCACCAAAACCACAACCATCGTCTTTGCTAAAAAACATAATTACTCCGACTACTACTAAAACAATCAATAGAGTATTATCATCATCGAAAAGACCATCAAGAAATCCCATTGTTTTACCTCCAATATTAATTGTGGGAAATGACATAATAATATAAAATGTCATTTCCCCTTTTTAACCCATTCATTTTTGGGGTTGTCTTGTCTAATGTAGATTCTATGTTTTTACATCAGTACATTATCTAGTAAATAAGATTACTAATAATAAGAAGAAGAATAATAAAGTATCATTATCGTCTCCAAAGAAACCACAACTATCGAATAATACTACAAGTAGCAAGAAAAACATCAATAGTGTAGAGCAATCACAATCATTAAAACAAGCCATTTAATAACCTCCTTAAAATATCGCTACCTAAGATATAATACGTGTGATATAAATATTTGGTGAGTAATTAATTTCTTATTAGCAATTATTTTTTAAGTGGTAAAGACAATAACTAATAATAAGAAGAAGAATAATAAAGTATCGTTATTATCTCCGCAGAATCCAATGCTGTCAAATAATACAACAAGTAGTAAGAAAAACATTAATAATGTTGAACAATCACAATCTTTAAAACAAGCCATTTAATAACCTCCTTGTATACTTTGAATAAAAATGTTTATTATTTTATCTAATTTATATTACGTAGTGAACTATGAAAATGTGAAAATAAATCACAACTTTTATATAAAAAACATAATATAATAATGAAATTTAATTGATAGGGAGGAATTCTTATTAAAGATAAAGAGTTAATGGATATAATTTCAAAAGTCAATCAACTAAAAGAAAAAGATGAAAGCATTTACAATAATAAAATAGAAGAATTAAAAAAAACAATTGGAAAAGAAAAAGTAGAAAAGAAAATTAAAGAATTAGATGAAAAATACGGAGATGAATTAAAGCAATATGTAAAAAAGATAGAAAAATATAATAAGAATGCAACTAATAGAGAAAAAGCGGAACTAATTTTAAATATGAAAAATAAATTATCAAATGAAGATCAGAAAAAAATCAACAAACTATTAAAAATATTTAAAAATCATATGAAAGATATATAACGGAGGTGAATGGATGTCGATTTTAGATAAGTTTTTAAATACTGATCCAGAAATTAGTAAAAAGAGGGAAGAAGATAGAAAAAAAAGAATACAAGATAAAAAAGAAAGAACTAAAAAAAGAAATGAAGAAATTAAAAAACGTAGAGAAGAGAGAATTAAAACAAGAGCTAAAACAAGAGCTGAAACAAGAACAAAAACTGCAAAAACAACAAATTCAGTTTCAGCAGAGGTAGAAGAAAAAAATATTGATGACAAACCAATTGTTTCAAACCCAAACACAACTGAAGAATATGAAACAAAATATATTAAACCTAGACAACGAAATAGACGAGAATAGTTCAAAATAGGCACTCTTTTTCTTGCTGCTACATAAAATATATTAAGCAAAGGAAAGGAGTGTTTTATTATTTCAAGTAGTATAAAAAATGTTGATAGAAGATTGCTAAATAGGATAAAAAAAGATTCTGACGAGAAAATTTCTATTATTATATTATCCAAGAATATTGACAGATTAAAACGTAGAAAAATTTTGCAGGAATGTGGCTGTAAAATTAAATATAAATTAGATATAATCAATGGTTTTGCAGCTGAAATACCTGCTTCTAGTATAAAAAAATTATCAAAAGCACCCGAAGTTAATTTTATTGCTGACGATTCTCAAGTGACTACACAAATGAATATTGTTAGAGGTACTATTTCTTGTGATGTATCAGAAGACATGGGGTATGATGGGGAGGGAATAGGAGTAGCTATTTTAGATACTGGAGTATTTCCCCATGAAGATTTAACTGTACAAAGTGATAGGTTAATAGCATTTAAAGATTTTGTTAATAACATATCTGAGCCGTATGATGATAATGGTCATGGAACTCATGTAGCAGGAATTATAGGTGGAGATGGGTATTCTTCAAATGGGAAATATCGTGGGGTTGCCCCAAAGTCAAATATTATTGGAGTAAAAGTAATGAACAAGGATGGTGGAGGATCTACTTCAGATATAGTAGCCGGCATGCAATGGGTGATAAATAATAAAGATAAGTATAATATAAAAGTTATGTCATTATCTCTAGGATCTGATCCAGATTTAAGAGAAAGTGAAGATCCTTTAGTAAAAGGAGTAAATGCTGTATGGAATAAGGGAATAGTTGTAGTAACAGCTGCTGGTAATTCTGGGCCAGATGAAAAAACAATAAACTCTCCAGGTATTAGTGATAAAATTATTACTGTAGGATGTTCAGATTCTAAGGGTACTATTGATATCAACGATGATACTGTAGCAGAGTTTTCCAGTAGAGGACCTACAGTTGCAAATAAACTAAAACCTGATATAGTAGCTCCAGGAGTAAAAGTAAAATCATTAAAGAGTGATACGGAATACATGCCTAATAAAAGTAATTCAAAGCGAAATAAAGCAAAAGGTTATATAAATGAGAGTGGTACATCTATGTCAACCCCGGTAATTTCTGGTGCTATTGTACTTTTGCTACAGAAAGAACCTAAGTTAACACCAAATAATGTAAAAAGAAAATTATTAAAAAGTACCAATAAAATAATTGCTACGAAATATGAACAAGGTAGAGGAATCGTAGATATTAAACAATTGTTGTCATAATATACCTAGTAGTAAGCATATAATACTCAAGGTGATAAAGATGAAGTATGTTAGAAAGAAAATTATATTGATTTTAATAATTTTTATGTTGCTATTTATATCATGGCAGCATAATATAAATCAACAAGTTTTAAATACTTTCTATATTGGATATTTTTCTCAAGTACCTGAAAACTTTGATGATTTATTAAAACAAACATATGGGAAATCTCCTTATTATACAATGTTTGATGATGTAAGAATAAGTGTAGAAAAAACAGAGAAAGAAAAATATTATATCGTGTATTCATGGGTTACTGGAGATCAAAGTTATTTTGCTATAACCTTAATCATAGAAGATGAAAACAAGAATGTATTAAATAAAACAGATTTTGAATACCTTTATATAAAAGATGACAAGGGAAATACAATTTTTCCCTTGCCATATTATAGTTTAATTGATTTTCCATCGGATCAACCCCTGGGATGGAAACAAATCTTATTTGTAAAATTTACTCCTATTGATAAGGATGTAAAATTTATTGATATAATCATTACATATAGAGGGGAAGAAAAAGTAATTGAAAATGTACCAGTTGAATAAATAAAAATTATAGGAGCTTTTATATTGTTATTGAGAGAGCTCTTTTTTTGTTTCTATAGAAATACTGTTTTTCAACTATGTTAATAATCTATTTATATTAAAAAATGCTATTTGTTTTTTAAACAATTTGAATACTTTAATTTTTATAGCATTTTTATGATATAATTTTTTGATGAACAAATATGCAACAAAATGGTGATGAAATTTATGAATGAGAAAATAAAAGCGATGGCAAAAAAAATAAAAATTGATATTATTGGGTTTACAAACGCAGATAGATTTGAAGAATTTGAATATGTAATCAAAAGTAGAAAAGAAAAAGGTTATCTAACACCTTTCGGAGATAAAGATATAAATAAAAATATTACTCCTAAATTAGTATGGAAGGAAGCTAAATCAATAATTAGCATAGGACTTAGTTATAAAAACACACTGAATGTGGATAAAATTTCAATATATGAAAAAGAAACAAGATTAATAATATCGAAAGTAGCTTGGGGAGAAGATTATCATGAAGTATTGATGAGAAAGATGAATGATTTAATGTCATTAATAATCAAGGATAATCCAAATATTAAATATAGAGCTTTTGTTGATAATGCTCCATTAATGGATAGAGCAATAGCATATAGAAGTGGTTTGGGATTTTACGGTAGGAATGGTTTTATTATTAATCCTATTTATGGATCATATATTTTTTTAGGTCATATATTAGTAAATGTAGATATAATAGATAGACAAGATATTAAAAAACAGAGTTGTGATAATTGTAATAAATGTATTAGTAATTGCCCTACTAAAGCTTTGAAAGAAGGGCTTGATTTTAATGCAAATAGATGTATTTCTTATCTGACACAAAAAAAAGGTATTTTAAAAAGGTGGGAAAGAAAAGCAATTGCCAATAATATTTATGGTTGCGATATATGTCAAGAAGTATGTCCTATAAATAAAAAAGCACTTCCGTCTATTCATAAAGAGTTTCAGTCTTCTTTTGATATATCTAACCCTACTATTGAAAAAATTTTGAGTATGGATAAAGAAAACTATAAAATAACTTATGGCAATACTTCAGCAGGATGGAGAGGAATGAAAATTCTTAAAAGAAATGCGATTATTGCATTAGGAAATGTAAAGAGTGAAAAGAATTATAATATACTAGTAAATTATCTTAACGATGATAATTGGGAGATAAGATTGTATGTAATGTTTTCGTTGTTAGAATATGAAGAAAAGGGTATTAATAAAGTTATGTATGGGTTAAATAAGGAAAAAGAAGAATTTAAAAATAACTATTATTTGTATAAGGATTAAGAAATTATATGATGAAAATACCATTTTAGATTAAGGGGTATGATATGAATAGAATAATAATTGACTCAATATTTGGACAAATAAGAGTTTGTATTGTAAAAGACGATATATTAATTCACTTTTTTATAGAAAGAGAAACAAATTGGAATAACTACGGAGACATATTTATGGGAAGAGTTGAACAAATCAAGCCTGGAATACAAGGTGCCTTTATAAATATTAACAACGAAAAAAATGCATTATTACACGTATCAGACATAATGCCTAATCCAGATAATCTTCCGATTGATAAATTATTGAAACAAGGGCAAGAAATATTAGTGCAGGTAAAAAAAGAAGCAGTAGGAACAAAAGGAGCTAGATTAACTACTAAATTTTCGATATCAGGGCATTACTTAGTATTGCTTCCTACTGAAAATAAAGTATTTGTTTCAAAGAAAATAATAAGTAAAGAAGAAAAACAAAGATTAAAAAATGCTGTAAATAATATAAAACCTGATGATTGTGGTGTCATAATAAGGACTGAAGCTATCGGGATAGAAATAGATATACTTAAAAGTGAATTAACTTATCTTATCAGTAAATGGAGTAAAATAAATGATGTAGAGAGAGCTCCAAAGTTAATTTTAAAAGATGAAAGTATTGCATTAAAGACTATAAGAGATTATTATTCTTGTAATATGGATGAGATAGTTGTAAATGATATAAACATAGAGGAAGAATTAAAAGAGTATTTTAATATATACTTTCATAAAGATAAGAATAAAATTAGATTAATAAATCAACAAAATTTGTTGCAATTTTACGGAATCGAAGGAAAGATAAGTGAGTTGTTTAATAGAAAAATATGGTTGAAAAGTGGAGCATATATAGTAATAGATTATACTGAAGCATTTACTGTTATAGATGTTAATAGTGGCAAATTTACTGGCAAAAAAAATATCGATGAAACTATGTTAAAAATTAATCTTGAGGCATCTGAAGTAATAGCTGATCAAATAAGATTAAGAAATATTAGTGGAATAATATTAATTGATTATATAAATATAAGAAAAGAAAAAGCACAACAAAAAATAATTAATACATTAAATGAATATTTGCTGAAAGATAAAGTAAAAACTAAGGTTTATGGTTTTACAGAATTATGTATTTTACAAATGACTAGAAAACAGCAAGGTAAATCGATTTATAATCTTAATTCTCAACAATGCAAGATATGTAATGGGACTGGATTAATGCCAAATCAGGAATATCTTTTTTATAAATGTTTGACATTATTAGAAAAAAGTAAAGAAGTAATTAGAAACGAGAAAGTTTCTATAAAATTAAATCCATATATAAAAAACATGTTAAAAGAAATTGAATTATATAAAAGTCAATTTACTTTTGTACAGATGATTGAAGATTTTTATAAAATAGAAATTAATATACAGGAGGATATTACGTTAGATATTGAGGAAATGAAAATAATTCCTTATTAATTTGACTTATATCATTACATTATGATATACTATCCTGGCGTATGAAGCCGCACGAAACAGGTAATAATACCCTAAGGGAACCTGCTAGGCGAGACTGGTTTGAGGAGGTGTATAGAATGTATGCTATAATAAAAAGTGGTGGAAAACAATATTGTGTTAAACAAGGGGACATTATTGAAGTTGAGAAATTAACTTTAACTGAGGGTCAAGATGAAGTGAATTTTGACAATGTCTTGGCAGTTAATAACGGAGAGATGGTAGTAGGAACTCCTTGTGTTGAAGGCGCTGTTGTTTCTGCAAAAATTGTAGAACAGGGAAAAGGGCCAAAAGTAATAATATATAAATACAAATCAAAAAAAGATTATAGAAGAAAACAAGGACATAGACAGCCATATACAAAAGTACAAATTACTAATATTACATGTGGCAAAGCTGAGTAGTTTATGATTAGGTGTTGTTTTAGTAGAGACAATGGCGATATATCTTCTGTTGAAGTAGAAGGTCATAGTAATTATGCTGATATTGGAAAAGACATAGTATGTGCTGCAGTTTCCTCATTAGTAATATCTTCGGTGAACGGTTTGATAAGTCATGTTGGGTTAGATGTCGAATATGAAATGAATGATGATGGTTTTGTTAAATTTGAAGTGCCAATAATTCACGAAGATAAAAAGAGAATACAATGTAACGCAATACTAGAAACCCTTTATTTAGGTGTAAAATCTATCGAATTAGAATATAAAGAACATATCAAGGTAATAGGTTGAATGGAGGTGTAAATCTTATGATAAGAATGAATTTGCAACTATTTGCTCATAAAAAAGGAGTAGGTAGCTCTAGAAATGGTAGAGACAGTGAATCAAAACGTTTAGGTGTTAAACGTGCTGATGGACAATTTGTATTAGCTGGTAATATATTAGTAAGACAAAGAGGAACGAAAATTCACCCCGGTACTAACGTGCAAAGAGGTAGTGATGATACTTTGTTTGCTACATCTGATGGGCTTGTAAGGTTTGAAAGAAAAGGAAAAGACAAAAAACAGGTTAGCGTATATCCTAGAGAAGCAATGTAATAGTAGCCACCTCAGTTGAGGTGGTATTTTTATAAGCATTAAGAGTAACAATAAGTATTAGAGTTAATATTTGTTTTTAGTTTTTTGATTTTTATGGGTATAGTATATATATATAATGTCTTTTGCAGAAGAGAGTGATATAAATGTTTGTGGATAGAGTTGAAATAAATGTAAAGGCAGGCAATGGAGGTCATGGAAGTGTTGCTTTTAGAAGAGAAAAATATGTTCCTAATGGCGGGCCAGCTGGTGGAGATGGTGGAAAAGGCGGTAATGTAGTTTTTAGAGTAGATCCAAACTACAGAACATTAATAGATTATAGATATAAGAGAAAGCTTCAAGCTGAAAATGGACTTAATGGAGAAGGAAGTAATAGATCTGGGAAAGACGGTAATGATCTGATTATTGGAGTGCCTCCAGGGACAATAGTTAAAGATAAAGTAGATAATACTATATTGGGTGACTTAACTGAAGATGATGATGAAATGATAATTGCCAAAGGTGGCAGAGGTGGAAGAGGCAATCAGCATTTTGCTACTTCTACACGACAAGCACCTAGATTTGCAGAAGGTGGAGAAAAGGGACAAGAGTTTTCACTAGTTTTGGAGTTGAAATTACTAGCTGATGTAGGATTATTAGGGTTTCCTAACGTAGGAAAGTCAACTTTTCTATCATTGATTTCGAAAGCGAAACCCAAAATAGCTAATTATCCTTTTACGACTTTGGTCCCTAATTTAGGCGTTGTAAAATGGAAAGATCATAGTAGTTTTGTAGTAGCAGACATCCCAGGATTAATTGAAGGTGCCCATGAAGGGGCAGGATTAGGTCATCAGTTTTTAAGACACGTTGAAAGAACGAAATTACTTATTCATATATTAGATATATCAGGATTTGAAGGACGAGATGCCATAGATGATTTTGAAAAAATAAATATTGAATTAGAAAAACATAACAAAAAACTGTCTGAAAGAAAACAAGTAGTAGCGCTTAATAAAACGGATGTAATACAAGATATAAAAGATTTGGATCCGATAAAAACAAAAATTGAAGAAAAAGGTTTTGAAGTTTATTTGATTTCAGCGGCCACAGGGCAGGGAATAGATAAATTAATTGATAGGATAGTTGTTTTATTAAATGAAATCAAAGAGGTTGAACCTATATTTGAAGTAATACAAGAAGAAAAAGTAAAAATATATAAACCAAGTTTCCAAAAGGAACTGAGCGTTAGGAAAGAAAATGATTACTTCGTTATAGAAGGAGAATCACTTGAAAAATTGATTTATTCAGTAAACTTTGATGATTATGATTCTGTAGGATACTTCCAAAATGTACTTAGAAATAAAGGAGTAATAGATGAATTGGAAAGACTAGGAATCGAAGATGGGGACGTTGTAAAAGTGTTCGATATCGAATTTGAATACTTTAAATAGAGGAGTGATATTATGCTTAATAGTAAACATAGAAGTATATTGCGAAGTATGGCAAATGATATACCAGATATTATTCATGTAGGTAAAGAGGGGATTACTCCAAATTTAATAGTTCAACTAAAAGATGCATTAAAAAAGCGTGAGTTAGTAAAAGGGAAAGTGCTTAATAATTGTTCTGATGATACAAGAACCGTTGCAGAGAGTCTTGCAGATTCTTCGCGTGCAGAAATTATTTGTATTATTGGAAAAAAATTTGTATTATATAAACATAATCATACTAATCCTGTTATTGAATTGCCAAAAGGTAAGAATAAATAAGGAGTTTTTGTAATTGGTAGATAAAATAAGAAAAGTTGGTATCTTAGGTGGGACATTTAATCCCGTTCATTATGGACACTTATTACTTGCGGAATCAGCAAGGGATAGACTGAGTCTAGATAAAATTATTTTTATACCCACTGGAACTAATCCACATAAAGTATTAAAAGGTGATATTGAGGCTAAAGATAGGTATAATATGACTAAGATTGCAATTAATAATAATAAATATTTTGATATCTCTCGAATAGAAATAGAAAGAAAAGGATACTCATATACTATTGATACATTAGAAGAAATGCAGAGACTATATAATTATGATGATTATTATTTCATAACTGGAGCAGATATTATCTTTGAAATAGATACTTGGAAGAAAGCTAATAATTTATTAAAAAAAATAAAGATAGTTACTACATTTAGACCTGGATATATGCAAGAAAATTTAGATCAGAGAATAAAAGAATTAAAAGAACTATATGAAGCAAAAATTTATAAACTACACACACCGGAAATGGATATATCATCATCGGAGATACGTTCAAGGATTAAACATGGATATTCAATAAAGTATCTCCTACCAGAAGAGGTTGAAAGATATATTGTTGATAAAAAGCTATATTTATAAAGAATGATAATGTAATATCTTTAATAATTCAAACAATAAATATATATATGAAAAGTTATACTTATTGATGTTAAAGTGAAAAAGGGGAGCTTAAGTTGAATTATGAGTATATAAGGCAAAAAGTTAAGTCTAATATATCCAATAAAAGATTTAAACATTCTTTAGGAGTAGTTGAATATGCTATATATCTTGCTGAAAAATATAATTGTGATAAAGAAAAGGCAAAAATAGCTGCCATAAGTCATGATTGTGCTAAAGAAATGGATATTGATACTCTTGTGAAAATTGCTAAATTACATGAATTAAAATTAGATGAAGTAACTTTGTCAGAACCGCATTTGTTACATGGTCCAGTAGGAAGCGTTATTGCACAAGAAGAATTAGGTATAGAGGATGAGGAAATTCTTAATGCAATAAAATATCATACAACTGGAAGAACGAACATGACGAAATTAGAAAAAATTATTTATTTATCAGACGTTGTAGAATTAAATAGAAATTATGATGGAATAGAGGAAGTAAGAAGATTATCTGAAACTGATTTAGATGGTGCTATATTATTGTCAATAGATAAGATAATAAAATATGTTATTTCTATAAATTCTTTATTACATCCTAGAACAATTGAAGCAAGGAATTTTATAATGTTAGAGAAAAAAAGGAGGAGTTAAATGGTTTTTAATACAAAAGAAATTGCAAAAAAAGTAAGTGAATGGATAGATGATAAAAAAGGATATAATACTGAAATAATTGATGTTAGTGAATTAACATCTTTAACAGATATATTTATAATAACCAGTGGATCTTCGGACAGAAATGTTCAGTCTATAGCCGATAATATAGAAGAAAAGGCAAAAGAAGAAGGTATTATCATACACCACAAAGAAGGTAGACAAGGTGGAAGATGGATATTACTTGATATAAATTACATTGTTGTTCATATTTTTCATGAAGAAGAAAGAGCATTTTATAATCTCGAAAGATTATGGAGTGACGGTAAAAAAATTTGATGCAGTTCTAATTGACATGAAAAATAATGTAAACTATAATAAAAATAATTGTAAATATTGAAAAATGTGAAGTAGTAAATTGTTGAAGCAAATAGAGAGCTGATGTATGGTGTAAATCAGTTGTGAATATAATTGAACTTAACACAAATTTATTTATAGGGTTATGGCTTTATACATTGAAAGTGGACTAATTAGTCAATTAGGGTGGTACCGCGGATGATATCCGTCCCTTGCTGTGCAAGAGGCGGTTTTTTTGTTATTTTAATATGAGAGAAAACTTGGGAGGTTTATTTTTATGTCGTATAATCATGAAAAAATAGAGGGGAAATGGCAAGAAATATGGGATAAAGATGGAATTTTCAAAGCTAATGATTTTTCTGAGAAACCTAAGTTTTATGGTTTAGTTGAATTTCCTTATCCGTCAGGGGTAGGATTACATGTTGGTCATGTACGGGCATATACATCTTTAGAAGTAATTTCAAGAAAAAGAAGATTAGAAGGTTATAACGTGCTCTTTCCCATGGGATGGGATGCTTTTGGTCTTCCTACAGAAAATTATGCTATTAAAACTGGGAGACATCCAAGAGAAGTTACAGATGAAAACATAAAAGTATTTACTAATCAATTAAAAGAGATAGGTTATTCATTTGATTGGGATAGGACTGTAGATACTACTGATCCTAGTTATTATAAATGGACGCAATGGATATTCTTAAAATTATTTGAAAAAGGACTTGCTTTTAAAGATAAAACTTTTGTGAACTTTTGTAATGAATGCAAAGTTGTTTTAGCAAATGAAGAATCACAAAATGGTACTTGCGATAGATGTGGTAGTGAAGTTGTTCAAAAGGAAAAAGATGTATGGTTTTTAAAAATTAGAGATTATGCAGATAAGTTGTTAGAAGGTCTTGAAGAAGTAGATTTTTTACCTAGGATAAAATTAGAACAAGAAAATTGGATAGGTAAATCATATGGAGCAGAAGTAAAGTTTGATATTAAGGATGTTAATGAAAAATTAACTGTTTTTACTACTAGACCTGATACATTGTATGGAGTTACGTTTATGGTTATAGCTCCTGAGCATCCATTGATAGAAAATATTAAGGATAGAATTACTAATTTAGATGAGATAAAAAGATATCAAAATCAAGCTAAAAAGAAAACAGAGTTTGAAAGAGTACAATTGGCAAAAGAAAAAAGTGGTGTTGAAATAAAAGGCATAAAGGTAATCAATCCACTGAATAATCAAGAAGTGTCTTTATGGATTGCTGATTATGTAATGATGGGATATGGTACAGGAGCCATCATGGCTGTACCAGGTCACGATACACGAGATTGGGAATTTGCTAAAAAGTTTGACTTACCAATTATAGAAGTTATAAAAGGTGGGAATGTACAGGAAGAGGCATATACTGATATACAAAAAGGAATTATCGTAAATTCAGATTTTTTAAATGGGTTAGATGTACCACAAGCAAAGGAAAAAATTGTTGAATATATTGAGGCAAAGCAGTTTGGAAAAAGAACTACTAATTATAAGATGAAGAATTGGGCATTTAACAGACAAAGATATTGGGGAGAACCTATACCTGTCGTGCACTGTGAAAAGTGTGGTATTGTTGGGGTTAAGGAAGAAGATTTACCGATTACATTACCAAAGGTAAATAAATATAAACCTACTAATACAGGAGAATCACCATTAGCATCAATTACAGAATGGGTTAATACTATTTGCCCAAAATGTGGTGGAGATGCAAAGAGAGAGACAGATACAATGCCCCAATGGGCAGGATCAAGTTGGTATTTTTTAAGATATATTGATCCAAAGAATAATAAAGAATTAGCTTCTAGTGAAAAACTTAATTATTGGACACCTGTGGATTGGTATAATGGTGGGATGGAACATGTGACTAGACATCTGATTTATTCAAGGTTTTGGCATAGATTTTTATATGATATAGGAGTTGTTCCTACAAAAGAACCATATGCTAAGAGAACTGCACAAGGTCTAATTTTAGGTTCAGATGGAGAAAAAATGTCTAAATCTAGAGGAAATGTAATTAATCCAAAAGATATAATCAAAGTATATGGAGCTGATACATTAAGAACATATATTATGTTTATTGGGGATTATGAGAAACCTGCCCCATGGTCTGATAATGGAGTTAAGGGTTGTAAGAGATTTTTAGATAGAGTTTGGAAATTGCAAGATGTAGTGGTAGAAGGAAAGGAATATAATAAAGAGAATGAAGTTTTGTTACATAAAACTATCAAAAAAGTAACTGAAGATTATGAAGCCTTAAAATTTAACACTGCTATTGCTACAATGATGAGTTTTTTAAATGAATTTAATAGTAAAGGAAAAATCAATAAAGCAGAATTTAAAACATTTATTACCTTGTTGAATCCAGTCGCACCACATATTACAGAGGAAATATGGGAAATAACTGGATATGAAGGCATGCTAAATCAGAATTCATGGCCTAAATATGATGAAAGCAAAACAATAGAATCTTTAATAGAAATGGCAGTACAAGTAAATGGAAAAGTAAGAGGTAAAATTGTAATTCCCGTAGATTGTTCTATAGAGGAAGCGAGAAGTATAGTAATGAAAGACAACAATATAACATCTCATCTTGAAGGGAAATCAATTGTCAAAGAAATATTTATTCCAGCTAAAATATATAATATTGTAGTAAAATAAAGATGACAATAAATATAAAAAACATACAAGTGTGATATTTTTTAGAATTCTGAAATAGTATTGAGTTTAATCTATTCTGTCAAATGAATTATTTAATAAATATTAAATAATTCATTTGACAATTTTTAAATAGAATATTATAATTTAATTATTAAATCCTAGTAAACAGATAGGAAATAAAGAGATAACTATGAAAAAGAAAAGTAGTATAAGTTGAAATTAAAGAGAAGAAATCGATAAGCTGTGAGATTTCTATTAGATACTTATATGAAGTGCCCTTTGGAGTTCTGTACCGAAGTAATAGTAGGATGCAGCGGATTTTACCGTTATAAAAATAGAGTATTAGTTTCTAGTACTTAAACTAAATGTGGTATTATGAGTAGAGTGGAACCACGAAATATATTGTCTCTAATGTAAAAGGGGCTTTTTTTATTTTAACAAAATTAAATAATAATTTTTTATAGGTTAAGTTATATTAATAATAATGGTATTTTGGAGGAGTTAGTATGTTTAAACAATTGATAGATGATATAGATAATGCAATTGATAAAGACCCAGCAGCTAGGAATAGATTAGAAGTTATTCTTTTGTATCCGGGCATTCATGCTTTGATATCTCATAGAATTGCAAATTTTATATATACAAAGAAATTATTTTTTATAGCAAGAGTTATATCACAGATGAATAGATTTTTTACTAGTATAGAAATTCATCCCGGTGCAAAAATTGGTAAAAGGTTTTTTATCGATCATGGAATGGGAGTGGTTATTGGAGAAACAACTGTTATTGGTGATAATGTTACTGTTTTTCAAAATGTTACCTTAGGGGGAACGGGTAAAGAAACAGGTAAAAGACACCCTACAATTGGAGATAATGTAGTTATTGGAGCTGGAGCAAAGATACTTGGCGATATATACATTGAATCTGGTACCAAAGTAGGAGCTAATTCTGTTGTTCTAAAAGATACAGAGAAAGATTCTACAATAGTGGGTATTCCGGGTAAGCCTGTAATTAAAAAAAAATATGAAAAGGTAAGTTAAATAAGTGAGTATGCATTTATTAACTATATTTTTAATAGGGGCATTTAAGCCTCTTTTTTATATGTGTACAAAAATGAAAAATAAGTGTAAAATCATATTGTAATAGAAGAGTGAATTAATTGGAGGAACTTTAATGATTCATATAGTATTGTTTGAACCGGAGATTCCACAAAATACTGGGAATATAGCAAGAACTTGTGCCATAACAGGCAGTAAATTACATTTAATAAAACCTTTAGGATTTTCTATTGATGATAAATATCTAAAAAGAGCTGGATTGGATTACTGGGGATTATTAAAAAAAGAAATTCATGAAAACCTAGATGAATTCTTAGGAAAATACTCTAAGGAGAATATGTTTTTTCTTACTACTAAAGCAAAAAAAATATATACTGATATTAAATATACTGAGGAATGTTTTTTAATTTTTGGCAAAGAGACAGCAGGACTACCAAAATATGTGCACGATAGATTTAATAAAGACAGATTTAAAATACCAATGATAGACAATCCAGATGCAAGATCATTGAATCTATCGAATTCTGTAAATATAGTTTTATATGAAGCTTTAAGACAGAATAACTTTATGGGTATGGTATAATAGTGGTGCTATAATCAAAAGGGGACGTCAATTTTAAATTATAAAAATTTCATGTGTTAAGTTTAAGTTAAGTTTATTTAAAAATGATGTTAAATTTGATATTATAGGTAATTGAGTTATTATAATAATTTTGGAGGGTTTATATGACAGCAGAAATGTTAATGAGTCTTTTCGGTGGATTAGGTCTGTTTATTTATGGAATGCATGTAATGTCAGATGGGCTTAAAGCTGTAGCTGGGGACAGAATGAAAAGGCTTTTAGAAATTCTTACAAACAATAAAATTATGGCAATTGTTGTTGGAACAATAGTTACAATAATTGTTCAAAGTTCTAGTACAACAACTGTAATGATAGTAGGTTTTGTTAATGCAGGATTAATGAATTTATTTCAAGCGGCTGGAGTAATATTAGGAGCTAATATTGGTACAACCATTACAGCTCAAATGGTTGCTTTTAAGGTAACGCATTTTGCGCCGATTTTTATCGCTATAGGTGTATTTATGGCGTTGTTTTGTAAGAAAAAGAATAATCGTCAAATTGGTGGAATAATATTAGGGTTTGGTATACTATTTTTAGGCATAAGCTTAATGTCTGATGCCATGAAACCTTTACGAGATAGTGAATCGTTTATTAATTTATTGATATCATTTGGGAAAAATCCTATATTAGGTTTATTTGCTGGATTTGCAATAACTGCAATTATCCAAAGTAGTAGTGCTTCAATAGGCTTATTACAGGCTATTGCGTTATCCGGAGCATTTAGTTATGTTGATGGGACAAACACATTGGCAATAGTTATTCCAATTTTACTAGGGACTAATATAGGTACATGTGTTACAGCTCTTTTATCAAGTATTGGTACAAATACTAATGCAAAAAAAGCTGCATTAATTCATTTGTTTATTAATATTTTTGGTTCTCTTTGGGTCATGATAGTATTATGGGGTATTGATGTAGCTACTAAAGGTAATAATCCTATATATTCTTTTATAATAGCTATATCAGGACAAGATATGATAGATGGAGAAAATGTATTAAACGTAGCTAGACAGATAGCAAATGCTCATACAATCTTTAATATAATAAATATGATAGTCCTTTTCCCATTTATAAATATAATAGTTAATTTTATTAACAAAATACTACCTGAGACTGAAGATCCTGAAGAATCAAGTGTAAAATTAGATGAGCGATTATTAGAGAATCCTGCAGTAGCTATCGGTCAAGTAGTTAAGGAAATAGTGCGAATGGGTAATCTTGCTAATAAAAACTTAAAATATTCTATAGAAGCTATACTTAATAAAGATGAAAATTTATGTGATAAAGTTTTTAGTAGAGAAAAATTAATTAATGATTTCGAAAGAGATATTACTCAGTATTTAGTATTGTTATCTAATAGTAATTTATTAAAGGAAGAGGATAATGAAATAATGAGTTTATATCATTGTATTCATGACATTGAAAGAATTGGAGATCATGCAGAAAATCTTGCAGAAATAGCACAATATAGGATTGATAATAAAGTAAGTTTTAGTAATACCGCAGTTGATGAATTAAAATATATGATGAATTTAGTTACGGGAGTTTCTAATGATGTAATAAGAGGCTTTGAAAGTAAAGATATGACCAAAGCTGTTAAATCTATAAAAATAGAAGAAGAAATTGATAAGATGGAAAAAGAATTAAGAGAAAGTCATATTGAAAGACTAAATAAAGGCGTATGCAAACCTTCTTCAGGTGTTATTTATCTGGATATTCTTAGCAACTTAGAAAGAATTGGAGATCATGCAACAAATATTGCCGAATACATATTAGATTAATATAAGGAGGAGATAGAATGCATGAATATGATACTATTATTATAGGTGGAGGACCTGCTGGTTTATCAGCTGCTTTATATGCATCGAGGGCAAATTTAAATACTCTACTATTAGAATTAGGAACATTAGGAGGACAAATTTCTAGTACTAGCGAAGTAGAGAACTATCCAGGATCTATTAGAGAATGTACTGGACCATTATTGGTAGAAAGAATGAAAGAACAATGTATAGATTTTGGTACAGATATTAAGATTGAAAGGTTTACTTCCTTTAAAAAACAAGATAAATACTTTGTAGTTAGCACTGAGAAAGATAGTTATAAAAGTAAGACAATAATTATTGCTACTGGAGCATATCCAAAAGTAATAGGATGTAAAGGAGAAAAAGAGTTCATTGGTTTAGGAGTATCTTATTGTGCAACCTGTGATGCGAATTTTTTTAGAGGGCTGAAAGTAATGGTTGTAGGAGGAGGAGACTCTGCTGTGGATGAGGGGATATACTTAACTAAATTTGTAGAAAAAGTAACTATTGTTCACAGGAGGAGTGAATTAAGAGCAGCTAAATCATTACAAAAAAAAGCATTTTCTAATCCTAAAATAGATTTTATTTGGGATTCTACGATAGAAGAAGTTAAAGGAAATGGAATTGTTCGATCTGTTATGATAAGAAATTTAAAAACTGAAGCAGTGAAAGAAGTTCCAGTTGATGGTGTTTTTGTTTTCATTGGATATCATCCTAACACTGAAAATTTTAAAGATGTTATTGAAATGGATAATCGAGGAAACATTTTATCAGACGAAGACATGAATACAAATATACCTGGAGTTTTTGTGGCTGGAGATGTAAGGAAGAAAACTTTAAAACAAGTGGTAACAGCAGCTGCTGATGGTGCAGTTGCTGCTGTAAATGCTGAGAAATATATAGCGAAAATATTTGGTTAAATATTTTCGCTATAATGTTAAACGGGGTTGAATAATAAGAAGAGACTTTGTCTGCAATAAAGAATAAATAGTGATAAAATTTTAGGGGGGTCTTAAAATGACTAAAAAAATGGGTTTATTATTATTAGTATTGGTTTTAATAATATCCTTAACTTCTTGTAGTGCGAGTAAACCTGGTCAAGGGAAAAGTATTGCAATGATAGCAGATACTGGTGGATTAGAGGATGACTCGTATAATAATTCTGCATATGAAGGACTTATACAAGCAGAAGAAGAATTTGGGGTTGAGATTAAAGTTGTAGAGTCTCAAACTGCAGATGATTACGAATTGAATCTTAGAATTGCTAGCGAAGAAGGAGCGGATTTGATTTTTGCCATTGGGCATTTATTAACCGAATCTGTAAATAATATTGCTAATAATTTAGTAGATCAAGAATATGCAATTATTGATGAAACTATAGAGAAAGACAATGTAGTCTCAGTAACTTTTAAAGAACATGAAGGTTCGTTCTTGGTAGGAGTAATTGCAGGATTAACTACAAAATCGAATATTATTGGTTTTATAGGAGGAATACAAACTCCTCAAATTGAAAAGTATGAGTATGGCTTTAAAGCTGGAGTTAAATCAGTTAATCCTAATGCTGAAGTATTAGTAAACTATATAGGTGCATTTGATAACCCATCCCTAGGAAATGAAGCCGCTGTGGCACAAAAACAATTAGGGGCTGATATTGTTTTTGAAGCAGCAGGTGCTTGTGGATTAGGAGTTATCCAAGCAGCAGGTGAACAAAATTTTTGGGTAATCGGTGTAGATGAAGATCAATCAAGTGAAGATCCAGAGCATGTGCTTGTTTCTATGATTAAAAGATTTGATATTGCTGCATATACGCTAGTTAAGTCTATGGTAGATGATACAATTACTGACAATAAAATAGAATTAGGTTTAGAAAAAAATGGCGTGGGATATAGTGATAAAGCAGGAAATTTACCTATACAGGCAGTAAACATAGCAGAAAAATATAAAGAAGCAATAATAAACAAAGAGTTTGAAGTACCATATGATGAAGATACATATGATGTATTTGCAGTATATGATGTTGAATAATTAGTAATTAAAGCATAGATAATGCATTAGTTGTAATGTTGGACAGTTGGTTAAGAAGATTTATTTGAGTAATTTCATGGAAATCTAAATGAAAAAGATTATAAAAAAATAATTTTGTAGCATATATGAAATATATAAAAAAAGGTCAGGTGATATCACTTGACCTTTTTTCATAGTTTTTTGTATAAAAAGAATATCACTTAAAATTTTATTGCAAATATGCAAATCTTATAAGTTTTAATCTATAAAAAAAGTTAGATATCTAAGATATGTAATATATAGAAGATATCTGTTGATTCAAATTGCATTATTTGAGAAAAAAATAATTATTTATATATAAAGATGCGAGTTCATTTTTTTTGCTACATATGTTGTTAGGTCAACAACTCTGTTTGAATAACCCCATTCATTATCATACCAAGATACTAGTTTTACCATATTACTTCCTATCATCATAGTGGATAAACCGTCAATTATAGATGACCTTGGATCTTTTCTATAATCTATAGAAACAAGAGGTTCCTCAGAAAAACCTAATATATCTTTTAGACATGTTTGTGAAGCCTCTTTCAATACTGTGTTAACTTCATCTACATTTGTTGGTATTTCTAATTCAAAAACAATATCTACAACAGATACAACACTTGTAGGAACTCTCATTGAATTTCCATTAATAAGTCCCTTTAATTCAGGTAAAACTTTGCCTATAGCTTTTGCTGCACCTGTACTAGTAGGTATAATAGACTCAGTAGCTGCTCGAGCCCTTCTAAGATCTTTATGAGTACCGTCGAGAATTCGTTGGTCATTTGTGTAAGCATGAATTGTTGTCATTAATCCTTTTTTTATAGCAAATTTTTCATTAATTATTCTACTAAAAGGAGCTAAACAATTAGTGGTACACGATGCGTTTGAAATGATATGGTGTTCATAGGGGTTATATTTATCTTCGTTTACACCCATTACCACTGTAATGTCTTCGTCTGTTGCTGGTGCAGTAATAATTACTTTTTTTGCGCCTGCTTCCAAGTGTTTTTTTGCTAATTCTCTACTTCGAAATTTTCCGGTACATTCAATAACAATATCTATATCATAATCTTTCCAATTTAATTTACTTATATCTCTTTCACCTGTAACTTCTATACAATTATCATCAATTTTCAACATATTATTTGTAATAGTTACATCACTATTAAATCTTCCGTAACAAGTATCATATTTTATTAAATGTTTTAATAATTCTAAATCTTTTGAATGGTTAATTAAAACTATTTCAATATCACTAGGTTTATCTTCAGAAATAATTCTTAAAACATTTCTTCCAATTCTACCAAAACCATTTATCGCCACTCTGACTGTCATCAATTTTCCCCCTTTTCATTAAATGTGCAATATATATATATATATACAATATATATATAGGCTTTATACAGTAAGAAGTATAACATAAATAATATAAAGTATGCAATAAAAGAGGAACAACTTTTTTTAATTTTTATATTTATTAATTTATGAATTTAGCATAGATGAAGAACATGTTTTTCATTTGTTAATTATATTTAATAAGGATAAACTTTTTCTCACTTTATAGAAATATTTTTGATAAAAAAACACTTATCTATTGATATTTTATAACAATAGTACTATAATCTAATTAATGACCCGCTGGGACAAATAAGACCTATAAAAATTTGTATAAAACAAGTAATTATAGAAAATAGTAATTATAGGGATGAGGGATTTTTTTGGAAAGACATGAATTTATAAATGTTCAAAAAAAAATAATACCTGAAATTATTGATTTGATGGAATTAAGGTATAATGTTTTGTTATTTATTAAAGCAAATCAACCTATTGGGAGACGAAATTTAGCACAAGAATTATCTGTAAGTGAAAGACAGATAAGAAATGAAATAGATTTTTTATTGATGCAAAGCTTTGTAGAAGTTGAAAGACAAGGCATACACCTTACAAAAACAGGTGAAGAAATACTTATTCAATTAAAAGGAGTCATTTATAGTTATAAAAATCTTGAAGACTTAGTTGTAAAAGTCAAAGAAAAATTAAAAATAAAAAAGGTATATATTATTTCAGGTGATTGCCAAAAAAATAAATTGATACTAGAATTTATGGGCAAAAAAGTGGGAGAATATATTCTAAGTATAGTCAAAGGAAATTCTGTAATTGGTCTTACTGGAGGGAGTAGCGTAGCCTCTGTTGCTAAGAATATATCTGAGATAAGTTATCCAAAAGTTACAGTTATACCAGCAAGAGGTGGAATAGGAAAAAGACATTCAACGCAAGCTAATAGTATAGTGTCTACTCTTGCAGATAAGTTGAATGCTAAAAAAGAAATGCTTCATATACCAGATTATGTAGATAAAGAAATCTTAGATGCTTTAAAGTCATATCCAGATATTAGAGAAGTTTTTGATAAATATGAATTAATAGATATAATGATTTTTGGTATAGGAAAAGCTGATGTAATGGCAAAAAGGCGTAATTTACCAGAATATAAAATAAAGGAACTAATTAGTAAAAATGCGATAGGAGAGGCTTTTGGCTACTATTTTGATGCTAATGGTAATGTAGTAGAGCCGTCTAGTAGTGTAGGTATTAGTTTAGAAGATTATAAAAGGATACCTAATATTATAGCTATAGCTGGTGGAAAAGATAAAGCAAATGCTATAATCGCCACTTGTAAAATAAATAAAGATTTAGTTTTAGTAACAGATGAAAGTGCAGCACTAGAAATTTTAAAAACATAAGGGAGGAAATAGTATGACAGTAAAAGTTGCAATTAATGGGTTTGGAAGAATAGGGCGTCTTGCATTCAGATTAATGTTTGGTGATTCAAATTTTGAGATAGTGGCTTTAAATGATTTGACAGATGCTAAAACACTAGCTTATCTATTAAAGTATGACACTTCACATGGTAATTACAGAATTGATTCAATTGAATCAAAAGATGGGGCAATTGTAATTGATGGAAAAGAGATTAAAATACTAGCTGAGAGAGATCCTCAAAGCTTGCCTTGGAAAGAGATGGGTATTGATGTTGTTATAGAATCAACTGGATTCTTTGCATCAAAAGATGGAGCTGAAAAGCATATTAAAGCTGGAGCAAAAAAAGTAATTGTATCTGCACCTGCAAAAGGCGATGTAAAAACAATAGTTTATAATGTAAACCATGAAGACTTAGATGGAAGTGAAACAGTAATTAGTGGAGCATCTTGTACCACAAACTGTTTAGCTCCAATTGCCAAAATATTAAATGATAATTTTGAAATTGAAAGTGGTTTAATGACAACAATTCATGCATATACAAATGACCAATCTACTTTGGATGCACCACATAAAGATTTAAGAAGAGGTAGAGCAGCAGCAGCTAATATCGTACCAACAAGCACAGGAGCAGCTGTAGCAGTAGGGAAAGTTTTGCCTGAATTAAATGGTAAATTAGACGGAGGAGCAATGAGAGTTCCTGTGACTACTGGATCATTAGTGGATTTAACATTAAAGTTGAAAAAAGATGTTTCAGTCGAAGAAATTAATAGTGCTATGAAAGCTGCTTCAAATGAAAGTTTAGGTTATAACGAAGATGCTATTGTTTCATCAGATATAGTTGGAATAAATTATGGATCACTTTTTGATTCAACTCTTACTAAGTTATTAGATGTTGATGGAGATCAGCTTGTAAAAGTTGTATCGTGGTATGATAATGAGATGTCATATACTTCTCAGCTAGTAAGACTTGCAAAATATGTTGGTTCTTTGATAAAATAAATTTCGATAAAATGGGAAGGGGATACCCCCTTCCTTTTTTAAAGGAAAGTCATTTTTCTTGATAAGAAAGAAAAATTAATGTATCATTCTATGTATGTGTATGTATAATTTTCTATAAAAAGGAGGAGATTACATTGACTAAAAAGAGTATTAAAAATATATCGCTAAAAGGAAAAAAGGTATTAATGAGAGCAGATTTTAATGTGCCTTTTAATGAAAATAAAGAAATAACCGATAATGCAAGAATATTAGGAGCTTTACCCACAATTGAGTATATAATCAATCAGGGGGGGAAACTAATATTAATGTCGCATTTAGGCAGACCAAAAGGACAACCTAACCCAAAATATTCATTAAATCCTGTGGCTAAAGAATTATCTAGGTTATTAAGTAAAGAAGTAACTTTTACTGGTGATAATCAAGTAGTTAGTGATAAGATAAAAGACGTTGTTTCAAATATGAATGATGGAGACATTGTTCTTCTTGAAAATACTAGATTTAGAAAAGAAGAAAAAGAAAATGATCCTAGGTTTGCAAGAGAGTTAGCATCAATAGGAGATGTTTTTGTGAATGATGCTTTTGGAGCAGTTCATAGAGCACATGCATCTACTGCTGGTATAGCTGAATTTTTACCAGCTGTATCTGGTCTACTAATTGAGAAAGAATTAAGAATTATGGGTAGCGCATTAGAGAACCCTCAACGACCTTTTGTAGCTATTTTAGGAGGTGCGAAAGTATCTGATAAAATAGGTGTAATAAATAATCTTTTAGAAAAAGTTGACGTTTTGATTGTAGGTGGTGGAATGGCATATACATTCCTTAAAGCTCAAGGTTATGAAATTGGAACTTCACTATTGGAAGAAGAAAAGATTGAATTAGCAAAAGAATTAATGAAAAAAGCAAATGAAAAAGGAGTAAAATTATTACTTCCACAAGATATTGTTGTAAGCGAAGAATTTGCTGCTGATGCACAATATCAGTGTGTAGATATAGATTCTATACCATCAGATAAAATGGGTCTTGACATAGGAGAAAAAACTAAAATAATATTTAGTGAGACGGTAAAAAATGCAAAGACTACTATATGGAATGGTCCGATGGGTGTGTTTGAATTCGATGCTTTCGCAAAGGGAACATATGCTATAGCTAAAGCAATGGTTGAATCAGATGCTGTTACTATAATTGGTGGTGGTGACTCAGCTGCTGCAGTGAAAAAATTAGGTTTTGCTGATAAAATGACTCATATATCTACAGGTGGAGGAGCTTCACTAACATTTTTAGAAGGTAAAAAATTACCGGGAATAGAAGTACTAGAAGATATTTAAGGAGGTCAAAAAATGAGAAAACCAATTATTGCAGGTAATTGGAAAATGAATAATGACAAAGCTACAACTGAAAAATTTCTTCAAGATATTATTAAAAAATTACAAAATGTAGAGATTGAAGTTGTAATATGCCCTGTATTTACTTCGTTAGATTCTGCTATTGAGATTTTAAAAGATTCTGATGTAAAAGTGGGAGCACAAAATATGCATTGGGATAAATCAGGGGCTTTTACTGGTGAAATTTCTGGAGAAATGTTAAAAGAAATTGGAGTAGATTATGTAATTATAGGTCATTCAGAAAGAAGAGAATACTTTAACGAGACAGATGAAACTGTAAATAAAAAGCTTATAAAAGCTTTAAAAATAGGGATAACACCTATAGTATGTGTAGGTGAAAGTTTAGCTCAACGAGAAAGTGGTGTGCAGAGAGATATTGTTACTAATCAGATAAAAATAGCATTAAAAAACGTATCTCAGCATCAAATGCCTGAGATTGTTATCGCATATGAACCGATATGGGCAATAGGTACAGGTAAAACTGCTACTAGTGAACAGGCTGAAGAAGTATGTAAATGGATTAGAGAGTGTATAGCTGAATTATATACTGAAGATATTTCTGAAAAAGTAAGAATTCAGTATGGAGGCAGTGTAAAAACAAATAATATTGCAGAACTTATGAGTATGCCTAATATTGATGGAGCGCTTGTAGGAGGAGCAAGTTTAAAGTTGGATTTTGCAGAGATAATTAATTTTTAATTATTAAATTAAATCTTTATAATGCCTTGTTATAAATTGTTAAAGGGGGTATTGAAAAATAATATGTTAAGTGCACTTATAATATTAGACGGATATGGTTATACAAATGAAATTAGAGGAAATGCAATAAAAGCAGCAAATACTACTAATATGGATAAACTATGGGATGAGAATCCTCATGCATTTTTGAGTGCAAGTGGTTTTGACGTGGGGTTGCCTAATGGCCAAATGGGAAATTCAGAAGTAGGACATTTAAATCTAGGTGCAGGAAGAATTATTTATCAAGAATTAACTCGAATAACAAAAGCAATTGAAGATGAAGAGTTTTATAAGAATATTCAATTGAATGAAGCGGTAGAAAACGCAATAAAGAATAATTCTTCTCTTCATCTTATGGGATTGCTTTCTGATGGTGGAGTACATAGTCATATTGAACATCTTTATGCATTATTAGAAATGGCTAAAAGAAAAGGCTTGAAAGAAAACGTGTATATACATTGTTTTTTAGACGGAAGAGATACTGCACCAACTAGTGGGATTAAATTTATTGAACAATTAGAAGAAAAAATTAATGAGTTGCAAATAGGTACTATTGCCAGTGTGTCTGGTAGATATTATGCAATGGATAGAGATAATAGATGGGAAAGAGTTAAATTAGCATATGATGCTATGAGTACAGCTATAGGAGAAACGGCAAGTACAGCTATTGAAGCCGTGAAAAGATCGTATAGTGATAATACTAATGATGAATTCGTACTTCCAACTATAATAGTTGATGAAAAAGGTCCTAAAGGAATAATTAAAGAAAGTGATTCAGTAATATTCTTTAATTTTAGACCTGATAGAGCTAGACAAATTAGTAGAGCATTTACAGAAAAGGATTTTGCTGATTTTGAAAGAGAAGATGGATATATACCAATTCATTTTGTTTCTATGACTCAATATGATAAAACTTTAAAAAATGTTAAAATAGCATATAAACCGCAAGTTATTACTAATACTTTAGGCGAGTATTTAAGTTATAAAGGATTAAAACAATTACGGATAGCGGAAACTGAGAAATATGCTCATGTAACATATTTCTTTAATGGTGGAGTAGAAAAAGAATATGAAGGAGAAGAAAGGATACTAGTACCTTCTCCTAAGGTAGCTACTTATGATTTGAAACCAGAAATGAGTGCTTATGAAGTAACAGATAAAGTTATTCAAGCAATAAATAACAAGGATTATTCTCTGATAGTATTAAATTTTGCTAATTGTGACATGGTAGGTCATACAGGAATATTTGAAGCAACTGTAAAAGCTGTAGAAGTAGTAGATGAATGTCTTGGAAAAGTAATTGAGGCAATAGATGCAAGAGGTGGAAAAGCTATAATTACTGCTGATCATGGTAATGCAGAACAAATACTGGATACGGTCACTAATAAACCCCATACTGCTCATACATCGAATAAGGTAAAATGTGTTTTGACAGGTGAGAAAGATGTGAAATTAGTTGATGGTAAATTAGCAGATATAGCCCCTACTTTATTAGATATATTAAAAATTGAAAAACCAGTTGAAATGACTGGAGAATCACTAATAGATAAATAAGATAAATAATAGATGAAAGGAGTATTAGATATGACAATAGTTAATGATGTATATGCTAGAGAAATATTGGATTCTAGAGGTAATCCAACAGTTGAAGTGGAGGTAGTCTTGGAAAGTGGAGCTTTTGGTAGAGCAGCAGTGCCTTCAGGTGCATCAACGGGAGCGTTTGAAGCAGTTGAATTAAGAGACGGAGACAACGAAAGATATCTTGGGAAAGGTGTTTTAAAGGCAGTAGAAAATATTAACGAAATTATTGCAGCACAAGTGATAGGAATGGATGCCTTAGATCAAGTAGGGATAGATAATCTAATGATAGCATTAGATGGGACTCCAAATAAAAGTAAATTAGGTGCAAATGCTATACTAGGTGTTTCTTTAGCTATTGCTAAAGCCGCTGCAGAAGCTTGTGGATTATCAATTTATCAATATCTTGGAGGGGTAAATGCAAAAACTTTACCAGTGCCGATGATGAATATTTTAAATGGTGGAGAACATGCAGACAATAATGTGGATATTCAAGAATTTATGGTAATGCCTGTTGGTGCAGATAGTTTTAAAGAAGCTTTAAGAATGTGTGCAGAAATATTCCATAATCTTAAAAAGGTTTTATCATCAAAAGGTTTAAGCACATCGGTTGGTGATGAAGGGGGATTCGCCCCAAACTTGTCTTCAAATGAGGAAGCTTTGGAAGTTATAATACAAGCTATCGAAAAAGCAGGGTATAAACCCGGGGAAGATATTTATTTATCTATGGATGTTGCAGCAACTGAAATGTATAAAGAAGAAGATGGCAAGTATCATCTTACTGGAGAAGGTGTTGTAAAAACAGCTTCAGAAATGGTAGATTTTTATGAAGATATGATAAATAAATATCCTATTATTTCTATTGAAGATGGCTTGTCAGAAGAAGATTGGGATGGTTGGAAACAATTAAGTGATAGATTAGGCAGTAGAGTTCAATTGGTAGGTGACGATTTATTTGTAACAAATACTGAAAGATTAAAAAAAGGTATTGATTTGAAAATTGCAAATTCAATATTGATAAAAGTTAATCAGATAGGAACATTAACAGAGACTCTTGATGCAATAGAAATGGCAAAAAGAGCTGGATATACTGCAGTAATATCTCATAGATCCGGAGAAACTGAGGATTGTACTATTGCTGATTTAGTAGTAGCAGTAAATGCAGGACAAATTAAAACTGGAGCACCATCTAGAACAGACAGAGTAGTTAAATATAATCAATTATTAAGAATTGAAGATGAATTGTGGGAATCATCAAAGTATGATGGAATAGAAACTTTCTATAATTTAAATAGATAAATATAATATGATGTTATTATAAGATCCCTTTTTGGGGTCTTTTTTTTGATAAAAAAGTAACATAATATATGGAATCATTATTACAAGTTTTACTTGAAGATAATAACAAATTCTTAATTATTTTCATGTAATGGTAGCCTTTATTAATTTCAAATTTTTCATTTGATATTAATTGTATACTGTGTTACAATACATTTGTTAATCAGTTTTAGGAGGTGCAAAGTGCAAAAAGTACTAATAGTAATACTTATTATCTCCAGTTTAGTTTTAATTGCAAGTATTTTACTTCAATCTGGTAAAAGTGCAGGTCTTTCAGGTTCAATAGCTGGTGGAGCAGAAAATCTATTTGGTAAGAAAAAAGCCAGAGGCTATGAAGCTATTTTAGAAAAAGCTACTGCCATTTCTGCTGTTGCATTTATGTTGTCTGCATTTATTAATTCAATTATATAAAATGAAATTTTAAAAAATGAGGAGGAATTTATTACAATGGAGTTGATTTATATTGCCCCAATTGTAGGCGTTATTGCCCTTATTTTTGCTTTATATCTTGCGAACAAGGTTAATAAAGTAGAAGCTGGTACAGATAGAATGAAAGAGATAGCTACTTACATTCATGAAGGAGCAATGGCGTTTTTAACAAGAGAGTACAAGTATTTAGGAATATTTATTTCGGTATTATTTATTATTTTATCCATAGGACTTAATCTGAAGACAGCTATATGTTTTTTAATAGGTGCGATGTTTTCGATATTAGCAGGGTTCTTCGGTATGCAAGTTGCTACTAAAGCCAATGTAAGAACTGCTAATGCAGCAAAAGAGAGTGGAATGAATAAAGCTTTAAATGTTGCATTTTCTGGTGGTGCAGTTATGGGAATGAGTGTAGTTGGTTTAGGTATACTTGGTGTAGGTTTGCTTTATATTATTTTTGGAGATGCATCAATTGTTACAGGATTTGGTTTAGGAGCATCTTCTATAGCACTATTTGGTCGTGTTGGTGGAGGTATCTATACCAAAGCAGCAGATGTAGGTGCAGATTTAGTAGGTAAAGTAGAAGCAGGAATTCCTGAAGATGATCCTAGAAATCCAGCAGTTATTGCTGATAATGTAGGTGATAATGTTGGTGATGTTGCTGGAATGGGAGCTGATTTATTCGAGTCATATGTTGGTTCAATTATTTCTGCTATTACACTTGCAGTTTTAACTTTTTCAGCAGAGCAACAATTGAATGCAGTTATGTTGCCATTTTTATTAGCAGGTGCTGGTATAGTGGCATCAATAATTGGTACATTTTTTGTAAAAAGTAATGAAAATTCTGATCCACATAAAGCATTGAATAGAGGTACATATGTAAGTGGACTATTAATTGCAATCAGTGCATACTTTTTATGTACATCCCTACTGGGCGATGCAAAGTATTTTTATGCTATAGTTTCAGGATTAATTGTAGGAATTTTAATTGGACAAATTACTGAAGTATATACTTCAGACCATTATAAATCAGTTAAAAAAATTGCGAAACAATCTGAGACTGGAGCTGCTACTACTATTATTAGTGGTTTAGCTGTAGGTATGTATTCTACAGCACTTCCAATCATTTGTATTGTAGTTGCGATTTTAATTTCTTATAATTTTGCAGGATTATATGGAATTGCACTTGCAGCAGTAGGTATGCTTTCAATAGTAGGTATTACCATTGCAGTAGATGCATATGGTCCAATTGCTGATAATGCTGGAGGGATTGCAGAAATGGCAGAGTTACCTCCACAAGTTAGAGAAATCACTGATAAATTAGATTCAGTTGGTAATACAACAGCTGCGATAGGTAAAGGATTTGCAATCGGTTCAGCTGCATTAACTTCATTAGCATTGTTTGCTTCTTATTCGCAAGCGGTAGGATTAACCATGATTGACATACTTGAACCAAGAGTTATTGCAGGTATGTTTATTGGAGGTATGTTACCATACTTGTTCTCAGCATTAACAATGGAAGCTGTAGGAAATGCTGCAAATCAAATGATTGAAGAAGTAAGAAGACAGTTCAAAGAAATTCCAGGTATTATGGAAGGCAAAGCAAAACCTGACTATGCAACTTGTGTAGATATATCTACTACAGCTGCATTGAAACAAATGATTTTACCAGGTTTATTAGCTGTAATTGCACCTATACTAACTGGAGTAGTATTAGGGAAAGATGCATTAGGAGGATTATTAGCTGGTGCATTAGTAACAGGAGTTCTTGTAGCAATACAAATGTCAAACTCTGGTGGGGCATGGGATAATGCTAAAAAATACATCGAGAGTGGAGCTCATGGTGGTAAAGGAAGCGATGCTCATAAAGCTGCTGTAGTAGGTGATACAGTAGGAGATCCTTTCAAAGATACATCAGGTCCTTCAATTAATATTTTAATTAAATTGATGACAATTGTATCACTAGTATTTGCACCATTGTTTATCTAATTAAATGTAAATCTAACCGTGAGTTAAACTCGCGGTTTTTTTTATGAGCAAAAAGTTTAAAAACGGAAAAAAATGGTATAATGAAAACTAATACATATTGTATGTGATTATATAGAACTTATTACTATGAAAA
Organism: Eubacteriaceae bacterium; assembly: GCA_049366695.1. Taxonomy (GTDB): domain Bacteria; phylum Bacillota; class Clostridia; order Eubacteriales; family Alkalibacteraceae; genus JBMNCR01. The sequence goes on from JBMNCR010000084.1 coordinate 51,184, forward strand.
ATATTGAATTTATTATTTTTTCTATGATAATAATAATTTGATTTTTAATTCAAACAATAATATTAAATGTTTTATATAAAAAAATTTTTATTATGGGGATAATAAAACAAATCTTCTAAAATAAGGAGTGTTATATCAAATGACAACTAAAGAAAATATTTTATCATTAATGGATCATAGTGATTACAAGCCAATGGGATACAAGGATATGATGTATTTATTAGGCATAAAAAATAAAAATGATAAAAATGAATTAAAAAAAGTATTAGATAAATTATTAAGTGAAGGAAATATAATAAAAAATAAAAAAGGTAAATACATTATTCCAAATGGAGAAAATTATCTAGTTGGAATATTGCAAGGTCATGCAAAGGGTTTTGGTTTTGTTATTCCAGATAATACTATATTTAGTAATGATATATTTATTAGTCCTTCAGATTTAAAAGGGGCAATGGATAAAGATAAAGTACTAGTACGACTAATAAGAAAATCAGGTAGCACTAAGAGTGCTGAAGGAGAAATAATTAAAATAATTGAAAGAGGACATAAAAAGATTGTAGGTATATACGAAGATAATAAAAACTTTGGTTTTGTTATACCTGACAATGATAAAATATGCAGGGATATCTATGTACCAAAAGCATATGCAAATAATGCTAAGACAGGGGATAAAGTAGTAGTTGACATTACACTTTGGCCTGAAGCAAAGAGAAATCCCGAGGGAAAAGTAGTAGAAATACTAGGTAATAAAAATAGTATAGGAATAGATATCTTGTCAATCATACGAGAGTATGATTTGCCAGATGATTTTCCAGATGAAGTAAAAGCAGAACTTCACAATGTGCCGGAAATAGTTAAAGATGATAACTTAACACAACGAACTGATTTGAGAAATCGAAAGATGGTTACAATCGATGGTGCAGATGCTAAAGATTTAGATGATGCTGTGTCTATAAAAAAATTACCAAATGGAAATTATGAGTTGGGAGTTCATATAGCAGATGTTAGTTATTACGTTAAGGAAGGGACAGCATTAGATAGAGAAGCATATGAAAGAGGAACAAGCGTATACCTAGTAGATCGTGTGATTCCCATGTTACCACGCAAACTATCAAATGGAATATGTAGTTTAAATGCAAATGAAGATAGATTAGCATTTACTTGCGAAATGGAAATAGAAAAAGAAGGAAAAGTGGTGCAACACAATATTTTCAAATCTATTATAAATGTAAATGAGAGAATGACATATAAGGACGTAACAGAAATACTGACAACAAAAAATACTCAATTAGAAGAAAAATATTCTGAATTTATTAGTGATTTTGAGTTAATGGAAGAACTAGCAATAATATTAAGAGAAAAAAGAAGGATAAAAAGAGGGGCTATTGATTTTAATTTTGATGAAGCTAAAATAATTTTAGATGAAGAAGGTAAACCAGTAGAAATAAAAAAATATGAGAGAAATATATCTAATAGAATAATTGAAGAGTTTATGTTAGTTTGTAATGAAACTGTAGCTGAGCATATGTTTTGGACAGGATTACCATTTATTTATAGAGTGCATGAAGACCCAAATAGTGAAAAATTACAGGCACTAAGTGAATTTATTATAAATTTTGGTTATAAGATCCATTATAGAGATAAAATACATCCTAAAGAATTGCAGAAGTTATTAACTGAAATGGAAGGTAAAAAAGAAGAGAACTTATTAAGTAGGTTGATACTGCGAGCTATGCAGCAAGCAAAATATATGGAAGAAAATTTAGGACATTTTGGATTATCGGCTAAATATTATAGTCATTTTACATCACCTATAAGAAGATATCCAGATTTGATGATTCATAGAATAATAAGTTATATGTTGGAAAATAGTTTGAGTGATAAGAAAATAAGCAAATTAAATAAAAAAATAGGTGAAATTTCCCAGCATTGTTCTGAAAGAGAAAGGGTAGCAGAAAAAGCAGAAAGAGATACAGACGATCTTAAAAAATGTGAATACATGCAATCAAAAATAGATGAAACTTTTGATGGAATTATCTCCAGTGTTACCTCATTTGGTTTCTTTGTAGAATTAGATAATACTATTGAAGGTTTAGTAAGAATACAAGATATAACGGATGATTACTATATATATGATGGAAAAAATCATAGATATGTAGGTGAACACACTAAGAAGATGTATAAATTAGGAGATAGAATAGTAATAATGGTGGATAAGGTAAATATTCCATTAAGGCAAATAGATTTCAAAGTAGTTGACAAAACTGAATAAACTCAATATAATAGTGTAGCATTATCTTTTAAGTTAATTAGTTTTCGAGGTGTTTTATGAAAAAAGAAGGAATCAAGATAATTGTTAAGAACAAAAAAGCAAGGCATGACTATTTCATTGAAGACACTTTCGAAGCAGGCATAGAACTTTTTGGTACAGAAGTAAAGTCCATTAGATCAGGCAAAGTGAATCTTAAGGATAGTTACGCAGACATAAAAAATGGTGAAATATTTATTTATAATATGCATATTAGTCCATATGAAATGGGTAATATATATAACAAAGATCCGTTGCGAGTAAGGAAATTATTGTTGCATAAAAGTGAAATAAGAAGACTACTAGGACAAAAGCAACAGCAAGGATTTGCTCTAGTACCACTGAGTTTATATTTTTCAGGAAGCAAAGTAAAAGTAGAACTGGCATTAGGAAAAGGCAAGAAACTCTATGATAAAAGACATGATATAGCCAAAAAAGACGCCACGCGAAGAATGGATAGAGCTATCAGGCAAGACAGATGATATATTTATCGCGAGTGATTAGACCTTAGACCTTAGACCTTAGTTGAAGCATAAACTAAGTAGGTAAGGAAGTTGTTTATGGAAAGATCATTTGAGAACTTAAAAGTCTGGCAGAAATCTAAAGCATTTATTATTAAAATATACAAGGCTCTGAGTTTGTTTCCGGTAGATGAGAAATACTCAATGGTGGATCAAATAAAGAGATGTAGTAATTCGATTTGTGCTAATATTGCAGAAGGAACAGGAAAAAATACAGATAAAGATTTAATTAATTATTTGTATATTGCTAGAGGATCATTAAATGAAACTAAAAGCTTTTTAATAGTCGCTAATGAACTTGGTTTTCTAAATGACGAAAGTTTTGTAGAATTATATTATAATGCAAATGAAATAGGTAAAATGCTTAATGGGTTGATCAACAGTTTAAAAAAACCTAAAGATTATATTAAGAAATAAAGGATATAATATAGATACTTAAACTAGTATCTTGGGTCTATTTCTTTTATTAACACTTAAAAGGAATACCCTAAAGACTAAAGACTAAAGACTAAAGACTAACGTCTAATATGGGGGCGCAATGGCTTCGACGGGGGTGTTGAAGCAAGAGAAGCGAGCCGATGTGACCAGACATCGATAAAAATGGCAAACTTAAATATAAAAGCAGACGAAAATTACGCTTTAGCTGCCTAATAAGGTAGCTCGTTCAGCCTAGACTCACCCACGGTTTAGGAATTGAACGTCATTTAGTGGGGAACCGCCTACAGGGGTGTTTCGACCTATAGGTGATTAATCGGAACTAGTCAGATAAGTAGTTGGTCATTGGACGACTTTGAAGACGAATCCCAAATCAATGACTGCGCTCGGAGAAACTTTTGTGAATGTACTTTCGGACGTGGGTTCGATTCCCGCCGCCTCCACCAAAATAAGCTTCCTCATCTCGTATGAGGGAGCTTATTTTGGTTTTAAATTAAAGGGAATCGAACCCTGAGAGGGGTTTGGCAGGTAAAGAAATATGCCGGGTGCACATTTCACTGGCAAATCACGAGGGAGTTTACGACCGAAGTGGGTAGATGCGAAGCAGATACTTCCCACTGCCTCCACCAGTTAAAGTGACAATATTATCAATGGTGATATTGTCTTCATATATAGTGATTTTTTTGATAAAAGTTTGCATGACTCTTTTTTGTTCTTCCGGACATTTTTCTTTTATATCAGCATCTTTTTGAAATAATCACAAATTTCAAAATGAGAAGAAGTGCAATACTCCCCACATTGATGAGGACTATATAAAAAAAACATTTGTGTAAACATTTAATGGAATGATGGAAAATAAAGATGACCTCATAAAGAATTATGAAGACATTCTTAGTGAGCTTATGAATACTTCCAATCTAGATAAGAAGATAACTAAGCTTCAAAACGAGATGCAATCTGTTGAAGAGATCTTAAAAAAATGGTAGAGAAAAATGCTATAAAGGCGATAGATCAGAATGTATATCTTCAGCAATACAACGAAATGATAGAGAGACAACAGCAGACACAGAGTTCTCTAACAAAGGTAGAAGAGAAAAAGACAGACAAGATTAGAAAGAAAAAAAGAATCCAGAGCTTTATTGATACGCTAAAAAGTGAGACTAACATAATACAAGAATTTGATGAAAGTCTTTGGAAGGCTACGATTGATAAGATTGTTGTTTAAAATAATGAACACATCACTTTCTACTGGAAAGATGGATCCAAAACAGAAGAAAAAAATTGAATATCCCTCAGATTAAAAATGCACTAACAAATGAACAATCAACAAAAACAATATATAAATTAATGTCGTTTACGCATAAATATATACCGTTTACGCAAAAGCTATTGTAATTAATAGCAAATTATGATAATTTGCTAACAAATAAAATTCAAAGAGGTATACTCATGGACTTTGCTGTTGCGCTATGTGATGACGAGCTAATCATATTGAAAATGCTCGAATTGTATCTTTCACAAATATCCCTCAAAGAAGAAATTGAAATTGTGGCAGAAAAATTTCAATCCCCTGAGAATTTAATCAAGAAAGTCAAGGAAAATCCAGGAAGATATCATGCCCTTTGTTTGGATATTGAAATGTCGGAGATGAACGGAATAGAAGTAGCAAAAATCATCCG
>JBMNCR010000085.1:0-1661 GCA_049366695.1 Eubacteriaceae bacterium
TGTATGCGGTGAAAGTCGCACGTACAGTTCTTAGGGGGCGTAAGCTACCCGGTGGGCAAATTTAAAGCCTGCGGTAGTAATGTAACTTTCCTTGTGAAAAATCCACTTTACTTATTTCATTTGACAATAATTCTGATAAAGAAAAGTATTTATTGAATCCATATAATTGATTTGCATCAACCTTTCTTATAGTTATCTCATGAAAAATCTCGACGTAACCATTATTAACTAGTGAAATGTTTTTCCTGTTATATATCCCTTTCTTCTTTAAAATTGCGGAAATTGTTGAATAAGAATGGAGTGAATCCCCTTGCAAAATATTATACAATTCTTTCAAATTTGTATAATAGCCTAGATTTGTGCGCAATACATTGCGCTCATGTTTGTCATCCTCATCCAAATCAACAAGGACAGCTGTAAATACAAATAATTTTATTGATTTCATTTTCGTAATATAAGCTTATATTATTAATCACACAATCATTTTATCACGTATTTATTCAAATATAGCGTAATCGTGCAATATTATACAGCATATATTACGAAAAAGTGTTGATAACTAATAATCAGAAACTTTGGCACACAAAATCCTTCATCCTACCTTTGAATTGTTAAAAGATAACGAAAATGGATTTAGATTACTATTTATTTTTAGATGAGTCAGGCGATCATGGATTAAAAAACATTGATTGTAATTTCCCTGTCTTTGCCCTGTGTGGTATAATCACCTCAAAGGATGATTACGAAACAATAAGAGAAAACTTCAACAACGTTAAACAGACATATTGGGCAGATAAAAAAGTAATTTTTCATTCACGAGATATTCGAAAATGTGAAAAAGAGTTTAAGATTTTACTTGATAGTGATACAAAAGCAAATTTTTACAGGGATTTAGATACTGCAATTTCCGAAGCACCATATAATGTAATTTCCTCAGTTATTGATAAGGAAAAATACATCAAAAAATATGGCAAGCTAAAAAATGATGTCTATGAGATTGCATTATCCTTTATTATTGAAAGAACGATTTTCCTGTTAGACGGTAAAAACATTCCTAATATCAAACTTAATCTTATAATTGAAAAACGAGGTAAAAAAGAAGATGCTAAATTGAAAAACCACATATATAATTTGCTTCGAATTGGAACTTATTACGTTACACCACAAAGACTTAATTCGTACAATATAAAGGTGTACTTTGTTGACAAAAAAGAAAATATTAATGGTTTACAACTTTCGGATTTGGTTGCATATCCAATAGCCAGATTTAGTATGGATAAAGAAAGAGCCAACCCAGCATATGATCTAATAAAGCCTAAAATTTATAAAAGAGGTAGTAAAATGTACGGATTAAAAATATTCCCATAAAAAACAAGAACCCATCTCTGAGTTCTTGCCGACCGGGGACACCCCAATCCAAATATTCTTCTATATAGAATTATTTTCTTCTGCAAAATTACATTTTAATGACAAGAAATCAAAAACTTGCCCTAACATTTTATAAATTTAACTGTGGTTTTAGTGCAAACTTTCAACAATTCAGCTCGCACCAATTTTGTGCGTTCCCGGACAGAGAAACAGCCCGTACTCCACAGTGTAAACTTATAATTTACCGTTATTGCGACACGATGTCGTATTATATAATTGTTTTACAGTCTCTT
>JBMNCR010000086.1:0-1209 GCA_049366695.1 Eubacteriaceae bacterium
CAGTTTAAAAATAGAGGGTTATGCAAATAGGAGCAGGAGTTAAGTTTTTTGGGAATAAAGCATATATTGTGAATTTTATTATATAAATTTTTTATTAATGGAATAATTTTTCTATTAACGTTTTTTTTTCAATTTTAAAATTGTCCGCTATATCACTTAAGATATTATTCAATGTTCCAATCTTTATAGGATTATGATCGGGAATTGTAATATGATGAATTGATTTATTAGAAATATTTGCAGATAACCTGATGTGGCTGGATGTCCTTCTAACCTCTTTATAGCCCAATTTATCTAATATTTTGATTAATTCTTTTCCGGTTATATCTCTTGGAATTTTAGGCACATGCAAAATTTTCCTCCGTTATAATATGTAAGCGGACATAAAGAGGTAAATCGTCTTTATCAAAATGGCATTTTAATGCATCTTTGATATTTTCTTTTAATTCTGGTAAAGTATTGCCTTCAGAAAAAATCGAATATTCTAAAGCCTTTGCTGTATATCCTTGTTCGGGGTCTTTTTCCACTATAAATACGATTTCTTTAATTTTCATTATTAACCCTCCGCATTTGTAAATATTGATCTATTTATATATTTAATTATACCATATCATTATTATTCCCGCATTATGTTTGGGGAGAAGTATCTAATTTAAAAATGATAACCTTCACTCGGAGAATTCGGGAATTCGACTTTTTCAACTGCAGAGCTAATAACGAAAATTCGGATGTTGTTATCCATAGGATCAATTGGATAAACAAAAAATCCTACTTTGGTAGGGTTGTAACTGTAACTGGTTCCATAGAGTACTTCATTACCTTTTAAATGCACAATAATGCGGCGCTGTGTGGGAGTGATGTCATTGTAATTCTCAAAAGTCCTGACCTTTTGATAATCTTTATCACCAACAAAATCTTTTACAAAGAATATTGCCTTCAGGTCTTGCAGTTTAATGTCGAGTTTTAATTTATCAGAATATTCCTTTAAGGGATTAATAAAAAATATTTCTCTATTAGGGTTAAAGTTATTAAGCCAACCCTTGATTATGGTCCCATCCTGATATTTTATTACAATTTTATGTCCAGGCATTGAAAGTACCTGCATGAATTAAATGTTAGTATATATTACGTATAACTTTAAGATTAAGAGTTAGTATACTGTATTGCGTTTAGATCAATTTTCTTGGTCGAATTTGAAATCATTCTTCC
>JBMNCR010000087.1:0-10825 GCA_049366695.1 Eubacteriaceae bacterium
TAGGTTATAATATAACTGTAGAAGTAATCTTTTCTTATTTGTTAATTAATTAGTAATTATTATGAGTAATAAGAAATTAGATATATTATAACTAAAATAGATAATTAATTAATAATCTGTTAGAATAGTAATAGAATATTATACTCAATTAATATGATATAATGTTAATTTATAATGTAGAATTGTAATTATTTAGAATTAGGAGATGTTATATGTATGAATACTAATGAAGAGAAAGTACATTTGAAGAATTTTACTGAAAACTTAGTTGATGAAAGTATAGATAAATTATTAAAGAATATGGATGATATTTGCAAATGTGAAAGGTGCAAAAATGATATAAAGGCACTTGCGTTAAATCAATTACCTCCAAAATATACTGTAACTGAAAAAGGCGAAACATATACAAAAATAAATTCTTTAGAAAATCAAATTCGTGTGGATATATTAAGAGAAGTTTTAAATGCCATAATAGTAGTAAAAAAGAATTGCTCACATAGTGGTGAAAATGATGGGGAATATTGAAAGGCGAAAAGAAATAGTAAAAACAGTAAAGAATTTTAAGTCTCCTATTTCAGGGAATAAATTAGCAGATAAGTTTCAAGTCAGTAGACAAATAATCGTACAGGATATTGCAATTCTAAGAGCAGAGGGAGAAAATATTATTTCAACGTCTCAAGGGTATATGTATCCTAATTACCAAAATAAAAATTTGATAAAAACAATAGCAGTTAAACATAATCTAGATAGAATAGATGAAGAATTAAAGATAATAATTGAATTAGGTGGAAAAGTAATTGATATAATTGTAGAACATCCAATTTATGGAGAAATTACTGGAAACCTTATGTTAGGATCTATGTATGATATAAAAGAGTTTTTAAAAGATTTTAGAGAAAAGGAAGCACTACCATTATCTAAAATTACTTCAGGAATACATTTGCATACGATAGAAGTTCCTAATGAGTTTATATATGATAAAATATTAAATAGATTAAAAAGCAAGAAACTGATATTAGAAGAATAAGGGAGGTAAAAATGAGTAATAGAAAATCATTTAAAAAAATGACATATATTATTATTGCAGTAATAAGTGTTATAGTAATGTTATTTAGTGTATTAAATCAATTCTATATTAATTTTATGTGGTTCGATGAAGTAGGTTATACTCAAGTGTTTTTAAAAGAACTAGTTACAAAACTGCAAATAGGAGTTCCGTGTTTCTTTATTTTATTTATAATTTTGTTCTTTTATTTCAAATTACTAAATAAAGTCATTAACAAGAAAGTAGCTATTCAAAATTATAAATATAAAAATAGAATACTAATTATAATAAGTACAGCGTTATCTTTATTTATTACGCTTATAACTACGAACTCTTTATGGTATAAAATATTAGAGTATGTTAATTCTACAGAATTTAATTTAACTGATCCTATATTTAATAAAGATATTTCATTTTTTGTTTTCAAATTGCCTTTACTTGAACAATTGTATGTATCTTTATCAAGTGTGTTTTTTATTTTACTTTTTAGTACAGTTATATATTCTGCACTAATATATTTAAATAGTAATAGTAGGGTTATTCAAAGTCCAGAAAATGGAAGAATAGATTTAATGAATTTATTGAAGTCTTTCGGGCAGTTAGCATCTAAACAGATAGGAATTTTTTTAGGAATATTTTTTATTTTATTATCATTTAATTATTATATTAAAACATTTGGATTGTTATATTCAACTACGGGTATTGCGTACGGTGCTAGTTACACTGATGAGAATATAACACTATGGTTGTATAGAATATTGATTTTCTTGTCTTTGGGATTGGGTGTGTTTTCAATTTTCTTTGGATTAAGAAGAAAATTGAAAGCTATAGCAATACTACCTGTCGTTATGATAATTGTATCTTTTGTTGGAGGGCTAGTTTCTTACGGTGTAGAAAGCTTTTTAGTAGCACCTAATCAATTACAGAAGGAAGAACCCTATTTGGTAAGGAATATTAAATATACTCAAGCTGCTTATGGAATTGAAGAAGTTGAAGAAAAAGAATTTCCTGCCGATGATGAGATAACATTGGAAGACTTGGAAGAAAATGAAATAACGATTAAGAACATACCTATCAATGATTATAGACCTACTTTGGATATGTATAATTCTATACAGGGATTTAGAATATATTATGAGTTTAATGATATTGACATAGATAGATATAATATAGATGGTGAGTATACGCAAGTGTTTATCTCTGCGAGAGAGATGAATAATAATAAGTTAGAAGAAAACGCTAAGACATGGATTAATCAGCATTTGAAGTATACACATGGATTTGGGATAGCCGTTTCGCCAGTTAATCAAGTGAATGAGGCTGGGCAACCAGCACTTGCAGTAAAAGATATACCACCTCAAACAAGTATAGATGAACTTGAGGTTACAGAGCCTAGAATATATTTTGGTGAGATGACAGATACTTATGCAATAACAAATTGTGTAACTCAAGAATTTGATTATCCTGAAGGAAGTGACAATGTAGAGAATTATTATGAAGGTAATGCTGGTATAAAAATGAACTTTATTAATAGATTAGCATTTTCTTTGTACCATGGTAATTTTAAAATATTTCTATCTTCTGATATAACTTCAGAGAGTAAAATGTTGATAAAAAGAGATATAACAGAAAGAGTTAATGCAATTGCACCATTTCTTGCATATGATGAAGATCCTTACATTGTTGTAGCTGATGGTAAACTATATTGGATTATGGATGCATTTACATTAAGCAATAGATATCCATACTCTCAGCCATATAATGATGAGAATTCTTTTAATTATTTAAGGAATTCAGTAAAAGTAGTTGTAGATGCATACAATGGGGATGTGAATTTTTATCAAATTGATAATGAAGATCCAATTGCTAATGTATATAGTAATATTTATCCAGAATTATTAAAATCAATTGATGAAATGCCTGAAGAAATAAAATCACATGTAAGATATTCACAAAAAATGTTTGATATACAAGCTAACATATATAGAACTTATCATATGAATAATCCTAGGGTTTTTTATAACAAAGAAGATCAGTGGGAAATAGCTACGCAAATGTATGGTCAAGGAAAAGAAGTTGAAGAAGTAGAATCAGCATATTTAATTATGAAACAACCAGAGAGAGATGATGAAGAGTTTGTTTTAATGGTTCCATATACTCCAAGGCAAAAAGATAACTTGGTAGCATGGATGGCAGCGATGAATGATGCTGATCAATATGGGAAATTATTAGTATATAGATTTCCAAAACAAAATTTAGCATATGGACCTATGCAGATAGAGCAAAGAATAGATCAAGATACTGAAATATCTCCGCAGTTAACCTTATTAGGACAGCAGGGTTCAGAGATTATTAGGGGTAATATGCTTACAATACCTATAAATGATTCTATACTATATGTTGAGCCTATTTATATAGGAGCAAGTAGTGGTGAAAGCAACATGCCAGAAGTAAAAAAAGTAATTGTTTCATATAATAATAAGATAATAATGGATGAAAATCTAAAGGGTGCTCTAGAGAAATTAATTGGTGTAGCTGAAGAAGATACAGAAGAACCTTCAGATTATAATACTGGAATTGACGATGATATTAGTTCACTAATAATAAAAGCAAACGAATTATTTGAAAAGGCTCAAGAGGCTCAAAAAAATGGAGATTGGTCAAAATATGGTGAATATATTGATAATCTTGAACAGGTATTAAACAAACTGAATACAATAAATTAATAAAAATTGGAGGATTTATCCTCCAATTTTTATTATTATTAGTAAGAGTAATTATGTATAGCAAGATTAAATATAATTATCAAGACTTTTATCTAATTCCTTTGCTTTTATTGATATATCAAATTTATTAATGATTCCTTTATCAATTAATATTTCTATAATGCTTGCGATGACTAAGGTGTTTTTGTATTCAGTCTCTTTTATGTTTAATATATGATTATATATTTCAAGTTTATCCATTAGAACACTCCTCTTATAATAAATATATTTAGAGTATTAACTCTATATTCTAAAATATACGAATATAGTAAAAATATTACTATATAATTACTATAATAAGGTAAATTGTTTTTAAATCATTCAAATACTTGAAAAAAAGAAATAATTGATTTATAATTATTTCAAAAATAAGATAAAATAAATTCACATTTTTATAAGGATTTTTACATGAATGATTATTAATTTTTTTTTACAGAGGTCTTATTTTTATAATTAGCAGATAAGAATAAATGCATAATAAGGGAATATTACCAGTCCTTAAGCATAATTAAGGACTTTTTTCATTAATAAAACTTGGGAGTTGATTAAATGCTAGACATAAGAAGAATAAGAGAAAATCCTGAAGAAATAAATGAACTATTGGCAAGAAAAGGGAAGTTCGATATATCTCCTATTCTAAAATTAGATGAGGATAGAAGAAGTATACTAATAGAAGTTGAAGGGATGAAAGCAAATCAAAATCAAGTATCAAAAGAAATACCAAAACTCAAAAAACAAGGAATAGACTGCAAAGAATTACTTGTTGATATGAAAAAATTGTCAGAAGAAATAAAAAAGCAAGATGATAAACTAAGAGAAATAGATGAAAATATTAAGATGAAATTGCTTAGTATACCAAACATACCAAATCAAAATGTAACAATTGGAAAAGATGAAAATGATAATAAAGTGATTAGAAAGTGGGGAACACCAAAAGAATTTGATTTTGATATAGTACCACATTGGGATATTGGAACAAAATTAGATATTCTTGATTTTGAAAGAGCTGCTAAAATAACTGGAGCGAGATTTAGCATATTTAAAGGTAACGGAGCAAGATTAGAAAGAGCGATTATTAACTTTATGTTATCAACTCATTCTGATAAGTACACAGAGCTATCTCCTCCATTTATGGTAAATAGAGATAGTATGATAGGTACAGGGCAATTACCAAAATTTGAAGAAGATGCATTTAAATTATCTGACAAAGATTTATTTTTAGTACCTACTGCTGAAGTACCAGTAACCAATTATTTTAGAGATGAAATATTATCTGAAGAAGAAATGCCAAAATATTTTACTGCATATACACCATGTTTTCGAAAAGAAGCAGGATCAGCAGGAAGAGATACCAGGGGATTAATAAGGAATCATCAGTTTGACAAAGTAGAATTAGTAAAATTTGTACATCCTGATACATCTTACGATGAATTGGAAATGTTAACATCTGATGCTGAGAGGATATTACAAATACTAAATATTCCATATAGGGTAATAGAGCTTTGTACTGGAGATTTAACATTTACATCTGCAAAAACTTATGATATTGAAGTATGGATGCCTAGCTATGGTAGATATGTAGAAATAAGTTCATGTTCTAATTTTGAAGATTATCAAGCTAGAAGATCTAATATTAGATTTAGAGATAAAGTAACAAAGAAAAATAGATTTGTGCATACTTTAAATGGGTCAGGTCTTGCAGTAGGACGAACATTTGCTGCAATACTAGAAAATTTTCAACAGGAAGACGGTAGTGTTGTTATTCCAGAAATACTAACGCCTTTTATGGGTGGACTGACAAAAATATAGTGTCAATTACTATTACTTATATTGAATTATACAAAAAGTTATATTAATGGGATTGCCTATTTATATAGCTTTTATATTTGTTAATATTTATACATATTTAGTCTAAATAAGTATAAATTCCAAGTATATATAAATCTAATAATTAATATAAATTATATATAAGTAAAAGATAGTTGAGGAGTTTGATTAATGAAAAGAGTAATTTTTATTGTCGTTTTAATTATATTTACTATATTTGCTATAACTTTTAAGGGATGTATAAACAAAGAAAAAGAAATAAGTAAGGAAAATAGAGTTGAAGAAATAAAAAAAATGGATGAAAGAATAGTAAGTTCTGACTTATATTTATTAGGCAAATGGAATATTCAATATTTAGATATAGTGCATTATGAATACGATGATATTGGAATGCCTTTATTAAATTTGTATAAACAACCAAGTAATTATTCATTTAGTCATGTAAAAGATGCACTAATTCTAGAAGAAGAGTATCCAACTATAGAATCGCAATATAATGATCAGCAATTTAATATTAAAATTGATTTAAAAATTGCTTATTTGATTATTAAAGGAGAAATTATTGATAATAATAAATGGGAAGGATATTTTGAATATATTGGAGATCAGGATAAAATCTATAGTAAATGTAAAGTAGTAGGATATAAGATAAATTAATAGTTAAGATTGGGAATTTTTCTTACATTAATATCTTTACCTTTAGGTATTGGAATCAATAATTCATAACTATTCTTACCAAATCTATCCCAGTAAATATAAGTGATGGTAAGTATATTCATTTCTTTGTTATTTACACGTAATATTTTTCTTTTGAAGGAAGCTTTTTTCCATACGTGAAAATTCCCCATAAAATACGCACAATTTTTTGTAATTATCGCTACTCTAACCCTTTTTAAAGATCTTTTATAATAAATATATGGCATCAACTTTGAAAAGAAAAATAATAAAGTAAGAAAAACAATAAAAATTAGAAGCAAATAGATAATATCTTCTAGTTCTATTAAAATACATAGTATAAAAAAAGCAAGTAGAAGCATTACTAGTATAATAAAGAATTTTTGTTTATTTTCTTTAAGAGAGTTTATATATATCCATTTAGCATAATTTACATAAAATTCATCTTCGTAACTCAATACATCTAAAGAATCATAATTAGTTATTAGTTTAGTTAATCTTTTAAATCTATTATAAAATATAAAAGAAGTAACAATAGTAGTGATAGTCATAAAAATTCCTAATAAAGTTAAAGACCATTTAAGATCATTATTAATCTCTGGCATAAGAAAACTTATATTAGCAAAAATAAAACTTACTAATAGGAGTACAATGGATAAAAGAAAATTATTTCTTTCATAATTTTTTAATTTCATTTTAATATCCTTTCTGAAAAAAATGATAAATAAAAGAAAAAACCTTTTCTTTTTTATTTAGGATTTAACATTATTAATGAAATAAAAAAGTTAATTGTTTTCAATCATTTTATGTTTATAAATTATGAAAACAATTTTACTTTTTTAAAATTTTTAATGATGAAACAAAGGTTTGAATCCTATGATATTTAACGTTCCGTGAATTATTTTAAATCATATAAAATGAAAATCTCTATAATAAATATAAGTCCTTTATCGATATTTAAATTTATTTCCAAATAACCCTAGCAAAGTATTTTTAATAGATTTATTATTATCAGAATAATCATGAGTAATTTTATATTTTTGACCACTTACTTTTATTGTTAATTTTCCGGGATTTTTAGATGAAGAATCATCATAATCTACAAAATTAGGTTTTTGAAATATTATTTTTTCAACATTATTTGTTGTTACAGTGAAATTATTTGGGTCTTCTTGTAATACTTCATTAAGTGGAATAGTATAATACCTTTGTGCATATTTATTTGTAGCTTTCATTAATTCAAGTGTACCCTTAAAAAAACCTTTGCCTTCTGCTTTGATTCTTGCCTGTTCTTCTTTAATTATTTCTTTTTGTTTTTTTGAACTAAAATGTGCAAAAACAATTTCTTTTTCAGTAAATAAACAAACACAAAAAAGCATTTTGAATAATCCTGTTTTTCTACTGCCAAGCAATACTAATCTTACGCCATTATCAGAAGAGTTACTGTCTGTTGTTTCTATAGAATTATTACTTTGGATACTTGTATCTTCCATTTTAAATCCTCCTTAAATATATTTCTAATACAATATTATTATAAATTAAGAAATATATAAATCACCCCTTTGGGTGAATTTCGATTATAAAATAAGAATTGATAAAATATTTAGCACAATAATTAATAAAAATCTGAGATATTATTCAAGTGTATTTATATTAAAAACTAAGAAATGAAATATGATCTTTTAGGGAGAAAATAGGGTTTATTGTTAAAGTAATTAGTATTTTTTAGAGATACGCATTAAATAATGCGTATATGAGCAAATATAAGGTATGGATTCAAATTATAAAAAGTTTTAATATGTTTATTAAGATATATGGTTATATTGATATAAAGTATGCTTGACAAAGTATAAAGTATACTTTACAATTAAATTAAGAAAATAAAATAGTAGAAAAGTTAAAAGGTAAAATATATGAAATTAAAAAATAACATACGTCAATTGAGGTTTCAAAAGAATGAAATGTCACAACAAGAACTTGCAGATTTAATTGGTGTTTCAAGAATGACGATATATTCTATTGAAAAAGGTAAATATGTTCCGTCTACAGTATTGGCTATTAAAATATCTAAGGTATTTGGAAAATCCGTAGAAGATATTTTTATTTTGACGGACAATGATAATATGGAGGTAGATATTTATGAGAAATAAAAAAGTATATCTCAATCTATTTGGAATTATTACAATTACTATGTTAATGTATTGTTTGTTAGCATATCAATTTTTACAATCAAGACTAACTGTGGAATTGATAGAGCTTACTGCTAGAATGAAAACTATAGGAAATTTAACAGTCCCTGCTTTATTTGTTGTAGGCTTATATCATATATGTTTAATGTCGAATGCTTTAAAGACATTAACAGGAAAATTTAAGGATTCTATATACTTTGTATTAATAATTTTATCGGGGATTACGCTTTTTTCAGATTTAACGTTATTATCCGATATTGGAAAAGAATATTTATTTTGGGACGTTACATCTCAGTGGATTATTCTATATGGATTCACATTATTTCAAATGGTTGTAGTTATTTTTGGATTTATACATTTGCTAAAAAATCCTGCTCATAATAGTAAATTATTTAAGCATAGTGGTAACAGAGATGGTGTGCTATTTTTGTCATTACACCATATAGGGGTTATATCGGGAGTATTAGGGCTTTGTGGAGTTATATTTTCAGCAACTGGAATTATGACGCCAGATCGGTACATTACGCAGTTTATGGTTGTATTAGCCGGGTTAGCTCTTTTTCCGCTAATACTTTTTATAGTGTATTGGATTTTAAAATTAAAAGGGAGGCCTTTTCGCCAATGGTTTGATGAAAAACAAATCAATGATACTGCATTAGGAACTCTTTTAAACTTTGTTATTACTATTCCTTTGTATATATTCATATGTATTGTAGAATTAACTAATATGTACGAATTCCATGTATTTTTTTTGATAATGATAATCTTTTTTCTGCAACTAAGTATTTTTTCTTCTGTAGTAATTGCAAGAAATAAATAAAAAAATTATTATATTCTATATTATATAAAATTTAGAAAGTCAAAAGAGTAATAATTTATATTGTGAATCTATTCTTGTTAAATGATTATATATTTTGTATAAGAGAAGTTCGTTAGAAGGTTTTAATTATGAAAAAAAAAATTGAGAGTATATTTACGTTATCTATGATATTTCAGGGTTTGTTATGGATTATATTAAGTATTATTAGCCTAACAAATGAAACTGTCATGTTTCCAATTATATCTTATATGATGATTATGAATGGAATATGTTTTATTCTTTTAGCTATAATCTTTGAAAAAAATCTAATGATTAAAGTAGCTACAATGGTTTTTATTATTTTAAACATAATTCTTACAGTTACAGACCAGATGGGGTTAATTGATTATTTAGTTTTAGTTCTTAATATACTTGTATTTTTAGGTTGTGTATATAAGCTGAAAACGAAGATATAGTTTTTATGTAAATAGTAAAAAGTAAGATTATAATAAGACTATTATTACTACTATGAAGAGAAATATACTATAAAAAGAGTTATCATGTAGAGTAAAAAAGTATTAGTAGAGTATTATAAATTTAATAAATCTATAAGAAAAACATAAAGTTTGAATTTTATAAATAAAGAAAAAACCATGTTCTACATCTCTTTACGACAATACTAAATCATGAATGTTTAAAATAGAAAGTCATATTAATAAGTTTGTTACATTTTTTATAAAAAGGTTTACCGTTCTAATGGTGTTTATTAGCAAAAATACATATATAATATTTGTATTATTATGCAGGAATTGAATTATAAGAGATATATCTATGAATAAAGAAAACTATTTGGTATTACTAGAATTATTACTAATTTTATTTTTGACAGCTTGTTTCAATTCTCAAATTGACCAAGAACGAATAGGGGCAGAGTATACTGTTATTGAAGGTGATGAAGATCATGGATCTCATGGTTCTGTTAATGGGTATAAGACAGAATATAACTTTCTATGTAACACAATAAAATTTGATTATATGAATAGCACTGAGAGTATTGTTTTTAATATTAATCCAAATGATACTATTGAAGTAACTAATGAAATTGAAAGTGGGGAAGTCTGGGTAAAAATAACTCAAGGGGATATAACAAGGAGCAAAATTCAAAAAGAGCATATTCCTAATAATGAAACAATAACTATAGGTTTAAGTGATTGGAAAACTGGTGAAATTAGTATTTGGTTAGTTGTTGAAGAGGGGATAAAAGACCAAATATCTATAAAAGTTAATCAGTATTAATAATTACATTATCATGCAATTGTTATTAACTGGCTGAGAAGGAGGAGCATCCACTGTGGTGTCTGCGGACTCACCGTAAAGGATTCGTCCCTTGTGACTAAAAACATGCCTTAAAAGGCATATTTTCTTAACGTCACAAGCCCTCTTAGGGGTCAAATCCCTCCTAATTATAAGCAAAAAAATAATTCCATTGTCATGGAATAATTTTATTAACTGGCGGAGAAGGAGG
>JBMNCR010000088.1:0-34298 GCA_049366695.1 Eubacteriaceae bacterium
TTGTTAATACCATATGTGATATATAAAACATATATCAATTCTAGATAAGTGAAAAATACTATTTATTATATCTCAAAAATCTGTAACCAAATTCTTATAAATATCATTTCTTTCTATCAATTGCCATGAAAATTTCAAATACTTTTAAAAGGTTTTTACCAATTCAGCACAAGATATTATCCTTTGGAAATTGTCTTTACTGAATCTCTAATTATCAATTCATATGGTATGCGTATATTCTTTTTCTCAGTAATAAAATTATTAATTGTTTTTATTAACATCCTAGCACAAATTGCGCCAATATCATACATAGGTTGTGCTATAGTAGTTAAACTCGGTTTTGTCCATTCTGATATCTTAAAGTTATTAAACCCAGCGACGCTTATGTCCTCGGGAACTTTATATCCTTGGTCTTCTATACTTCTAATAGCTCCCAATGCCATTTCATCATTTAATGCTATAATAGCAGTAGGCTTTTCTTCTATTTTTAGCAATTCGTTTGCTAAATCGTAACCACCTTTGATTGTATATTTACCTTTCAATTCATAATCTTGGTTTAGTTCTATACCTTTTTTATTTAGAGCCTTTACATATCCTTTTTTTCTTTCCTTAGCAACATATGAAGATTCGTCTTCATCAGTTATAAAAGCTATTTTACTATGTCCATTATCAATTAGGTAATTTGTTAAATCATATGCCGCCTCTTCATTGTTTATTGTTATACTTATTAATCTTTCTTGATCA
Organism: Eubacteriaceae bacterium; assembly: GCA_049366695.1. GTDB lineage: Bacteria > Bacillota > Clostridia > Eubacteriales > Alkalibacteraceae > JBMNCR01. The sequence continues at coordinate 745 of JBMNCR010000088.1, forward strand.
TCACTAACTGCTCCAAGTACTACTGGAACTCTACTATTTAATACTTTTTCATCAAATAGTTTATTGTCTATTTTTTTTCCTATATATAATATTCCATCACATTGCTTCTCATAAAATACATTAAAATACGTTTCTTCTTTAATTGGATCGGAGTCAGTATTACATAATATAATATTATAATCATATATATTACATACATCTTCTACCCCTCTAACCACTTCAGTATAATAAGCACTTGAAATATCAGGTATCATAATTCCAAATGTATTAGTCCTTTGTATTTTTAAACTTCTTGCAATAGCATTAGGCTTATATCCTGTTCTTTTTATAGCGTCTAATACTCTTTGTTTAGTTTCTTCATTTACAATTGGAATATTATTTAAAACTCTTGAAACCGTGGCAACCGAAACATTGGCTTCTTTGGCTACATCTTTAATTTTTACATTCATATTTTTCCTCCAAAAATATATTTACCATTAATCATTAATCTCCAAATATTTTTTCTATAAATATAAATATATAATCTAAAATTTCATCAATAAATTCATTTCCCTCATTAATTTTTATATTCTGTGTTTCTATATTAATATCTTTATCTTTTTCTTGAATTTCAAAATATGACTTATCTTCTAAATTTGTCAATGCAGGATTATCAAAATCTATATCCAATATATTGGAAGCAATTACACTACCATTTTTATCTATAGAATATATCACAAAACTATTATCATTATTAACAAAACTATCAGTATAAAACATAATTTTACTATCAGAATTTATTCTAATACTTCCAATAGTAGCTTCAAGAGGATCTCCTTTTACTACAGTTTTAATTGGAATTATTCTATCCTCTTTAATATTTAATGAAATTAGCGTATAAAACTCTGCTTCTTCGCCTTCACTATTAATACTCTTACCCCATTGCAATGTATATTGCTGTTTATCATGCCCTAGGTTTGAAATATCAACTAATGCTAATTGCGGCTGCGTATATGTTTGTGTATCACTAATAATTCCTGATGCTTTCTCCCAATACTCTTTTAAGCCTTCCACTTGAAGAGCTAAAGGAATATTTGTATTTTCTTGAGGATTAATATTAAAAATCGAATAACTATAACTAGTATCATCATTTAAAGCATTAGAATAATACCTCTGTTTTATATCTTCAAAAAAATACACTTTCTTTGCAGTTAACGAACCATACAATTGTACATAATCCTCTGCACATATTTCAATTATACTCCATTGATGACCATTTTCATAATCATTTGTAACTTTTTCATAACTTTCTAAGTTTCTATATTTGTAAAGCATTGTATCTTTCCACTGATCAAATGTTTTATTCTCATATTCAATTAAATAGAACAATGTAAAGTGATGTCCATATTCATGGGAAAGAGTTTTAGCTAATTCTTCAACATTGTTTTTATCTGATAAATTATACAAATCAATTGAATTATTATCACTTAGCACAATTTTTTCATTCCCAAAAAAATTTATTATCTTATAGGATGCATTATATACTCCTTCTTCTTTACCTCCAGTTGGATTATCTTCATAAAGATTTATTTCTTTTAAATGTTTTATTTCTTCACCATAAGTATTTTTTTTTAGTTCTTCATATACTTCTGTTAATTTATGACCGGTCCAATTTTTTGCATAGCTTTTTATTGTCAATCCTAAATCTGTTTGATATTCATCATATAGAATTGTATCAGCACAAACATTACTATTAAAAACAATTATCAGTATATAGAAAAGAAGTACAATTATTTTCTTTTTCATTTAAATAATCAAACCTTTATATTTTATAAATTTAAATATTAGCCATTGCTTCTTTTATTAATTTTGGAGTTATCTCACATTTTTCTTCTGAAACTGAACATACAGCAAAACGTAATCCTTTTGCTAATGGAACTAAAAAAACATTCCTTTTGTTTAATTCATTTGATAATGCCACTGGATTATCTGTAGGAATAGATATAAAAAATCCATCTTTATAAGGACAAATATTGAGTTCTACTTCATTGGAATTTGTTATAAATGTCTGTGCTCTATTTTTCAATATATTTTTATATTTATTTCTCTCATTTACTACAACTTTTAATATTTCTTCATCCTTAAATATATTGACTAACACTTCCATAGCACTTCTCGTGCCATTTGACCAAACACCTCTATTGGAATGAGAACATACGTTTTTAAACTCTTTAATAACTTCTTCACTGGAAGATACCCCAATAATAGAACCACTTCTAAGTCCATAAAAAGTATAACCTTTTGACATACTAAAAGCTACTAAGCTTAGAATGTTAATAGGTAGTGACCCTAATAGTCCAAAAAATTTTCTAGCACTTTCATCACAAAAATCTATATATGCCACGTCAACAAATAAAATAATTTTGTTATTGGTATTATTTGATTTTTCTTTTAATATATCAATTACTTTATCCCATTCTTCATAACTTAAACTAAAACCTGTTGGATTATGCGCTGGCGAATTGATTATTATTAATAATCTATCTTGCTTATTAAGTAATTGATCTATTCTACTTTCAAATGAATCAATATTAAAATTATTTTCTTCATCAAATAATTGATACGTAGAAATTTTTCGTCCATGCTCACTTGCTATAGTATTGTAAGGATCCCAAAACCAATCTGAAGTCAATATTTCATCACCATAGTTTGTATAATTCCAAATTGCATGTCTTATTGCTCCTGAACCACCTGGGGTAGCAATGGCATCAACAAATCCTTCGGGTTGATACTTTCCAAATGTAGCCTTTATTGAAGTACTTAAGTACTCTGGCATACCACTTAAGGGTGCATAGGCTGAAATATTTTCATCCTTTAAATCCCTTAATGTATTAAATACACTATTAAATGTTACTAACTTACCATCATCATCAAGTAATGCACCTATGGTAGAGTTTATTACATTATTAAAGCCGTCTCTAGCAATAGCTTTATGTGCCTCTATACTTGCTCCAAATATAACATCATCAGAAACAGGTCTAATAGCGTGCTCTGCAGCCATATTAAATTTACTCATTTTATTAATTCCTCCAATTTTCATTTAAAAAATTATAATACAATTATTTATAACGTCTATTTTATACTTTTCGGTTAATATCAAAATTAACATCTCATTTCACTAGACATTTTGTTTAATATCAGTGTAATAATTTCCTATAATGATTTAGATTTTTTTTCTGCCGCCTCCATAGCATCAAATACGCTTGCTCTAAAAGCGCCTTTTTCTAACTTGTATACTGCTTCTATTGAAGTTCCACCAGGTGAGCATACCATATCCTTTAATTCTCCAGGATGTTTGCTTGTTTCCAGCAATGTTTTAGCAGAACCTAATACAGTTTGAGCAACCATCTTATAAGCTTTTTGTCTAGGTATCCCCGCTCTTACAGCAGCATCTGCTAGTGCTTCTAAAAGTATATAAATACAAGCAGGTGATGATCCACTAATAGCAGTAACTGCATCAAAATACTTTTCTTCTAAAAAATCAGTCTTACCAAAACTATTAAATAATCCTACTACATTAGTTAAATCATCATCATTCACCATATCATTATTACATATAATCGTCATACCTTCTCCAACTTGAACTCCAGAGTTTGGCATAGTTCTAATTATTTTTGTATCTTCTTTTAGAATAGATTGTATGCATTGTATACTCTTTCCAGCAGCTATACTTACAATAACAACATCTTTTTTTAAATAATCTTTGATTTCTAAGATTATCTTTTCTAAAATATTAGGTTTTACTGCAAAAATTAATATATCCGATTCTTGAGCAATTTTTTTATTGTCCGTACTTACATTAATTCCGTATAACTCTTGAATTTTTGTTAAGACTTCTTTATTTGTATCTGACACATATATATTCTTATCTAAAACAACTTTTGATTCTACTATTCCTCTAATCATCGCTTGAGACATATTGCCACAACCAATTATTCCTATTATTTTATTCATTTTATCTCACCTTCTTATGTATATTAATTAATATTATACTAATAATGAAAAAAAGTTTCTATAATACTTTAATATAATCTTATATAAATTATTCTTTTTGATTATTTAATGCAATATTATACTAACTTATTTCAATTATAGACATTTTAAATGTTTTATAATAATATAATAGTTGGAATTAATATGATTGTTTAATTCCAAAATAAAAATTATAGAATTATAGCCTCAACATTTTATAGCATTTAATTAAATTCTATTATTTGAGGCTTTTTCATTTAATTAAAAGACATAAAGGAGTTTTTAAAATGAAATCAAGAAAAAGTATTTTGACAATATTAATAATTATTTTTTTTGTATTAATAGTATTAACAACAGCATGTACAAAGGATGAAACTCAAAATGAAATTAAAATAGGATTAATGAGTGATACAGCAGCAATTCCTCTGATTGTAGCACAAGAATTAGGTTATTTTGATAATTATGATATACAAATAACTATCGATATTTTTTTAAGCGCATTAGATAGAGACTCTGCTCTTCAAGCTAATGAATTAAACTGCGTATCTACTGATTTAGTATCTGTAGGGCTCTTTAAAGAGTCGCAAGATACTTTTGTAGTTACTTCTCAGACTGAGTGCCAATACAGACTATTGTCCTCACCTAATTCCGGAATAGGTAGCACTGTAGAATTAGATAATACTAAGATAGGTTTATCAACAAATACATTAATGGAGTTCCTTACTGATTCAACTATAGATATATACAATTTAACTAGCGTAGAGAAAGTAAATATACCGAAGATTCCAAATAGATTGGAAATGTTAAAAAACGATCAAATTGATGCTGCATTCCTACCAGAGCCTTTAGCATCACTAGCCGAAGTAAATGGTTCTCACTCTATATCAAGTAATATTGAGATTAATCTTTATCCTGGAGTATTATTGTTCAATAAAGATTTTGTTAATAATAATGAAGCGATAGTTGAAAATTTTTATTCTGCATATAATGATGCAGTCGATTATATAAATACAAATGGTATTACCGATTTAAGTAATCAACTAAATGAAAAACTAAGGTTTCCAGAAGAAGTAAAAGGCATGCTTGATGATATCCAATTTTCTTATGCTAAACTTCCTTCCAATGCAGATGTTGTTTCAGCAATGACTTGGTTATACAACAAAGAGCTTATCACTGAGATTTACACTTTTGAAGATTTAACTTATGATATAAATTAAAAACAAATATTAATAGTCGATAAAGCATATTTTTTTAAGACATTAGATTTTAATAATTCTAAAACAATCTAATACCTACTTTGTCGCAATTTAAAAAACCTATATTATATAAATAACAATGAAAATTTTTAGGAGAAGATTATGAGATACTTTAATAATAAAGAAGTAGAATTATTAGCCCCGGCAGGTAATTATGCTATTTTCGAGAAATTAATTCAATCAAATTGTGATGCTTTTTATCTTGGTGGCAAACAATTCAATATGCGAATGCACAGAAATAACTTCAATTTTTCTAATAGTGAAATTAAAACCGCAATTCAACTAGCACATGAAAACAATAAAAAAGTATATATCACCGTAAACAACCTTATGAATGATAAAGAAGTAAGCCAGTGCGAGGAATATCTATATTACTTGGAACAACTCCAACCAGATGCATTAATAATTCAAGACCTTTCTATAATACAATTGATATATAAAAACAATTTAAATCTTAATATGCATTCTTCTGTGATGATGAATGTTCATAATTTGGAAATGATCAACAAACTAACGTCTCTAGGTATTTCAAGAGTAGTAGTATCTAGAGAAATTGATTTGAAAACCATTAAACATTGGAACAGCCATACACAAATGGAATTTGAATACTTTATTCATGGGGATATGTGTTCTACCCACGGTTCACAATGCTATTATTCAAATCTTATCTTCAACAATAGTAGTAACAGAGGATTATGTATGAAACCTTGTCGTTGGGATTATAAAATTAAATACAAAGGGAATTACTATAATAGTGAGTTCCCCATGGCAGTTAAGGATATGTATATGTATGAAAATATCCCAGAACTCATTAATGCTGGAGTATCTTCTTTTAAAATAGAAGGTAGAATGAGAGATGTAGATTATTTAGAAACAATTATCAATGCATATGGTGATTCTATAGACAGATACATTAGTGATCCTATATTTTATGATAGATGTAAGTATAGTAAAGAATTATACGAGAATAGAAAAAGAGACTTCTCTACAGCATTTGCTTTTGGAAATCCTAGATTAGATTTTATTAATAGAAGATATGAGGGAACTGGTTATTTTTATTCCCATGGAAAAGTTTTTAGTAAGCCAATAGCTGAACATTCAATAGATGAAAGAGTTATAGTTAAAACCAAATCCACTTTAAAAGATCATCATATATGTAAATTAAATAATCCCCTATCTCTATCAGTAAAAGCTGATACTTTAGCTCAAGTAAAAGTTGCAATAAAGCATAATGTTGAATTCATATATATTAATACAGAAAATTTTACAAACAACAACGAATTATCTATGCATAATATACTAAAATTAAATAAAGTTAAAAATAATTGTAAACTTATATTGTCTCTTCCAAAAATGACTTTTGATGATACTTTTGAAAAGTACGATTACGTATTATCAGATAAGCATTTTAGAGAAATTATAGATGGTATCATGGTTAGTAATTTAGGTGCTTTTGAAAGATATAAAGACTTTAATATTCCAATATATGGTGATAATACTCTTAATGTCATGAATAATCAAAGTAATAAATTTTATAATGATCTTGGTATAAAAAACACTATCTTGTCAATAGAAATGAATAGCAATAACTTGAAAAATTTTATGGAAAATAACCATAACGACAATATAGAAATCATAGCACATGGTTCACCAACTATTATGTACATGGAATTAGATTTATATGAAAATCTAAATAAATTAAAACCACTGTATCCCGAAGATAACAAATATTTTGAAAATGATGTTATGGTATTAATTGACAATGAAGGTTATGAACATCCTATTTACAAAGATACAGCAGGAAAAAATCATCTTATGTTGTATAAGGACATATGTTTATTACCTTTAATCCCTGAACTAACTCTATTGGGTGTAAAAATATATCGCTTAGAAATTAGTCATTACAATATTAAAGATTATGAAAATATAATAAGAACTTATAAAAAAGCTTTAACGTACCCTTCTAACTCTATAGATATTTTTAAAGAGTTAAATCCAAATCACATGGATTTTAGTTTTGGGTCATTGCACTTTTAGGAGGAAATTAAGATGAATAAAAATTATATAGGTCCCAGTGAAATAATGAGAAAAAAAACAGAGTACCTTATCCCTTGTAGCTATCATTTTTTTAAAGAACCACCTCAACTGTCCAGAGGAAAAATGCAATATTTGTTTGATCATAACAATAAGAAATATTTAGATTTTTTTGCAGGTGTTTCAGTAATGAATTTCGGACATTGTAATGAAGAAATTATAAATACTACTATAGATCAAATCAAAACTTTGCAACATACAACTACAATATACTTAACTCAACCTATTGTTGATCTTGCAGAAAAATTAGCAACAGTACTACCAGGAAATTTAAAAAGAAGTTTTTTTTGTATGTCTGGTTCTGAAGCTAACGAAGGTGCTATGCTTTTGGCTAAATTACATACAGGGAGAGAAGAATTCATCTATCTTGAAGCCGGGCTACACGGTCGAACTCACCTAACAATGTCAGTAAATGGCATAAAAATGTGGAGAACTTCACCTACTCCTCAATCAGGAACATTCCAAGCAAAAAGCTATTATCCAGATATAAAAAACAATGACTTCGATATTGAAATGGCTATGTACGAATCTTTAAAAGATATTGAAAAAATATTAGAAGATAGAAGGAATAAAATAGCAGCACTAATAGTTGAACCTATTCAAGGAAACGGAGGAATTCTTACACCTCACAAAGAATACTTCGTACGTTTAAAAAAACTACTTAATAAACACAACTCTTTATTAATTGTAGATGAAGTACAAAGCGGTTTTGCGAGAACTGGAAAAATGTTTGCTATAGAACATTTTAATGTTTGTCCAGACATTCTCACTATGGCAAAAGCATTGGGAAATGGTCAACCCATAGCTGCATTTTCTACCACTGATGATATAGCTACAAGCTTTACACAGCCTTCAGCATCAACTTTAGGAGGCAATCCTGTATCTGCTGCCACATCTCTTGCTGTGTTAAACTACATTGAAAACAACTCTTTATGCGAAAGTTCTATGCAAAAAGGAGAATATCTAAGAAAGGGACTTATATCCCTTAAAAATAAGTTTCCAATAATAAGAGATGTTAGAGGATTTGGACTAATGCACGGAGCAGAATTAGTAGAAGGATCTTCACCTGCTAGTAATCTTACTGACATTATACTTGAAAAAATGAAAGAGAAAGGCATCCTAATTGGCAAAAATGGCATTGACAGAAATGTATTAGCTTTTCAACCACCTTTAATTATCACTACTGAAGATATTGACGAATGCATCAATACTCTTGATACTATTCTTAGTGAGTTATTTAAATAGCTTTTTAAATAAAGCAAGGAGTAACTAAACACTGTTTCATTGTGTTTAATTACTCCTTTATTCTATTGCATATATAAAAATGTTTATTCAATAACTTGTAATAATGGTAAATGTTATTCAGGATAGATTACTTCATACACATCTCCAAAGTTTTCTTCATCAAATTCAAATTCATCAACAATACCTGAAGTTACATGTATTTCGTTATTTTTTGTAATAAAAATAGCATCTGCTCCTTTTATACTATTAATTAAATCTAACCCTTTTTCTAGTCCAAGTAAAAAAGTAGTAGTTGAAAGCGCATCTCCATCTATAGAAAATTCCGATATTATAGTGACTTGCTTTATTTCATTATCTGCTGGAAATCCTGTAAAAGGATCTAATATATGATGATACCTTTTACCATCCACCGTAAAATATCTTTCATAATCCCCAGATGAAACGATGGAAACATCATCGCCATGTATTAATCCTAAATACTCGCCTCTATTAGAAGACGGATCTTGAACTCCTATTTTAAAATCTGTATTTTCCTTTTTATCACCAACTAATAGTACATTACCACCTAAATTAATAATGCCATGTTCTACACCATTTTCTTCCAAAACTTTTTTTACTTCATCAGCAATATAACCTTTAGCAATTGCTCCAAGGTTTGCAATCATACCCTTTTCTAATAATTTGATACTTTTTTTTTCTTCGTCCATAATGATTTTTTTATAATCAATTTTCGATAATACTTCTTCTAACTCATCTTCACTAGGAACATATCCTTCTGGTGGATCTATCCTCCATAGATCTATTAATGGCCCAGCAGTTATATCAAAATGCCCCTGTGAAATGCTAGAGTAATAACAACTCTTACCAATTACATAATAAGTCTCATCAGATACTACACTACTCTTAAATCCTGCATTTTCTTGTATTTTATAAAGATCACTGCCTTCAATATGAACACTTAACATTTTTTCTAATTGCTGAATTCTTTCAAAAGCCTTGTCAATTATTAATTCACTATTTTTATTCGGATCATATATTTTAATATTAACGATAGTATCAAGATAAAAATCACTTTTTGTAACTAATTCTTCAGCGTTATTACTACAACTATTAAATAACAACATAGATATAATCAGTATTATTAAGTAATAGATTTTTTTCATTTCTTCGCCACCACTTTCCAATAAAAAATAAAAGCTTTAGGGTACCCTAAAGCTTTTATATCTTATATCATTTTAGTTTAATTGTCAATTACTCACCTAAAGCACTTTTGAATAATTCTTCAAATTCACTTACATGAATTGACACTCCAGCTATACTATCAGTATGTCCTTCATCATCAGAATATTCAACTGCAAATCCTTGACTTTCCACTACGAAAGCATCAGCTTTTTCAGCATTTCCAGCCCAATCCATACCGTATGCTTCACCTAATTCTTTTTTGCTTAAAGGAGCAGTATCATCTGCATTTCCTTCAGCGTCAGTAGCATAGTATTTTGCAGTATCATCAGTTAATTCTCCTGCAAATATTGCATTCAAATTTGAACTAACAACAGTTCCATTAACTACTACAAATTCTCCTTTGTACTCCCAGTCACCATCCACAGGTAATGCTGCAGTAGCAACATAATCATCAGGAGTAGTGTACGTACCTTCTGCTACTGGTTCGCCAGCTAAAGCTGCTTTAGCTAACTCAAAGAATTCAATTACATGAATTGAAACTTGTGTACCATCATCTGTAGTTAACTCTTCTGTGTGTCCAGCATCATCAGTATAAAACTCTTCAAATTTTGCTGGGTCTTGATTTTCAACTAACCAAGCTTCAGCTGCTTCAGCTTGTTTGTACCAATCAGCCGCTGCACTTCCGTATGCAACCATGCCATATGTACCCTCTTCAGACGCAGTTCTTTTATTTCCATTTGGTTGGACATTTGTTCCTCCCCAATAAGCGTCAGTAACTTGTCCATCAGCAACAGTAACTACAACAAAATATTTATATCCTGAACCTGCTGCAAATACATCTTCCTGCGCAAAGTATACTCCATCTGTATAAGTTACAGGATCATCACTCGTACTTGAAGAATTACATCCAACTGCAAATGTAGCAACTAATGCTATCGTTAATAAAACAACTAAAAACTTTTTCATTGTCTTCCCCCTATAATATATTTTTACGTTTTAATTTTAACATCTGCTCATACACTAGTCAATATATTTACCTATATATGAAATAATTTTTGCTATATTATTGTTAAATGAAAAACATACCTTTACATAATTTGTTATATTTCTTATTTTAAACCAAATTTTTTCTTACTTTTTTTTAATAAATTAAAAAGTTTACTACATTAAAATTTGTTAAAAAAATATCTTATAATGAAATCGTATATCATTTCATTTTATTTGTTGAAATATAGTTAACAATATAATAATATAATAAGTGGTATTTACCGTTATATACTCCGTAAAGTACATATAGTATAAGATTGTATATTATATTTTAATGCCGGGTATGTTAATGATTAAATATAATATTATTGATTCAAGGAGGATTTTAATGTCTAAGAAAGTAATTATACTTGGAGGTAGTTATGCTGGTGTTAAAGCTGCTAAAACACTACATAAAACTTTTAAGAAAAATGAACACGTTGAAATTACTTTAATTGATAGGAACAGTTATCACACTCTTATGACGGAATTGCATGAAGTAGCTGGTCATAGAACTGAGCCTGACTCAATTAAAATTGATTTGTTTAAAGTATTTGCTGGAAGGAAAGTCAAAGTGGTGGTTGATGACATAACTAATATTGATTTTAAAAATCAACAATTAGTGTCAGAAAAGAGCACTTACGATTATGATTATTTGATTATGGGGACAGGAAATGAGCCAAACTTCTTTGGAATAGAAGGTGCAGATACTTTTTCCCATACTTTATGGTCTTATGAAGATGCTGTTAATTTAAGGGAACATATTGAAAAAATGTTTGAAAAGGCTTCTGGAGAATCTAATGAAGAAGAAAGAAAAAAGCTTCTTACTTTTGCAGTTTGTGGTGGTGGTTTTACAGGAGTAGAAATGGTTGGAGAATTAGGTGAAGCTAAATATCACTTGGCAAAAAAATATAATATTGATGTTAATGAAGTGACTATTTACAATGTTGAAGCTATGGATCGAATTCTAAACATGTTAAAAAATGAGAAACAAGTAAAAAAAGTCGAAAAACGCTATAAAAAACTTGGTATCGAATTACTTAAGAACTCTGCAATATGCAAAATTGAAGAGGATGGTTTTTCCTTAAAAGATGGTACATTAATACCTACATACTCACTTATTTGGACTGCCGGAATTAAAAATAATTCATGGGCATCAAATCTTGGTTTTAAGCAAGTTAGCAGAGGTGGTAGGATTATAGTAAATGATTTTATGCAACCTACTAAAGACGATAAAGTAATGAATAATATCTTTATTGTTGGCGATAGTGCTTCTTATGAAAATGAACAAGGTACAATGCCACAGATAGTAGAAGCCGCAGAACAATCAGGACATACTGCTGCCTTAAATGTAGCTTCCTTAATCAAGGGAGAATCACTACATAATCATAAACAAAATTATCATGGGTTCATGGTTTCAGTTGGTTCGAGATATGCTGTTGCCGAAACAGGCTTTAACTCATCTGGATGGTTTGCTCAATTAGTAAAACATTTTGTTAATTTCTATTATCAATTTATGGTAGGTGGAGTAAGACAAATCTGGAATTATATTAGACATGAATTTGTACACATAAAGAATAAAAGATCAATTTTTGGAGGTCATATATCTAGCTCCTCTAAAAACTTATGGAAATTTCCACTTCGTTTATGGCTTGGATATATGTGGTTAGTAGAAGGTGTAGCAAAAATTGCTGAAGGTTGGCTTGAAAAACCAATGGTGGTAAATACAATTAACGCTATAGCTGGTGTAACTTCAAATACTGATGGAGGTTCAGCAGCTACAGGTGCTGCAGAAACGACTACTACTGTAGTAGAAACCACTACTGCTGCAACTGGAGCTGGTGGTACTGAAGCTGTTGTAGAAACTGCACATCAAATACATCCAATTTTTCAGTGGGCTATAGATCATAAACCATCTGGTTATGGCGAATCTTTAATTAGTCCTCCAAAATTCATTGTAGATATAATGAATAATTGGGTAGCTCCTATTGAAGTTCCAGTGCAAACAATTATGGTTGTCACAGAAATTTTAATCGGACTATCTTTACTTGCTGGACTATTTACTTTTATCACAACGATACTAAGCGTAGGTATAGGCTTTGGAATAGTATTGACAGGTATGGCAGATTCTACGATGATTTGGTATATAGTTTGTGCTATTGCGTTAATTCAAGGTGCCGGAAGAGTGTTAGGATTGGATTATTATGTTATTCCAGTACTAAAAAATTGGTGGTCTAAAACCCGATTTGCTAAAAAATCTTACCTGTATTTTGATCATTTTGAAGAAAGTTAAATACACCATGAATATCCTTCTTCTTTACGAGGAAGGATATTTTTAATAAAGTATTGTAAAGTAAAGTAATGATTAATTATATATAGGAGAAGACTATGAAAAAAAAAGATATCATAATAATTTTAGTAATAATTATTATTGCTCTTGTTAGTATTTTTATAATAAATCAAATAAAGTCACAAACAAGTGATACTAAGTTAATAGTTTATGCAAATGGAATAATCGAAAAAGAAGTTCCACTCAATGAAGACACAAATGAGAAATTTACAATTGAAACTGATAAAGGCTATAATAAAATTGAAATCAAAGATGGTTATGTATCTATGTATGAAGCAGATTGCCCTGATCAGATTTGTGTTTACGCCTCACCCATTGATGAAATCGGAGAAATGATAGTATGTTTACCACATCAACTAATTGTTGAAATAGTTCCTATTGATTATTATGGTGACATTAATGAATAGTAAAACAAGAAAACTAGTATATATTTCTATGTTAGTTTCTCAAGCAATGATATTAAGCTATGTTGAATCATTATTGCCTGTAATGCCTATTCAAGGAGCAAAATTAGGACTAGCTAATATAACAACTATTTTAGCCTTATGTACTTTGAATTTTAGCGCTAGCTTTTTGATAGTTGTCGCTAGAGTCTTATTAAATTCATTAATGTTTGGCTCTATGGCATCACTTATTTACTCCTTAACAGGTGGTATTTTAAGCCTAGTTGTAATGTATCTAATACTAAAACTTTTTCGTAAAGGACTTAGTTTAATAAGTGTAAGTATATTAGGTTCTATTTCTCATAACATTGGACAGCTTATAGTTGCAATACTTGTATTAGATAATAATATGAATCTTTTGCTAATTCTACCTTATCTATTACTTATTGCGATCCCTACTGGGTTATTTGTAGGTTTAGCATCAAACTATTTAGTAAAATATTTACAACACAGTAATTTCAACTTTAAAAATGATAGGTGATAAAATGAACGAATTCTGGAATAATTATCCTGACCTTAAAATAGAATTACAATCCGTTAATAGAATAATCGAAGATTCATTAAAAGATTCTGAGACATATATCCTACATACTACGAAAGAAACTATTAATTCAGGCGGAAAAATGTTAAGACCTGCTTTTGTTTTGTTAGGATCAAAATTTGGTACATATTCTGAAAGTAATATTTTAAACATTGCAGCAATTGTTGAAATGCTTCACATTGCAACATTAATACATGATGATATAATCGATAATTCCAAATTAAGACGTGGAGTAGAAAGTATCCAAAGCAAATATGGCAAGGATACTGCCGTTTTTATAGGAGATTACTTATTTGCTAAATGTTTTTCTCTAATTACAAAGGATTACAGCAAAGAATCAATGAATCAATTATCAAAAGCAATATTAAATATTTGTCGTGGTGAATTGAAACAGTATAGTTTCAGATATAAGTATAACTTTAGTATTATGAATTATTTAAGAATAATCACTGGAAAAACCGCTGCACTTTTTTCAATGAGTTTGTATATTGGAGCTGAAGAAACAGATGTTGATTTTAAAGTAAAGAAATTATTATCTAAAATTGGCTACCGAGTTGGTATGGCTTTTCAGATTATAGATGACTGTTTAGATTATTCAAAAAAAAGTATTATTAAAAAAAATAATATGAATGATTTAAAACAAGGTTATTTGACTTTACCAGTAATTTATGCTTTGCAAAATGACTCAACTGGAAATTTAAAACAAGTATTAACTACATGCACATACACAGAACATGAAATTGAACAAATACATACTTTGGTAATAAAAAACAATGGCTTAGAAGATGCAAAAAAATTAGCTTTAAAATATACAAACAAAGCATTTGAAGCCATAAAAAAGCTTCCAGATACCAATAATAAAAACATACTAAAAGAAATAATAACTCAACTTTTAAACAGACAGTATTAATTTAGAAAGGGTAAAGTCCATGGCTTTTAAGGATTTACACAGTTTTATTAAAGCATTAGAAAAGAATAATGAGCTGATAAGAGTTAAAATACCAGTTGACTCAAATTTAGAAATAACTGAAATAACTGATAGAGTTTCAAAAGCTCATGGTCCAGCGTTATTATTTGAAAACGTAAAAAATTCTAAGTATCCAGTTCTTATTAACAGTATGGGTTCATATAAAAGAATGGCTATGGCAATAGGTGTGGACTCTCTTGATGATATCGGAAATTCTATATTAGATTTACTTGATGTTGGTCAGTATTCTACTTTCGTGAGTCAAACGAAAAATACACCTCAATTTGCTTCTTTTCCATATATATTTCCCAAGAAAATACATAATGCACCATGTCAAAGAATAATTGAAGATGCTGATTTAGATTCTTTGCCCATATTGAAATGTTGGCCACAAGATGGTGGTCCTTTTATAACTCTACCTATAGTTATTACAAAAGACCCTGAAAACAATCAACAAAATATAGGTATGTATCGACTCCAAAAATACGATAAGACATCAACTGGAATGCATTGGCATTTGCATAAAGACGGAAGAAAAATTTATGATAAATATAGAAAACTAGGTCTTAAAAAAATGCCTGTAGCTGTTGCAATTGGAAGTGATCCCACATTAATTTATTCTGCAACTGCACCATTACCAAAAACAATTGATGAAATGATCTTTGCTGGATTCTTAAGAAAGTCTCCAATAGAAATAGTAAAATGTATTACGTCAGATATATATGTTCCAGCAAATGCAGAATTTATACTAGAAGGCTATGTTGATCTTGATGAGACAAAATTGGAAGGTCCCTTTGGCGATCATACTGGGTATTATTCAATATGTGATCATTATCCAGTATTTCATGTAGAAAAAATTACTAGAAAGAAAAATCCTATTTATCCTGCTACCATAGTTGGCAAGCCACCTATGGAAGACTGTTACATGGGTAAAGCAACTGAAAGAATTTTTTTACCTTTATTAAAAAAAGCAATACCCGAAATAATTGATATGAACATGCCTTTAGAAGGTATATTTCATAATTGTGCAATAGTATCTATTAAAAAAACATTTCCAAAACACGCATTTAAAGTAATGCACGCTCTATGGGGTATAAATCAAATGATGTATACAAAGATGTTAATCGTAGTTGATGACAATATTGATGTACAGGATATTTCCACAGTTATGTGGAAAGTGTTTAATAATTTTGATGCTAAAAGAGATATACTTATTTCACAAGGTCCTTTAGACGCACAAGACCACTCCTCTAATACTCCATTTTATGGGAATCGTATGGGAATAGATGCTACGAAAAAACTAAAAAGTGAAGGCTATAATAGAGAATGGCCTGATGATATTGAAATGACTAAAAAAATTAAAGAAATTGTAGATTTTAGGTGGAATGACTATGGGATTAATATATAAAATAAAACAATACGGAGAGTTAGTTATGTTTTCTCATACTCTTTTTTCATTACCTTTTGCTTTGGTTTCCATGATATGGGCAGCTAAAGGAATTCCAGATATGTATATATTTTTTTGGATAATGATTGCCCTTATCAGTGGAAGAAATGGTGCAAATGCCATTAATAGAGCAATTGATGCAGAATTTGATAAGAAAAACGAAAGAGTATCTAACCGTTTAATACCACAAGGGAAAATTTCTAAAAAAGAAACAATAATTTTATCTGCTATACTTTTTGCAATTTTTGAAGTAGCAGCCTACATGCTAAATCCGTTATGTTTAATATTATCACCTATTGCATTAGGACTATTTATACTTTATTCTTATACAAAAAGATTTACATGGGCATGTCATATAGTATTAGGAATAACTTGTGCAGGAGCACCTTTAGGTGCTTGGATTGCTGTTACTGGAAGTATCTCATATGTACCAATTCTACTATCAATCGCTGTTGCTTTATGGATTAGCGGTTTTGATATTCTATATGGTACTCAAGATATTGAATTTGATATAAAAGAAGGATTATTCTCAATCCCTGCAAAATTTGGTCTAAAATACAGCTTAATAATTGCTAAGATATTTCATTTATTATCACTTAGTACTCTATTGTCCCTATATTTTATTTATAAAACTGGTTGGATATATCTTTTGGGACTATTTATTATCTCTTTATTATTTATGATGGAACATCGAATTGTTGAACCTAAAAACAAAGGAATTATGAACTGGGCTAGTTATCATATTAATCAAATAGTTAGTTTAACATTTTTGATATTTACTATGCTTGACTTCTGGGTATTTAAATAATTGATATCATAGGATATACATAGTATATTAGGGGGTAGAAATGAAAAAAATTATAATTGGTATTACTGGTGCAACTGGAAGTATTTATGCTTTTAAATTAATAGAATTTTTGATAGAAAATAATATAGAAGTACACATAATTGCATCAGAAAATGGAAAAAAAGTTTTTTCATATGAATTAGAATTTTCATATGAAGATTGGATTAAAAAATTAAAATCAAAAGGAAATATACATGAACATTCTCCTGAAAATTTATTTGCGAACATATCTAGTGGATCTTTTATTACACATGGTATGATTGTACTACCTTGCTCCATGGGTACCTTAGGAAGAATTGCAAATGGCTCAAGCGATAATCTTATTATTAGAGCTAGTGATGTATGTCTTAAAGAAAAAAGACCTCTAATATTATGTGTAAGAGAAACACCTTATAATATGATTCATTTAAAAAACATGCTCTCTGTTACTCAATCTGGAGGCATAGTAATGCCTTTAAGCCCTAGCTTTTACACTAAACCTAATTGTATAGATGATATAGTAAATAGTATAATAGGTAGAATTTTAGATCTATTAAAAATAGACAATAGCTTAATAAAGCGATGGGAATATTAATTACACCATTAGACTTAGTGTTATTAGCTTAACCACATACTTCTTAAGCTCATAAACACTATTTATTACTACTGGGATCAAATCATATTTTTGACTTATTAAAAAATCTACTATTAATAATATTAGTTAGTACACAGACTGCAATATTTTATAAATAGAACAACTTGATATAAGGAAGGTTTTTTATGTTAACAATAAATAATTTAATAGAACAACTTGATATAAGGAAGGTTTTTTATGTTAACAATAAATAATTTATCAGTAAAAATAGATGATAATCAAATTTTTGATAGTATTTCTTTCACTATCAAGAAACGTAGTATTGGTTGCATAATTGGTGCTTCAGGTATAGGAAAAACTACTTTAATAAAAGTGATTGGTGGAATAATACCTGCAACTACAGGTAATATTCTATTTGATAAAAAAGTGATCGATAATAAAAAGATAAATATTGGTTATGCATTTCAAGAATATGGATTATATCCATGGTATAACGTAGAAAAAAACATTAAACTACCATATCAAATCAAACATTGTTCTTTTAATGAACAAATATATAATGATATTATTTCAAAACTAGGTTTAGAACCATTATTAAATAGAAACCCTGTTTTATTGAGTGGTGGTGAAAAACAAAGAGTAGCATTAGCAAGAGCATTAATTTTAAAACCTCATATACTTTTATTAGATGAACCTTTTTCTTCACTAGATGCAATAAACAGAGAAAAAGCCAAAAATGTTTTTTACGATATTTGGCTAAAATACCAACCTATTTCATTAATAGTGACCCACAATATTGATGAAGCTATATATTTAGCTGATACTATTCTTATCTTAAAAAAAGATAAATTATTAATTATTGATAATACAGTAAAAGGCATAAATAAATACGATGTTAAATATAGATCGCTTTCAAATGAAATAGAAAAAGAAATCGGGAGTTAGTTAAGATGAAAATAGTAAAACAGCTTAGAGCAATTATCATAATCTTATTTGTTTGGCAATTATTTAGTCTTATAATACACAAATCATTGGTACCTTCACCAATTTCTGTATTATCTCATACTTTAAATATATTTTTAACTAAATTAACAATTCATTTATTTTATAGTTTATTACGTATACTTTTAGGCATCATAGGTGGGATAATAATTGGCTGGCCTTTAGGTATTATACTTGGATATTTTAATAAATTAGATCAGGTCTTTTCACCTATTATTTATTTTCTATATCCGATACCCAAAATCGCTTTTTTACCCATATTAATGCTACTACTAGGTTTAGGTGAGATAACTAAAATAATAATGATAATAATCATTATTCTATTTCAAATAATAGTAAATATCAGGGATCATGTAAAAAATATAGAACCGTCCGTATTTTATCCACTTATTACGTTAGGAAGTAATGATTTTCAAATTATTAAATATTTAGTTCTTCCCTCTTCATTGCCAAAATTATTTTCATCTATTAGAATAGCACTCGGCACTTCCATTGCAGTATTGTTTTTTTCTGAAACATTTGGAACAACCTATGGTTTAGGATATTTTATTATGGATTCTATGCTTAGAATTAATTATGTAGAAATGTATTCTGGCATACTAATGTTAAGCCTGTTAGGATTAACACTTTTTAGTATAATCGATTTAATAAATGATAGGATTATTAATTGGTAATGATAAATAATTAATTTATTAAGATAAAAACTCCAAATTAAAATGACAGGTACATAACCCCTGTCACAGAAATTCTTTTAAATTTATAAATTCTTTATTTCTGGTACATTCTTATTAAAATATATCTATTTAATCTCCATCAAATAGATTCCCAAGTCCTCCAAGTGCATCTAAGACACTACCTTCTCCTTTTGAATTTCCGCCTTTTCTAGATGAAGACATTAATCTATCTGCCAATCTACTAAATGGCAATGATTGCAACCAAATCTTACCTGGTCCAGTTAATGAAGCAAAGAACAATCCCTCGCCACCAAATACAGCAGTTTTTACATTACCAACAAACTCAATATCATAATTAACATCTTTACTTAAAGCAACAAGACAACCAGTGTCAACTTTTAGAGTCTCTCCTGGAGCTAAATCACGTTCATAAATTGTGCCTCCAGCATGGCAAAAAGCTAAACCATTCCCCTCAAGCTTTTGCATTATAAAACCTTCTCCTCCAAATAAACCTACTCCTATTTTCTTTTGAAATTCTATGCCAATAGCAGTTCCTTTTTCAGCACATAAAAAAGCATCCTTTTGGCAAATTAGTTTACCATTGTATTTATTCAAATCAATAGGTATAATCTTTCCTGGATAAGGAGCACCAAAAGCCAATTCTCCTTCATCGTTAGACTTTTGTGTAAATAATGTCATAAATAAACTCTCACCTGTAATTACTCTTTTGCCTGCACCCATAAGTTTTCCCATTAATCCACTACTATTCGAATTCTCTGATGATCCATCTCCAAAAATTGTATCCATTTTTATTGTGCTATCCATAAATAATAAAGCACCAGCTTCTGCAACAATACTTTCTTCTTGTTTTAGCAAAAATCTGATAAACTGCATGTCATCTCCAATAATTTCATAATCTAGAGCCATAACCTACCTCCTTTAATTCTTATTAACAATATAATATATATTAGACAAAAAAACAAATATTCCTTTAAACCTTTATTAAAAAAATGATATAATTTCACTAATAGGAGGCGCTTTATGAATAAAATAGAAAGTTTTACTATAGATCATACAAAATTAAAAAAGGGTATTTACGTTTCAAGAAAAGATAAAATAAATGATTGTACAATTACTACCTTTGATATTAGAATGAAACAACCAAACATTGAGCCAGTAATGAATACATCTGAAATCCACACTATTGAACACCTTGGAGCTACATTTCTAAGAAATCATGAAATATACAAAGAATCAATAATATATTTTGGTCCTATGGGATGTAGAACAGGCTTTTATCTCATTATTAATGTTGATTGTTCTTCACATAATATTCTTCCATTAATAAAAGAATTATATCATTTTATTGTCAATTTTAATGGCAAAATCCCTGGTTCAAGTCCAGTAGAATGTGGTAATTTTTTAGATATGAATTTAAATATGGCCAAATATGAAGCTAATGAATTTTTACATGTTATTAACAGTATTTCTAAAGAAAATTTAGTATATCCTGAGTAATAAAGTGCATAATTGAAATATAAAGTAAACAAATTGTTAAAAGAAGGTGTTCTAATGAAAAATATTGTATTTGCAGGTGGTTGTTTTTGGGGAGTACAGGCCTATTTTAATACAATATGTGGAGTTGTAAAAACAAAAGTTGGCTATGCAAACGGAACAACTATTAACCCAACCTATCAAGAAGTATGCACTGGTGAAACAGATCATGTTGAAGCTGTTTTTATAGAATATGATGATACTATTCTTAGTTTAAATTTATTGCTAGATAAATTTTTTAGTATTATTGATCCTACTTCTCTTAATAAGCAAGGCAATGATAGAGGAACCCAATATAGAACAGGAATTTATTATCTTGATAAAAGAGATTTAACTCAAATTCGTTCTTCTATAAACAAGATCGAGCAATTATATGATAGCCCCCTTGTAACAGAAATAAAACCTTTAGATAAGTTTTTTGAGGCTGAAGAGTATCATCAAAACTATCTAAAGAAAAATCCAAATGGATATTGTCATATAGATTTAAGTAAGGTTTAATTTTATAAATAATTCTTAACTTTTGTTTCAAAATATAATTTAATGTGAATATAATTTTTTTTCAACCATAGCATTATATAAATAGATATATTAGGTGATGCTATGATTAAAAAGGATTTTAATAGAATTTCTAAAATCTCTTCTTTGTATATTTCTGCAACAATTGGCGCTGGATTTTCTTCTGGCAAAGAATTATTTATTTTCTTTACATCATATAAAGAAAAAAGCAATTCTGGCTTAATATTATCCGGAGTATTATTTATAGTTATTGGATTCATTATTTTAGATTATATTAGAACCAACGAAATTAACACATTAAATAAGTTATTCCTAAGTTTGTTTGGCAAAAAAATATCTCAAATAGTTTCTCTTTTAATTTTTGTCTTTTTAATTGGAGTTTTTAGTATTATGATTTCAGGAATGGCTAATATACTTCATTCTGTCTTAAATATATCCTATTATTGTAGTACAGTGATTGTCTTATTTATGAGCTTTCTGATAGTTATTTATAATATTGATGGCATTATTATTTTAAGTCAATTCATCACACCACTACTTATTGGAGGTATATATATTATTTGCATTGTTTTATTAACCAATAATTCTCATCATGTCCCAGTAAATTCATACCTACCAAATAACTGGTATATATCCTCAATTACTTATATTTCATATAATATTATTATTTCTACAGTTGTTCTAATAGATGCAAAATACTTAATAACTTCTAAGAATATTTCTATAATATCTTCATTTATTGGAGGTTTTTGTGTATTTTCAACTTCTATACTAATAAATATGGTTTTAAACAAATATTATTTTTTAATTATTAATCAAAATCTTCCAATGTTAATTCTTGCAAAAAATACTAACGATCTAATATTTATATCATGGTCATTAATTTTATTTTTTTCTATGTTTACAACAGCATTATCAAGTTTAATAGGATGTGTAAACTATATTAAAGATAAAATAATTATAAAAACCAATTATATATCCTTGTTCATTATTATTTTTACTTTTTTCTTAACGCGCATAGGTTTCACAGAATTAATTCTTATCATCTATCCATTATTTGGATATATTGGCATAATGTTTATTATTGCAGTAACCCTTAAATATATACTCAGATCAAGGAATATATATTATTAATGACTCTCTATTATGTATACATTCAATAATTTTATAACAATTAATAATATCCAGCATAAAAATATAAAAAAGGAGGTTAAGAAATGAAATTTCCCAACAAACGCCATATTGAAGACATAAATAATGATTTTTTCCACTCCTCTGAACTCTCAAACTACAATCTTGGAAAAAATATAAATACTAATATTTCTGAAAATGATTTAGAATTCACCTTAGAAATCAAATTATTAGGATTTGATAAAGACGAAATATCAATTTATATCGAGGATGAATTATTAATTATTGAGGGAAAAAGAGAAGATTTGATTGATGAAGAAACTGAAAATTATATAAAACAAGAAAGTGATTTTTCCTTTTTTCAAAAATGCGTACCTATACAAGGAATATTAAAAAAAGAAATAAAAGCTTATTATAATAACGAAACAATTACTATACATTTACCCAAAATCAAAAATAGTAATATCAACAACAATAACATAGAATTAGAATAAAAAATGAGATAAGTAGTTAATAATTTTGTAACTACTTATCTCATAATTTTCTTATTTAATATATATTCTGCTTTTTATATCCCAAACCGAAATTTTTGCTTCATTATACATGACATTCCCCTGAACAGTTGTTCAAAAATAGCAATAATCACTAAAATATTTTTAAAGGCTTTATTTTTATGTATTATATATCTTACAATGATATTTACAAATCTCTGTAGAAAAAATTTTGTTCAAAGTAAAATACTATCTAGTGCAGATATGCGTATTAATAATATGCATATCTCAATTTTACAACTAATTTTTGGGTTGTTTTTTTATTCTATTACATTGTTTTACTATACTTGTAATGTATACTTGATACACCTTCTTTGGTGTGATAAAATTAGAACAAAATTTTACTTTAAAAAGTATTTATTAAATAAATAATTAAGCAAGGTGATAATATGAAATATATAATAGTATTAGTTGATGGCATGGGAGATTATGAAATTGAATCTCTTAATAATAAAACTCCATTAGATGTCGCAAATATTCCTTCAATAAACAAATTAGCTCAAAAGGGCGAAGTAGGTCTAGTTCAAACTATACCTGAAGGAATGCAACCAGGAAGTGATACTGCAAATTTATCTGTTATGGGTTACCCTCCAGAAATCTATCATACTGGTCGTTCACCCCTTGAAGCTGCTAGCATGGGCATTAACCTAACTGATACTGATATTACATTTAGATGTAATTTAGTAACACTTACAGATAAAGAACACTATAATCAAAAAACAATCATTGATCACTCTTCTGGCGATATTACTACAGAAGAATCCACACAATTAATATTAGATATAAAAAATGAACTTGAGACAGAATTCATTAAATATTATCATGGGGTAAGTTATAGACACTTAATCGTTTGGGAACATGGTCCTTTTGATTATAATCTAACTCCGCCTCATGATGTACTGGGACAAAAAATTGCATCCCACTTGCCAAAAGGACCATACAAAGATATCATTTATAATATGATGAAGAAATCCTTCGAACTTTTAGAAAATCATCCAATAAATAATCTTAGAAAAGAAAAAGGGTTAAATCCAGCAAACTCAATCTGGATTTGGGGTGAAGGAAAGAAACCAAAATTAGATTCATTTAAAGATAAATTCGGTTTAAATGGTTCCGTAATTTCTGCTGTTGATTTAATTCATGGTATAGGCGTTCTTTCTGGTTTAAAACCTATTAAAGTTAAAGGCGCTACAGGAACATTACACACAAACTTTGATGGCAAAGGACAAGCTGCAATAAAAGCGTTGTTAGAAGGCGATGATTTTGTTTATTTACATTTAGAAGCTCCGGATGAATGCGGTCATCAAGGGGATTTAAATGGTAAAATAAAATCTATAGAATTAATTGATACAAAGATAGTGAAACCAATTATAAATGCCATGAAAAGTGCTAAAGAAGAATATCGTATGCTTATATTACCTGATCACAGAACTCCAATCAAAGCAAGAACCCATACTTCAGATCCAGTACCATTTGTGTTATATGACAGCCGTATTAATACGAATAAACCAGAAAATAAATTTTCTGAAAGATCTGCATCAAATTCAAAAATTTTTTTCGATGCTGGATATAAATTAACCAATTATTTCTTAGAGAAGTAATTGGTTAAACGATGGTTCAATGATAGCTCAAATACCATTCAGAGCGCAGCGAAGAATCTTATTCCCTAATAATTACTATGTACATTCCTTTTCTCGTCAGCTTATCATCGCTACTAACAAACCAAAGTCAAAAGACTATTATCGCATCCCTCTAGGGTCATAGATCCTTCGTCGCAAGCTCCTCTGGATGACATTTATATAAGTGGATTATAATATCATCTAAAGAAGTATTATTCAAAGTGCAGCGAAGAATCTTATTCCCTAGTAATTACTTTGTACATTCCTTTTCTCGTCAGCTTATCATCGCTATAAAAGACTAAAGTCAAAAGACTATTATCGCATCCCTATTGGGTCACAGATCCTTCGTCGCAAGCTCCTCTGGATGACATTTATATGAGTGGATTATAATATCATATTTTTTACTAAAAATATTGAAACCATTAATTCTGAGAGCTATCTATTTATAACTTTTTTCATATCTTGATTTTCAGTATAGAATAATTGACTTGTATATAAAATATTAATATTTTCACAAGATTGCCTCTTGTTTTAGTATAGTGAAAAGTATTAACTTATTATTCATTATCTTTTGTATTGTCTATTTCAGTATATTTCACAATAAAATCAATACTACCCCCATGTGATAATTAGACATTATTACGTGATAAATAACCTTTTTGTAAATAAAGTAAGCAAGGCTCAAGAGGTATTCACTAAATATCTGTTCTTTTACTATTGACATAATAAAAAACTCCTTTTGATTAAATTCATATCTGAATTTTTGCCAAAAAGAAGTTTTTTTCACCAAATAAATAATATTTGTTACACTACTTATTTCAACTATTACTCAACTATTATTTAATACTACATATCGAACTTTTTATGCATATATTTCATAGCTTCATTACCTTTTTCTTTATCTATTATACATGAAATTTTGATCTCAGAAGTACTTATCATTTGAATATTTACACCTATTTCATATAACGCTTCAAAAAATTTGGAAG
Source organism: Eubacteriaceae bacterium (assembly GCA_049366695.1). Lineage (GTDB taxonomy): Bacteria > Bacillota > Clostridia > Eubacteriales > Alkalibacteraceae > JBMNCR01. The sequence goes on from JBMNCR010000088.1 coordinate 26,764, forward strand.
CTACTTCTGCATTTGTCACTACACCTGTACCTACCACAGAAAGTTTTGCTACTCCTTTATCATATAATACTTTTTGAGCATCAACATCAAAAGCAAATTTTTGTGCAATCTCAACAGCATTCTGTAATTCATCCAATGCAACAGTAAAAGTAATATCATTTACACCATCTCTTGTAATATTTTGCACTATCATATCCACATGAACGTCTGCACTAGCTAACGAACTAAATAAATTAAAAGCAATACCTGGTTTATCCGGCACTTCTAATACAGATATTTTTGCAATATTTTCATCTAAAGAAATACCTCTTATTAAAACTTTTTCCATACTTACTACCTCCTCTATTATTGTTCCTTCATTGTCATTAAAACTAGATCTTACTTCCAAGTTAACTTTAAATTTTTCAGCTAGCTCCACAGCTCTTGGATGTAACACCTTAGCTCCTAAGCTAGCCAGCTCTAATACTTCTTTATAAGATATTTCAGAAATTAATTTTGCATCGTATACTATTCTAGGATCAGCAGTATAAACACCATCTACATCGGTAAATATCTGACATTTCACTGCATTTAATGATGCTGCAAGAGCTACCGCAGTGGTATCTGAACCACCTCTGCCTAATGTAGTAATATCTTGTTCTATATTAACTCCTTGAAATCCTGCAACTATAACAATTTTATCTTCATCAAGTTCATTGATTATTCTTGTAGTATCTATTTTATCAATTCTAGCCTTACTATGCCGATTTGATGTAATTATACCACATTGAGATCCCGTTAAAGAGATTACATCATATCCCATACTTTTGATTGCTATTGCTAACAATGCGATAGATATCTGCTCTCCAGTGGATAGTAACATATCCATTTCTCTTTCTGGTGGCTTCTCATTTAAACTATATGCCATATGAACTAAATCATCTGTAGTATCTCCCATAGCAGAAACAACAACTATTACATTTTTACCTAACTCTTTTGTTTTTATTACTCTTTTTGCGACATTTAAAATCTTTTCAATATCACCTACACTGCTGCCACCGTATTTTTGTACAATTAATTCTTTCATCCTTCCCCCCGAGTCTAACTATATATTCTAGCATAAAAAACACTTATTTTTGCGTCTTCTAGTTTAACAACTAATTCATTGAATACTTCTGCATTTATTTTTTCAGTTATAACAATAAAATTACTACTATTGAATATTATTTTTTTCTTTTTTGAATATTCATCAATTAAATCAATTATATTAACAAAATCATTATGATCATTTATATCTGCTCTTAAATAATATTTACCGCTAAATTCAGATACTCCTGAATAAGTTAGTTCTTTTTCTAATAAGACCTCTTGATTTTTAAAGTCATTATTTATTATATATAATAAATCCCCTACAACTGCATTTGCAGTAGCATTTTTTCCTGCCCCTTTACCATAAAATTGCAATTCTCCTATTATGTTTCCATTAAGAGAAACAATATTATATTCCTCATTTACATTACTCATTATATTTTTTATAGACAGTAGTACTGGTTCTACAGTTGCATAGTATTTGTGTCCATTTATCTTTGAATGTGCTAAATACTTTAACACAAAACCTAAATCCTTAAACATATCTATATCAAATTTTTTAACACCTTTTATTCCTCTTCTATACATATTTTTATCTTTAAGGTGACTTCCATAAGCCATTGAAGATAAGATAGACAACTTTCTTGACATATCATACCCCTCTATATCAGCTGTTGGATCTGCTTCAGCAAAACCCATATCCTGTGCTTTTTTTAAAGTATCTTTAAAACTCCAACCTTCTTCAGTCATTTTAGTTAAAATGAAGTTTGTAGTACCGTTGAGTATTCCCTTTATTTCATCAATTTGATTAATTCTTAGAGTCTGATTAAGTGAAGTAATAATAGGAATACCACCTCCAACACTTGCTTCAAATAAAAAGCTTACATTATTTTCCTTAGCAGTATTAATGAGTTTATCCATATGCTCCGATACAACTTCTTTATTTGCTGTAATCACATTTTTCCCTTTTTTCATGGCTTGTAGCATATATGAATATTCCGGTTCCATACCTCCCATTACAAATATAACAACTTCAATTTCATTGTCTTCTAATATTTCATTATAATCTTCTACTAATAAATTTATGGGAATATCGATATTCCTCTTTTTCTTAATGTCTCTCACCAATACCTTTGTAATTAATGCTTCCTCTTTTGAATTAGCAAAATAATTACCTTTTTGATGGTTTATTATCTCATACACTCCAGAACCTACAGTTCCAAGCCCTAATAGTCCAATTTTCAAAGTTACACCACCTATTTTTTTGTATTTATAATAAAAACACTTGTTTTTTTATTGAAAACATTTTATCATATAATGTATAATATGACAATAATAATTTTAATGGAGGTTTAAATTAAATGGTAATCAAATATGAAAGCACTAGATCGAAAACAACAGTATCTTCTTCCAAGGCTATTTTAAAGGGCATATCGGATGAAGGAGGATTGTTCGTTCCACAGTCTATCCCGAATATAGATATTTCTACTATAACCGATATGAGCTACACTAAGCTCTGTTATCATATACTTTCAAAGTTTTTAAGTGACTTTAACAAAAATAATCTTATGGAAATTGTTACAAAATCATATGATAACAAATTTAACACAAATGACGTTACTCCTGTAGTAAAAATAAACAATAATTATTTTTTAGAATTATTTCATGGTCCGACACTAGCATTTAAAGATGTAGCACTAAGCATCTTGCCTCACTTACTTATTGAGTCATCAAATATTCAAAATGTAATGGATGAAATTGTAATATTAACAGCAACATCAGGGGATACAGGCAAAGCTGCTTTAGAAGGATTTACAAATGTTAATAAAACAAAAATAATAGTTTTTTATCCTTCAGAAGGAGTTAGTGAAATCCAAAAGAAACAAATGATTTCTCAAGAAGGAAACAATGTATATGTAATAGGCATAAACGGAAACTTTGATGATGCTCAAAATGGTGTAAAAGAAATTTTTAATGATAAAGTATTCAAAGAACAGTTAAAGAATAATAACATAGTATTATCTTCAGCTAATTCCATAAATATTGGTAGGTTATTACCACAAATAGTTTATTATTTTTCTTCATATATCCAACTTATTAATAATAATACTATTAAGTTACATGATAAAGTAAATTTTACAGTACCTACAGGCAACTTCGGTAATATTTTAGCTGGATATTATGCAAAAGAAATGGGACTTCCTATCAATAAACTCATATGTGCTTCTAATACAAATAACGTACTTTATGATTTTTTTAAAACAGGAACTTATAATAAAAATAGAGATTTTATTAAAACCATGTCCCCCTCTATGGATATACTCATTTCCAGTAATTTTGAAAGATTATTATATCATATGAGTAATGGAGACAAAAACTTAATAAATAATCTTATGAATCAATTAATTAGCAAGGGTTCATACAATATTTCTAAAGAAATTAAAGAAAATATTGATAAGTTATTCTACGGAAGTTTTTGTGATGAAAAAGAAACTTCATCTACAATAAAAGAAGTTTACAACAAATATAACTATGTAATTGATACTCATACTGCTGTTGCTTACAAAGCTTGTAAGGATTATTTAAAAGAAACAAATGACATTACCCCTAATATAATACTTTCTACTGCTAGTCCTTTTAAGTTTACAAAATCAGTCTATGAATCAATATTTGGATCAATAGAACTAGATGAATATTCATTAATAAATGAACTTTCCCAAAATTGTGCTATTGAAATTCCTGAAAATATAAAAACATTAAAAGGTTCTAAAATATTGCACAAAGATATTATCAATAAGAATAAAATGAAATCTTATATCGAAAATATATTATCACAGGATTAAGTTAATGTATAAAATAAGTGTGCCAGCAACAACTGCAAACTTAGGACCTGGATTTGATTGTTTCGGACTAGCATTAGATATATATAATAATTTTTATTTAAGTGAAAGTGAATACCTTCGTATAGAAGGATGCGAAAAAAAATATTGCAATGAAAATAACTTAGTATATAAATCAGCAATAACAGTATTTAAACAGCATTTTGGTAGATCAAATTTTCCAAAAGGTATGTACATAAAATTTGATAGTAACATACCTATAAGTAGAGGCTTAGGAAGTAGTGCAACATCCATAATAGCAGGAGTTTTAGGAGCAAACTTATTATTAAATCAGCCTTTTTCACAAAAAGAATTATTTAAAATAGCTGTAGATATCGAAGGACATTCAGATAATATTGCTTCTGCTTTATTTGGTGGATTAACAGTATCAAAAAGAGTTGATACTGAAGTTTATTATAAAAAATTGCACGTACATCATAAATATGGTTTTTATATATTAATACCAAATTTTGAATTATCAACAAAAAAATCACGATCATTTATTCCTAGTACAATAAATTTTGAAGATGCAGCGTCTAATACTGCCAATGCATCTTTGATGCTACTATCACTTAAGGATGGAGATAGCCATTTATTAAGACTAGTCTCAAAAGATTTACTACATGAACCATATAGAAAAGTGCTAATAAAAAATTATGAAAAATTACGACAATTTAGTTTTAACAATGGAGCTCTAGCATGTCAAATAAGCGGTGCAGGACCGAGTATATTATGTATAACAGAGAATTGTAAAAATTTTAAAGAAAAAATGGAAGATTGCCTTAAATTATTAGATGACTCCTGGCAAATAAAATATCTAGGTATAAACTATTCTGGAACAACATACGAAAAAGTATAGAGAGGTATAATAATGCTAACAAAATATTTAATTGTAAGTAAAGAAATACTACCGGATTACTATGACAAAGTCATTGAAGCAAGAAAACTGATAGAAAGTGGTAAAGTTAAAGCTGTAAGTGAAGCAGTAAAAAAAGTAGGTATTAGTAGAAGTACATACTACAAATATAAGGATTACATATTTAATCCTTCTGCAAATTTTGGTAGAAAAGCAACTTTTTCTTTTATCTTAGATCATAAAAAAGGAATTCTATCTAATCTATTAAATATTATTGCAGATAAAAAAGGAAATGTATTAACTATTAATCAAGATATTCCAATCAACGATAATGCAATATTAACTATTACCTTAGATGTCCTTGATTTATTCATAACAATTGAACAATTATTATGTGATCTATCTGAGATTGACGGTGTAAGTTCAGTAAGACTTATAGCTATTGAGTAATTAAATTAGGGAGTATATTACCTATAATACATACTTTGTAGTACATAGTTTAAATTTTAAGAATATCTTCCTAGTAAATTACTAAAAATAATACTTAGTAATTGCTGATTGGAGGAATATCATTGAAAAAAAATATGGGTATAATCGACGCGTACGCCAGACTTACCTGTGGTCTAACAATGTTTGGTATCGGAATATGTAGAAAATCAAAATGCATGATAACTTTAGGAGCTATGAAGACTGCTGAAGGTATTACTTGTTTTTGTCCAATTTATTATTTAATGGGAATGTCTACTAGGAAAAGAGATAATATCATTGGTCTTCTAAAAGAATTAAAATAAAAAAAAATCGGATGTTTTTCATCCGATTTTTTGTTATTTATTTTTTTTATTCAGTAATTATAGTCTTTTGTTGAAAATCTGCATAGCTTTCCATACCATGCTCATGTAAATCTAAACCTTCTAATTCTTCTTCTGCAGAGACTCTTAATCCTACTGTCATATCTATTACTTTGAATAATATAAAACCAGCGATAAATGTCCATGCTGCTACTGTTAACACTCCTATAGCTTGAACTCCTAACAAACTTGCTCCACCACCATAGAATAAACCACCATCTACTGCAAATAATCCAACTGCTAATGTCCCAAATGCCCCACAAACACCATGCACACTTACAGCACCTACTGGATCATCTATTTTTAATTTATTATCAATAAACTCTACTGAAAATACTACTAATGCTCCTGCAAAAGCTCCTATTAATGCTGCACCTACTGGATTTACAGCTGCACAACCTGCTGTTATTCCTACTAAACCTGCTAATGCTCCATTCAAAGTCATACTAACATCAGGTTTTTTGTATTTTATCCACGTTATAGCCATAGCTACTATTGCACCTGCTGCTGCTGCTAAATTTGTTGTAACAAATATTGTTGAAATTGCTTGTGCATTTTCTGCACCAGAAGCAGCTAACTGTGATCCTGGGTTAAATCCAAACCATCCAAACCATAATATAAATACTCCTAATGCTCCTAAAGTAATACTATGACCCGGAATAACTTTTGATTTTCCATCTTTATATTTTCCAATTCTAGGTCCAAGAATAGCTGCACCAACAAGAGCAGCCCAACCACCTACAGAGTGAACAACTGTAGATCCCGCAAAATCAACAAATCCTAACTCGCTTAAGAATCCACCACCCCATACCCAGTGTCCTACTACTGGATAAATTAAAGTCGAAAGTACAAAACTATATAACAAATAAGAAACAAATTTAGTTCTTTCCGCCATAGCTCCTGATACTATCGTAGCAGCAGTTGCACAAAATACTGTTTGAAATATTAAAAATGCGGTAGTTGGAATACCAAAATCATAACTTCCTTGACTAAAAAAATCTAATTTACCAATAAACCCTGCTATATCTTCACCAAACATTAAACTAAATCCAACAGCCCAATACATAATTGAACCAACAGCAAAATCCATCATATTTTTCATAATAATATTTCCTGCATTTTTTGCTCTTGTAAATCCTGTTTCTACCATTGCAAACCCTGCTTGCATAAAAAATACTAAACAAGCACCAAGTAATACCCATACTGTATCTAAAGAATATACTAAATCCATAATTAATCCCTCCAATTCATATTTTAATTAAATTATGATATAATAATATTGCGATATTATTTTGTAGCCTTAGATTAATTTCATTATGAAATTAGTTTAAGGCTGCACAACCTTCTTCACCAGTTCTTATTCTTATAACATTTTCTACATCATATACAAATATCTTACCTGAACCAATTTCAGTAGAGCCTAATACTTCTTTTGTGACTCTAATAACATCTTCAACTGGAACAACTGATACTACTACTTCTACTTTTACTTTAGGTAATAAATCAATCTTATATTCGTTCCCTCTGTAATATTCTGTTTTACCTTTTTGCATACCACAGCCTAAAACTTGAGTTACAGTCATGCCAGTAATACCAATTTCATTTAATGCCTCTTTTAATTCTTCAAATTTACTGCTCTTAGTAATAATTTCAATTTTACTAATTTTGTCAGCCATATAATTCCCTCCTTTTATTTATTGAAAACGGAGTTTATATATGTAATACATATATAAACTCCGTCGTCTACATTAATATAAAAAAGTCTGTATATAAAATATACAGACCAACTATGACCTCGTTATTAACTTATTAATTACATTATACGAATATTATTTGCATTTGTCAACAAAAAGTTAATATTTTTTGGTTATAATATAAATGCAT
>JBMNCR010000089.1:0-91512 GCA_049366695.1 Eubacteriaceae bacterium
TAAATAATTTTTTAATGATCTATTTTAATACTGTGTATAAATTCAGCATTAATAACTTCCATACCTTTTTTAGTACTAATCTCAATCCAATTTTCATTTACAGAAATAATTTCTCCAGATAAAACTGAGCCATATGATCCTGTGGATATCTTGCATGTCTTTCCTATATATTTTTTAATTAAGTCATTTGTCATTATAAATAACCTCCTCTTCTTTCTGTTTTTTCTAACTACAAATTGCAGTTTTCTTTGTTGTGGTATAATAACAAAGAATAATATGAAAATTGGTAGATATATTGCAATCCATGTCGATGAATTCAATAAAAAAACACTCCTTTATGCAATAATTTATTGCATCTCTTACATAAAATTATATCATATTTTTTAAATATATTATAATTCTGATTGCTTGTTTTTTATATTTTCCAAATCATAATACAGTTGTTATCTATTACTTATAAAAGGTGATTAGTTTATCATCGAATTTATAAGTATATCACTGATATACAATGAGCATTTTAGTGACTTTGATTTCACGGGTAATCAGTGGGGGATTGACGTAAGCAATAAAGAGGATGGAGTTCAAGGTATAACAACAGGCTAGATATATTAAAAAATACCTAGCCTGTTATTCTTTGTTTATATTTTTTAGAACATTTCTTTACTCATTCTATCGATTGCTGCTGAAGTTTCTTCATATACTCCTGGGAATGAACTAAAATTCAACCCTTGACTTAAACAAGGAATAAAGTAATGCTTTCCACAACGTTTACAGCTTGCTTCTACATGTTTTGCAATAATTTCTGGAGTCCAACCTGGGAAATCTACTACACCACTATCGATATCTCCCATAAAGGTGATTTTTTCTCCATATTGTTTGATAAGCTCAGGAATATTATTGGTTGACATAGCACCTTGCCAAATATCGATTCCCATCTCTATCATGTACGGAACAAGATTTGCTGAATAAGCATCATTATGGTGAACTATAAGTTCAACGCCATTATCTTTCCAGTATCCATATATTTTCTTGTAAGAAGGTAAATAGAATTCTTCAAACATTTTAGGAGAAAGGAATGAAGAAATTTGGCCACCCCAATCATCATGATGAAAAAGTGCATTAGGATGAACATTGTCAATAAGTAATTTAGCAAGTTTCATCTCGTAATCAGTAAGGTAATCAATGAGTTCATGCATTGCTTCAGGTTCTTCATAGAAAGCTGTTAAAGCATTTTCCATACGCATAAGATGATGTGTCATCTCAAATAGACCCGGTGCAACAAAAACGGTTACATACTGGTCATTACGATCAATAGCCTTTGCATGTTCTTTTGCTGGTCCCCAAGCTTCATCTGGAAAATCAAGAGAAGGCATTTTAACGTAATCTCTCCATTTAGTAATGTCTTTTAGAACAATGTGTTCATCATCGTGTACAGGGAAACCACCTAATTGACCTTCTGGCCAACTGAATGTTACACCCCATTCATTTTTTTTAGTTTCACCAGGTGCAACCATAGTTCCGAATGTTGGGAGTTCCATTATGATGTCCATGTACTCATATTGATTTACAAATCTATCTGGATTACCACCTTTCATTGTTTCTATCAAATTTTGTTTTTTGGTTAACATATAAGTACCTCCTAAAATAAAATATTAAACATGTATATTATAATTTACTTACTTTTGTTTATTATGATTGTATGATAATGAGTAAAAAAATTAGTACTAAGCTTAAACAATTAATCCTTTAGCTGTTACAGCAGCACTACCTGCATCTGCAGCAAATGCATCAGCACCAATTTCATTTGCATATTCTTGTGTTACGGGTGCGCCACCGACTATTACCTTAAATCCTTTTAAACCACTAGCTTTTATAGCAGCAACAGCTTCTTTCATTGCAGGCATTGTTGTGGTAAGAAGTCCAGAACATGCGACTAAGGTTACATTTTCATTTTCTTTAATTGCATCGACAAATTTAGCTGCAGGTACGTCTACTCCAAGGTCTACCATATTAAATCCAGCACTTTCAATCATCATTGAAACAAGGTTTTTACCAATATCATGCAGATCACCAGCAACTGTACCTATAATGCATGTACCTAAAGAAGATGCACCATCACTAGACATAAGGGGCTTAAGTACTTCTACACCTTTTTGCATTGCTTTTGCAGCGATAAGCATTTCTGGTACGAATATTTCTCCAGTTGAGAATTTGTCTCCTACTACACTCATTCCTTCAACCATGGCTTGAAGTACATCATTTGCTGAACTACCTTCATCTAAGGCTTCTTGTACCAATCCTGGTACTAGTTTTGTTTTACCTTTTTCTACCTTAGCTTTTACTTCTTCAATCTTTGACATTTTTAATTCCTCCTTTTAGATTTTTAAAATTTATTTTAAGTCTTACTCTATTAGATCAAATATTAACTCTCTGTATGTGCATATGTATTTCATACAGTAGTGATTCTCACACAATAATTCTTCTGTAGTATACGTCTATAAGGAAGATCTAAATATGGTCATAATCTTTTGAACAATCGTAATAAATTTTTCATTGTTATTCATTAGTATTATTAGTTTTTATACAGAAAAGATTCAATTATTGTTTTTTTCTAATAATTATAATTATTATACTATCCTTATATTTATAAGGTTATTTATGTAAATAATGTAGTGTTGTTCACAGCAGTCCTAGGTGTAAGAGATAAGTGTAATGGCAAGTTTTGGATATTAAAGGATTTTCTCATCATCTGTCTATTTTAGAATTTTTATTGGAGTCCATTTATGGCAAATTTTATTACATTATTTATGTAATGCAAGTTGCGGTACATAAGTAAAATTTTTTGTATATACTATTATTTTTAAGATATTATTGATTATTAGTATTTATGTTGATTTTAAGTTGACTTCTAATTTGAGTGAATTTATTAAGTAATTTAATCGTACATTATTTTATAGATGATGTCAACTATTAATTGAAAAATATATATCATATACAAAATTACATATAAGTAACTTGCTATTATAATATAATCTATTTATAAAATTAAATATTATTTTTGTGTAGTATTTTCATATCAAGAGAAATTTAAGTTTATTTATCTGTTATTATAGAAGTATGTCTATAATAGTATTTGTTATAGTTTTATAAAATATTAAGTTATCTAAACAAAGATTAATAATAAAAATAAATGTTAGAATTATATTTTTTGATTATTATTCATATATAAATATTGATGAATGTTTATCAAATTTTGGAAATGTATGGTATTGTTTGATATAATATATTAACAAGTAATAATAGAGAAGTTATTAGTAATATCAATAATCAGGAAAGTATAAAAAATATTAATTATTATTTATGAAGTATTAACTAATATTAATTTAGGAGGAAATGTTAAAATGAAAAAATTAGTTATTTGTTCGAAAGCTTCAGGAAACACTTATAAGGTATGTAGTTATTTATCACAAAATGAAGACATAGATTTTGAAGTGGTAAATGAGAGAAGTAAAATCAATTTGGAAGAGTATGACGTAGTAGTATTATCATCAGGTATATATGGTGGTCATGTTCATAAAAATATTCTCAAATGGACAGCTAATTTAGAAGGTGAGATAAATGCAAAATTTTATATGTTTTTAACATGGTTTGGTAGAGAAGGATCTGATAAAACTGCTTTAGATGAAGTTAAAAATGTATTAGAAAACAAGGGTTTGAAGCTAGAAGATAATTATGTGAAGTGTTTTGGAAAAGGTATGGGTGTAGTTAGAAGATCTCACCCTAACGAAGAAGATAATAAAAAAGTTTTATCCTGGGTTAAGGAACTTTAGTTGTCATAAAAAGATAAAGAAATTAAAAAATAAGTAATGTAGTAGAGAAAGTAGTATTATTTATATTGAGTTTAATAAGTTCGTTCTATAATAATAGGAGGTGTGAAATGGGATTATTTGGTAAGAGCAAAAAAGAAGTATGGAATCAATTAAGCAATGAGATTAATGCTGATATGGTAGATGGCGGTTTTTGGAAAGGAAACAGAGTGGAAGCTAGACATAATCAGTGGACAATTTACCTAGATACTTATACAGTTTCTACAGGAAAGTCCGCAATTACTTATACACGAATGAGAGCACCCTTTGTAGATAAAGACGGTTTTAATTTTAAGATTTATAAAAAAGGTGTATTTTCAGATATTGGTAAGATGTTCGGTATGCAAGATATCGAGGTAGGATTTGAGGAATTTGATGAGAACTATATTATTCAAGGGAATAATGAATATTTAGTAAAGAAATTATTTTCAAGTTATAGAATAAGGCAGTTGATACAAAAACAGCCAAAAATAAGATTAGAAATCAAAAAAAGTGAAGGAATTTTTGGTCCTGCATTTACAGAAGAGGAACGGGAATTACATTTCTTAGTTGTGGGAGTAATCAAAGATATCGAGCTTTTAAAAAGTCTATTTGAGCTTTTTAGTGAAACTTTAGAGGAACTTAAGTTAATGGGAAGTGCTAGTGATGATCTTACTAATGTAGAATTGTATTAACGAGTAGGTATAATTGCCACCTATCTTCTAAAGAAGTGATCACTCTAACTAGCTCGCGAAGGTGATTTAATTAAGTACACCTATATAGCAATAGCATTGTAGCGAATCCTATTATTTTTTCTGTATTATATCATAGTTAGAAATATAAACCATTAATTTACTAATAGAAATGGAAAGGATTATCATGCTTTTTATGGAAAGAAACTTCTTCATCTTCCCAATAATATTTAGGACAGAATAATATTGGAGTCTACGTTTTATTTTTAGATGACATGGGTGCAGATCTCTCGTAATTCAGCGGACTTAAGTTTTTTTTAGGATTTATATTTGAAGATAATGGAAGTTTATAGATTCATTAAAAAATCTCTTAGATCCAATCTAGAGAGAAAAATAAAATCTAATAAAATCCCCAAAATGCCGTTCCTACGATTTTGACGCCTAGTTTTACTAGGTGGGTAACCGCATCTAATTTTTTGTCGTCCATTCAAGATGGCATGACATCCAATCAGAAATGTAAGTTTCCCGATAAATTGATATAGGTTCAAAATAGCAGGTTTTCGAACAACTCAGGTAAATCTTATAATGAGATTATACATATTATTGCAAAAGATATCAATAGTAAGTTTATGGAAATCAACATAAATGTTTTAATTAGTATTCCCTCTAGTGAAAATCATAGGAGGAGAACCAAAGTAGCACATGAAGCGTAAATACTTGAAATCACTAGTATTATTTCAAGTTAAAGTAGTACTTTAACTAGCAAAAAACGATTATAGACAAATGAAATGTTCTCACTAAACCATGGACTTGTGTTATCGGTGATAATACTTTAGAAGCTTTATTTTAGGGTGATGTGGATGAGTATATAACAATCAAAACAGTTGATGAAGGTCTTTGGAATACTGGTTAATACATTAAATAATAACAATAGGGACTAGACTTTTTATAAAATATATAATATGCAGAATACTACCTTCTCGTAAAATTAATCAAAGAGATGATGAAATAAAAGCGTAGCAATAACTACCTTTTTATTATTTATGTAATACTATTTTAATCCATTGTATAGTACATTCAATAAAATTCTGTGAGGGTCTTGGCTTAATTCCCAAATCATTGCACCACCAAGTTCTTTTGTTTTTATGTACTGTGTTTTTATTTCAATGGATTTTTCATCTTCGTAGATTATGAGTGTTGAGCCGTTAAACAGCCAAGGTACCATAGACTCTGAATGAAAGTACCGTACATATCCTGATGATTTAATGTAATTTGCGGCAATATCAAAATAGCTGATGGAGGAGCCTCCCAAGTAAGTCTGGTATAAGCCTTTATTATTATTTACAACAGAATTGTACATATATCCATAGAAGGGAATACCCATTACAAGTTTCTCTGCTGGGAATCCTTTTTTTAACCATGCATCTACACTTGAGTCAACACTCCATTTGTATTGTGGTGAAGTATCGTTGTTATTATATAATGATGCATTAAAGTCGGTGTATTTATCCCAGGTTCCATGGAAATCATAAGTCATGATATTTCCATAATCAACGTATTGGTGAAGAAGGTTAAGTTCAGTATTATTTACAAACCAGTTTCCCCCAGCACCTGCAAATGAAAGGAGATATTTTTTGCCGTCTATATTACCTTGTGCATCAAGCTTTTTCCTTAATTTTTGCATCAGCAAAGTAAAATTCTGTTTATCTTCTGGTCTACTAATGTTTGTAGATAATCCACCGCTTACTGGATACTCCCAATCTATATCTATACCGTCAAATTCATGCTTTACTATAAAATCTATACAGCTATTTGCAAATACTGTTCTTGATGCATCAGTAAGTGCCACATCGGAAAATCGCCCAGACCATGTCCAACCACCAACGGCTATAAGTGTTTTAAGATTTGGGTTTGTTATCTTTAGTGAATTCAATTTATCAATATTTATTGGATCTATATCTGGATATCCTAAATCAATTTTAAGATCGCTTCCTATGTTTGCAAAGGCATAATTTATATGTGTAAGTCTGCTGGCATCAATTTTATCTGGAGTAAAACCAGAGTAGGCTGCCCAAGCTGCATAATAGCCAACGATTTTACTTGCTTTTGCTTCTGGTTTTTTCTCTAGGTCCAGAGTTGGTGCTGTCTCTGGTTCTGATGGAGCTTGGATTGTGAGTGTTAACGTTTTGCTTGCTTTAGAGGCATCTCCTGAGACATTCTTTGCTTTCACAAAAAACTTATAGGATTTTGAAGTGATCAATCCATCAATATTATATGTATTGGTAGTAGTATTTCCTATTTTTACATTATCAGTAAAAATATCATAGGATATTACCCCCACATTGTCCTTTGAAGCATTCCATTCAAGAGATACAGAAGTATCGGTTATGGATTTAGCTCTCAAATTTCGGGGTGCTGAAGGTGTTCTATTATCAATCTTGGTTGCAAATACAATGGAAACGAATAAATAAATAAGAATCATAATAAAAATAAGCGTACCTACATATAGTCCTTTATTATTAAAGCACCTTTTTATCAAGTGAGACAACTCCCTTATATGTCTTGTCATTTTGTATATAATTCACTAGTTTTGTTGTTGTTAAAAAAGAGATGCTTTAATAAATACTATTCTATATTATAATAAGTTAAAATAAAAAAAATGAAGTAATACGATTTTATAAACTTTGAAATAGATTATTTTATTAGTCAAATAGATATTACTCTTTTATGTTAACAAGTACAAAGTGTTATGTCAACTAGCTAAAAATTGTAAACTTTATGGTAAATAGGACCAACTTATTATATCAACTTAAAAAATATTAAACCAATGGGGAACGGTTAGTAATAGATACAATTTCTTGCTTGTGAGTTTATCTTGCATAAGAAGCTAATACTGACTTCTAGTAATTCATTGATTTCTCCATTACTGAAATTTGTATTTTATTAGTATAATAAATATTAAAAAGAAATCCAATTTTTTGGATTTCTTTTTTTGAAAAACTATTCTAATTCTCATTAAGCTTTATATATTTTTCTATTCTGGTGCGCCAACTTCTTTAGGGAAAACATTAACAAATATTAGTAGAGCGCCAAATATTGCAAAAGCTACAACGGCAATTTTTATCGGCATTAGGAAAACATCTCCAGTAATTGATCCTACTAGACCAATCCAATATGTAGAACAGAATGCAAAAGCATTCATTATTGCCATCATGAGAGATATAGCCATTGCCATAGTAGAAGGTGGGGTATACATACCAATAAGCATCATTATAGCGGGCATAGATAACATGAAGAATAGTCCTACTGTAAAAGTACCTAAAGTTAACACTAAAGCAGAATTACCATATGCTACCAAAGCTATACCTACAGCTGCACCTATAAATGCAACAGGTAAAATAAATCGTCCAAGTTTTTGGTATGCTTTACCAAATAATGTTCCTGAAATAGCTCCACCTACAGTAAACATTGAAAGTGCTAAAGCTGCTGCAGTAGCGCCACCAGGTATTTGTTTTATTTCCATAATAGATGAAAAGTTAACTAACATTGGATAATTGAACATCATTGCAATACCAAAGCCAAGTGATAAAATATAAACCATTGGTCCAACTTTTTCTTTCTCTGTTGATTGAGGCATTCCTTCTGGCATTTGGGGTGCTTCAGGTTCTTTTAAGAATAATAAAACTAGGAAAAAACTTATAATCGCTGGGGAGTGTCCTAAAAAAGCTAGTTCCCAAGAAATACCAGATAATGCGCCACCTAAAAATTGAAGTACTATACCACCAAGATTCATTACAAAGCCGCCAATTCCAAGCATGTTTGCTCTAGCTTGACCTTCATAGATACCCATAATCATAGCATTTCCTAATGGAGAAATAATACCAAGACTGATTCCGAATATAGCTCTGGAGATTAAAACTACATTAAAGCTACTATTAAAAATTACTGGGGCCATACCTCCGATGCTAAATAAAGCTAAACCAAGTAGACATAACGTTTTGTACTTAACTTTTTTACCTGCTACAGCACCTGTTATTAATGTTGCAGGGATAAGTATTAATGAAGGTAATGTAGATACTAGTAAAATAGTAGTAAATTCAATTTCTGGGAAAGCAGCAGCAATATTAGCGATTGCTGGGGTAATGGTACCGACACCCATAGCAATAAAAAAAATTGACATTATTGAAAAAACACTTAATTTATTAACTTTCATTTATGAATCCTCCTTATTATTTTTTACAGTTTTCCACACAACTTTTACATATATGTGCTTTAAGCATATAATTATGGATGTAACAATTAATTATTGAACTTTTAGCCCCCTTTCCAAATGAATTAAGAAAAATTTATTATAGACGTGAATATCCTCCCTCCCTTAGTTATTTTTAAAAAATGACAAGTACTTATAAACTAAGAAATTGTCATATTTTTATTAAGTTAAGTAAAGATAAATTATTAAAATGTATTTATAAAATAGTTAATTATTGCATAATTACAAAATTAACTTTAATTAAAGTATAGCATCTTTTTGTTTGTTACACAATATAAAATTATAAAGAATACAAATAATACAAGAAGTAATAATTTTAAACATATATCATTAGATGGAAATCGCAATATAGAAACCACGGACAATTATTGAATAAATGTGAAGAGTAGTGGATTATATCTTTACAATTTGAGAGGATTTCTAGTGTTTTGAGTTGCTGTTTTATATAGGTTTTGTGAGTTTAATGGTATAATAAACATATTGTTTGAAAAAGGGGGATTTTGTGAAAAAAGTTAATACCCTATATTTTAGTGCTACTGATACAACTAAAAAGATAGTTTCTGCAATTGCATGTGGATTTGGAGAAATATCAACTGAATATGATATCACGTTACCACCTTCGAGAGGAGAAAGACATTCTTTTTCAGAGGATGATATTGTAGTTGTTGGTGTTCCAGTCTATGCTGGGAGAGTTCCCGAATTTCTTGTAGATTACTTTAAGTCTATAAAGGGAAATTATAGTAAAGCCGTTTGTGTTGTTCTTTATGGAAATAGGGACTACGATGATGCGCTATTGGAACTTAAAAATATTATTAATCAACAAGGTTTTGAAGTAATTGCGGCTGGAGCTTTTATTGGGGAGCATTCTTATACTGCTAATGTAGCTCAAGGGAGACCTGATATACAAGATATTCAAGTTGCAATAGAGTTTGGCCGAAGCATAAAAAATAAGTTGAAAAATACAAGTGAAATAGTAGGTGAACTACAAGTTAAAGGAAATTTTCCTTATAGCGAAGGAATGGCATCAGCTCCTTCTATTGGACCCACTACGGATATAAATTGTATTCAATGTGGTAAATGTGCCCAATACTGTCCTACAGAAGCGATAGATGATGATGATTGTAGGTTAGTTGATGCAACTAAATGTATTAAGTGCTGTAGTTGCGTAAAACGATGTCCAAAGGATTCAAAAGAGTTAATGGTTAAAACTATAATAAAACGTTTAGAGGACAATTTTACAAAGTTAAGGAAGGAACCAGAAGTATTTATTTAAGTGGATACAAATCAAGATTTTTTTTATTCTGTACAGTTTTATGTATAGAATTAGTTTTATTCTAATTCTTGGATTTGTTAAACATTTATATTGCATATGTGTACAATTGTTTTGACTACTGACAGGGTTATAGGGATGAGTAACTAGAAATTATATTAATAGTAAAGTATATATTTTTTAGGGAACTTATGCATATAATATGTTATTATATAATACAATGAAAAAAATTACATGATAAGAATTGGGAAGTCGAAATTTTAACATTTCAAGTCTTAGTGAGAGAAATTACATATTATTGAATGGGAAAAAGCAGTATTACACATCTTTTATTGATTAAAAGGAGAGGGAATTGTTGAATATAGTGAGGGACGTTGTAAACTTGCTTGTATATTTTATTGAAGTGGCTATTCTATTGAAATATTTAATGGTAATACTTCCATTTAAACATACACAAAAGCATAAATATTTATTAGTTTTTTTACTTGGTTTATTAGGTAGTGTATTTAAAATATTTCTACAAAATCAAGTATTAGATACGGCAATTTTTTATATTATT
Organism: Eubacteriaceae bacterium; assembly: GCA_049366695.1. Lineage (GTDB taxonomy): Bacteria > Bacillota > Clostridia > Eubacteriales > Alkalibacteraceae > JBMNCR01. The sequence goes on from JBMNCR010000089.1 coordinate 10,637, forward strand.
ATTTTTATTGTAATTAATCTTTTTTTTGACGGTGTTGTGTATAAAAAAATTATTGCATTTGGTAGTTTTTTGTTAGTTAATATTGCTATAGAAAATGTAATTGTTATTATGTTTTTTAATATTTTTGACGTTTCAATTTCTCAAATACTCGGAGAACCAAGATATAATATATTAGCGATATTTTTATCAAAGCTTATACTGTACATTTGGGTAAGTTATTATAGTTTGAAGAATAATAATAATAAGTATCATAGCATTATAATATCAGATAAGAAACTAATTATTGAAATAACTTCATTATTTTTATTGGCGGTCTTTGTATTAATATTGTTATTGAGTATTTATATTGAATTTGAATTAGATCAAAGTGATATATTTATCAATTGGCATGTTATATTTATTTGTTTTTCAGGTGTGTGTGTTTTATGTGTTAATATATATAATAGTATAATGAAAGTGTATAACAAACAAATGGAATTGAATCTTATAATTCAGAAAAAGCAAATTGAGTATAAGAATAATGTAGAAATAAATATTACAATAGAAAGTATCAGAGCAATAAAACATGATATGGCTAACCACTTGTCTGTAATAAGTGGGTATATTAAATGTGAACACTCAGATGATGCTTTGGATTACATTAAGAATTTATCACAACCACTTCAAGCAATAGATGAGTTATTAGCTATTAATCATCCTGTGGTTTCATCTATTCTTTGTTCTAAAACTATGCTTGCACGAAAAAGAAATATTGAGATAAAGATAAAAAATGAATTAGTATCGGATATAAAGGTTAATGACATAGATTTAACAATATTGTTAGGCAATGTACTAGATAATGCAATTGAGGCGTGTATGAATGTGAATGATAAAGAAAAGTTAATTAAGGTTCATATACTAACGAATAAAGACAATTTTATACTAGAGTGCACTAATACAATGAATTCTAATTATATTAAGATTGAAGAGGATAAATTTATTACCTCTAAAGGTGATAAAATAAATCACGGAATAGGGTTAAAGAATATTCAATCCATTGTAAAGAAACATTTTGGAGATGTGAATATAAAAATCGAGGATAACATGTTTAAAATTGAAACAATTCTTAAAAATAAAAGTATTTAAGTATAACTATATTTTTAATAATTACAATGTCTATATAAGGTAATCAAATATAATATATTATTCAGTGGCAATCGTATTTATGCGATATAGCTGCTTTTTATATTTAATAGTACTTTATGTTGTGCAAAAAAACCTTCATATATCTATAATCGTAATAATTGTATATGTTATAAATATTTCATTATATCCAAAACCTTTGAGGATAAGCATATATGAAAAAGTGTTTCGCTATTTAAAAAATCAATGTTGCTTAATTCTTCGATACGTTTTATTCTATACTTAACAGTGTTGTAGTGTATATGCAAAGCCTTTGATACAAGGGTAATATTTTGATTATGATTGATATAAGTTATTAAAGTTTTAAGAAAATCTGTCCCTTTTTTTTCATCAATTTTTTTTAATGTTACTACAGCAGGATGTATCAGGCTTTTTATATTTGTTTCTCCGTGAAAATGAAGAATCATATGAGGAATTATATAGTCATCGTATTTTAATATCAGTTGCTGGTTTTGCAACAATCCTCCTAAATACAAACTGCTAATGGATTGCTTATAGTATTCGGATAATTCGTGTAGATTATAAAAAACCTGACTAATACCAGCAATACAATTATTTTTAATTAGTAAATCTTCTAATAAAGATAATGTATTTTCTGAAAGCCCTTTTGTCATGCAATCTAAGAGAATGACAATATGACCATTGTATATCAAAATTGTTTGTCGATTAAAATAACTTTGGAAGATGCGTTTTAGATAATATAACCTGTCATTTGTATTGGGACGGTTTTCGATTTGTATGGTAATTACAAAAAGATTCTCATATAATTTAAGACCAAATAAATGTTTGCGCTCTTCTATAGCATCATGATCATAAATTTTTTGGTTAAGCAACGCTATAAGGAAGGAATCAATCAAGTTATTAGATAATGGATTTGTTATGTTAGGGTCTTTCATGGTTATAGCCAAAAAATTGCAGAGCATATTTAATATTTGTTCATCGCTACTGGTAATAGGTTTATTGAATTCTAATAATTTCAAGTATGACATAGGTTTTTTTTCATGAGCTACACGACCTACTAGTTGTCGATGATTTAATAATTTATTGTTCCAAAAAATATTAGAATTACTACTAAATTCAGATTTATAGTCGTTCATGTCAGGAACCATAACCGAATGAACGTATTCTTCAGTTACATAACCTTTAGAAAGGGTCCACTCCCATAAGGGTTCATCTTTAATCGTGTCACCCCCGGATTGAGCTACAAAACATAGCGAGAGGTCTACTAGCAAAAGGGGGTTTTTCAACATTTGAAATCCTAAATCTAATATTTGTTGAGTCGTACTGCCACGTTGACACGCTTGTAATATCTTTATAGTACACTCACCTAATCTTTGTTGGTCGATAAATAAATTATGAATTCTTTCTGATATGGAATCTAGATTGCAATCTTTGTTTAATAAGATAAAATTAGTATCACTTTCTTTTAATTCTAATTCTATAAGATTAGAATCCTCTAATAGAATCAAATTTGTTTTTATAGAAGAAGGTACATTGTATAGGTTGGAGGTTTTTCCAATGTACAAACAATTTGACTGAAACTCAGTTTGATTTTCTGTGATATATTTACAATATGTGATTTCAAGGGGTTCTGTGATATATAGTTTTGGCTTGTACTCTTGTATAGTTGTTACTATCTGTGATATTTGTAAGGACATAAATAAACTCCTTTCATTGGTAAGTGTAATATTATTATATTATATCAAGAAGTTATCTTTATCTAAACTATTTTATAAGAAAAGAGTTTGTTAATAATCGATAAAAAATAATGAAGAAGTTGTTAAAAAGTTCTAAATCTCCATTGTGAGTTTAATATTATAATAGCTGCTAAAATCTCAATTTTCGCCAAAGACACAGGGTCTTTATTATGCTAAAATGATTTCATTCGTTAGTTTTGAAACGTAAAATACAATTTATGAAATTGTTAATTTTGTATGTATTATATTTGTATTTTTTACGAAAGGAGGAAAAAAGTGAAAAGAAGAATTATATACATAACTTTGATATTAGTTACTCTTACTTTCATTTTTTTAGGCTGTGGAGCCAAGGGAAAATGGAATGAAGGAGAATATCAAGGTGTATCTGAGGGTATGCATGGAGAAATGAGTGTTAAAGTAATCATAAGTGATGGTAAAATTTCAAATATTGAAGTTATTTCTCAGAATGAAACTGCTGGAGTTGGGGATGTAGCTATTGATAAGATACCACTAGAAATTATTAATGCTCAAAGTACAGAAGTTGAGGCTATTAGCGGAGCTTCTGAAAGTTCTAAAGCTATTATATCTGCGGTAAATGATGCATTGCAAAAAGCAGCTAAATAAAAAAAAGGGGTGGTAATACATGATAAATATAAAAAATAAAAAAAATATTAGCATATTCATTGCAATAGTTTTAATTGTTGCACTGTTATCTGGATGTACTAATAGTGCGGCGGTTACTGGAGAAGTAAAAGAATATGATGTAGTTGTAGTTGGGGCAGGTGCTGCTGGACTAGCAGCAGCAGTAGAGGCAGCTAATGGAGGAGCAAAAGTAGCAGTTATTGAGAAAATGCCTATGGTAGGAGGAAGTACGATTTTATCTGCAGGTATTGTCTATGGAACTGGTTTTGAAATGCAACAGGAAGCTGGGGTTGAAGACAGTGTAGATGAACTTGTAAAATACTGGAGCGATAGAGCAGAGGGGAATAACGATGAAGCTTTATTAAAAGTAATTGCTGAAAAATCAGGAGATACTATTGATTGGCTAGTAAAAGATATTGGAGTAGAATTCATAGGTCCTATGCCAGCTGGTACTAGCCCAGCATTAAGAGGTGTTATGTCAACAGAGGGTGGAAATGGAATTATTAGTCCTTTAAAAACTTATGCTGAAGGTAAAGGTGTTGAGTTTTTTATGGAAACATCAGCCAATGAATTAATTACTGATGATAGTGGTGAAGTTGTGGGAACGATGGCAACTGATAAAGATAATAATAAAATTACATTTAATTCAAAAGCTGTTATTCTTGCAACTGGTGGATTCGATAGAAATCCAGAATTAATGAGCCAATATGCTTCAGAAGTTGATGGTGAAGATACATTTGTTGGTATGGGTAATACTGGTGATGGTATCATCATGGCGCAAAAAGTAAATGCTGAAGTAGTAGGAAATGGCAGTGTAATAGGGTTTAGGGCTGTTGAAGGTGAAAACAATCTAGAATCTGAGATTTGTGGGTTAATGTGGAGTCCATTATTGATGGTGAATAAAGAAGGAAAAAGATTTGTTAATGAGGCATTTGATTATCCTATCATTCATAAGGAACTCATAAAACAGACAGACAAAAGAGCTTTGCTAATATTTGATGGAAATACATATAATCCATTATTAGATGAAGCCATAGAAAAGGAAGAGGCTTATGTAGCTGATTCTCTTGAAGAATTAGCTGATATATCAGGTATAGATAAAGAAGCATTTTTAACAACTGTAGAAGAATACAATCAAATGATAGATAACGGCGAAGATACTGCATATAATAAAGATCTTTCTCAACAAACAAAGATAGAAAAACCAAAATATTATGGTGTTAAAATTGTAGCTGCATCTATTGGGGTTATGACAGGTTTAAAAATTGATACAGATGCACATGTTATTGATAAAAATGGTGAAATAATACCAAACTTATATGCAGCTGGAGAAGTTGCTAATGGGGATTTCTATTATAAAGAATATCCTGCCAGTGGAACATCAATTCAAATGAGTTTATCATTCGGTAGAATTGCAGGAACAAATGCAGCAGCTTCTAAATAATAATAGTTAATATACTTATTAATAAAGGAGGGGTTCCATATGAGTGGAGCCCCCCTGTTTTTTGGTAAGCATTTCCTAATTATGTCTTTGCTTTATCAATTATTTCATCTGAGAAACATTTGCAACATTATTTTTATTAATCTATGATGGAATGCGGAATATTCCTTTTAATAACAATATTATCTGTGTAATATAGTTATTAAAGTATAATCTATAACAATGCAAGTAGATGAATTATGGTAGGATACTGTGGACTATCTATTTGCCAAATACTTTCGCTTAAATTTTTTAATTTTTATCAAATTATTATCAGCGTATTTATAAATATCAATTAAAGATAAAGAGGTATCTGTTCCAGTAAAAAATCCGAAAGATAGTTTAAGGACACCTATTTTACTTTTGGTATATTGATTGTCTAAGTAAGAAGTTATATTTTTAGCTATTGTTTTGGCAGTTTCTTTGTCAGTATTAAATAAAATTGCAATAAACTCATCTCCTCCAATACGTGCTAAAATGTCTTCTTTTCTGAAAATATTTTTTAAGAGATTTCCACAGGATTTAATCATTTGATCACCAGCATGATGGCCAAAGGTATCATTAATGTATTTTAATCCATCAATATCTAATGAAAAAATTGTGATAGGGAAACAATGATTGTTTTCAGATCGATGAATCACATCTTCAAAGTATGCTCGGTTATAGAGTCCAGTAACGGGATCATTAAAACTTAAGAATTTAAGTTTTTCCTCATAATTTTTTTGTTCTTGAATGTTGCGAGCAATTCCAATAATAATAGGTTTGTTATATTCATCTTTTGATAAAGTGAAATTTCCAGCAAACCAATGAAGTTTTTTTTCATTATCATAAACACGAAATTCAGATATCATATGCTCTTTATTTCCATTAAAAAGCTGATCAAATGTATTCTTTACACTTAGCAAATCGTCCTCTTGAAGAAAATCAAAATAGCTTTTTCCAATAAAAAAATTCATGTCTACACCATACAAATTTTTAACATTAGGAGAAAAATAGGTAATTATATATTCGGTATTAACGGTGAATAGTAAATCGTGGGCATTTTCTACAAAGTTTTTAAATTTGGCTTCACTTTCTCTTAAGGCTCTTTCAATTTGATACCGCTCTGTAATATCTGTACAAAGGCATAAAGCAATGTTTTCTCCATTAATCGTGGTGACATCTGAAGAGAGAAAAACATTAATCAATGTACCGTCTTTACAACGATGTAATGTTTCTATAGTAGTATTTAAATGATTGGATACATCAATGCTATTTTCTACATCTTTTTTTGAGAGCTTGGCATCCCAATCCCATATGTGAAGTTGTAAAACTTCATCTTTGGTATAGCCAAGCATTTTTGCAAATTGTGCATTTGCATCTATAGCACGATAGTTTTTGTTAATTACTACAAATCCAAATTTAGATTTTTCAAGGAATTGATGCAGAGTAGAGAAGTCTTTATTAATGTTTTTATTGGCAAAAAAAACATTGTAGTTTGTATCCATAATATTACCTCCAATATTGTCAAATATAAATTTTGAATGTTAATGTCCAATAGTATGAATATTGTATTGTATATTGATTTTATAACAAAATGCCGATTAATACAATATTTTGTAGTTTTATTATACTTAACACATAAGTTTTATTTAATATTAGTTTTTGTTAGTACAAAATTCTTAATTAATAGTTTTTAATGTAATAATATGACAAAAAGTATTAATAATATTAAAATACTCTATGTGATCTATATCAATAATTTTGAAGTCATAGATTCATAGATTTTTCTTGAAAATGTATAAGTGTTATGCTATAGTACTACTATAGTTAATAGGGCAAGGGTGCCTGTACTAAAAGCTTTTTGAACGCTAGAGTTCTTGAGGTTGTTTTAGTGCACTTTTTTTTTAAATGAAAAAATAAATTATAATATTCGAGCATTGCTCAATTAAAGGAGGAACAAATAAAATGGGTAACGTATCACAAATATTTGGTACAAATGTGTTTAGTGAAGCAGTTATGAAAGAAAGGCTTCCTAAAGATACTTTTAAGAAATTAAAAAGAACACTTGACTTAGGTGAGGAGTTAACACCTGATGTAGCCGAAGTTGTAGCAAGTACTATGAAAGACTGGGCGGTTGAAAAAGGTGCAACACACTACACTCACTGGTTCCAACCAATGACTGGTAAAACGGCTGAAAAACATGATTCTTTCATCGAGCCAACTGGCGACGGTAGAGTTATTATGGAATTCTCAGGCAAACAATTGATTCAAGGTGAGCCAGATGCTTCTTCATTCCCTAATGGTGGATTGAGAGCAACATTTGAAGCAAGGGGTTATACAGCATGGGATGCTACATCACCTGCATTTGTAAAAGAGGGTACTCTTTTCATCCCTACAGCTTTTTGTTCATACTCTGGTGAAGCATTAGACAAAAAAACACCTTTATTACGTTCTATGGAAGCAGTTTCGAAGCAGGCTGTTCGTATACTAAGACTATTTGGTGATGAAGAAACAAAAAAAGTTACTTCTACTGTTGGTCCTGAGCAAGAATACTTTATTGTAGATAAGAAGTTATATCAACAAAGAAAAGATCTTATCTTTACAGGAAAAACTTTATTTGGTGCATTACCTCCAAAAGGTCAAGAGTTGGATGATCACTATTTTGGTTCTATTAAAGACAGAGTATCAGATTTTATGAAAGAGGTAGATGAAGAGCTTTGGAAATTAGGTATCTCATCAAAAACTAAGCATAATGAAGTAGCACCAGCACAGCACGAAATGGCGCCTATCTTCACAACTACTAATATTGCAACAGATCATAACCAATTGGTTATGGACACATTAGTAAAAGTTGCAAACAGACATGAATTAGCTTGTTTATTGCATGAAAAACCATTTGCAGGTATTAATGGTTCAGGAAAGCATAATAACTGGTCATTAGGTACAAACAAAATGAACTTACTTGAACCTGGCGTAACTCCTCATGAAAATGCACAGTTCTTAACATTCTTAGTTGCAACTATAGCTGGAGTTGCGAAATATGCTCCGTTATTAAGATTATCTGCTGCATCTTCAGGAAATGATCACCGTTTGGGTGCAAATGAAGCTCCGCCTGCGATTATTTCCATTTTCTTGGGTGAACAATTGACTGACATTATTAACCAAATTAAAGATGGTGCTCTAACATCATCAACAGCGCAAACTTATATGGATCTTGGAGTTCAAACATTGCCGAAATTTCCTAAAGATGTTACGGATCGAAATAGAACTTCACCATTTGCTTTTACTGGTAATAAGTTTGAGTTTAGAATGGTTGGTTCTACTATGTCAATTTCTGGACCAAATATTGTATTAAATACAATTGTTGCAGATGTATTAAGTGATATTGCTGATGAACTTGAAAAAGCAGATGATTTTAAAGCTGTTTTAAGTGAAGTGATTGAGAAATTAGTTAAAGAAAATTTTGATATTATTTTTGATGGTGATGGATACGATCCAAGTTGGGTTGTAGAAGCTGAAAAACGTGGTCTTCCAAACATTAAGACAACAGTTGAAGCTATAGAAACTTTCAGTAAGCCTGAATACATTGAGGTGTTTGAAAAATTTGGTGTATTTACTAAAGGTGAAGTTCTTGCTCGTCAAGAAATCATGTTCGAAGAATATGCAAAAACTATTAACATTGAAGCATTGACAACTATTCAAATTGCGAAAAAAGAAATTCTTCCTGCTGCTTTAGAATATGCTAGCAATGTTGCGGAATGTGTTGCTAGTATCAAATCAGTTGTTACAGATGCTGATGTATCTGCTCAAAGCGAGATTGTTACTACAGTTAACAGTTTATATGCTGAGGCAAGTAAAGCATTAGTAGCATTGGAAGTATGCTTAGAAAAAGCTCAAGGAATTGAAGAAATTGGAGAGCAAGCAAGAGCTTATAAATTTGAAGTTTTTGAAGCAATGGAAACATTGCGCGAACCATGTGATGCTCTAGAAGAAGTGGTTGCTGAAGATTTTTGGCCATTCCCAACATATGGTGATTTATTATTTAGAGTTTAGTAAAACACTGTTAATAAATACCATAGTTATTTTATATACATAAAAAAAGTATAATAGAAAACTTAAATAAAATAAGAGTTTGAAGCTATTGTGTTATAGTATCTTCAAGCTCTTTTAATATTAACAATAATAATGCTGTTTTTTCTACCTGTCATATTGATTGAAACATAATAAAGTAAAAGGATTTTTATCTTAACTTCGAAATATTCACTTGTTTTTACAATGATCTGCGAAAATTTTTTCTTTGAGAATATTTCATTAATAAAATGCTTCCCAAAAGAAGAACAGTGCCAATGATAATTGAATTAACTGAACTAAACAAAGCTACAGGTGTATCAATAAAGTTAATGAAACGTTGATCCTTTACAAATATTAAAACGCCTACAAGTCCAAATGGGATTAGGAAAGGGATTAAAATTAGACCTCTTTTGATGCCGTTCCAACGTTCTTTTGAAGCTTTTTGCATAGTTAATAACAACCATGGAAAGAAGACAAATGCTATAAGTCCATACATTAGTATTATTCCAATATCTAGCGTTTCATTATAGAGGGATTCAAATGTAAAAGAACCTGTCTTAAGAACTTTATATAATTTCATAAAGAATAAGTAAATTATATATAATGCTGAACTATATCCGAAGAGATAACCAAATGATGTATTGCCGCCCGCTGCTTCAATAAAATTTTTCATAAATAGATCTAAATTCTTACCAATAACTTCTTCAACATTTCTATTATCAAGATGAGCATGTTCGAAGATTTCTAAAATCATTGTCATAATTTCCTTTTTTTGAGTTCGTTTCATATTACTCATGCCGATATATTCATTAGCGTGGATATATACATCTTTATAGCTTTCAGGTAAATTTTTAATTCTTTTTTCTATTTTTTTCACTGCTATCCAATTAATATAAACTGCAAAGAGTGCTAGAAAAATTATAGTAGCAAATATAATGCCTAAAGGATTTCTGCTTTGTGGATTTACATTTATAAAAAAAATAATTTGTAATATGAGTAGTATTGTCAATCCAATTGACATAAAAATTTTGTTTTTACCTTTAAAGTTCATGTATTCTGCCACCTTTCATTATATTATCAACAGTGCCTGAGACATCATCCCATATTCCTTTAAATGATTTGAGAAAATTTCTACCATTATTATTAATAGTAAAATATTTTCTTTTAGGTCCTAGAGGGGATGCTTTTGACTGGGAAGTAATAAACTCTTTTTTTTCTAGACGAATTAGAACGGGGTATACACTTCCTTCATTCAGTTCTGTAAAGCCATAATCATTTAAATCCGAAGTAAGTTTATAGCCGTAGGTTTCTTCTCTTGATATGATTTCAAGTACGCAACCTTCTAATAATCCTTTTAACAGTTGTGATTTGATACTCATTGTTTCACCTCTACTACTATGTATTAACAACTAGTATACTTTGTGTATATATGCACTATTCTGTATTGTCAAGTAGATGGTGTAATACTCATATTACAGATATATTTTGTTTTTTTTGTATATTTGCAAAACTTGTTTTTGTGAGTTTCTAAACATACTATGATTATTTAGGTCTTTAATACCCCTATAACTTGAGATTTTATTATAACACGAACTGTTTTACCATTTTGATGAATTATCATATGATTTTTACAAGTTGATGAATTGTATAATCAGCAAGAAAAGAAATGGGTAATATATTTTTCCGAGACTTTGTTTAAGAATAAAATCATATTTTCAAAAAAAGTTTTGGTTATGTACTTTGATATAAATAAATGACTCATAGTATATTTACTTAATTAGAAATAGTAAGTAATACCCTAAGAGCCATAATAGAACATCTTAAAACGAATAAGCATTTATGAATCTACTTTGATTTGAGAAAGTCTCCATATACTGATCAATATGCTTACAATTGCTATAATTAAAAGAGGAAATATTATATCAAAACAAAATGAACTATTTAATAGTAATTTAAATCCCCATGTGGCAGGTAGTATTTTTCCTATGTTTTGGAGAGTTTCTGGTAGCATATTACTTGGAAACATTATTCCTGATAGCATAAGTGAAGGGAGAAATATAATTTGTGATATCATTGTTAATTTAGAAGCACTTTTAAAAAAAAGACCTAAAAGTGTTCCAATAGTGAGACTGACAATAATAAAAAAAGCTAATGAAAGAAAATAAAATATACGATTAGTTGGAACAGTTGCATCAAATGCAATCGGTGCAATAAAAAATATTGTTATACTCATAATGTAAAGGTGTATAAATGCTGAAATCATATTGTTTATAGCAGGTATATAGAGAGGTATACCACCTATATGGTACGCTTTTTTAAGTGTACTTCCATAATGTTCGGTCAAAGGTGTAGGAGAACCCAAAATAGCTCCCATTGTTACTCCGAAAACCGTCATTGATTCAATCAGCGTTTCCTTAGAAGCTGGGTTGATAGATATAAAAATTCCACCTATAAATCCAAAAAATATCAGTGGTACTACATAATAAGTTAATAATATACCTTTGTTTCTCAAGTCTAGTTTCCATTGTAATAATACTCCATACAAAAATGCATTCATTAGTTACACTCCTTTGATATATCCATAAAACTTTGTTCTAAAGATGTATGTTCTATTCTTATATCAAGAACAATATTTTCTGATTTTTTTAGCAGAGCTAATAATTCAAGTAATGCTTCTCCAATATTTGAGGTTATAAATACGTGATAACCGCGTTCAATACCTTTATAACTTGAATTTTGCAAAGATAAAACTTTATATTCCTGTATTAGTTTTACATGTATTTTACTTTCAGTACTTATTTGGGTAGTTAGTTCTCTAGGAGTGCCCATAAATGCAATACTACCTTCTTTTAGTATTGCAATTCTATCGCATAGACTTTCTACTTCTGCCATATCGTGGCTTGCTAAAATGATAGTCTTGCCTCTAGATTTTAAAGTATTAATAATTTCATGGAGGGTGTTTCTGCCCTCTACGTCTAGTCCTGCAGTTGGTTCATCGAGAAAAAGAATATCAGGATTATCAATCAATGCAATAGCAAGATGAAGTCGTCTTTTCTGACCAGTAGACATTTCTTTATATTTTTTATTTTTTAAATCTTTCAGTGCTAGACTATTAAAAAGGTCTACATCAAAATCTGCCTTTTTCCATTTAGCAAATAATTTGAAAGATTCTAAAGCAGTAATGTTTATAGGCAAAGATGATAATTGTAGTTGTACCCCTATGCTTCCATTAACATTAATATTACCGCTATCATATTTACGTAATCCTTCAATACATTCTAATGTAGTAGTTTTCCCTGCACCATTTATTCCAAGTAATGCAAAGGTTTCACCTGTACTCACTTTGAACGAGATTTCCTTGATAACTGTATTATTACCATAGCTTTTAACTAAATTTTCAACTTTTATAGCTGTATTCATCATTTTCTCCTTGTGATTGTTTATTTTACATTGAAGTATTATATGCTAAAATAGTATTCTAAAGGCTTGTTAATAACAACAAATTTCTTTTTAATATTATATTATATTTTGCTGTTTGAAGAAATACAAAAATCTCCATATAATAAAGAATGCATCTTGGTTGTATGAAGAAGCATTCTTTGATATGAAGTTTTAGTAAAAATTACTCACTTTCAAATGTATCGCCAAGTGTTAAGAGATTTCCAGTTAAGGCATTATAAAAATCTTCATCTGGATCAATTAACCAGCCATTATCTGATTTAATCAGATTTATTTTAACTGTATTTTCTACCATAGGAAGATCGTCACTGCTAAATTTTTCTACAATCATATTATTCATAAGTTCATCCATTTCTTCTTCATTATACTCTTCTGTATCAGTACTAAATGAACTAGAAAGCGCTAATGTAAAAGATTCTTCTATAATTTCTGAAAATATGCTAGCAAAGTCAGGTGCACTTATTTTTGTTTCTACTATTGCATTATCTCCATTTATTTCAGATCCTAATATTTCATATTCTAATTTATTGTATGCACTTTTAAAAACTTTATCAATAGCTTCATCTTCATTTGAAAATATTTCATCCATATCTTCTTCATTAAACATTTGGCTTGAATCATCTTGAGCTGTGTTAATATAATCATACAATTTTTCAGTGTTACCATTTTTCATTGCATCTAGAAAAGAACTTACTGCATTTTCTGGTTTTGCTGTTGAACATGCCGTAAGACTTAAAAGTAATAATAAAATTAATAAGATTAAAAAAGTTTTTTTCATGTGTATCCCCCTCAATAATAATGTATAAGTGTAATTCTATAAAAAATACAAATTACCTTTATTAGAATAAAAATATATTATATTAGTTTTATAAAGTAAAGCTAAGTATTTAAGAACATAAAGATGATTATTGCAGATTTAAAGCGATATTTTTAAGTCAAAAGATATAAGCTCTTTATCAACAACTTTGAACTAGTTATAATTATAAAACTTTACATAACTATTTTTACAAGATATGTTTTCCTATTATTTTATCTAATTTTCTTATATCCACACCTTTTTTTAGATTCAATTTAAAAGATCCTGCCTTTGTCCAAAATTGAAGTTCGGCATTCCAGTCTAATAACTTGCCGGCATTTTCACTAGAATACATTACAATAGATTTAAATGGTATAGTGTATACTTCTACTTTATTTCCTGTTATGCCTTGCTTATCAGCTATAATAATTCTTTTATTTGTAACTACCGCAACATCTCGAATTGTTTTATACGCTATTTCTACTTCTTCACCATCGATCAATATATCTGATATATTCGATGGAATACTCGTTTCAGAAATAAATGTCCATTGCATAATTGCCCCTAAATCAGCCATTTTTCAGCTCTCCTTTATTTTTTGTATTTATATAAAATCAATGTTTGTATCACTTATTCGACATAGAAGTAGAAAATCCTTCTTTCTATAGAAATTAAAATCCTTTAATTAGGCTAAGGTAATATAATTATTGATTCTTGTTTGATTATATTTCATTATTTTCTTTATGTTATAATAATACTAATTTATGGAGTAAACTGAGAAATTAAGATATTAATATAATAAAGGTTACTACAAAGTTTTAATTCTCATTTTAAATTAGACTTATTTGCTGATTCAGCATATAATCTAAAAAAATATTTGACCTTTTATTGTTAATGAAAAAATTAATAATTATAATGAATACGATCTATAATTAATCTGATAATAAGAATTGAATATCTCAATTTCTAATTGATAAAGAAGGTAATGTATTGAAAGAAGCAATGTTCTATGAAAAACAAGATGATTATTGTCAATGCAATCTTTGTCCACATTACTGCAAACTTCACAATGGGCAAACTGGGCGTTGCAATGTAAGACAAGTAAAAGACAACAAACTATATAGTTTAAACTATGGCAAACTTACTGCAGTGCAAATTGATCCTATTGAAAAAAAGCCTATTCGTGGCTGGATGAAAGGAAGTAAAGTTTTATCAATAGGTAGCTATGGGTGTAATCTTCATTGTTCATTTTGTCAGAATTATGAGATTAGTCTAGAAAAACCAAAAACAATAGAGGTTTTGCCGGGAGAAATAATAGACAAAGCTATTTATTACAAGGTTCCATCCATTGCATATACTTATAATGAACCAACTGTTTTCTATGAAATGATGTTTGATACTGCGAAGCTAGCACTTGTTAATGGTATTAATAATGTTATAGTAACAAATGGATTTATTAATGATAAACCTTTATTAAAAATAATAGATTATATAGATGCTATGAATATTGATATAAAAACATATAGTGATAAAATCTATAAAAACCTTGGTGCTAATACAGTAAGAAATATATTAAATACAATAGATATTGTATCAAAAAGATGTCATGTAGAAGTTACTATTTTGATTGTACCTGGTATAAGTGATAGCATTAATGATATTGAATTATTATTAGAAAAATTAGCAAAAATAAATGACAATATAATATTACATATTTCAAGATATTTTCCTCGATATCAACATTATGAACCAGCTACAGATATTGGTGTGATGATGGAAATACAAAGAAAAGCTTTAAAACACTTTAAGCATGTATATTTAGGAAATGTGAGGTAATTATTATGGCGGATTTATCTGTATTTTTTATGCCTCATCCACCTGTTATTATTCCTGAAATAGGTGGAGGGCAAGAAAATAGAGTGATAAAAACAATTCAAGGTATGCACAAATTAGGAAAGCTTGCAGGAAAAATCAAGCCCAAAACAATTATTTATGTTACACCCCATGGTAATAATTTTAGCAATGGTACATGTATTCTTAATGAAAATGTATTAGATGGAAATTTCAGTGCTTATGGTCATCCAGATATTAAGTTAAGTAAAAAGGTAAATCAATTTCTATCAATGGAGATTTTTAATGCCTTTGAAAGAGCTGATAATATATCTGTTTTAATGGATAATAAATTAGCTAAAGAATATGGAGTACAAGTGTGTTTAGATAATGGCACTATGGTTCCCATGTATTATATTAATCAGTACTACAATGATTATGAAATGGTGCATATTGCTCCAGGTTTTACGTCATTAAGAGAGAATTATTATTTAGGTCAATTAATTCAAAGTGTTGCAAAAGAAATTGATGAATCGGTTTTATTAGTTTGTAGTGGAGATTTATCTCATGCTTTAATGGATGAAGGTCCATATGACTATCATCCTTCTGGAGATATTTTTGATAAAAAAATTCAGCAAGCTATTATTGATAGGGATCCTTTGTCATTAATTACAATGGATAATGAAATAATTGAACAAGCAGGTCAATGCGGGTTAAGATCATTTTTAATTGGTTTTGGCTACGTTGATGGAGTAGGGTACGAATCAAAAGTAATAAGTTATGAGGGACCATTTGGAGTTGGGTATTTAACTGGTTTTCTTAAGGAAAATATAAATAAAAAGAATCCTTCGTTGTTAAAAAAAATTGATGAATATGCTATAGACATATATGAAAAGAAAAAATTACAAGAAGATGAATATATTAAATTAGCTCGAAAGAGCATAGAAACCTATGTAAAAACTTTCAAAAAACTAAATTTTGAAAAAGTTAAAGATGAATTTTCTGATGATTTTATAGAAGAAACTAAAGATGAAAAATCTGGTGTTTTTGTTTCAATTCATATTCAAGGAAATTTAAGGGGATGTATCGGTACTATTTATCCCAGTCAAGATTCGTTAATTGAGGAAATTATTTATAATAGCATAAATGCTTGTAGTAACGATCCAAGATTTAATGCAGTGGAAGAATGGGAACTTCTTCAAATAGATATAAAAGTAGATGTGCTAGGAGAACCAGAATTCATACAATCTATAGAACAATTAGATATAGTTAAGTATGGTGTCATTGTTGAGAAAGGTTCTAAAAGCGGTCTTTTATTGCCAAATTTAGAAGGAATAAATTCTGTAGATGAGCAAATTGAAATCGCAATGAATAAAGCAAATATAAATAACAAAGAGGGTATGAAATTATATCGTTTTGAAGTAATAAGACATGAAAGGTGATACTGATTTTAATGAAATTACATATTATGAATTAATTTAATAATTTAAAATGAAAAAAAACTTGCTATTAATTCAATAATTGTATATAATAATAAGAGTTGCATTTTTCAAATGAAAATATTTAACTTGTTTTAATTATTATAGAGTTAAAAGTAATTATAATTAATAAAAAATATTTGCATTTTTGAAGAAAGTAATATATAATATAATAGCCTTAAATTATAAGTAAAATAATAATCAAATTAATAAATTAGAATTATCTTGCTCTTGAAATGCATTTATATATAATTTTAGTATTTTATTGATGAATTTACTTTACATATGATAAAAGGAAATAAAATTCGGAGGTAAGATAATATGACTGGTACAGTTAAATGGTTTAATTCAGACAAAGGATTTGGTTTTATCACTACAGATGAAGGAAATGACGTTTTTGCTCATTTTTCACAAATTCAAAAAGATGGTTTCAAATCTTTAGAAGAAGGCGAAAAAGTATCTTTTGATATCGTTCAAGGCGCTAAAGGTCCACAAGCTGAGAACATCGTAAGCTTATAATAAAATTTGAATTATCAGACCTAAAGATCATATCTTTAGGTCTTTTTAATGTTGTGAAACAAATAAGTAGTAGTATTCTTGTTGTCGTATTTATATGCCAGTATAAAGTGATATATTTTTGATAAAAAAAGTAAATTAGGATTATTTTGGCAGTTAACAATTTATCATACCATATCAAATACAAAATTAACCATTGAATTTTTATTTAAAAGGTTTATAATTATGGTTTAGCATAAATTAGAAACAAAGGATGGTTAGTAATGAGTTTTGATATTATATTTTCTTTAATAGTTTTCGTGGTAGTTCTGGCATTAATAATTAGTGAAAAAATCAATCGTACAGTTGCAGCAATTACAGGAGCTACATTAATTGTATTGTTTAAAATATTGACTCCTTCACAGGCAATTGATCTTATAGATTTTAATACTATAGGGGTATTAATTGGAATGATGATAATAGTAGCAATTGTAAAAGATACAGGTATATTTGAATATTTAGCAATATATTCAGCAAAAAAAGTAAAAGGTGATCCATGGAAGATAATACTAATTTTCTGTATTATTACTGCAATTACTTCAGCATTATTAGATAATGTAACAACGGTATTATTGATTGTACCTATGACTTTAGTAATTACAGATACTCTTGGTTTAGATCCGATACCATTTTTAATACCTGAAATAATTGCTTCAAATATCGGTGGAACTGCTACTCTGATTGGAGATCCGCCAAATATTATGATAGGTAGTGCTGCTAATCTAAGTTTTGCTGATTTTGTATCTAATCTACTACCAGTAGTCTTAATAATTTTCATAATTACATTTTTTATATTTAAAAAATTATATAATAATAAATTATACATAGAAGAATCAAAGATGGAAAAAATCATGAAATTTGATGAAATAAAATCAATTAGTGATAAAAAGCTGCTTAATAAATCGATTTTTGTGATGTTTTTAGTAACTTTAGGATTCTTTTTTCATGAACATCTAGGGTATCCTTCAGCTATCGTAGCACTTACTGGTGCAGCTATGTTATTGCTAATTAGTGGTAGTGATGTAGAAGAAGTTTTTAAAAATGTAGAATGGCCTACAATCTTTTTCTTTACAGGGTTATTTATAATAGTGGGTTCTTTAGAAAAAGTAGGTATTATAAGTTTTATAGCAAAGAATATACTTGATTTTACAGAAGGACATATTTTGATAACTGGAATTGTTATTTTATGGGGATCAGCAATACTATCTTCTTTTCTAGACAATATACCTTTTGTTGCAACTTTAATACCATTAATTAATTCAATTGGACAACAAGGACACACTGATATTATGCCACTTTGGTGGGCTATTTCATTAGGAGCATGTCTTGGGGGGAATGGGACTTTAATAGGTGCATCTGCAAATGTTGTGGTTGCTGGTATAGTTGAAAGACATGGGTATAAATTATCCTTTAAGAAATACATGAAAACAGGTTTTCCAATGATGATAGTTTCTATCATAATATCAACAATATATCTAGTTATATTTTATTTAATATAAATTGGAGGGAAGATTATGAAATATAATACAGCGGAACAAGATAGAGCAGTAATTATTTTTCGACAAATGGGTGCAAAAGTAAAAACTATAAATGGTGTACAGTGTTATATTAGATTTTATTTAGATAATAAACTAGAATTATATTATGTTTATAATGTTACTAAGGATGGTGAATTATACTTACAAAGAATAAAACCATATCCCTTTGGAGCGGGAGTGTTTATGTCACATAATGATATAATTGAATTTATTAGTAATGATATAAAAAAATTTAAAAATGCATCTAACAGCAAAGTTTTTGAAATATTTATAAAAAATAATAAGAAGATAAATGATTTGATTCAAAGCGTCGAAAGTTTATTTTTAGAAAATAATGTACCAAAGGAACAAATGGAAGTGCTATCAAAGATGCTAGAAGATGTTGATAATAAAATTGTTGAGTTGTTGGAAACTACTCCAAAGATATAAAATAGAATAAAAATACATGCTCATTTTTTGTTAAGAAATTTATCTCTAATAAAAACTGATGTATTATTTAATCTCTAATGTATATTTAATAATATATTAATTTTAATATAATTTAAAAATATTATAATTGGAAAAATTATATTAATGTATCAAAGAATAGTAATTAAAGTTTTACATGAAGTAAAAAACCTTGTAGTATAATAAGGTAAGTAACTATTAAAGTATTACTTTAATCCGTTAGTATCAAAATATAAATTTATTATTTGAATGGAGGTATTTATTAAATGAAAAAGTCTACTATGATTGTCATTGGAATAATTGCGGTTATTTTAATATTAGTTATAGGCAGCTACAACGGTTTAGTTGATAAAGAAGAAAGTGTTAATACGGCTCTCAGTCAAATCGATAATCAATTACAAAGAAGGAATGATTTAATTCCGAATTTAGTTGAAACAGTAAAAAGGTATGCAGCACAAGAAGAAGAAATTTTCACTCAAGTTGCTGAAGCAAGGTCTAAATTAGCTGGTGCAGGTTCAGTTGTAGAGCAAGCAGAAGGAGATGCTGAATTAACAGGAGCTCTTAGCCGTTTGTTAGCTATTGCTGAGAATTATCCTGAACTAAAATCAAATGAAAATTTTATACAATTGCAAGATGAATTAGCTGGAACTGAAAATAGGATAGCTACTGCTAGAAAAGATTATAATGATATTGCCAAAAGTTATAATTCAAGGATTAGAAAATTTCCTACTAATATTTTTGCTAATATTTTTGGATTTGATAAAGTTGATTATTTTACAGCATCAGAAGAAGCAAAGGAGAATCCTGATGTAGGTGACTTATTTGATGAATAAACTTAAAAAGAGAAGTGTCATATTTTTTGGGGTGATGCTTCTTTTAGTAGCATTATTTTCTACAGTAACTGCTGCTAGTGAATATCCTACACCAACCTCGGTATTTTATGTAAATGATTTTGCTAATGTCATAGATATTGAAACTGAAAAAACAATTATAGCATCAGCTGGTAGGCTTGAAGAATTGACATCAGCTCAAGTTGTTGTAGTTACAATGAATGATATCAGCGATGATAGTTTAGAAGAATATTCCCTTGAACTTTTTCGAGAATGGGGAATAGGTGATGAAGAAAAAAACAATGGTGTGTTAATATTTTTAGATCTAGGAGGAGGCCAATCTCGAATTGATGTTGGATATGGTTTGGAGGGCATACTTCCAGATGGCAAAACGGGAAGGTTCCAAGATACAGAAATGTTACCCTATTATAATGAAGGAAACTTCTCGCAAGGGATTTTAAATGGGTTTAATGCCATTGTAAATGAGGTATATAAGGAGTATGGATTAGAGGAAGAATATTTAGGAAATGGACCTGTTTTAGTTGAATCGACTGATGAGGCGTCTGATGAAGAATCCATACCGCCGATTTTTATTATTATTGGAATTGTGATTTTAATACCTCTTATAATTCTAGATTTTAAATTTACTGGTGGAATGATCACATATGCAATTATTAGGTCAATAGGTAGAGGTGGATCTGGCGGAGGATCAGGACGATCAGGCGGTGGAGGTAGCGCTGGCGGCGGCGGTAGCTCTAGGAGGTTTTAAGGGGTCATATATTTGACCCTTTATTTGCATATAATTTTTAATACTCGGAAATAGTTTAGTTTTAAATAACTGTATATATTATCATATGATCATAGTTAATTTGAAGAAATATGTAATTTAATTTATCTGCTTAATATCTTTGTTTTTCACAATGCAATTTCCCTTTATTGATTTACAAATTTTTTTTACTTTAGCTGCACATTCACCTATTTCTCTAGGTGAACTAAACTTATTATAAGTTATTTCTACCATCGCAATTGAAAGAGTAGTAGAAATGAATACATCTTTATCAATATCACAATATTTCTGTAAATATGTATTTTTATCTTCTTTAAATATCTGTAGTATTTTTTGGGCTAACTGAAGAGCGATTTTTTCTTCTGCGATTACAATATAATCATCACCTCCTACGTGACCAGTGAAAACATACTTGTTAGGATATTCGTTTGCTGATTTTTGTATACATTGTGCTACTAAACAAATAAATTCATCACCTTTTATTGTTCCGTATTGATCGTTAAATAACTTAAATCTATCAATGTCTATATAGAGGAGTGTATGATTCTTCTCGTATTTAATTATATCAGCTAAAAGGTTGTGTATTGCCGTATTGCCAGGCAATTTCGTGAGAGGATTTGTGTTTTTTGCAAGCTCTATTTGCAAATTAATAAATTTGTTTAAAAGATTATTAATAGATACAACACCATAGTAATTGCCGTTTTTTTCTATTACAATGCTATTGTATAATTTATCTGCTTTTCTCGACATAGCTAAATTGGCTACGTCAATAATATCTGAGTAATAATTTGCAATAAGTGGATCATTATCCATTACTAAAGACACAGGTCGGTTCATAAATACTTCATAACCATATTTTGACGAAATTATAGAATGAAAGTTATTCCTTGAGATTAATCCCTTAATATGATTATTTTCTACAACAGGTACACTATAAAGAGTAGTATCGTCGCGAAATAGTGAATCAACTACTGAAGATTTTTCATCTGAAGAAACGGGTATATATTTAATTGCAATATCACCTATATGACAGGTTATATAGGCAACATTATGATTTTTATTGTCACGGTTAATTGTACTCTGTTTAATATTCGTAAATACTTCACCTATCCTTTCTTTAATTTTTTATTTAAGTACCAATTTAGATGATGCTATTGAAGTAAAATTCATAACTAACTATTAATAAAATTTTTGCAATTCAAAATTGTAT
This sequence comes from Eubacteriaceae bacterium, assembly GCA_049366695.1. Classification (GTDB taxonomy): domain Bacteria; phylum Bacillota; class Clostridia; order Eubacteriales; family Alkalibacteraceae; genus JBMNCR01. Next base: position 32,621 of record JBMNCR010000089.1, read on the forward strand.
TATATATTTTATTTTAATTGTAACATGATTGTGTTAAATATTCATTTAAGGTTGATTAATTTTATGTTAATATTTCAATGATTTTCACATTAGCTATGTTTCGTATTCAGTATAATATTTATTTTATAAATTATTAAAATAAAGTCATAGGATTCCTAAATAAAACGCTGTAATGCATATATAATTGCATATGTTTAGTTTAAATATTATTGAAATAAAATTTATTATTAAAGTTTTTTTAATAGTATTATTTAAATTCTATATAAATAAAATAAATTAACTAACACTAATGAGAGAACTTTAAGAGATTTAAATAGTTATAAATTTGACAATAAATACTAAGAGGTATACCATTAATTATAATAATCGATAAATAATTGGAGGCGAAATTTAATGAAAAAAGTGGATTTATTAGTAATTGGTGGAAGTGCAGGTGGTATACTAAGTGCGAATACGGCAAGAAAAGTTTATAAAGACAAAAGCATAATGGTTATTCGTGATCAAAAAACAGTAATGGTTCCTTGTGGAATCCCGTACATATATGGGACATTATTTGAAACATCAAAGAATGTAATCCCTGATAAAGCTGTAACAGGAAATCAAGTAGACCTTCTAATTGATAGGGTGGAAACAATCAATAAAGAAGAAAAATTTGTAAAAAGTGAAAAAAATGAAAAAATATATTATGAAAAATTAATTATTGCCACTGGATCACTTCCAGTTGTTCCACCAGTTCCTGGGAAAGATTTAGAAAATGTTTTTTCAGTATACAAAGATGAAGAGTATTTGGGTAATTTATTAGAAAAAATGAAAGATTTCAAAGATGTCGTTGTAATTGGTGGAGGATTTATTGGAGTAGAATTTTCTGAACAAATCAAGAAAAGTGGTAAAAATGTAACTTTACTTCAAAGAGGGGATAAATGCTTAAGAAGAAATTTTGACCCTGAACTTAGTGATGAAGCAGAGAGTTTATTAGAAGAAAATGGAGTAGTTGTAAAAACAAATTGTAAGATTAAGGAATTCATTGGCAACGTAAAAGTTGAAGGTGTAGTAATGCAAGATGGTGAAACAATAAAAACTGATGCCATAATACTTGGAGCGGGAGTAAGACCCAATTCTAAACTTGCTAGAGAAGCAGGACTAGAAGTAAAAGAAAATAACGCTATAATGGTTAATGAATATATGACAACTTCTGATCCAAGTATATTTGCAGTTGGCGATTGTGCTGAAAAGGTATGTTTCTTTACTAGAAATAATGTTCCTATTTTATTAGCATCAACAGCTGCATTAGAAGCAAAAATTGCAGGATATAATGCTTTTAAAAATAAACTAACACGAACTAATAAAGGGACAATAAGCGCATTTTCTACAAAAATATATGGAAGGTCTTTTGCGTCTGCAGGTTTAACAGAAAAGCAAGCATTAGAGAATAATTTTGATATAGTAATTGGAAAATTTTCTGTAATGGATAAACATCCTGGTTGTCTTCCAAATGTAAGTAAAATTAATATTAAACTAATCTTTTCAAGTTATTCAGGTGTAATTATGGGAGGACAAATCTCAGGAGGAGACTCTATTGGTGAAATGATAAATGTTGTAAGCATTGCCATCCAACAAGGAATGACTGCTGCAGATTTAAATACATTCCAAGTAGCTACTCATCCCCTACTTACTGCTTCTCCAATTGCATATCCAATTAATGTGGCTGCAATGGATGCTGTTAGAAAGATGGAATAGTTATCTTTACAATGGATTAGAAAACTATTTAAATTAACGCCTGTAAAAGACAATAACAATGTTTTTCTAGAGACAGAGTAAAATCTGTTTCTATTTTTATAAAAAATATTGCACCATCTATAAATATATGAATAAATTTTTGAAAGATAAAAAAAGTTTGAATCTTTGCATTTAAGTCTTCGTTATTGTTCACGCGTATGGTGAATTATGCTTTGTTTCTTCGTTTCAGACACACCTTGAAGTTAAAGTTTTCTAAAAATCGGAGTTTTTTAAATTATGTAGTATCGTAAAGTTTGTAAATATATCATTGAATACAATCATTTTTCTCGACGATTATATTATGTGTCAAAATTATATAAAAAAAGACATTTTTTAATTGATATTAATTATCAGTTAGTATATAATATCACTAACAGATATTTTAGGAGGACAAATATGATAAATAGTGAAATGATTAAAAAAGATATATATACTACTGTATATGATTTATCCCCTGGAAAAAGTGGGGAAATTGTAGATATTGAGGCTGATGATACTTTAAAGCAGAGATTATTAAATATGGGGTTGACTCCTGGAACAACAATACATTTTGTAAGAACAGCGCCTTTAGGTGATCCGATAAATGTAAAGGTAAGAGGGTTTAATTTAGGAATAAGAAAAGAAACTGCTAAAAGAATTATCATTAAATAAAAGGGGGTGTGAACAATGACTAATTCATATGCATTGGCTGGTAATCCAAACTGCGGTAAAACAACAATATTTAATGAATTAACAGGGACTAGACAATACGTAGGTAATTGGACAGGAGTTACTGTGGAAAAAAGAGAAGGACAAATAAAGCATTCTGATATATATGTAGTTGATTTACCTGGTATTTATTCGCTTTCTTCTGGTACTATTGACGAAATCATAGCTAGAGATTATATTGTAAAATCTAAACCTGATGCTTTGTTAGATATTGTTGATGCATCTAATTTAGAAAGAAATCTATACTTAACTCTTCAACTACTTGAATTAGATATTCCAGTGGTAATTATTCTAAATATGATGGATGAAATAGAAAAAAGAGGAATTAAAATAGATGTAAAAAAATTGCAGGATTTACTAGGAGTTAAATGCATTGCGACTTCAGTAAAAAATAGAAAAGTATTGAAAGAAATCACACAGTTGGATATGAAGAATTATAAAAAGAGAGATAATTTTTATTATCTACCTAATAGTATTAAACAAGGCATTGATGATTTAGTGGAGATTATTATTAATGAAAAAAATAGTCAAGAGATAAATAGTTATGAATGGGTTGCACTTAAGTTGCTTGAAAATGATGTGAATACAGTGGAGAGTTTTATTAATAAAAATGATGAAATAAACAATAAAGCTAGGGAAATTAGAACTAACCTAGAAGAGGAATTCAATAAGGATATTGCTACTGTTGTAACATTAGCGAGATATGATTTTATTAATAAACTTATTAATGAGGTAGTGGATTATAATGACAAGGACATCAATGATAAGACGATATCAGATAAGATTGATTCTGTTCTTACTCATAAGATCCTTGGATTACCTATATTTTTTAGTATAATGTGGATGATATATTATATTACTATTACTACAGTAGGAGATAGGACAATAAGCATTATGGAATGGCTTATTGGTGATGTTATTACTAATGCAATGATAGGTTTATTAGATTTTTTAAAGGTATCCACGTGGGTATATTCCCTTGTAATTGATGGGATTATCGGAGGTGTTGGTGCTGTACTAGTATTTGTACCACAAATTATGTTGCTTTTTTTCTTCATAGCTTTTCTTGAAGATAGTGGGTATATGACTAGAATTGCATTTGTAATGGATAAATTACTTAAAAGATTTGGATTGTCTGGTAAATCGTTTATTCCAATGATGGTTGGTTCGGGATGCTCCGTTCCAGGAATTATGGCTACGAGAACTTTGGAAAACGAAAGAGAAAGGAAACTTACAGTATTACTTACTCCATTTATATCTTGTGGTGCTAAAATGCCTGTGTATGTGATGTTTGCTTCAGCGTTCTTTGTTGAAAATGGACATTGGGTAGTATTTTCTCTTTATGCTTTAGGAATAGTAGTTGCAATGCTATCAGGAATTATTTTATCGAAAACAAAGTATAAAGGGGAAACATCGGATTTTATAATGGAGATGCCTCCTTATAGAATTCCTACTTTGAAAAGTTTGATTCTTAGAATGTGGGATAGAGGAAAAGAATTTATTAAAAAAGCAGGAACCATAATTTTTGCTGCTTCTGTATTACTCTGGTTTATGCAATCATTTAATTTACAATTACAAATGGTTGAAGATGCTAAAGAAAGTATTCTGGCAGGCGTAGGTTCAATAGTAGCACCTATTTTTAAACCTTTAGGTTTTGGTGATTGGATTTCATCGGTAGCTTTTTTAACTGGTTTTGCAGCCAAAGAAGTATTAATAAGCACTTTAAGCGTATTACAAGGAGTTGAAGAGGGAGCGGGATTATTGACATCTATAAAAAGTTTGTATACTCCAATATCTGCTTATTCTTTTATGGTATTTATACTGTTATCATCACCCTGTGTAGCGGCGATAAGTGCTATGAAACAAGAATTGAATTCTTGGAAAGAAACTGGGTTTTCAATTGTATATCAAACAGGATTGGCTTGGGTAGTATCAATGCTAGTATTTCAGATTGGTAGTAGAATAATTTAAAAGAAGGTGAGTTAATGGGAAATATAATCGTACTATTACCCATAATTATTTTTACAGTTTATGTAATATATAAAAATGTTAAATCTACTAAAGAAGGAAAATGTAGTAATTGTGATGGATGCAAATCATCATGTGGAGACATAAAAAAATAAAAATAAATAATACTACCTCTTATATTCGGAGGTAGTATTATTTTATGTAATTATATAGTTAATTCTTTTAAATAAATTTTTTGTTTTATATACTTTGTTCAAAAGTTCTTTGCCCAATTCTATTGCTTCATCTTCAGATAAATTCAAACGTACGTCTCGTGATTCTAATAAATCAAAAGGAGAGTTTTTAATAAACTTTTTAAATGTGTAGCCACCAAAAATTTTTTTTTGTATCTGAACTTCAAATTCATTATTTGACAAAGTTATTGATTCATCTTTTTTATTTAGTATCATAAGCATTTACCTTCCTATCGAACTTTTTATCTAATAATTTGTATGTTATTATATATATACCTTATTATACTTAAATAAACCTTAATTTGAATATTTTTTTTAATATTTTAATAAAAATTGGAGAAGAAATAATGATAGATAGCAATAAATTGAAAAGCTTACCTGATAAACCGGGCATTTATTTAATGAAAGACATTGATGGAAATATTATCTATGTAGGAAAAGCTATTAATTTGAAAAATAGAGTTAGACAATATTTTCGTGATTCTGAAAAAAGTACAATAAAAGTTGCAATAATGGTTGATAATATAGAAGATTTTGAAATAATAACAACTGACACTGAAATGGAAGCTCTTATTTTAGAGTGTAACTTGATAAAGAAATATATGCCAAGATTTAATGTTATGTTAAAGGACGATAAAAGTTACCCATTTATTAAAGTTACTATAAATGAAAAATATCCCAGAGTAATAATGACCAGAAAGATAAAAAAAGATGGTGCTAAATATTATGGCCCATTTACAAATGTATTGTCTGTTAAACAGACAATAGAACTTATCAATAAACTTTATCCAATAAAAATGTGTAATAGAAAATTTAATAATAAGAAAAAAGAAAGACCTTGTTTAAACTATCATATCAATCAATGTTTAGGTGTATGTCAAGGGAATGTTCCTTTAGAAGAATATCAAGTATTTGTAAATGAGATTATTAATATATTAAATGGAAAATACGAAAATGTGCTTGAAAAATTAAAAATTGAGATGCAAGATGCATCAAAATATTTAGATTTTGAGAAAGCTGCAAAAATAAGAGATCAGATAAATGGTATCATCCATATAACAGAAAAACAAAAGATTATCACAAATTCCTTTGAAGATCAAGATGTTATAGGATTTAATATAGATGAGTCCATAATTTGCATACAAGTTTTTTTTATTAGAAAAGGAAAACTGCTTGGAAGAGAACACTTTATTTTTGAAGAAGTTCATGATGAAAAAGATGTATTAAATCAATTTGTGAAACAATTTTATAATAATGCTTCATTTATACCAAAAGAGATATTATTACAAAGCGATATTGATGATTTATTCATTATTCAAGATTGGTTAAGTGATAAAAAAGGACGTAAAGTAACTATTAGAATTCCGAAAAAGGGAAATAAAAAGAAACTGATAAATATGGTAGAAGATAATGCTAAAGTAACATTAAATGAACATAAAATCAAGATAGATAAAAATAAGAAAAAAATGGATGAGATTTATCAGTGGTTTAAAGAAAATATTGGTATAAAAGAATTTCCTTATAGAATAGAAGCTTTCGATATATCTAATATAAAGGGAACTGATAATGTTGGAAGCATGGTGGTCTTTGAAAATATAAAAGCTAATAAGAAAGCCTATAGAAGATATAAAATAAAGAATATTACAGGACAAAATGATTATGGTAGCATGCAAGAGATAGTTTTCAGGAGAATTGAGAGAGGTTTAAAAGAATTAAAAGCAGGAGAGAAGGGTAGTTTCTTACCCCTTCCCAACATTATTTTATTAGATGGTGGACTTGGACATGTTAACTCAATAAAAGAAATATTGAAGCTTTATCCACAGATTAATATTCCAATTTGTGGTCTAGTTAAAGATGAACATCATCGATTAAGAGAAATAATTTATGAAGGAGAGAACATAAAAATTCCACCTTCTACACAGATATATTATTTCTTAAATAATATATCTGAGGAAGTTCATAGATTTGCAATTGAATATCATAGGAAAGTTAGAAAAGATAATTTGATTCAATCAGAATTAAATAATATTGAAGGGGTTGGTGACGTTAAAAGAAATTTATTGCTAAAATACTTCAGAAATATTGATAATATAAAAAAAGCAACTGTTGAAGAGCTTTTGCAAGTAGAGGGTATAAATGATAAAATAGCTAAAAATATATGTGATTATTTTAGATAATAGGGGCTATTTAAATTACATATGGAGGCTAAAAATGAAATATAAACTATTGGCAGTAGATATTGATGGAACATTACTTAATAGTAAGGGGAAACTTACTAAAGAAACAAAAAAAATAATTATTAAGGCAATACAAAATAATGTTGTATTTGTTATAAGTACTGGAAGACCTATACAAGGTGTAGAAAGTTTAATTGATGAAATAGGGTTTGATTTACCTTTCATTACATATAATGGGGCCATGGTAGTTAAAGGAAAAAGTCGAGAAGTTTTATATGAAAAGAATTTGTCTAGACAGGATGCGCAGGAAGTGTATAATTATGGTGAAAAATATAATACAACTATGATTATTTGGGCAAAGAATAAATTATATGTAAATGTGATAAATGAAAAATCTAGAGAATATAGTAAATTAGCTTCAACAGATTTAATAAAAATTAATAGACTTAAAGAGATAGAAGATGATATTACTAAAATCTTATGGTATGATGATCATTCAATATTAGAGAACTATCAAAATGAATTAAAAGTTTTATTAAATAATAATATAAAAAATCATTTCTCGAGACCTTATTTTTTGGAATTTGTAGATTCTAATGCTACTAAGGCTATTGCTATTGAGAAATTATGTGATTATTTTTCAATTAGTATCAATGAAACGATAGCCATAGGGGATGGATATAATGATTTATCTATGATAAAAGTAGCTGGTTTAGGAGTTGCAATGGAAAATGCTCCACAAGAAATAAAAGACGCTGCAAAATATATAACAACATCATGTGATAAAGAAGGAGTAGCAAATGTAATAAAGAAATTTATTTTGGAGGATATGTAAATGCAAATTAGTATTAAAGAATTTTGTACAGATTTAAATCTAGAAATACTGCATGATGGTGATGAAGAGCATATTAGTATTACAAATAGTAATATTAATAGACCAGGATTACAACTTTATGGTTTTTACGAACATTTTGATTATGATAGAGTTCAAATAATTGGTAAAGTGGAATATAGTTATCTCGATCATCTTTCATTGGAAGATAAACATAAAAAAATAGATAAGTTTTTCACATATTCTTTTCCTTGTTTAATTATTGCTTGGGGATTAGAAGTAGATGAATATATGTTGGAATTGGCAAAAAAACATAAAAAAATATTATTGAGAACCAAAAGACAAACTTCTAAAATCATATATAAAACTATGAACTATTTAGATGAATACTTAGCACCTATTATATCAATTCATGGAGTTTTGGTAGAAGTTTTTGGTGTTGGGGTATTGATAACCGGAACTAGCGGAGTGGGAAAAAGTGAAACTGCTCTTGAATTAGTAAAAAGAGGGCATCGCTTAATATCTGATGATGTTGTAGAAATTAAAAGGATAAGCGATATTCATTTGATTGGTACAGCTCCAGAACTATTAAAACAATATATGGAAATAAGGGGTATAGGCATAATAGATGTAAGGACCCTTTATGGAATAGGAGCTGTTAAAGAATCCGTGGAGCTAGATATGTGTATTAATCTAAAGAAATGGGTACCTGGAGAGTATTATGATAGACTCGGTCTAGAAAATGAGTATATAGATATTTTAGAATTAAAAATTCCTAAAGTTAATATTCCAGTGTCTTCTGGAAGAAATCTAGCTATTATTATTGAAACAGCAGCAAAAAATAATAGACAAAAAGTGATGGGTATCAATTCTGCAAAAGAATTTTGTGACAAAATTTATAAAGCGACAAATAATTAAATTGGAGTGAGTATATTGGAAATAGTATTAGATACACATATTCATACTATTGCGTGCAATCATGCATATAGTACTATTAAGGAAATTGTAGATGAAGCAAAAAAAAAGGATTTAGAACTTGTGTGTATAACAGAACATGGGCCAAAAATGCCAGGAGGTCCACATAAGTATTTTTTTGCTAATATTAAAGTAATACCTCCGGAAATAGAAGGGGTAAAAGTATTAAAGGGAATAGAGTCAAATATACTTAGTGTTGACGGTGATATTGATTTGCCAAGTGAGTATGAAGACCGAATGGAAATAATACTAGCAGGTTTGCATAGTATGTGTTTAAGTCCTGGTTCAAAAAAAGAAAATACGAGGGCAGTAATAAATACTATGAAGAAAGAAATTGTAGATATTATCGTTCATCTTGGAAATCCTGTATATGAACTTGACTACGATGAAATAATAAAAGCTGCTATAGACACTAAAACTTTTATTGAAATAAATAATAGTTCTTTCGTGCACACTCGAAAAGGAAGTCATCCAAACTGTTTAAAAATTGCACAAAAATGTATGAAATTAAATGTGCCAGTTACATTAGGTAGTGATGCTCATTTTGCTTCTGATATAGGTGTATATACAGAGGCATTAAAAATGCTTAAGAGTATAGATTTTCCTCAAGAATTAATAATTAATACTAAAGTCGATACGTTATTAAACTATTTAAAAGGCAAAGGCAGAAAAATCTTATTAGATCCAAGAAAAAATATAAAAGGAGAAGAATAAAATGAATAAAAACCCAAAAGTTACTATTAAATTGGAAAATGGAGAATTTATAGAGTTAGAGTTGTATCCTGATATTGCTCCTAATACTGTAAATAATTTTATTTCGTTAGCAAACAAGAAATTTTATGATGGTTTGGTATTTCATAGAATAATCAAAAGCTTTATGATTCAGGGAGGGTGTCCTAATGGGTCTGGTTCTGGAGGTCCAGGATATTCAATCAAAGGAGAATTTAGCCAAAACGGTTTTAAAAATGATTTAAAACATTTAAAAGGAGTCATATCTATGGCAAGAACTATGGATCCAGATACAGCAGGGTCACAGTTCTTTATTATGCATGAAAATTCTCCTCATTTGGATGGACAATATGCGGCATTTGGTAAAGTGATACAAGGTATCGATGTAATAGATAAGATTGCTGAGTGTAAGACTAACTTTAATGACAAACCCAAAGATGATATAATAATTGAAGAAGTAATTGTAGATACATTTGGGGTAGATTACCCTGAACCTAAAAAGATTAGCTAAATTAGATTAATAATTAGGGGGATGTATATGAGTAGTATTAAAATAATAACTGATAGTGCAAGTGATTTACCAAAAGACATTATAGAAGAATATGACATAGATGTATTGCCTTTGTTAGTAATTGAGGGAGAGAAGGAATACAGAGATTATGAAACTCTTATGCCACAAGAACTTTTTAAAAAAATGAAAGAAGGAGTTTCCTTCACTACATCACAAGTAGCAACTAGTGATTATTATAGGAAATTTGAAAAATATATTATAGACGGTAGAGAGTGCATTTACATTGCGTTTTCATCCAATTTATCCGGTTGTTATCAGGGTTCATTACTTGCACTAGAACAATTAAAAGAAAAATATTCTGATGATAAGGTGAAGATACATGTATATGATACTAAATGTGCTTCGCTAGGTTTTGGATTAGTGGTATTAAAAGCTGCAAAAATGGCTAAGGAAGAGAAAGAGTTAAAAGAAATATTAAAGGCTGTTGAGTTTTACTCGAAAAACATGGAACATATCTTTACAGTATTTGATCTGGATTATTTACATAGAGGGGGAAGGCTTAAAAAAAGTGCAGCAGTTATTGGAAATCTTCTAAATTTATATCCTATTTTAAATGTGGAAGATGGAAATTTACATGTAATAGAAACCGTAAGAGGTAGAAAGAAACATTATAAGAAAATAATTAATTTTATTGAGAATAGAGGAATTGATCTAGAAAACCAAACAATAGGTATTGTTTATGGAGATGATGCTGAAATTGTAGTAGAAATTAAAAATTTTTTTAAAGAGAAGTATAATACTGAAAACTTTATTACAAGAGAAGTTGGATCTGTTATAGGAGCACATACAGGTCCTGAAATGTACTCAATATTTTTTTTAAAGGCTAAAGATCCATTTTAGAAGAAGAAAAAGGAATGAATTTAGGTTTCAAGATGATATCATTATTAGCATATGATCATATATTAAGCTTATTAATCAAATATAAAAAATTCTAGGTTATCCTAGAATTTTTTATTGAGAATGAAAGCTAACTTCACTAGTCTTTTCTACTGAAATTTTCACGAAAATATCCAGATAGATTTTTTTATTAGCAATCCAGTATGCCAACAAAAGCAACATAGTCACTTTTTTATTTTAAACTATTAATATTAAATAAGTATTATTTTGGTCTCTTTAGAAGATTATTACTTATCTCTTCAAAACCTGGTTTCCCTAATAAACCAAACATATTTTTCTTATAGGATTCTACCCCTGGTTGGTTAAAAGGGTTTACTCCTAATAAATAACCACTTAATGCGCAGGACATTTCAAAAAAGTAAATTAATTTACCAATAGAATAAGCACTAATACTGGGAAGATTAATAATTAAATTAGGAACATCTCCATCTATATGTGCATATAAAGTACCTAAAAGAGCTTGTTTATTTACGTAATTCATTCCTTTCCCTTTAAGATAATTTAACCCATCTAAGTCATATTCATCATAAGGTATTGTTAAGTCTATATCCATGTTTTCAACATTTATTATGGTTTCAAAAATATTTCGTTTACCTTCTTGAATAATTTGACCTAATGAATGTAAGTCGGTTGAAAAATTAACTGAAGCAGGGAAAATACCTTTTCCATCTTTTCCGTCACTCTCTCCAAATAATTGTTTCCACCATTCGGATAAATAATTCAATGATGGTTCGTAGTTTACAAGTATTTCAATATCTTTTGCCTTATTATATAATATATTTCTTACAGCAGCATATTGATAACAAGGGTTTTTGCTAATATCTTTTGAAGCATATTCTTTACAACCATCTTTGGCACCTAATATAAACTCGTCAATATTAATACCCGATACGGCAATAGGTAATAAACCGACTGGAGTGTGTACTGAATATCTTCCGCCGACATTATTTGGGATGACAAAACTAGTATAACCTTGTTCATCAGCCATTTTTTTGAGAGCTCCTTTATTAGCATCGGTTGTTACGTATATTCTCTCAGCTGCTTTTTCTTTTCCATATTTTTTTTCAACAATTTCTTTAAAAAATCTGAAAGCTATTGCAGGCTCAGTAGTTGTGCCAGATTTAGAAATGATATTAATACTTAATTCCTTATCTTTAGTAATATCTATCAGATGTTTTAAATAAGTAGAACTGATATTTTGTCCTGCAAAATATATTTTAGGATATTGTCTACTTTTATTGTCTAATTCATTATAAAAAGTATGAGTAAGGGAGCTTATTACAGACTTAGAGCCAAGATAGGACCCTCCTATTCCTATAACTATAAGTATGTCAGAATCTTCTTGAATCTTTAGAGCAGCTTTCTTTACTTGTTCTAATAAAGTATTATTAATGCTATTTGGATAGTCTATCCAACCAGTATATTCATTTCCTATTCCTTTTCTATTATTTAATGTATCGTGGATAGAAAAAAGTTGTGGATATAGATTTGTAATTTCTTGTTCTTTAATAAAAGAATTTGAATAATCAAATAAAATTGACATCAATTTCCTCCTTTGCTACTATTATTTATTTATAATACCCTTATTATAACAAAATAATAGTATTATTAAAGTATAATCTCTTTATATAAGAATCATAATATGATAATATTACACTATGCAAGGAGGGTAAATATGAATTATAATATTGTAGTAGGAAGTAGCTGTGATTTTGATGAGAATTATGGTCAAGAAATAAATTATTCAAAAGTACCATTTACTATAACTATTGATGATGAAAACCTAGTTGACGATGAAACACTTACTGGAAAAACATTAGTTGCTAAGATGAAGGATTCTATAAATGCTATAAAAACAGCGTGTCCCTCTCCAAATGATTTTTTGCAAAAATATAAAGAAGCAGAGAATATTTTTGTAGTAACTATTTCTTCAAAATTAAGTGGTACATATAATAGTGCAGTAACTGCTAAGAATATGTATCTAGAACAATTTGAAGATAAAGTTATTCATGTTTTTGATTCTTTAAGTGCTGCTATAGGGGAAACAATGATAGTTATTAAAATAAAGGAATTAATTGATGATAATAATTCAGTTAAAGAAATTGTGGAACATGTAGATAATTATATAAATGAATTAAAGACTATTTTCGTATTAGAAAATCTAGATAATCTTATAAAGAATGGAAGAATGAATAGACTAAAAGGAAAATTTGCTCAGTTTCTTCATATAAAACCAATATTATCTGATGATGGTAGTGGTGAAATAAAGATGTTAGATAAATCTAGAGGGACAAAAAGTGCGCTAAAAAAACTTGTTGACAATATTGAGATTCAAGGAGTAGTACACGAAAACAAAAAAATTGGTATTGTGCACTGCAATGCCCCTGAAAAAGCAAAATACGTAAAAAAATTGATAGAAGAAAGATATGTTTTTAAAGAAATTATTATTGCTGAAGCAAATGGGCTAAGCGCAGTATATGCTGATGATGGTGGGATAATTGTAGCTTATTAATACAAATATAATTGTTTTAGTTATAAAGAAACATTAAAAATTATAAGTAAAATTGAAACTTCTAGAATACTAGAAGTTTTTTAGTGAAAAGGAATATAACTTATAGGATTACTTTTTAATGTTCTTCTAATATAATTTAAAGAGTAAGTTAATTTATTTAAAATACAATTAAATAAATTAAAAGTCTTTGGAGGCATGGTTATGAAAATTACTTTAGAGCAAGTTGAAGCTCTACGAAAAAAAATCTATTGTGATTATCAAACAGCAGAAAAAGCACTGAGAAAATCAAAAGGGAAAATCGATGATGCTGTCTTATATTTGAAAAAGAAAAAGAATAGTAGATCAAAGAAAGCTTTTATAGAAATTGAACTGATATTGAACAAAATTTTGAGCTATAATTTAATAGTTTATAAAAATGAAAAAATATTGTTTAATTTTCCTATATTTTTAATCGTATTAGTGATTTGGGTTTTGAATATACCATTCCCAGCTTTATTTGTAATATTGATTTCTGTAATTTTATGTGATTATAACTTTGAGATAATCAATAAGCTAGAAGACGATACTTTTAGTTTTAAAAAGTATATGAAACGAAAAGATAATAACTATTATAAGAAATCAAATAGTGATGAAGAACAAAAAAATTATGAAGAAGAAATTAATGATAATAAAGAGAACTCTATATACAATGAAAAAAATAATTCTAGTATAAATATTAATAGGAATTTTGGAGAAACACAAATTAAGAATGAAGATAGGTTTGTTGATGAAGATTCAAAAAATATTATGGAGCAAGAATTATTTACTGATAGTAAAAAAATTAAATATGACGACGATGATGATGGTTTTAATGAAATTATAATCGAATAATTTTAGGAGGTTTTTCTATGTCAAGAATACTTGTTGTTGAAGATGAATCAAAAATAGCTAGGTTTCTTCAATTGGAATTAGAGCATGAAGGCTATCTTGTAGATTTATCATATGATGGAAGAGATGGATACGAAAAAGGAAAGTCAATAGATTATGATATTATAATACTTGATATTATGATCCCTTTATTAAGTGGTATGGAAGTATGTAGACGGTTGAGACAAGAGGGGATACATACTCCAATAATTATGTTAACAGCTAAAGATGATATCTCTGACAAGGTTATGGGATTAGATATTGGGGCTGATGATTATATGACAAAACCTTTTGCAATAGAAGAATTATTAGCTAGAATTAGAGTAAGTTTGAAAAGGAAAAAAGAAAAGTTGTCAGATGCAAATATATTAACAATTGGAAAACTAGTTTTAGATAAAGATCAATATATAGTAATTTATGATGGACAGCAAATAGAGTTGACAAAAAAAGAATTTGAACTATTGGAATATCTAATGGAAAACAAAAATATTGTACTTACAAGAGATAAAATTATTGAAAAAGTATGGGGATATGATTATATGGGAGAAACAAATATTACGGATGTATACATTCGTTACTTAAGAAGTAAGATAGATCAAAAATTTGAAGTTGATTTAATTAAAACTATTAGAGGGGTCGGATATCAAATAAAAGATGAATAAGATTATTAAAAGTCTAGTAGAAAGCATCAGAGCAGCATCTATGAAAATAATAAATTTTTTTAATTTACCTTTCGCATTAGTTAGTAATATTAGTACAATACTTAAATTCTCTATAAAAACGAAAATTAGTTTTAACTATATAGTACTCTACTCATGGTCATTTATTATTTCGTTAGTTATTGTATTATTAGGTTATTTTTATTACAATTCATATCAGATATCAAATAATAGTTTTAGTTATTTTGAAGAAATTCAAGATATGATAAGTAATATTGAGAGAAGTGATCAATTCAAAAATGAAGTAAAAGAATTTGCAATTGATAAAGAAGTAGAGATATCAATTTTAAGTAGTTCAAAAGAAATCATTGTAGTTACTAGTGATAGTTATGCTATTTCTAGTTATAATGATATAAAAGAATCTAATAAATTCTTTAGTGAATTTCCAGAATTTAGTTTAATTAAGTATAAAATTTTTCCAAAAACATACACTTTCTCAAATTATGATATAACTTTTTTTTATGATATTTCTGAATATATAATTAATATAATACTTATTGGTTCATTGATGATAATAGCATATTTTTTGGGATTGATGATTATTTGGATATTCGGAAGTATGAAAATAAGGAGAGTACTAAAACCAATAACTGAAATAACAAAATCTGCTCAAAATATAAAAGCAGAAAATCTTGATATTAGAATTGATGTTGGAGAAGCAAAATATGAGTTGAAAGATTTAGCTTTAACAATTAATGATATGATTGATAGAATTGAAGATAGTTACGTTAAACAACAGAGGTTTGTATCAGATGTTTCTCATGAACTAAGAACACCGATTTCCGTCATAAATGGTTATGCAAATATGTTGGATAGATGGGGAAAAGAAAACCCAAAAGTATTACAAGAATCAATCGATGCTCTTAAAAATGAAGCTAGTAATATGGGAGATTTAGTGGAAAAATTATTATTTTTAGCGCGACATGATAAAGAAACTTTAAAATATGAAATGGCTGATATAAATCTTAGTGAAATAGTTGAAGAAACCATAAAAGAAACAGAAATGATAGATGATAGTCATGTAATAAAAAGGAAAATAGAAGAATCCCTATTTGTTTTTGGAGATTATAATAGAATAAAACAAGTAATTAGAATATTTATGGATAATGCTCTAAAGTATACTCCAGAATTATCAAGCATATTTGTTAATTCATATAAAGAAAAAGACATGGCAATTATTGAAATTAGAGATTCAGGTATAGGTATATCAAAAGAGGATTTAGGTAACATATTTGATAGATTTTATAGAGCGGACGAATCTAGAACTAAAAAAACGGGAGGACATGGGTTAGGACTTAGTATTGCAAAAATAATAATACTACATCATGGTGGTAAGATAAAGGTTAGAAGTAAGTTTGGTTATGGTACTGAATTTAAGATTTATTTTCCGTCAAATAATGCACTATAAGAGATTGATATATAATTTCTTATAGTGTATTTATTTTAAATTTATATATGTTATGAAAATTTTGATAAATCGATATTTTGACATATTTCTAATGCTTTGTTTATTTTATCATTATAAATACTTTTATCAATTCCTATATTAATTACCCAGTATCTTGTAATAAAAATTATAGATTCTTCAAAAGTAAAATCCACTTCATTGTTTAGTACACTTCTAAACATACTATTAGCTACTGCATAGGCTGTTATCCCATAGATTTTAGCGTATTTTTTTTCTAGATTTATATTATATTTTTTGAATATTGAGTAAAATTGATTTTCTATTATTTGTGAAAAACTATTAAACTTAGTAGTAATAGATAAATCAAAAGTATTTAATGTTTCCATAAAAAGCTTATTGTATATTTTGCTGGTTGAAACACATTTATATGCGAGAATTACGTGTATAAAGTGATTTAGTAACATATCATCCTTAAAAGGAATAATCTCTTCCGATAAATCTACTACGGAAGATAACATGTCAGCGTAAATAGTGTAAGCAATCTCATCCTTATTATTGAAATAATAATAGATAAGAGGATTGTTTATTTTAGCTACTGTAGCAATGTCTCTTACAGTAATATCATTCCAATTTTTATTAAATATTATTTGTTTACATGATTCAATAATACTCTTTTTTGTTTGAATACTTTTTTTATATGCCATATTAATCACCAAAAACAGTATAACATAATTATCAAAATAACTCTAAGAAAATTTGAAGTTTATAATTATTTTATTTAATGTGAACACCTTAAACAAGGTAATGGTGTATATCCGAACTCCTTAGACCCCTTGGTGATGCGTTTTTGTATTTTACGCAGTAGCGGGATTATGGCATGCATTCGACCTTCCTAGGATGATAACAAAGCAAAATACAAAAACGTATAGCATGAGGCAGATTGGGATATGCATCATTACCTTTATCAATAGACGGTTAAAAAAAATTCGCATTATCATGAATCGCCTATTTTTAGGTAATTGTCTATGTTTAATAATTTTCTAGGTATTTTTTTGGCACAAATTTAAATTTGAGTTTTTCAAAAATCATAGGTTAATATTTGTAATATTAGTCATTTTCGTTGATTTTATTTTTATAAATATTTTGAATCTCACGAGAACTATACTCTAATACCATGCTTTTTACAAGATCTAAATGATCCAATATTATACCTAATCCATTAATAGTCGAATATTCAGGGTTTTCAACTTTTTGTGCTGTAATGCCTAATTCTGATTTTAGAAGCTTATCAATATTTTTTAACTTGCACCCTCCGCCAACTAAAGTAATACCATTTGTTAAAATGTCTGAGGCGCTTTCTGGAGGACAGTTTTCAATTACTCTTTTAATATTATTAATTATTTTATATACTGTCACTTTAATAGCTTCATATATTTCAACATTACTAATTTTAATTGAGACAGGTAACCCACTAGCAAGATCCTGACCAACAACTTTTTTAGATTTTTCTCCATCGATTAATACGTCAGCTAGTTCTATTTTTAAACTTTCAGCAGTTAATTCACCAATTTCTACATTATAATTTTTTTTAATGTATTGTATTATGTCTAAATCTATATCATATCCACCTATTTTTATAGATTCTTCTGCTAAAATTCCGCCTAATGCTATAGCGGCTACATTTGTAGTACCTCCTCCTATATCTACAATAAATGAAATATTTGGGCTATTTATATTTTCACCTGTACTTATCGCATCTGCGATAACATCTTTAACTAAAACAACTTTTTTTGCTCCGGATTCGTTGATGACTTCTTCAATTCCTCTTGTTTCTACTTGAGTTATATTATTTGGGACTCCAACTAAAACATTAGATTTAGTAAAGATTTTTGAAAATTTTTTACCTTCTTTTGTTTTTTCAATAATCATTTTTAACATTTTTATTGCAATATCAAATTTATCAATACTACCAAATTTCAAAGGTCTAATTATTTTTATATTAGTAGGAGTTTTGCCTGTCATTTTTTGTGCTTCATTGCCAACAGTTAAAATTTTTTTTGAATTTATATCAATTGCTACCACAGATGGTTGCTCAAATATTATGCCGTTTCCTTTAGTAAATATTAATGTGTTAGATGTACCAAAATCTATAGCAATAAGTTTAGCCATTTTCGTGTCTCCCTTTCAAAATATTTGTATTTATTTTTCCATATTTTTATTAACTTATTTGAAATAATTATATATTCTAAGTAAAATCTTTAAAAAAAATTTATCCAATGATATAATTGTTCAATAATTAGCAGAATTTTTTATATTTTATAAGTTTAGAAAAAGTGGTGATATCTATGATTTATGGAAATGGAATCGATATAATTGAAATCGATAGAATAGAAAAGATAGTAAAAAGACATCCGAATTTTTTGAAGAAATACTTTAACGAAAAAGAAATAGAATATTTTAATAGAAAAAAAAATATATATGAATCAGTTGCGGGGTATTTTGCTGGTAAGGAAGCAATTTCAAAATCTATAGGTGAGGGTATAAGAGATTATAATTTAAAAGATATTGAAATTTTAAAAGATGATCTTAACAAACCTTATGTAAAACTTCATAATAATGCTAAAACAATTGCTGAAAAAAAAGATATTAAAGAAATATTCCTCTCAATATCCCATTGTAAAGTCTATGCTGTTGCAAATGCTGTTGCTACAGTTAATATTAAAGGGTGATATTATGAATGTAGTTACAAGTGAAGAAATGAAATATCTAGATGCAGTTACTATAGAAACTACTAAAATTTCTGCAATTCAATTAATGGAAAGGGCAGGAAAAAAGATATATGAAAGCATCTTAAGTGAAAAGAAGCCAAATGTATTATCTGATAAATTTGTTATTGTGGCTGGTACAGGAAATAATGGTGGAGATGGCTTAGTAGTAGCGCAATATTTACATAATAATAAATTCAATGTAGAAATTGTTATAATTGGAGATGAAACAAAATTTACTAATGAAACAAAATATAATAGAGATATGATAATTAATATGGGAATGAAAATTAATTATTTAGGTGAAAATTTTACTATAAAACAGTTTGATAAACTTATTAATGAGGCATCAATAATCATAGATGGTATTTTTGGTATAGGTTTAAATAGAAATATTAAAAATTTATATTTTGAATCAATAAATGTTATCAATAGTAGTAATAGTTATGTATGTAGTATCGATATTCCATCAGGGATTAGAGGAGATAATGGAAATATTGCAGGAGTGTGTGTTAAATCAGATTACACTGTAGTTATCCAAAATCTTAAAATAGGTAATATTTTGAATGATGCCCAAGATTATCATGGGAAATATGAGATAGTGGATATTGGTATAAAAGATGATATTGTTATACAAAACAAACATTTACTAGAAGAGAAAAATATAATTAATATGTTCAAGAAAAGAAGAAAGAATACTCATAAATATCATTATGGAAGTGTATTAGTAATGGGTGGAAGTGAAGGAATGACGGGAGCGCCTTTGATGAGTGCTTATTCTGCTTTGAGAACTGGATCAGGGTTATCAACTATAGGTATAAATGAAAAATACATAAATCAAATATATAATGTTTATCCTGAATTAATGGTGAAATCATATAATCATATAAATAATTTAACGGAAATAATAAAAAAGAAACATGCTATTGCATTTGGTCCGGGTTTAGGTCGTAAAGATTATAATCATAATATATTAGAATACTTGATAGAAACAGAAATACCTTTAGTAATTGATGCAGATGGAATTTATTATTTAAAGTATCTTATGAATGAAATAAGAAACAGAGAGAAAATAATAATCACTCCTCACTATGGAGAATTGGCAATGTTGCTTGAGGTAAATATTAACTATATAAAGGATGATCCCATTAAATATACTAGTCAATTATCCAAAGAATATGGTATTACTGTTGTTTTAAAGGGTAACTGTACAATGATTTCACATAAAGACGAGATATTTTTTAATACTTTAGGTAATCCGGGAATGGCTACTGCTGGTAGTGGAGATGTTTTGACAGGAATAATTACTAGTTTGATAGGGCAAGGATTTGAAATTAAAAAAGCTTGTGTGGGGGGAGTGTATCTACACTCATTGGCAGGAAATATTGCAGCAGCAAAAAAAGGAGAATATTCCATGATAGCTACTGATATAATAGAATGCTTACCATATGCTTTTAAACAATTAAATATTGGCTAAGGAAAAAGGCGACAATGCAACAAGGATATTATTCCTTGTTTTTTTTATTGATTTGGAAATTTTCAGTTTGATATACTTAATGAATGTTAGTGAAGTTTCCATTTGGTCATCCTGAGCGAAACGTAGTGAAGTCGAAGGATCTGTGGCTTAAAATGCAAGATATTTACTATTTGTTAAAATATCGCTAATATGACATAAAGCTAACTCTGTATTGGAAGTAATTTAAAAATCAAAGCATAAATTTGGTCTTTCTTCTTAATAAACTCATAATTTTTCATCAGAATATACATAAGTATTTGAATTTAAAAGTTTTAACGAAATATATAGATGCAGCATTTCATCAGCATTTTTAAAATCGGTTTTACTAATTTCTTTTATACGTTCTAATCTGTATACAATCGTTGCACGATGAATATATAGGTCTTTAGCTGTTTGAAGCGCATTCATATTGTTTTTTAAGTACATTTGTAGTGTTTGAACGTATTCTGTATTGTTTTCCCGATCATAATCATAAAGACGTGATAAAATCGGTGAGTACAAGTATTTGGCGGGAAGTTCTTCAGTGATTTTATTGAGCATATATATTAGAACATAATCACAGAATTGGTGTGCTCGCATAGTCGGATTATGTTTGGTTCCAAGTGTAAGTGCGATTCCTGCCTGACAAAAATATTCTTTAAGATTGCTCAGCCCCTTTGAATAATCACTGTATCCAACTCTAAAATTACCTTCTCTGACGAAATGATTAAAATTTGTAAAATATTCATCTTTAGTTTTTTTAATGCGACTTAGATTTATAATGACAATTATATTATCATCATTTGTAAAAGCAAAAGTATGTTTGAAGTCATGCATTATTTTATTACAAAAGTAGGTTAAAGTCGCATTGTAGATATCCTGACTACTGGGTAGAATATGAGCAATACAATAAACGTTCTTTTGACTCCATCCCATTCTTTTTAACTCGTTATTAAATTTAATTTGGCTATATGCATTTCCAATGATTATATTTTGAAGTAGTGAAATAAATTGAATATTTTCGATTTGATTTAAGGCTATTAGATATTCTGGATCTTCAATCAAGCATTGTGTTAAATAATCTAAAAGACTCATATCGCTTTCTGTGAACTCATGCACATTCTCAAATACGACAATTCTATATATGAATTCTTCATTAAGAAAAATATTCTTGCAAAGGGTTCTAAAGGGAAGAATATTTTCTGGATAAATAAATACATTTCTTTCATCCTTTATTTTTTGATATGCTTTGTCGTTTTTAAATGAATTTACTTGATTTATATGAAGCCTTCCAAACTCATCTGTTCCCGTTTCTTCGGTTTTGTTAAATGATGATGTGAGAGACGTACGTGCAACAATATAATAGTCGGAATTCATAATAGATAAACCGTTTCCAAAGATGTGCTCTGTAATGTCTAATATATGTTGTAATGGTTGATGCTGGCGAATGCTTTGTTGAAGATTTAAATACCATGATTCATAAGAATCATAAATATTATGGATCATATTACTTAAATTAAAGATATCTTGCGAATCGTCAATAACCAACAAATTCAAATGATCATTAAAATAGTGTTTTGAAGGGGTAGAAATACATATCAATGCAGAACCTTCCATGAACATAATACTTGATGGTAGCTTTTCAGCAGTGGATATATATAATGTGTGTGAATTCAAGACAGTCTCATCTGAATAAAATACAGGACGCGGTAAGTTCAATGAACATCCTGATATTCCGATGTTAGAGTTTTTTGCAGCGCTTCCAAGTCTTTCTTTGATGATTGATAGAGATAAATGCATTGTTTAGAACCCCCCCTTATACAAAGTGTATATATTAAAGATGAAAAAGTCAATAATTATGTATAATTTACAATTATGTAAATTCATCATAAAATAATAATTGTAAAGCAATTGTGTTTCAAGTAAAAAGAATTAAATATAAGGAGGATAGATTATGGATTTAATGTCTTTAAAGCAAGCAGTTGGGGATCTTGAAGAAGAAAAAGTGATGCAAGTACTTCAGGAATTTGTAGATTCCAATCCAACAGAAGATGAAGCACAAAAAGCAGTAGCAGCCTGCCAGGAAGGTATGGCAATGGTAGGAGATTTATATGAAAAGGGAAAATATTTTGTTGGAGATTTAATATTTGCTGGAGAGTTGTTAACAGAAGCCATCGATTTAGGAATTGATCAGCCGGTCAATGCTTTTGTGGAAAAAGTGAAAGAAGTAAAACCGAATATTGTAGGGATGAGCGGAGTATTAACATTAGCATTAGAAGGCATGAAGGATACGGTTGACGGTTTGAAAGAGGCAGGACTGAGGGATAGCGTTAAGGTTATTATCGGTGGCAATCCAGTAACAAAAGAAGCATGTGAACATATTGGAGCAGATAACTTTACAACAAATGCTGCAGAAGGTGTAAAAATAACACAAGGGTGGGTGAAGTAAATGAATGATGTAATGAAAAAATTACAAGAAAAAAGAGAAAGAGTTGCTAAAACAATTCTCAGGGAAGAAGTAGATAAAGTACCTTTTTTATTAATAGCAGGGGAGTATCAAGCGTCTTATGTCGGTGTTGATGTAAAAGATGTAAATACGTATGAACAAGCTATGGAAATAAATATAAAATTTTATGAAGATATACAATACGATGTTTTAGCATATTGTTATATTCCCCATAATGTTTTTACGTCAAATTTTATTAGAATACTCGGTGGGGGAGCCCATGTTGTAGTTGATGGGATTAAACAAATCAATCCGGCAGCTGTTACCATTTTACAACCAGAAGAATATCCCGAATTGATAAAAGATCCCCTTAATTATCTTTTAGAAACCGTTTATCCCAGAAGATTTTCGACATTAAAAATTGAAGATCCAGAGGAAAAAATTGAAAAAATAAAAGAGTTTATGGGGTTAATGAGTGGTCTTAATGAATATAGTGATTTGTATGAAAAGAATGGGATTCCATTGATAATGGGAGCTATATCTTATTATAATCCTATCGATTTAATAATGGATGTTTTGAGAGATTTTACGGGAGTGAGTCGAGATATTAGAAGATGCCCTGAACTAATAAGAGATGCCGGGCTTGCTATGGTTGAAGCATATAAATTAATGTCTGTAATGTCACCACCTAGGGATTACCAGACAGTTATTGTTCCTATGCATTTACCTTCTTTTATAAAACCAAAGGATTTTGAAAAGATTTACTGGCCTTCTTATAAAGCGATAACTGAAGCTTTGATTGAACAAGGGCATAATATAATGTTTTTCTTTGAAAAAAACTATTCACATTTATATGATTATTTACAAGAACTACCACAAAAGGGGGTATTAGGTGTTTTTGAAGAAGACGATATTAGGGTTGTAAAGAAAAAACTAGGTAATACCATGGCAGTTGCAGGAGGATTATCATCTAATCTAATGCAATATGGAACGAAAGAAGAATGCATTAATCATGTTAAAGGGTTAATTGATGATCTAGGTCCAGGTGGTGGATATTTTATTACCAATGATGTACCTTTGATATCCCCTAATGATGCACGACCTGAAAATTTAAAAGCTGTTGCTGATTGTATTAACGATTATGGATATAACAAGTAGAGAGGTGAGAAAAATGAGTGAAAAAGTTTCAAATAGAGAAGTACTTGAGAGATTTGCTAGAGAAATAATGCACATGGAAACTAAGGAACAAATAGATGGTTTCATAAATTCCTTTGTGTATGGAATTTTATGCATGGTTTAGATAATGGATATTCAGATAATGAAAATATTTTGAGGGAGATGATATTTGTCGGAGGGCTGTTGACGCAAGCTATTGGTGTATGAAATATATCATTGGTGATGGAGCATCAAATAAAGTATGTACTATCGTATTGGGTATTGTAAATGGAGATATTGGTAGAGAAAAATATATTGCCTGAGGATCGTGTTTCTTGCACCGGTCATTAAAGAACAGAAGAAATGGATTTGTATTGATGTGTTATTCATTATATAAAGTAAAATAAATATTTAAAGGTGGTATTATAATATGAAAATTGAAACAAAGATTAACTTGTACAGTACTCTGTTTTTTGCCATTATTTTTGGCGTAGTCTTCACAGCCGTAGGGGGGCTGATGACAACAGGGGTTATTGATTAGCCTAATTTTCTTGCTACGGTTCTGGTAGGACTTGTAGTAGGTTTAGTGGTAGGATTGATTATTCCAATCGGAAAATGGGGTGCCGCATTAGCAGGTAAGGCTGCAAAGCCTGGTACTTTCTTATTTAATCTAATTATGTACGCATTTATACTGGTGGTAATGTTGATATTTATGAGTCCTGCATTAACGGTGTTTATTGGTAGTGTCCTACACGGTGCACCTGTGATAGCCGTTTTACCAAGTTCGTACTCTCTATTTATTCCCTTCTTCCTTATCGGTATTGTTCTTATTATGATTGTTGGCGGACCTATTATGAAGCTAGCTTTAAAATGCGCAGGTGTACCTAAGGCGGTCAAAGCTAATGCGATTGACGAGAATAGTCAAGAAAAAAAATAACCTAGATTCGAGTAAAATTTATTACAACTAATAAGAAAATGGGTAATCGCTAAATAGCTGATTTTGTCTTCACAGATTGAAAATGAAGAGAACTCGCAAGATTCCGGACTTTGGAAATGTTCCATAATCTTGATGGGTTGTCTTTTATTCTTTCAGTTTTTATTTTTAAGTACAATAAATAAAGGTATATATAGAATTTTGCCAATATATTGTAAACAATAAAACAAAAATAATATTTTACTACAATGTTTTAATATATTAGTTTATATGAACTAAAAATAATTTCATTATGCTTCTGAATGTATAGAAAGAAAGAAGTAGATATTGTTTCTGACATCGATATAGACTATGAAATATTTAAGAAAACTTATTCGTTAATAATACCTAAAAAATCAAATTTATCTATACTTTTGTAACGATGACAATAGAAAGTGATAATTATATAATTATCACTGAATTACTTGTTAAACAGTAATCAATCTTATTCAAAAATGTAAGAAAGTAATAATGAAAAAATATTCACATTTATTTAGTGCATATCGTATTAAGAATGTGACTTTTAGAAGCCGTATTTTTTGACTCCTACAGGGATGACTTACCCAAATGAATATACGGGAGAACCTGACTTTAAAACGGTTCTATTCTATGAAAAGAAAGCTCGTGGTGGAGCAGCGAGCGTAACACTTGGGGAAACGGCAATTAATGATGTTGATTGTGTACGTAGACCGAATGTAGACCGCATTAGACCTGATTTTGCTAGAATGATTTTACCAAAGAAAAGCTGGGTAAAAGTTACAGATGCCATCAAACGTCATGGAGCGGTACCTTCCATTCAATTATCTCACGCAAGTATGTTTGGTGAGCTAATTTTTATTAATGAGAATCAACCAATTGGTCCTGTTGATTTAGTAAAAAAAATGGAACAGTCGTTAGAGGTAGGAATGAGGATGATATGAAACGTATCGCCAATGATTTTTCTGAAACTGTTTGGTGTGCAAAAGATGCACGATTTCAAGAGGTAATACTTCACTGTGGAAATGGTTGGTTGATTGGACAATTCTTATCACCACATTGCAATACTCGTACAGACAAATAAGGCGGACCTATTGAAAATAGAGCGAAATTTCCACTTATGGTAATTGACGCGGTAAGTCAAAAAGTAACTCATTAGGGACATGCATCATCGGAACAGTAGCAGGAGATCTGCATGACATTGGGAAAAACCTAGTATCCATGATGATTGAAAGTGCTGGATTTGATATGGTAGATCTAGGTGTAGACGTGCCCAAAGAAAAATTTGTGGAAGCCATAAAAGCAAATGACAATGTAAAGCTAGTAGCCTGTTCTGCACTGCTAACTACCACCATGCCTTCATTAAAAGAAACCGTAGAAGAAATCAAAGCCAGTGGATTAGAGGGATTTAAGGTAATCGTAGGTGGAGCACCCATAACAGAAGAGTATGCTAATGAGATTGGTGCCGATGCTTATGTGCCAGATGCAGGTAGTGCCGGAGCAAAGGCCAAAGAACTAATTTCGTAGAATTTGGAGTTTTTTGATTGGATTATACTGCTGATGATTTTATTAGGTTTCATTGTGAAGCACGCTATGAAATGCCCAGGTGTACACAACGAAGAAAGTTAAGAAAAATAAAAAAATAGCCAAATAATTTTTAAACTAATTATTCAGAGGATAACTATATGACAAAAAAGCGATACCAACTATAGGTATCGCTTTTTGCCACTTAATATTATTGAACAGATAATGGTCTAACTAAGCTCTAATAAGAAACTATAAGCCTCAAAGACTCAATCATTTGAAATTAGGATGAGGAATTGTTTCCACATCAAAATTCTCGTTTCTGTCTTCTCGGATATATGGAAATAGAAGAACTTTTGCCTTTATCTTCAATTGCCTTGTTCCAGGGTTTCCCCATAGGACTTCAACTATTTTTCCTTCAACAGCATAATCTTGATCTATGGTACACACGGAAAGCATTTCCCTGGTTTTAGAAGAGAGCATGCGTCCAGAGGAGGCACCTACCATCTTATCCCCATCATAAACTGCATCTATGTGCATCCCGCCATTATTACGTACATAATCATAGTCACTTACTAAATCCAAAATATCGCAACTGTTTCCAGCTTCAAATGCTGTAGCAATAACCTTTAACACATCATTTTTGTCCCAGATGAGATGAACCATAGTATTATGGTGTCCTTCCAATTCTGCTTTGAGGGCTTCTTTTCCAATAAAATCATGGTCAAATTTAATTAATTTCTCCCAGCCTAAATCAATGGGACTTCTGTAAATCAAATCAGATTTTCTATCAATACTTCCGCTGAGAACTGGCTTTTCATCAAAGGGTGTTGCAAAGTGTTCGGCGACTTGGGGGATGCTTCCTTCTGCATGGCAGTTGACGTAACCAAGTCGACCAAGCTCTTGAATGCCATATTCTTTACCAACTTCAAGAAGTTTATTATAAATGACTTCTGCATCCTCTATCTTGCCGTGGACTTCATACCCCAAAGTACCTGCCATTCCAGTTCTTAAGATGAATACATCTTTTCCTGCAATTTGAGCATCTTTGGTATACATGAATTTTATATCATGTAAATCTTTCTGTGTAGCAGCCTCAACAATTTCCAAAGAGCGGGGTCCACACATCTGATAAAAGACGCGTTTTTCTTTTGTACTTTCGCTAGTAAAATTATATTTATTTCCGACCATTTTATTCAGTAGTGCGGGATCAGGGAGGCACATAGAGATAAACTCATCCTCCGAGCGTCTTACTATAATTCCGTCCAATACAAGCTTTCCCTTATCGTTGCAGATTATAGTATGACGGGCTTTCCCCATAGGGAATTTTCTGAAGGTATTGACACTAACCTCCTCCATCATATCAAGATACTCTAAACCTTTTATATCGTAGAACATGAACGGATTTAAACCGGCATGCAAATAGCTGGTGTCGTGCCAACTGATTTCTTCATTGACCCATGTATTGTATGCAAAGGGAACAAGTGGCCATTGCCCATTATTCATCGGTAACCATTTCCCTTCCGGGCAAACATATACTGTGTTTTTAGGGATGGTATTTGGTATATACGGTGACATCACAAGTTTTTTTGATTCATTTTCCATTAGTACAACTCCTTTTAATTTATTAAACAAAACCGGTTTTGTTATTATATATAAGTATAATTCATACCTTCGCTGAAATATATGAAATTTAGAACGAAAAAACACCATTGAATTGTGAAAAAATCCAAATCTGTGGTGTTTTTTATATTAAGGAAAAAAACAATCAAATACTATTTCAACATTTCTTATCAATAAACCGTAATAACTTGAATGAAAACTGCAAATTAAAACAGACTTGTTCATCTGTCAAAAAGATGGAACATAACTCCTCAATTTTATGAATACGATAATACAAGGTGTTTTTATGCATATACATATGATCAGCTGTTCTCTGGATATTACGCCCAAATTCAAGATATTTTTCTAGGGTATCTGCCAAACAAGCCTCATTTTCTTTATCATATTTTTTTAAAATATCGATTACTGGATCATAAAAATCTCGAGGGTTGCATTCTTTTCCGGCGATTTCAAAAAAATGATAGAGAACAATATTATCATAGAAGCATAGTGATGAATCGTTATTAAGCTTCTTATTAATCCTTATAGCACTTTTCGCCTGTCTATAGGCATCATCTAGGTATGTAATATCATTGAAAACACGACTAACACCAATTTGAATGGAGATTCCCAAAAAGAATTTGTTAATTACCGATATAACAAACTCATGATTTATGCTATTATCGAATAATAACAAAATCCCATCGTCATAAATTATACTATAACTAGAATGCAGAGATATATCTAATGATTCTATTATATAATATATAGATAGTCCGGGGCTTCGTGATGTATATTCAATTAATATCAGTCGCATTTGATCATAAAAATTGGCCTTAAGACTTGCGATTCGCTCACGCATTTCCGTTTTCGTTACATTATTTTCTATTAAATCTTTAAATAGACTATAATAAGGGGTCTTTTGCATAGCAGCGGTTCTATCTATATAAAGCATTTCGTATAGCACAGCTTTACATAGAATAACTAATAGTTCTAGAGTATCATCATGTGTTGGATTATTTTCCACTAATGTCACAATACCTATAACACTGTTTTTATCTCGAATTCGACAACCCAAAAAACGTTTCGGGAAGAAATCAAACTTCCCGATAACCGGTTTGTCACTGTTAAATATTTGTGTGTAAACACCAGCATTTTCAACCTCTACTAAATCATTGAAAGTCATATGTCCATCAGGAAATAGTTGATTCCATGTTTCCTGATCTTCAGTCCTAGAATAACTTTTTGCCAAAATCTTTCGGCTTAAATCATAAACAAATATTGGATTATTCAAAACCTCGGAAGCAATATTAATAATATGCTGTAAACCGCCTCGTTCAACAAGTGCATTAAGAATTATTGATTTTTTTTCTGAGAACTCCATTTTGCATTCTACCTCACTGAATTAATTATAACTTTTGCATTAAAGTATCTAATTACAAAAGTATTGTTGTTTAAAGTTAATCCTATTATATACATTTAATACTGTATTCCACAAATAATTCTGATATAATCGTGTCAATGTATTTAGGATAAAATAAAATACTTGTTCTAGATTATCAATTAGGTACCACTGAAAGGTGGTTTGTGTAACGACTTAATCTTTCCACTGAAGTTTTTTTATCTAAAAGTATTTTCTATGTTTTTGATATTTGTGTAGATTATTGTATATGTGTAGTTCGTCTATAATGACTAAAAAGGAAGACTTGTATAGACTCTTTTGACGATGACAATAAAGAGTGATAATTATATAATTATCAAAGAATTTCAAATATCTAATTTAATAATGGAGGAAAGTACAATGAAAAAATATCCACATTTATTTAGCCCATACCGTATTAAAAACGTAACTTTTAGAAATCGTATTTTCGCGACACCTACTGGAATGACTTACCCAGATGAATATACGGGGGAACCAGACTTTAAAACAGTTTTATTTTATGAAAAAAAAGCTCGCGGTGGAGCAGCAAGCGTAACTCTTGGCGAAACGAAAATTAATGATGTTGATTGTGTACGCAGACCTAATGTAGACCGCATAAGACCTGATTTTGCTAGAATGATTTTACCAAAAAAAAGCTGGGTAAAAGTTACAGATGCAATTAAACGTCATGGTGCGGTACCTTCCATTCAATTATCCCATGGAGGGATGTTTAGTGAGCCAGTTTTTATTAATGGGAATCAACCAATAGGTCCCGTTGATATGGTAAAAGAAAATGGAACAGTCGTTAGAGGTATGAACGAGGACGATATGAAGCGTATCGCTAATGATTTTGCTGAAGCTGCCTGGTGCGCGCAAGATGCAGGATTCCAAGAGGTAATGCTACACTGTGGACATGGCTGGTTGATTGGACAATTCTTATCACCACATTGGAATACTCGTACAGACGAATATGGCGGGCCAATTGAAAATAGAGCGAAATTTCCACTTATGGTAATTAATGCGGTACGTGAAAAAGTAGGAGAAAACTTTATTATTGAAATCCGTATAAGTGGTGATGAACATCAGGAAAATGGATGGCCAATTGAAGATGTTATTAAATTTGCACATATGGTAGAAGGAAAAGTAGATTTAATTCATATATCTGCCGGAGACTACCACAATTCTGATCAATACTGTTTTTCAACTGTATTTATGCCCCATAACTGTAATGTTCATGTTGCAGAAGCACTGAAAAAAGGTGGTGTAAAAACACCACTCGTAACCGTAGGTTCTATTAACGATCCTGAGGAAATGGAACGATTGATTGCAGAAGGAATTACAGATTTCGTAGCGATTGGCAGAGGTATCTTAGCAGATTCGGATCTTCCGAAAAAAATTCAATTAGGAAAAGAGGATGATATTCGTCCATGTGTACGTTGCTGTAATTGTATGGGTGGATTATATGATGGATATTATCAATGTGATGTCAACCCGGTTGCTGGACAGGAAGCATATTTATTAAGAACACTAGACGTTGAAGAAAGCAAACGTGTATTAGTTGTAGGTGGAGGACCTGGTGGAATGGTGGCTGCTTTAACAGCTGCAAGTAGAGGACACAAAGTAACTCTGGTTGAGAAAAATGATAAACTAGGCGGAACACTACAATTCTCAGATATTGATTCTCATAAACAGGATTTAAGAAATTATAAAGATTACTTGATTCATCAGGTAGAAAAACATGGCGTTGATATTCGACTTAATACAGAAGCAAATATTGCACTGCTGGAGGAACTACAACCACAATCTATTATTGTTGCAACAGGTGCCCAGCCAAGAGTATTAAAGACAAAAGGGGCTGAAAAAGCATGTCATGCAATAGATGCATATTACTCTCCTGAAAAAATAGGAAATAAAGTAGTTATGATCGGTGGAGGTTTAATTGGTTGTGAAGTAGCGTTACATTTAGCAGAATTAGGTAAAGATGTGACTGTGATAGAAATAATCGATGAATTAGCAAAAGACGCAAATATCATTCATAAAGCATCATTAGTTGAAACTATGGAAATGATGAAAGATCTGGTACATGGAGTAACTAAAGCACAAGCAAAAGAAATTACGTATGCTGGTGTTACATATGTTGATCAAGATGGAAACGAACAATTCTTAGAAGCAGATACTGTATTATATGCAATCGGTATGTTACCAAATGACGATATTGTTGAACAGTTACGTGCTTGGGATGGATGGGAAACTTTCGTTCCTATCGGAGATTGTACAGGAGCAAGTATTATTCGTAAAGCAATTCATGACGGGTATCACGCTGCAATAGATATTGTTTAATATACTAATCTTACAAATCATAGTACAAAAAAGCGATTTACTTTTCGAGATCGCTTTTTTGTTATTTTGTATTAGAATGTGTTTTCTTGCAAATTTATTCAGCAATGACAGTTTCATTGTTGATCAGTTTATGTAATGTTATGTTCATTAAAATAATCATAGATTGACTCAAAGAATCAGATAATAAGTCTACTTCTATTTCTTCACCTATTTTCTGCACTCGGTATTTTAAGCTATTCCGATGCAGACATAATAGATTAGAAGCTTTATGTAGACTTCTTTCGTTCGTCAAATATATATATACGCTGTATAAGAAATCTCGTTCAGTTGCATTGCCTTTTTCCCATAAGAGTAGGAAAGGTTGATAAATAAAAATATCATTCAACTCACTTGAATGGATAACATCTAATAATATTGGAAATGCATTATCATTAAAAGCTGATATTCTCTTTTCTGAATACTGCATGACAATCTTGGCTTGTTTGTATGCGAGATTCAATAAAGTAACATCGTTAAATGGATTCGATATCCCTACTTTCAAATCTAGATTCTGAAAGAGTTTTTTATCTTCTGAGTCGTTTTGTTTGTTTTGTTTGTCAGATTTTAAGATGATGATCCGATTTTTATAATAAAAAATCATGGCTTTATCAAACTCAAGCTGTAACGATGAAATATATTTTCTAAATATTTCTCCGGTAAGTATCAGATCAGAGTTTAAATCACACATGTAAAGTCGGAAGTATTCCCTTTTTAGCCAAGGATACTGACTCAAAAAATAGTTAAGATGACGTTGCTGATAGTCTTGCAAATTAATAAGCTGTACAAGAATTTGAGGCGCGATTTCTACGTTGCTTTGATCCCTTGTTTGTAACAGTAAAGAGTTATTAATAAGGTTAGCAATATGTAGCAGCCAGGAAATTTCTTCTGAGTCAAACCCACCAGTAAATGAAACAGAACTAATATTACCAATAAATTTTCTCTTACTATAGATAGGTAAAATAATATGATCCATACCATCTCTTTTAAAAACAAAAAATGATTCTCTATTCTGAATCGTTTGGTTAATATTTTGCATTTCCTCATGTGAATAAATACGCAAATCAATGGCGCCATTTTCAAGAACATTTCTCCATACTAAGCTTTCCGAAACGTCGGTTCCAACATCAATGAATTCAACCAACTGATAAGAAGTGTCAAATAAAGCAATTGAGTTTTTGATTCGAATGGACTTTATTTTTAACAAAGCATTTATTGATTTGGACTCAAAAACTATCTGCCTAATTGATTCATTATTCGAATTAAACGCTTGAAGCCATTCTAGGACTTTGATATAGACTGATTCTTTTGTAATTTCTTCCATGAGGATTATTGCTTGCTGGTTTAATCGTTTAATCTCCTTTGACTCTAGCGAACCAATAATAATAAATGAATAGTTCAAGGAATTAGTAAAATGGTTGAGATGGTCCTGCATTGTACAAACAATCAAAGTATCTGTTTTTGGCTTAAAGCCGTTTTCTTGAAACAAGGTTACTGATGTAAGAGACAGTTGAACTTTGGTTTCAGTTTCAATTATATGCAAGTTCATTCCATTGAATATATCTATCATAAGGTGTAGATTAAAATTCATAACGATCATCCTTTGTTCGAAAGTGAGAAAAAGAACTAAATTTTTCTCCAGTTTTACCAATGCTATTTTTTTTGCTGGCAAGTATACTAATATTATAATCATATATATAATTTATTAAAAGTCATATTTAATGAAAGGAAGATTTTTATGTCGAATCAAAATGAAAGAGATGTTATCGGTTACATGCATCAAACCCCAGATGTTCACTCTTATGCTAATGTATTTGGTAGTCTAAAACCTTGGGAAATTGACCCTTGGCAGGAGGCATCCATGTCATGGAAGGAATCCTCTTACATTCATACAGGAATTTCAAACTTTGGTGTTCGTTTTAAAGGGTCAGATGCTTTAGAGTTTCTGAGATATGCATCAACCAATAAAGTCGATAATTGGAAAATCAATCGTGGTAAACACTTGGTTTTTTGTGATGAAAATGGTTTGATTGCTACCCATGCATTAGTTAACCGCTTTGATGAAGATGAGTTTATTATGTACGCCGCAAATCCTCTTCAAATCTTTAAATTATTGAAACAAAAAGAATATAATATGGAAATGACAATGCCTGACTTCTTTATTTACCAGATGTCAGGTCCGCTGTCCCTTACAATTATTGAAAAAGCCCTTGGTCAAGACTTGCATGATGTAAAGTTTTTAGAAAACAGAAAAGTGTACTTTCCACAGTTAGGCATTGAGGTTGAAGTTCAACGTATTGGAATGTCAGGCACTTTAGCTTACGAAGTGAAAGGAGAGGGCAAGAGCGGTCCGGATGTTTATGATGCTCTCTATGAAGCCGGAAAACCTATGGGATTAAAACGTCTTGGTTGGAGAACCTATATGCTCAATCACACAGAAGGAGGTTACCCTCAAGGAAATGGCAGTTTCGCTTACTCTGTTGATTATGATCCTGAATTAACCCCTTATGGTGGTGAGGCTTTGAATATGGGTAGTGTGGATCCAAAAGATTTACGTGCAAGAATGCGTACACCTTTTGAAGTTGATTGGGCTTGGATGGTTGATTTTAATAAAGGTGACTTCGTTGGGAAAGAAGCGTTAGAAAAAGAACGTGATAATCAAAAACGTAGGATTGTCACACTAAAATGGAATGTAGATGATATTGTAGATATTTATCGCTCACTTTATGAAAAGGATGAAGAAGCATATAAATACATGGAATATCCAATAGGCTATTTACAGCCAAGTGGTGGAAATGCTGACCTCGTATTAGATAAAGAGGGCAATCTTATCGGCATATCAAGTATTGTTGCTTATTCTAATTATTATCGTGAAACTATTTCGCAGTGTATTATGGATATTGACAAGATTGAAGAAGGCAAAGAAGTTATCGTTCAATGGGGAGATTACGGACACCGTATCAAAAACGTCAGAGCAGAAATAGTTCGATACCCTTATTCAACATTAATAGAGAACAAAGACTACGATTTAAGTACTGTGCCAAAAGGAACAGAAGTGTAAGGTGTTGAGAGCTCTATTCGAGGGATCTAATACCTGTGAGATTGCAATTACCATTAATTATAATAGAAATAAGGTAGCTAAAGCAGATTGTATCTATATGGTAGAATTACATAAAGCAACAAAGACTATGTATAAGGGAGTCTAAACTCCCTTGTTTTTTTTTAAAGATAAAGAAAACCCCCGGTTCTACCGGGGGATAAAAAGCTTTAGCTATGAGTGTGTTTTTTTACCTATTTTTGATAAAATTATTTTGGTTCGCCAACCAAAAATAACAAAATCAAAATAAGGATCCGAAATGGATAAAAATAGTTTATCACATACAACATGAAATTGTAAATATCATATAGTATTTGCCACCCAGCTCAGTGGTGTAAGATAAATGGTGTAAACTTCTGAAATGATATAAAATAAAAAAATCATTTAGGAGGATTATACCATTATGACGTTAATAGACAAAAGAGAAGTAAGAAAATTGATGAAGGAAGGTAAGTAAAAAGATATGACAGTTATTCAAAGGTATATAGTGCACGTAATTCGTAATTCAACGAGATATTTATCTTATAAAGATAGAAAAGTCTTTGTATCTGATTTAAAGCCCGTATATACAGCTATTGATGAAACCCAAACATTAGAAGCTCTATCAAATCTTGAAGAAAAATAGGGAGAAAAATATTATATTGCTATAAAACTTTGGAAAGATCATTGGAATGAAATAGCCACTATGTTTAAATATCCTTAAGATATAAGAAGACTAATATATACAACAAATGCAATTGAAAGCTTTAATAGGCAGCTAAGGAAAGTAACTAAGTCAAAGAGCGTTTTTCCAACAGATGAATCACTTTAAAAAATGTTATATTTAGCTTCATTAGTTAAGATTTGATTTGTTTTGGGCTTGGATTTATCATAATAGCATGGAACTCCATGAACCACCAGCATGTACTGGATTTTATCTTTCTATTTTGCATTACATAACTGATATAAAAACTCATCTTTTAATAATTTAATTTAATTTTCAATGACTTCTGGGCAGTAATAGTTGAGAATTTCATAATTCTTCTATAATCTCCGGTATATAGAATTACACCCTTAATTGGAATTGTTTTTACAAGGGTAAGAGTATTGTGCGCGCTGATGCGAATCATATTTCATCTGCACAGCGGAAGAACACAATCGTAGACTATTTGCGACACCCAGAGTTTTTGGATATAAAATCAGTAGGCAGATTAATTAAAATAGTAAACGAAGTAATAATTATCATTTATCCGTAATTTTTATTGTGATATGACTATATTTGTGATAAATTTAATATAAAGACTGTGTAATAACAAGGTGTAAATTTTAGATATGTTTGTTATAGACCATACAAACTGTAGGAGTGGAGGAAATTAATCTATGAAACTTAATGCAGATATCATATATGACAATCTCAGCCAATCCGTTATGATGGAGAGCTATGGTCACAAAAAAAAGGAACTCACACTTAAAAGACCTGAGTTCTATAATGGTTTAAGCCGCGAATTCAAATCCAATCATATTTATATATCACTTGTTGACCGGCTCCATTTAGATCCAGTTTTTGGAGATGATGTTGTGGTTATCAGTGTTGGAGGCAATCCACCCATAACATATTTGGTTGATAAATGTGTTTGCTTCTCAATATTAGATAATACCGATTTATTGACTATTTTTAATTTAGTGCAGCAGATATTTGATAAATATGATGATTGGGATACCGGGTTACAGAATATTATAGACACTACTGGAAGCATTAAGGAAATTGTTGAGCTTAGTTTTACTATATTTGGAAACCCGATTATTGTACTAGATCCTAACTTTAGATATCTAGCATATAGCAGCATTATTGATACTCAAGATGAACTAGCAAATTATCGTCCTGATAAAAATGGCACCATGCTTCTGAATTCGTTTAGTAAATTTGACAATAGCTATGGGACGAAAATATTTGCGAGGGAGCCATTATTACTGTCTTCACAGGAAGTAAAATATTTCATTATCAACCTCTTTGAAAAGAATGACTACGCCGGTAGTTTGACAATTCCATTTATTATCCAAAATCAACGACAGAGTGATATTGCACTGGCCCAATATTTGGCAAAAGTTATTGAAAATTCACTGAAAAAAAATTCCACGATATTAAGCTCTAATGCGAATATTCTAAAGAGAATCCTTCAGGATCTACTAAATTGCTTTCCCATAGATTCAACCAAGATGCACTATTTAAAGGATGATAGATTTACTGGGAAGTATATCTGCATTAAAATGTTTCTTGGATATCGTTCAAATAAGGTACCAGTTGAGTACATATGTAATCATATAGAAAGTTACTTTTCTGGTTGTGTAGCTTTTGAATATGAATCAGTAATTGTAACATTTATTAATCTTGAAAAGATTTTTTGCGACGAAAAGATACTAATAGACAAGATGAAAAAATTACTGCAGACAATGAATTTAAAAGCCGGTGCTAGTCATTCTTTTACTGATCTGTCAATGGCTCGACTTTATTACCGGCAAGCATGTATTGCTTTTGAAATGGGATCCTCAATCAACCTTGATCATATCTTTTACAAATTTGACGATTACGTTTTGATGTATATGATGTCACATTGTATGGGTGAATTTCCTATAGATATTTTATTAACAAATGGCGTTTGTAAGCTTATAGAACATGATTTGACGTCGGACACTAATTATTTAAATACGCTGCGTACCTACTTGAATAACAATATGAATATAACCAAAACTGCAAAGGATCTCTATGTACATCGTAGTACCTTTTTGGAACGATTAAAACGCATCAAAAGATTATTACAAATTGATTTAGAAGATCCCGACCAGAGGCTTCGTCTTCTAGTCGCACTTAAAATCATTGAGACTAATGAAAAAGTCAAAACTAAAATAAACAATATTGAATTGATTGATCAAAATGGTTTTAATTCGGAAGATTCAAAAAAGTTACTAGAATTAGAAAGCATTTATAAAGAAAATCCTTAGTAACAAGTTGATAATCCGCAAGAATTAACTTAATACTAAAGATTAACAGCCTCCTTTTTACAGATGATTTACCTGTAAAAAGGAGGCTGTTATTGTTATTCAATTTATTCGGGTTCCAATATGGAAATGCTTATTTTTATAATTTATAGGCTATGAATTTAATTCCAAGCTGATATGAACTCCAGGAAGTGGTGTTTTATAAATTAGTGTAGGATTACATCAAGTTACATTAAACATCTTTCTTTCATACCCAATAGCTACAAAATGTAGGTGTCAAGTCAAAATAATCGGTATAACTTGAAGGATTTACAATATTTAAGATGAGATGTAGTATAAATTTAAACTAAGCAAACTACAATTGCCGTCAACAATAGTAGATTTGCTTTGTAAATTTTTATTTTAAAGGAGGGATAAAAGACAATATTGGAACATGGATTTCTGTAGACATCGGTTCTGTGTCCTTGAAAATCATCCACAAGTATAGACCCCATGGGAAAACTCATGTCCCACAAGTAACTTATGGCATTACCCTAGAGCAATATCCACAAGGATGTTGCAGCAGCATACATGGCTGGGCTGGAGGGTAAACAAGCAGTAAAAATTTTTTATGGAGGTGTTTAATTATGATTTGTAATCGATTTGAAAATAAGGTCGTATTAGTCGTTGGCGCGGGTGCCGGTATGGGCGAAGCAACTGCATTGCAATTTCTCAAAGAGGGTGCAAAAGTTATAGCTCTTGACATGTACAAGGATCGACTGGATCGACTTGAGGGGCAGGCTAATGGATTGAATGGTAGTCTTGAGATGTACCTTGGCGACATCACAGATGTCAAAACGGTGGAAGGCGTAGTCGACGTCATCACAAGGAAATATGGCACACTGGATTGTCTTGCTCATGTGGCAGGAGTTATGGATTTTATGCTTACACCTGACATTTTGACTGATGAGATGTGGGATCGTGTCATGGATATCAACGTCAAGAGTGTATGGCGCATGGTCAAAACGGCTATGCCCCTTCTGAAAAACCATGAGGGTGATGCTGGGAGTGTTGCTATTGTTTCTTCACTCGGTGGATATGTGGGATCCTCATCTGGTACTGCATATATTGTTTCTAAGCACGCTGTGGAGGGACTCATGAAGAATCTCGCTTTCTCTTATAGAGAGAATAATGTCCGTA
The DNA here is from genome assembly GCA_049366695.1 of Eubacteriaceae bacterium. GTDB lineage: Bacteria > Bacillota > Clostridia > Eubacteriales > Alkalibacteraceae > JBMNCR01. The sequence continues at coordinate 72,016 of JBMNCR010000089.1, forward strand.
TAAACTGCGTAGCACCAGGTGCAATTGCTTCCGAAATTGTTGGTACTTCCGCACGTATGTTCCCCGAGTTAGAATATGATGCAGGATTATGCCCTGAAGGTATGGAAATCTATTTAGAAAATGGTATTGGACTAGTAAGACCAGATGATGCCTATGGAGAATCACAGGATATCGCTGATGCCATAACTTTCCTGTGCTCCCAGCAGGCCAAATTCATCAATGGGTCAAGTCTCATTGTTGACGGTGGTTGGTACAGTGCATAAACACCAGGATCAAACGGCATTATGTGTAAAATTGACATTATCAACTATTTTAGAAAAGGAGAAGGAAAATGAATAAAAAAATAGATAAACGACTTCCAAGAGAAACCGGCAAAGACGTGATGCCCGAGCATGCGGCGATTAAAACTCCATGGGAAAAGCTGGTTTCATATCATGATGCGGCACACTACGCAAATCGTTACAATGCAGTAATCAGCGCCGCCATGTTGCAAGCATTACGAATTCTCGTACCCGACTATGTAGAAAGAGTTAAGGCTATGTGCAAAAATGCCTATGACAGAGTAAAAACACCATTTCTTACCCCTTACGGCGAAATGATGAAAGACGATCTCAATACCCATCCGTTTTTCAGGGGTAACTTCGTCGGTGCCCAAGTCGGCGACTTCGGCGACGAGTGCCTGCTTATGTGCGGTCGTGTCAATGACTTCGGCACTTACCGTGTGGAAAAGGAACTGGATACCTGTCCCTGGGATATCTTAGGATCTGAGATGGGTCGCGCCACCACCCAGTCGCTTTTAGGTAGCGCCGATGGACTAGCAACCTGGCTGCCATCTGGACCCAAACTTGATTATCATATGGTTGAAGCAAAGTGCTGTGGTGATCTTCACTGCCGAGTCGTGGCTGAAAGTCGCGATAAATTCCCAATGCCGCCCCATGAGCAGTGGGAATGTTATGGACCTATTGCCACAGACGATCAGATCAAATTCACGCCCGAAGAGGATTGTATGAAGGAACCCATGGTATTTCAAGAGGATTGCAACTATAAATATGTTAACGGCACGTGTATGGAGAGTGATTCCAAGAGCCTATATCCAATGACTTATCAGTCGAATGGGACGTGCTATATCACACCGACAATCAATGACTTAATCAATGATGGCACGGTTGACGAAAAATTTGCTGATCATGTGATTAAATGCGTATGCGAAGCTGCGGGCAAGGCTGCCTTTGGCGAGTTCTATTCGAAGGAAGGCCTACGTAGCTGGCTCGGTGTTCCCCGGGACATCGACGACGGACGCGTCATGGGCGCCCATATTGAGATGTATCTGCAAAGCATGATAGCCGACTACACAGTCGAAGCATTCAATGCTGACGAGGTTATTTATGTAATTGACCGCACCAATCTGTCCTTCGCAGGCCCGAGATATATAGACGCATTGATATCCACATGGTACGGCATGACTAAAACCCTTGTCAATGCTCAGTGGGCGCTGTGGGAAGAAGCTGGAGAAACCTCTGAGGATCAACTCCGTATCAAGATTGCCAAGAAAGTTGACAAGTTATGTTGACGATTATATTTCATATAAGAAAGGAGCATACCGTTTATGTATAAAAATGTATACAAATACGATGAAATGAAGCGTACCGAGCATATGGCTGTCCGAGAAACGGTGGGTTGGTACTTATGGACACATCAGCTTTTGGAGGTCAAAGGAGAAGATGCCACAGCTTTTCTGGATAGGATGTTTGCAAACCCCATCGCCAACCTAAAAATCGGCGGCGCAAGATATACAACCATGCTAAATGAGAAAGCGGAAATCATTGACGATGTAGTGGTATTCCGAATGGAAGAGCAGAGATTCTGGATTTCAACCCTATTCCTGACCAATCTAACTGATTGGATTTCCAATCATAAAAACGGTTATAAGGTAAAATCCTCCGATATTACTGAACAGTACCATATGTTCGCTGTGCAGGGGCCTAGAGCAAAAGATCTTATCAACGCAATGGTGGAGAACAACGTGGACGATCAGCGTTTCTTTACAATTAGGGACAATAAAATTGATGGTATATGTGTCAAAATTAACCGAGGCGGTTTCACCGGCGAGAAATTCGGCTATGAGATATATGTTGCACTGGAAGATCTGCCCGCCATGGAGACCAAGCTGAAAGTCTGCGGCGAATCTTTCGGCGCCATCGAAGTAACGGATATACAAATCATGGCCTGGACACTGCCCACGGAAGCCGGCTTCTATTACATGCGTGACCTGATGTACACCAACCCGTTTGAGGTGGGTCTAGATCGCGGTATTAGCTGGGATAAGGATTTTATCGGAAAAGAGGCACTGCTGAAGATCAAAGATGAAGGTCCATCCCGCGAGATGGTCGGATTTACTATAGACGAGGACGACGTACATATCAACGCCAAGGATTTGGGCGGTCCCGGTACAGCTGTCATGCTGAACGGCGAAGAGATCGGTCGTGTGTCTAAATTTAATTATAGCTTTGTACTGGAGAAGAATATTGGCTATATCCTTGCCAAGAAGGGTGCAGTGAAGCCGGGCGATCATGTTGCCATCAAGTCTTATGATGCCGTCATTACGGACAAGGTTTTCATCTAAGCGCCATTGAGCTGAGTAAAACGGGGGGCTGTGTCCATGGCGAAATGTTATAGTGTGATACAGCCCTTTCATTATCAACAATATTTGCCATATGCGCCAAGAATATTAAAGTAGTTTGTCTGGAGGTATTGTGATGAACAAGAAAATTACAGTTATTACCTGCGGTAACAGCAGGTTGGGAATGGCGTCGGCTCTGTGCCTTGGCTCGGAAACGCGTGGAGTATGTTTCGACACTTGGCAAGTAAAGTGTCGATATTGAAATGATACAAGGTGATTTAGTGAATAGACGATTTGATGAATTAGTGACCAAATTTTTACATTATTAAAGGCACTATATAAAATATTGAAATAAGGAGTAAATATGATGAATGAAAAAATACTAGCATCAAATAAGATGAGGAGTAACACAATATTTTTCATGTTAGGTTTGGGTATGCTGCTTGCAATGATTCCTTATTTAGGACCTGCAGTAGTTCTCCCAACATTAATGGTTGATCTTTCTATACCAAGTACTGCACTTGGATACGTCATTTCAATTTATTTGATAGTTAGTGGAATATGTATGTTTATAGGTAGCTATATACAAGAGAAGATTGGTTATCTCAATACTTATCATTTAGGAAATATCTCAATAACACTCGGTATCCTTGTTTCCGCAATTGCCCCTAACTTCCTTGTTTTTATGATAGGACGTGGGCTTTCTGGCTTTGGTTTTGGTCTTCTTTCAGCCGCCGGTGGTCCGATTCGAGCCATTTGGTTCAAAGATAAAAAATATGCACTGGCAAACAGCTTCAATCAAATTATGTCATGTGTTGGCATTAGTCTTGCATTCGTCCTTATGACTAGCCTGTTGGCCATAACTGGATCATGGCGTAATGTTATGATGATCTATGCCAGCGGTTCTATAGTATATACAGTAGCATGTTTTTTCGTTATGAAGTATCCCGTAGGTGTCAAAGAAGCTCTCGAGCAGAAGAGAGAGGGAATTAAGTCTGGACAGATTGCAAAGCAAGAAAACAATCTCATGCGTCCTTTCAAGTTCAAGGACTACTGGCTCATTTTAATTCACAACATTGTATATATTGCAGCCAATACCGCACTCCTCACCTATATGGTCGTATACTTCAATCAAGAAGCAGGTATTTCTGTATCTGCTGCAGCATTGATCACAAGTCTGTTAACTATCTGTCAGATCATTGGCGCGTTGGTGGGAGGCTTTCTTGTCGCCCAGACTGGACGTAGGAAGATTTGGGTTATTATTTTTAGTGTTACCTACTCCTTGGCATCAATTACCATGATTTTAGCAGGCGGGAATTATTTTATAGTTATTAGCATGGCTGTAATTATCGGTATTTGTGCCTTTGCAAGAATTCCGGGCATCAGTATGTATTATGTTGAGTTGACTGATACATATGACCCATCTCTGGTTGGACCTGCGGTTGCTATGGTAAACGGCATTCCAATGCTCGCTAATATTATTATCAGCGGACTTATTGGTGCTATGGTATTCAGTCCATTGGGATACGGTAAAACTCTTATTATCGTCTATGCAATGTGTTTAGCTAGTACTATCCCGCTATTTTGGCTAAAGAACATCGGACCTCGCGCTAAAAATGAAATTCGTAACACTGAAAACGTTTAATTCATAATTGCTTATTGATTTATTGTCTTCTATGCATAATAAAAGAACTCTAAGCTTAAGCGTACTGAATCAGCAATAACTGACATAAATAGAAATTATCTAATCGGAGTATAATAAGACTACAATTTTGAGTATAAACACATTATTAAGCAAAGGTTGATTGTACAAAGTATTATAATAATTTTTTAATTATCTATTAGACATGTATTTTAAATTCTTACGTTATTGAAGAATACATTTTGCTTTAATATAAAATACTAAATTTTAGGAGGTAACAACATGGCAATAACACGTAAAAGTAAGATCAAAGAAATTGTTGCAAATACTGATGCACTGGCAATTGTAAACAAATATTTACCGGGAATAGACCCAACTGAACCAAAATTAAAACCAACAATGGGGATGTCCCTAAAAGCATTATGCGCATTCCCTCAGACAGGTATCAGTAAGGACAAAGCAAAGGAATTGTTTGAGGAGCTGGAAGAGGCAAACATCGAGTAGTTCATATATGAATGAGACGCTCTAATAGTATACATAATTCTCTTTTCCATGGCATTGGACTGCCGTGGAAGAGAGTTAACTTTATTAGCAATCGTTGATAAGTATAATTCACTCCTTTACAGATGTATATGAAATTCAGTATGAAAAGACCGTTTATTTGTAAAAAAGTCCAAACTTATGGCATTTGTTTAATAAAAGGATAGGTCCAACACATAAGACTAAAATTATGATATTTTTTGTTGTTAGGTGAATTCAAATACAGTAGTTACTTCCTTGCGAATATGCCCATAGCCTTTTTTAGTATTTCGATTTCCTCTGCAAGTTTTGCGTTTTTCTTTAACAAATATTTTTATTCTGCTGATGTTATAATTGTGTCTTTATCCTTCGCTTATCTATATTTTAAAGTGTTCGGCTTTTCGTGTCTACAATAGTATACTAACACCAGGCCTAAAATAACTTTTTGCCAGAATCTTTTGGCTTAAATCATAAACTATATTGGATTATCCAAAACTTGGGAAGCAATATTAATAATATGCTGTAAACCGCCTCGTTCAACGAGTGCATTAAGAATGATTGATTTTTTTTCTGAGAACTCCATATTGAAATTTACCTCGCTTTTTTAATGGTGCTAAAATTACAGATAGTTGCATATCAAACATGAAAACCACAGCTGCATTCGGTACTTTTCACTTAATTGACGGACATCCATCTCTATAATAGCAGTGATTTTTTCCAGTCTGTAAGTAAGGGTATTGCGGTGCATAAAAAGTTCTTTTCCCGTTTGAGCGGTATTACAGCCGTTATATAGATAGATTCTCAGGCAATGGACGAAGTCTGTATCGTATGTGTTGTCATGATTGCGAAGGCGTAAAATATTCGCATGACACATGCTTTTTAGACTTGTAGAATTACTCATTAGGCTGATTATATGTGGGAAATAATAATCAGCAAAATCCCATAGGATATTTTCTGATTTGGCTGTTTCTCCCTCATAAAATGCTGCTTTGCTTTGGATATAATAATATTTTAAATCACTGAAACGGTTGAAAAAATTGCTGCATCCACAATGTAGTCCAAGCTTAGATAAAAGCTCTACTAATTTTTTTTCGTACTTATCATTATAGTTCCCTTTTAATTGTCTTCTTATGACGATAATGGAATTTTCATATAAAAATATAATAACATCTTCCTGCATCCTTTTTATGCGGTATAGGCAAAAATCTGCTTGACTATCACTAAGTTCCTTTCCACTAGGGTAAGCCATGGTATAAACACGAAAATTGTCATGACTACTCCAACCACGTTCATTCAGGTGGTAGCTGATAATTTTCTCATCTACGGGGAATCCTTTAAGGAGTTTTTCTAAATAGTAGGTTACGACTTCATTTGAACCTTTAAATTCTATGCTGGAGGATATTGCTAGCTCCATCACATCTTTTATCAGCTGCAGAAGGGATATTTGACCTTGGGTAAAGGGAGTATTTATGCTGGTCGTTGCAATAAAAGCAAAAAGCTTACCATCAAGGTACAAATTTACCATTAAGTCAGAATACTTCGTGTAGGGAGAGCCATAGGGAGCATAGGGCTTATTGTGATGGCGCAGGAAGTCGTACAGTTTGTCAGTAGAAAGTGAAAAAGTCTCACTGGGTGTGTAGCCTTTTTCCATAACCAACTCCCATATGGTTCCTTTATAATCTTCAGGCAACTGTCCTCCTTTGACAATTCTCTTTAAAGCGATGTCCAATATAGCAAAAGGGTTATTAAGGACTGATGCTGCTAGATCACAAATTAGCTGTATGGATTTATGGGCAGCAATACTTCGCATTAGGTCGTAGTTCCACTGTCTGTATTTTTCAAAAATATCTTGTACCTTATTAAAAATAGTAATTTTACCAGAATCTTCTGGGAGCAAAATTACCGAAAGATTTGCGTATTCTTCTTCATATTTATCAATGTAACCAATTGAAATGAGATCAATATCATGTAATATCTGGACATGTTCCATTATGGCAGAAGCTTCCAATATATAAATACAATCCTGTTGCAGATTGTAATCTGTATTGAAGTCAAAAAGGCGTATTTGGCGTAATGTAAGAGCAATATCTCTATATGTCCTTATTTTTGGAGAGAATGAGTTCAACTCGTCAAAAATGATGTGAATATTTAGTTTCATGACCAACCTCCTAATAAAAAACGTTTCGTTATTATCGCCGAAAATATTGCATTTATCAGTATTATATCACCGATTACAATGGAAGTCACTTATGATATTGTAAAAGTATGAATTAGATTGATTTTACAATCTAAAAATATATTATACAGGAGGAAAACATTATGAACAAAGAATTACAAACGCTAGATCATACCCCTTTTGCACCTATTCCGGATTCAGCATCTCTCTATGCCCCGGCTTTTGTTGGTATCTCACCCTATGAGTTTACTAACTGGCGGGATGAAACAATTTCATGGAAAAAGACATGCTATCTCCATGCCGGCTTAAATCCCACGGATACTTTAAAACTCAAAGGACCAGAAGTTATAAAGTTTCTTTCTAGGGTATGTGTTACTAATTTTAACAAATTCCCTATCGGTATGATTAAACATGGTGTTTGTTGTGATGAACAGGGAAGAATTATGCAGGATGGTGTTATAATTCGTACTGGAGAGGATGAGGTTATCACTTATTGGATGGTTCCAGTTTTAAATTATGCCCTTGATACTGAAAAATATGGAAAATTTGAAGTAGAACAAGAATTTCTTACTGGAAAGGTATTTCTATACCAGATTGGTGGGCCTGTTTCCATTGATGTTTTAGAGGAGGCCTGCGGACAAAGTCTTCGAGACCTTAAGTTTCTAAGGTCTATGGATGCAACTATTGCCGGGAAGCCTGTACGAATTTGTCGTATTGGCATGGCGGGAACAATATCTTACGAAGTGCATGGAGCGATTGAAGATGCACATGAGGTTTATGATGCAATATACGAAACTGGTTTGCCCTTTGGGATGCGACGTTTGGGTTCCCATTGTTATCCTATGAATCATGCTGAAAATGGTTTCCCACAATTTGGAGTTCATTTCGTGGAACCAAGAATTGATGATAAGGATATCATGGATTATATGGAAAGTACCCCTGGAATGGAATTCTGGGCAATGCATAGCAAGGCGAATCAACATCGTGGGAGTGCATCTGACGATATCAATAATTATTATCATAATCCCTTTGAGTTTGGATGGGGAAAAATGATTAAGTTTGATCATGAGTTTGTCGGTAAGGAGGCATTAGAAAAAATTGCTACTGAAAATAAGCACCACATGGTAACATTAGAATGGAATGTGGACGATATTGCAGATGTATTTGCTTCCCAGTTCAAAGATGGTGAACCCTATAAATATATAGATAAACCTACGGACATGGATTTTTGGCCTGATTTTAGTATGAGTGTAGACCATGATAAAGTAATTAACGAAAAGGGGGATGTAATAGGCTTAAGCTTCGGTCGACAGAATTCTGCCTATTTTCAACGAATGATTTCCATTTGCTGTCTTGATGTGGAGTACACAGAGCTCGGTACTGAAGTTATGGTTGTTTGGGGAGAACCTGGTACCCGTCAAAAGAAGATTCGGGCCAAAGTAGCACGATTCCCATATAATAATATCCTAAGAAATGAAAGTACAGATGTGACAAAGCTACCTAAGGCTCAGCCTCAAAAGTAAATTTGATTAGTATATATAATAAATTATTTTATATAATAAAAGATACATAGGGTCTGATATTAATATCAATATTTTGTTATTAAGAAAGATAGCCGTATTTAGGCTATCTTATCTTATAAATTATTTTTGGCTGCTCTTGTCAGGCACGTCTACGTTCTCTGCTTTAGGCACTCCTGCACATTTCATTGACAATGTCATAATCTTACCTCCGAAAATCATTAGAAGTACAATGCCGATAAGAAAGAACGGAATGAAAAGAGAAAACGAACCCGGTAAAACGGCTGCTACAGGCGCGCCGTGAAGGACACTGCCTATAAACACAGTTAAAATCGGGCACATAAATAGCAGTATTATTATCAGGAGGACCGTATACATAACCAGATTAAAAAGAAAAGTACCTGGTTTTGTCACCTTGCTCGCCACTGAGGCGCCCCATTTTACAATTGGGACTATTGCACCGATAATCAAGCCTACAAGGGAACCGACTAGTACTGTAACGGGAAAATGTCATTTCTTTTCTCTTTTGCGGGTTAGGTTCCCAACTATCATCAAATTTTAACATCTCTTTGCGATAAATATGTATTTAAACCAAAAATCGCTTATTATACAATTTCCAATTCGGTAGATGCTTTAGTATTGAATATGAAAAAAATTAATGAGGTATTTATTTCTGATTGTTGTATGAAAGAAATTCCTACATTAAAGCGAATTCCACTGAAAGATACTGAAAGCGGAGTAGTTATTGCATGGCGTAAGAACTCCAATGACAATATAATGCAATTTGTCAATGAAACAATAGACTATTGGAAAACTCATATCGTAGAATAAAAAATACGTGAAATTTATGCATAGATAATGGTCAATGTAATATGGGTAATATTCATAACATTTACAATGCTATATTTTCATTTGGGCATAGTAACGGTCAGTTTAAATAATACTTCTCTAACTTACCCTGCTTCAAAACTAAAAAGGGTTCGGTACAAGCAATTTTATCCAGCGAAGAATGGGCTCTGATGCGGTTGTAATTTATACTCAAAAGAGGTTTTGGTTTTGTATGCGATTTTCTCTGAGAAAGAGCTGTTTGCTCAATATGACTGTAAGTTAACGTGTCGTATATGTTTTTTAATTTCCACTTTCCACTATTTCATTTTTTCTACATACCACACCCAAAAAGAATACCTTTATCCTAACAAACTAACAAACTACACTATTAACAAGCTTTAGTAAACAAAGCGATATTCTTAGAATATACTACACTAGGATATTTATAGTAATGCTAAGAAAGGATGAATACTAAATTGAATAAGAAATTAATTTTATATGGTGAAAAGTGTTCAACGATATTTGGCAAAATTACTAAAGAGTTAGAAAAAATGGTTAATGAAGATAGATTGACAGTAAGTACTGATAATTTATGTGCTATGAAAAAACTACCTAGATGGTGTCATGAAAGAGGATACCATGTAGATGTACGAAAAATAGAAAAAGGGAAAATGAGATTTACAATAAAACTTTAATAATCAAATAAAAGGAGTTGTTGGTTATAATAGAATCAGTTGATTATGATGTAATAATAATTGGTGGAGGTCCAGCGGGATTAGCTGCTAGTATTTATTGTGCTAGAAGCGGATTGAAAACATTAATCATAGAAGAAGATATCACTGGAGGTTTAGCTAATAACAGCTATAATATAGAGAATTATCCTGGATTTGTTGAAGGAATTACAGGATTTGAGCTTATGGACTTATTTTATCAACAGGCAATAAAGATAGGTGTAGAATTTAAATATGAACAAGTGATAGAGATAAATGAAAAAAAAGAAATAAAGCTAGTTTCTACAATTGATAATCTTTACTCTAGTTATGTAATTATTATTGCTACTGGAGGAAGTCCGAATAAAACTAAAGCATTAAATGAAGAAAAATATATTGGAAAAGGCATATCATTTTGTACTTTGTGTGATGCACCTCAAACAAGAGATAAAAATGTTGTAGTTATTGGTTCTGGCGATTCTGCAATAGATCAAAGTATATATTTAGCTAATTTTGCTAAGAAAGTCATTATAGTAAGTATTAATGAAGAAGGAGAGTTTGATAGTACCGATATAGATAAAATTAATTTGTTAAAGAAAAAAAATATTGAGTTTCTATGGAATTATGAAGTATATAAATTCGAAGGAAATAGTGGTCTGACTAATATTATACTAAAAAATATAAAAGATAAGAGTTTAATAGACATTGAATGTGAGCACAGTTTTGAATTTATTGGATATAAACCTAATAGTAGTTTATTTACTAAATTATTAAGTAAAGATGAAGACGAGTATATAGTCACTAACGATTTTATGGAGACTGAAAAGTCAGGAATTTATGCAATTGGGGATGTTAGAAAAAAAGTGCTAAAACAGATTGCTACTGCAACGTCAGATGGTGCTATTTCAGGAGTTATGGCCAAAAAGTATATAGATAGCTTAAAAACAATAAAAGAAGTATTTAATAATAACAGCATAATTTATTTCTATGATCCAAGCACAGAAAAGGATAGAGAATTTATTAGTGAATTAGAAACCATAAAAGTAAAATTCCCACAGTATAAATATTATAGTTTGAATATCAATAAGTTTAATTTATTATTTAATATTATTGATATAACTGAAGTTCCTTTAGTTATGATCATTAATAATGAAAAACAGATATTTGTAAGTGCAGATATCAATGAACTGTATCAGAAGATTAATAATTTGAATTAAGAACTTTATTTCTACGCAAAATACTATTTAAATATGTTATAAAGTTTGAATTAATCTAAATATATGATAGTATATTTCTATAATTGTGTAGAGGTGATTAAATGCATAGATACGGTTTTGTAAAGGTAGCTGCTGCTACTCCTATAATTAAAGTAGCAGACTGCCATTATAATAAAACAGAAATAATAAATATGATAAACGAGGGAATAAAAAATAACTCTGAAATAATACTTTTTCCAGAGTTATCTATTAGTGGATATACATGCGGAGATTTGTTTTTTCAAGATATTCTATTAAAAGAAGTAGAAAATTCAATAATAGAAATTTGCGAGCATTCATTAAATTATGATGTTTTTATAGTTATTGGAGCACCAATAAGAATAAAAAACAAAATATATAATTGTGCTGTAGCAATAAATAAAGGAAAAATATTAGGGATAATACCAAAAAGCTATTTACCTAATTATAATGAGTTTTACGAAGAAAGATGGTTTGCATCTGCATTAGGATTAATGAAAAATTGTAAGATTAATTATTGCGGGCAAGATGTTTTGTTTGGTACCAATATTCTATTTAAGCATTCGAATTTTGAAGAGTTATCAATTGGAATAGAAATATGTGAAGATTTATGGGCTCCTATTCCACCAAGTAGTTATCATTGTCAATATGGAGCTACTTTAATATTAAATCCCTCTGCGAGTAATGATTTAGTAGGGAAGAGCGAATATAGAAAATCTTTAGTGGAGCAACAATCTGCTAGGTGTATAACGGGATATGTTTATTGTTCTTCAGGATTTGGAGAATCTACAACTGATGTAGTCTATGGTGGACATTCGCTAATAAGTGAAAATGGCAATGTAATAAAAGAAAAAGAGAGATTTAATTATTCGAATTCCGTTGTTTATAGTGATATAGACATATCAAAAATTACATATGAAAGGACAAAGATAAATTCATTTAATAATCATGTAGATCCTAGAGAATATGATGTGATAGAATTTGATACGGATTCAAATGATTATACATTATGTAGAAAGATTTATGCACATCCTTTTGTACCTGCTAACATTGAGCATAGGAATAGAAGGTGTGAAGAAATCTTTAATATTCAAACAATGGGTTTAGCTAAAAGAATTAGTCATATTAGAACTAGTAAATTAATAATTGGTATATCTGGTGGGCTTGATTCTACTCTTGCATTATTAGTTTGTGTAAAGACATGTGATAAGCTAAATATTAGTCGAGATAATATTACTGCAGTTACTATGCCAGGTTTTGGCACAACGGATAGGACCTATAGTAATGCTATTGATCTGATGAAAAATTTACAAGTAAATATTAAAGAAATACCTATTAATAAAGCTGTAACTCAACATTTTATAGATATAAATCACGATTTAGACAATCATGATATAACTTATGAAAATACGCAAGCGAGAGAAAGAACGCAAATTCTTATGGATATTGCTAATCAAGAAAATGGAATAGTAGTTGGAACTGGAGATTTGTCCGAGATAGCCTTAGGATGGGCAACTTACAATGGAGATCATATGTCAATGTATGCAGTAAATATTGGTATTCCTAAAACATTAGTTAGGTATTTAGTAAAGTGGATTGCTGATAATAATATAGATGAAAATGCAAAAGATACTCTTTATGATGTCCTTGACACACCGGTTTCGCCTGAACTATTACCTCCAGATGAAAATGGAGATATACGTCAAAAAACTGAAGAAGTAGTAGGCCCATACGAATTACATGATTTTTTCCTATTTTATGTTGTTAGATTTGGACATACTCCTAAAAAAATTTATTATTTAGCATGTCATGCATTTAAAGACAAATATGATAATAATACTATACTAAAATGGCTACGCAATTTTTATAGGAGATTTTTTTCTCAACAATTTAAAAGATCTTGTATACCAGACGGACCAAAGGTTGGATCTATATGTTTATCACCCAGGGGAGATTGGAGAATGCCAAGCGATTCTTCATGTGATCTGTGGTTAAAAGATTTAGAAAATATAGTAATTGAGTAGCTTTAGTAAATACCTATCAAATTATCATGTTTACTACTTTATCATAATAAAGTATAATTTATTTATATTGTACTGGAGGAATTATTATGGATAAAAATAAGTTGCAATTGCTAATTCAAGGGATTTTGAGTTTAGAGAATGAAGAAGAATGTTTGAATTTTCTTGAGGATGTTTGTACAATTAACGAAATGGAAGATATATCTCATAGAATGGAGATAGCTTATCTTCTTTATAAAGGAAGAACATTTAATGAAGTGCAAGAGTTAACTGGAGCAAGTTCTACAACAATAAGCAGAGTAAGTAGATGCTTAAAACATGGAATGGGATATAAGACAGTGTTAAAGAAGATTAAGAATATCCAAAATTTATAAGCTATTTAATAAAGTAAAATGGGAATGAGGTATAATACAATGAAACATTTTGCATTGATAGGTGAGAGTTTGACTCATAGTTTTTCTCCTCAAATACATAAAATTATATTTGAAATTACTGGTTTGGATGCAGACTATAAACTGTATGAAATAGAAAGAGAATTATTAGATACAAAATTTAAAAAAGCGATGGATATTTTTTATGGTTTTAATGTGACAATACCATATAAGAATGATGCATTAAGTTTATTAGATTGTATAGATAATATTTCCCAAGAAATAGGAGCTGTAAATACTGTTAAAATGAAAGATAAGGTTTCTACAGGATATAATACTGATTATTTTGGATTTGGGATTACACTTGATAAATATAGAGTATCAATAAAACAAAAGAAAGCTTATGTTATAGGTACTGGAGGAGCATCAAAAGCGGTATATACATACCTTAAAAATAATGGGATAGGAGAAATAACTTTTATTAGTAGAAGTGAAAAATCAAACTGGATAAAAGATTGCAATATAATAACGTATGATAAAATCAATGATGTAAAAGGAGACATAATAATTAATTGTACTCCCTTAGGTATGGGAAAAAATATAGAATTTACACCTGTAGAAAAAAATATTATTAGTAAATTTGCATATGCCATAGATTTGATATATAACCCTAAGGACACATTGTTTTTAAAACATGCTAAAGAGTTAGGCGTTACTGCTATAAATGGTTTGTATATGTTAGTAGGTCAGGCAGTTAAATCTCAGGAAATATGGAACGATATGGAGTTTGAAGAAAATACGATACAAGAAATTTACGACAAAGTTTATCAGATAATGTATAAATAAAATGGTGAGTGATATGGAACAAATAAGCATTTCAGTAAGAGATTTAGTTCAGTTTGTATTAAGAAAAGGAGATATTGACTTTAAATATTCAGGGAAAAAAAGAGCTAATGAGGGAACAAAAGCTCATAAATTAGTTCAAAATAGTTATGGAGATGATTATATTTCGGAAGTAACTATTAGTCATATTTTTGAATTTGATACAATTTCAATATGTTTACAAGGTAGAATCGATGGTATTATAATTAATCAAGACGAGATAATAATTGATGAAATAAAGTCTACAAGAATTGATATTGGTAATCTTGATGAAGATTATAATGAGTTACACTGGGCACAAGCTAAGGCTTATGCTTTTTTATATTGTTTAGAAAATGGTGTTCAAAAAATAAGTGTTCAACTAACTTATTATAATATAGATACAAAACAAATTAAAAAAATTGTTAAAAGTTATGACATAGAGCAATTAAAGTTATATATTGAAGAATTTTTGTTAAATGAGTATTGTAAATGGGCTTTGACATTAAGTCAGTGGTATAAAGAAAGAAATACAAGCATAAATGGACTAAGATTTCCTTTTTCAGAATATAGAAAGGGACAAAGGAAACTTACTGTAGCAATATATAAAAATATAAAAGAAAAAAACAAAATGTTTGTAAATGCACCAACAGGTATTGGCAAAACTATTTCTACAATATATCCTGCAATAAAAACTATAGAAGATAATATAGTAGAGAAAGTTTTTTATATGACGTCTAAAAACACTCAAAAGGAAGTAGTAGAAGAAACACTTAATAAGTTATACGAAAATGGATTAATGATTAAGTCATTATATATCACTTCAAAAGAAAAGATATGTTTCAAAGATAAACAAAACTGCAATCCTGAGTACTGTGAATATGCTATGGGACATTTTGATAAAATAAATGCTGCTATTAAAGATATATTTAAGACAGAAAATATCTTTAATAGAAAAACAATCGAATTCTATTCTCAAAAACATAAAGTTTGTCCATTTGAATTTTCATTAGACTTAGCTTTATGGAGTGAAATTATAGTATGTGATTATAACTATGTATTTGATCCTAGAGTAAGCTTGAAGAGATTTAGCGAAGAAAAAGGAAAATTTGTGTATTTAATTGATGAAGCACATAATCTAGTAGATCGATCTAGGGAAATGTATTCAGCAAAGATAAATAAAGAAGAAGTATTATCGAGACGTAGAAAATTATCAAAAAAGCATAAATTATATAAAGAATTAAGTAATATAAATAAAGCATTATTAACAATTAAAAAACAATTAATAGATGAAGATTATAAAATAGATACCGAAAAACCAGAAGAATTGATAGACCAGCTTAAGATTTTTTTGTATAGAACTGATAGTTGGTTGGCGGATAATAATACAAATGAACAGATGTATCAAGAAATTTTAAAATTTTATTTTGAAGTGAATAATTTTATTAGAATTAGTGATTTTTACGGTACTAATTATAAAACTTGTAGTTATTTTGAGAATAATGATCTAACAGTAAAACTTTTTTGTATCGAAGCATCTGAATTTATAAAAGAAAGTGTAAATAATGGAATAAGTAGTACTTTTTTTTCAGCTACACTTTTACCTTTAGAATATTATATGGAAGTATTAGGTGGAGATATAAAGGAAAACTATCGTATGTCTCTTAATTCACCCTTTGATAAAAACAAAATGCAGTTAATGATTTGTAATCAAATAAGTACCACATATAAAAAAAGACAGGAAAGTTTTGAGTCCATATGTAACTTTTTATTTCACTTTATAAATGGTAATAAAGGGAACTATATAATCTTTTTCCCGTCTTATGAGTATTTAAATAATGTTTACGATTCGTTTATTAATAGATATCCTAATGTTAATGTAATAAAGCAAAATACTAGCATGATCGATGATGAACGGAAAAAATTTATTGAAAAATTTGATAGTGACAATAATATTCTTGCATTTGCAGTGTTAGGAGGTATTTTTTCTGAAGGAATAGATTTAAAAGGGAATAAACTTATAGGTACATTGATTGTATCAGTTGGACTTCCTAAGATTGGAATAGAAAGAAATATTATAAAGGATTATTACGATAAATCTAATGGAAAAGGTTATAAATATGCTTACATGTACCCTGGATTTAATAAAGTGATGCAGGGAGCAGGAAGAGTAATAAGAACAGAAGATGATAAAGGTGTAGTTTTACTCATAGATGAACGATTTACATATAAGGATTACCTGTTTCTCTATCCAGAGTATTGGAGTAATTATAAGATAGTTAATAGTATTGATAAGATGGATAAAGTATTATTAGATTTTTGGGGGAAGTAGAGTGAGTAACAATTCTAGAATAGTAAAAAAAGAATTTTGATACTTGTATCGAATTGTGTAGTAGATGAAAAAATCTAGAAGAAAAATATAGCCATATTATAAATTTAAAGATCTACTTGAAAAAGCAATGAAATTACAACAGGACCAGGACAATCACAAAAAAATACAAACTCAAAATTGGTTACATAATAGATTTAGGCGTATTATTAATACAATCCAAACACGCTTACCCCAACACCAATGGAAAGTTTTGTAACGCTATCGCAGTATTTAATAATATGTAAGTTTCTAAAGTATATAATAATGCTCATATTCATAATTATTTTAATCATAGATTATCGGAACTCACTACGTTCAAACAGCCGATAAATTTTTAACGGTTCTCATCTCCTTCTTTTGAATTAAGCGAAGCTAATGTCTTGTCCGGCACATAAGAAAGATTTTTAATTCAATAATATAAACTAAGTTAATTTCATGTACCTTATAATGTTTCAATATATTAGTTTATGTGCGGGATCTTGCTATTGTATTAATAATACGCCTGTAAACTCTACAAAGTATTTTGCTTTGATCGAAGCTTATATTTATAAAGATTTTCAGAATCCTTTGATGAGAATAATATTAATAATTAAATTAAATAATAATTTTAGCACATAGGGATTAATAGATTGCAGAATTATTGGAACTATAGGGGACAGTGCTGTCCAGAGATTCAAAAAGAATTAGTAGGATGATCTATTAATAAAATTAATCTCTTGATACTGAAAATATTCATTTGAATTCATTTATGTTTGAGTCTTTTTGAGATTTAGCTTTAAATTATCTAAATTACTGTATAAAGAAGTAGTGAGTTTGTAACTCATATTTTATCTACTACTCCCACTCCACACAGCGGAATGTCGCTCACTACTCGTTAAATAATAATAATAATTTGCTCAGAGATTTTTTAAATAATAGTATTTTATTTGATATAAATGATTTGACACATAATCAGTATTATAGTAAAATTTATAAAAAAACGACACATGTGTCTCAAAAATATAAGGAGTTCTTATGGGTAGAAAAGGTGCGAACACAAAAAAATATATTATTGAAGTAAGTAAAAAGTTATTTGCAGAAAAAGGTTATTCTATAATCACAATGAAGCATATCTGTGAAGCTTGTAATATGAGTAGAGGAGGAGTGTATCGTCATTTTTCATCAACAAAAGAAATATTTATTGCTATCTTAGATAATGATATTGTAATGAATCGTGCAGCTTTGGAAGAAAGTTTAAAAAATGATGTGCCAGCAACTATCATATTTGATTACTTTCTAAAAAATGAAATGGGTGCAATAATGAATAAAGAGCATGGAATATTCTTTGCTATTCACGAATTTGCATTTGTAGAGTCAGATCAGCGTCAATACTTTAAGAAGAGATTGAGAGATTCCATTGAATTGTTAAGTGCTATATTTGAATATGGCCAAAATACAGGTGAATTTAAGACATTTGATATAGAGGTCATGGCAAATCATGTTTTGTACTTATTTGATAGTTTGAAAACGACAGCACCAATTTTTACACCAACAAGAGAAATGATAGAAAAGCAAATATGTTTAATAAAGGAGTTAGTAATATGAGAATAACTGTATTTAATGGAAGTCCAAAGGGTAAGAAAAGTAATACTAACGTAATTGCACAAGCATTCTTAGATGGTGCAAAAGAAGCAGGAGCCGAAATACAAAATATATTTTTAATAGATAAAAATATAAAACATTGTACAGGTTGTTTTTCTTGTTGGTTTAGGACACCAGGTAAATGCGTACTTCAAGATGATATGAAAGAGTTGCTCGAAATATATAAAAATTCAGATATTGTTTGCTTTGGAACACCCGTATATTTATGGAATATGACAGCATGTCTAAAGAACTTTCTTGATCGTCTTATTCCTATTAAGAATCCAAATGTTACTGAACATGATGGGAACTATGACATGGCATTTAAAAAGTTTAAAATGCCGGAGGTAGTGATTATATCCAATGCTGGATTCCCGGGTGATAAGAATTTTGAAACGATGAAAGAAGTCATGAAATCCGGCAACCCAGTATTAGAGATATATCGTAATAGTGGTATGCTACTACGTACAAAAGATGCAAAGATACAGAAAAAAGTAGGAAAGTATTTGGAGTACGTTAAGAAAGCAGGAAGTCAAATAGCAAATGAAGTTGCAATAACAGATGAAGTATCCAATGGACTTAATATGGAGTTGTTATCAGTACAAGAATATATCGAATATATTAGTAAGTAGAGGTTGCTTCAGTGTTTAAATGTGAGAGTTTCCACACATGTGGACTATCGGTCACTGCTATCACAAATCAATAGGTGTGGTATAGTGTTGAACACATTCAAATTACTTAGATCCAATGAGATAAACAAATCTTGTTGGATCTTTTTTTATCATAATGAATAATGCATTATTAGATTTTCGGAAAATAAAGTGATAAAAATGGAAGACATTAAAAAATGCGTATTTTGATATTGTCTATAAATATAAAAGATACTTTGTCAAGCATATTATTATAAACAAAATTTTTTAAGATTAAGGACTACTATAATTAGAAAACCCAGTTTTAATAATATAAAAATACAAAACAGATGAAAGTTAGTAATTTTTATAAT
>JBMNCR010000090.1:0-3463 GCA_049366695.1 Eubacteriaceae bacterium
AATTTTGCTTTTGCCATTTCTTGTTCCTCCTTAAAATACATTTAAATTATATAATACACTTTTTTTGTGTTTTAATACTATCTTATTTGGAGCCCACGACCGGATTTGAACCGGTGACCCCCACCTTACCATGGTGGTGCTCTACCTACTGAGCTACGTGGGCATATATGGTGGAGGGAGATGGATTCGAACCATCGAAGGCGGCGCCAACAGATTTACAGTCTGCCCCCTTTAGCCACTCGGGAACCCCTCCATATACTAAATGCAGTTTTATAATACTAAAATAAATTTTCAGTGTCAACATTTTATGTATTACTACCAGTATTTAAATTTGTATTTATATAGTTTTCTAATTTTCTTTTTACTCTTTGTAGCGCATTGTCAATAGTTTTTACATGTTTATCAAGTTCATCAGCGATTTCATGATAAGAATTGCCATTAACATATGACATCAATACTTTCCATTCTAAATCACTTAACATTTCTAGTATCTTTTTTTCTATGTACCCCAAATCTTCTTGCCCAATAATAATAGCTTCTGGTTCTGCTGTCTTTGTATTAGCTATCAAATCTAATAAAGTTCTCTCTGAATCCTCATCATAAACAGGTTTATCAAGAGATATATATGTGTTTAGAGGATTATGCTTCTGTCTTGTAGCCGTTTTAATAGCAGTAATTATTTGACGTTGTATACATAACTCTGCAAAAGCTTTAAATGAAGTGTCTTTATCAAACTTATAATCTCGTATACCCTTAAATAATCCTATCATTCCTTCTTGAATAATATCTTCTTTATCTGCACCTATAAGAAAATAAGATCGTGCCTTTATCCGAACAAATTTTCTATACCTATTAATAAGAAATTCTTCGGCTCCCCTATCTCCTTTTTTAGCCATCAATACTAACTCTTCATCTGTTATTAAATTCAAAAGATTCTTTTTCGACTTATTGTTCTTCATCCCGACTATGTAATCCCCCTGTACTTATTCTATTCAACAGATTCAGTACGAAATTTCTCTAATTTTATTATAGTTTCTTTATCGATATTTTTATAAATGTCGTTCTTTTCTTGATTATACTTATCGCTGGCTTGTTTTAGAGAAGTTTTTAATACATATTCTACTTCTTTTTCAAGTTCTAAAGCAGATATTCTTATTCCTCCACTTGTTAATATCATCCTTTGCAAAGTATAATCCGACGTGGCAACTCTTATTTCATAAATTGTCGGCAACTCATATACTAATTTCTCTATATAACTATCTGCTGTTTGATTTTTTTTAGTATAAATAATAGTTATATTGTCATTTTCTTCTTTTTTAACTCCCTCTTCATTATTATAAGCATCAAATACAACGACTAAATTATAATTCTTAATTTTTGAGTAACTTAGAAGAATCGTGATTAACTCATCTCTTGCATTTTCCAAACTGTGCGAAGCAATATCTTTAAGAAATTTCCATTGATTTATTATGTTATATGCGTCAACTATTAAATATTTTTTCAATTCAGTCATATATACACCTATTATATTGTGTCATTATCAAATATTCCTTTGTTTTCGAACTTCAGTTAAAATTATTCCTGCAGCTACCGATGCGTTTAATGAATCGATTTCACCATGCATTGGAATCGACACTAAAAAATCACATTCTGTTTTCACAAGTCGACTTATACCACTACCTTCACTTCCAATCACTATCCCTAAAGAACCAGTTAAGTCGCACTCATAGTAAGTCTTACCTTCTACACTAGCTCCTGCAATCCATACCCCTAATTTTTTTAATTCTTTTAATGTCTGTGATATGTTGGTTACTTTACAAATAAGTGTATGCTCTATAGCTCCAGCAGAAGATTTTATTGAAATAGGAGATATCCCTACAGAACGATTTTTTGGAATAATTATCCCATGAACTCCACAGGCATTTGCAGTCCTTATTATTGCTCCAAAATTATGGGGATCAGTAATTTGGTCCAATATAACCAAATATGGGCTTTCATTTCTCTTCTTTGCAAGTTCAAATATATCTTCTAATTGCGAATACTTATATTCACTAGCTAGAGCAATAATTCCTTGATGGGATCCTGTTTTACTTGAATAGTCCAACTTTTTTCTATCCACGTACTGTATTTTTATATTTTTTTCTTTTGCCAAATCGAAAAGTTCTTGTGCTCCCGTCTCCCTTCTTCCCCTTGCAATCATTATCTTTTCAATATTTACATCAGATTTTAATGCTTCTATTATAGGGTTTTTTCCCTCAATTTGTCTCATTCCCTTATGATAATTATTCGTCATACAAATCAATCCTTTATAGATTTTTATACTTTAATCTTACTTCTTTCATATTTCCACATGTCATACTACCTTCAGGACATGATCCATTGATACAGTTAGGTCCTGCATTTTTAAATATTATCGGAGCGATATTTCTAGCAATTTTCAACATTTCAGTTGCAAGTTCTCTAATTTCCCACTGTGCTCGTTGACAACACCTATGATTAAAAAAGTGTAATAATTCTCTAGCATTCATCGTTACAATTATCTTCGTTTCACATGCATTAGGCAATATATATCTAGCATCTTCTATTGCAGATTTTTCTGCCATATTTAAAGCTTTTTTTTCATCATTTTTATATTTAACTAAATATTTTTTTATATGCTCTTTCTTTAATATATCTACCAGCTCATCATAACTTCGTTGATCTTGTTCCATAGCTTCAACAAATTTAAGCTTTGCTTCTTTTATTTTTGATATTTCTGGAGGTATTATATATCCAAATTGTCCTTCAACCACATACCTTTGAGATTTTTGACTATAACTTGCCATTCTATGCCTTACTAATTGATGAGTTAAACTTCTTGAAACGCCTTCAACTCCAAAAGTAAAAGAAATATGTTCTATAGGAGAAGCATGTCCCATGTCAATTAATAAGTTTAAAAAACTTTTTATTTTTTCTTCGTTTAGCTCTTCTATTATACCATCGATACCAGATTTTGAATAACATAATTTGGCAGCAGAAGATACAATTTTTTCAGGATTTGGTGTATGTGCTAACAATATAACTTTTAAATCTTTTTGCATATTATTCCTCCATAAATTAATTGTTTATTAATTTTAGATTATACCATACATAACAAAAAAAACATATTTACTAATATGCTTTTTAGGTTATTAACAAATTTATCAATTTGAACGTGTTGATAAACAAAAAAACGTAGTTCTTCTCAAATCAAGAAATAGATCAAGTGCTGGATTATCTCATATTTACATTTTCATGATTTGTATTGTTTTCTCGTTAAAATCCTAACAATTCTAATGTTTTCCATCTAATTTTCGGTTTCTGTTCTTCTATATTTATTTCACTATCTTCCGCAATTATAGAAAAAATTTCTTTACATTCTTCTGAGTAATCTTCTGTATTATCTTCTGTATTATCTTCTGTATTATCTTCTGTATTATCTTCT
>JBMNCR010000090.1:3563-45713 GCA_049366695.1 Eubacteriaceae bacterium
ATCTTCTGTATTATCTTCTGTATTATCTTCTGTATTATCTTCTGTATTATCTTCTTTCAAAATTGTATTACTTTGTTGTTCATTTACATTTTCTTTATCTTCTCTTACATCTATAAGACAAAGAGGCGGAAATAGTACACACCACCAATTCTTACCGTTACCTTCTCCAATTATTACTCTCAAAGCTAAATAATCCCCTGCTGGCAAACTAAATTCTTTATAATATTTTGTAGGAAAAAAAGTTGTATCAAGCATTATATCAATATCATAGTCCATATCGTATTTTTCAAGAGTATCTTCAGCAATTTTATTAATTATTTCTTTGTTTTCATTAATAATACTTATTGATTCCGCTTTTGAGCTTGAAACATTCAATTTTGGCACCATCTCTTTTAACACTTCATCTTTCACTTGCAATTTTACGTATTGATCTATTTCTTTATTACTATTTGCTATCACGTGAAATCTTACTACTTTCTTCGATAATGCATCAGAATCTAATACTTTACTTTCTAATATAAATCTAGTTAGATTTGTATCTTCAGCATAAGTTATTGCAAGAGTAAATATGCCTATTATTACAATAACAATTAAAATACCTACCATTCTTTTCATATGTATATCCCCTTATTTTTTATTCATTAAAAGTATAGACAATTATTTAAAGGTATATACATACTAATATTTTATTAAGATTTAACGTGGCAATTTCCCATAATACTGATACAAATATGTTAAAATATTCCCATTGTATAGCTTTCGATTCTTTGTAGCCCTTTTGCCAAAGTATTTCTCAAAGCTCAGATGCCCAGTAAGAATGAAGTACGACCAGTAATCTAATTGCGAAAATGTTTTTCCCATTACTTTGTACAATTTTTCAACTTCCTTTTTTGAGGATAATCTTTCTCCATAGGGAGGATTTGTAATAATAACACCATATTTTTTATTTGAACTAAACTTAGATACATCTAGTTTTTGAAAAGATATATACTCACTTACTTCAGCAGTTTGCGCATTTCCCATAGCAAGCACCACTGATCTTTTATCAATATCAGAGCCTAGTATTCTAAATTCTTTGTCATTTATTTGATCTCTTGCATCTTGTTTTATAAGTTTATATGTTTTTTTATAATTACTACTCCAGTTTTCACTAATAAACGATCTGTTTAACCCCGGAGCAATATTTTTTCCTATTTGAGCAGCTTCTATTAAAATAGTACCAGAACCACAAAAAGGATCAGCCAATATCCTCGAAACATCCCATTTAGACAAAAATATCATGGCAGCAGCTAAAGTTTCTTTTAATGGTGCTTCATTCCCTTTAACTCTATATCCTCTCTTATGCAATCCTATACCAGAAGAATCTATAGATAGTGTAACTTTATCTTTTAATATATTTACATAAATAGGATAACTCTCTCCTGTTTCTTCAAACCATTTTAACTTATATTTTTTTTTCATCTTTTCAACAACTGCTTTTTTTACTATCTTTTGACAATCGGATTTGCTAAACAATTTTGATTTCACTGATGTAGCCTTAGCAACTGGAAAAGCCCCTTCCTTTGTAATCCATCTTTCCCAATTACATTCTTTCGTTTTTTCAAACAATTCATCAAATGTTACTGCATCAAATTCAGCAATTTTAATCAATATCCTATCTGCTGTTCTAAGCCAAATATTTGATTTTGCTAAAATATTTACATCTCCTTCATATTCAACCCTTCCATTTTTCACATTAATATCGTTTATCCCCAGTTTGCATACTTCATCTTTTAATATTCCTTCCAATCCAAAGGTACATGTTGCAATAATATTAATTCTTTCCATTAAATATTCTCCTAAAAAAAGGACGGTTTTAAATCCGCCTTGTTATTTTATCTCTTTAACTTCTTCGTCTTTTCCAAATACAAGAAAATAATTATAATTTTGCTCTTTAAGATTATCAATTTGCTTAGATAATTTTTTCTTTGCATATATCATTGTTACAGAATAGTTGTTTTCTCGAAATTCATCTGCTTTTTTTATCACTTCAGTAATATTATCTTTTTTATTGTATAATAATGCAATCTTATGTTTATTAGTTATATATTCTCTTCCTTCTTCTTTCAAAATAGTGATTATTCTTTCAAAACCAATGGAAAATCCTACTGCTGGAATCTGTTTATTGGAGATATTTTCTATCATATTATCATATCTACCTCCCCCTGCAATAGAGAAACCGTAAGGTCCATATGAAATTTCGAATATTTGTCCGGTATAATACCCCATACCTCGTACTAAAGTAGGATCAAATTCTATTTTATATGCACCATTTGAAAGGGTTCTAATAGTGTTAATAACATTTAGCATCTCCTGTACTATCTTGTCATTCTCAACTATACTGGAGATGTTTTCTTCATTGACGCTATTTATATTATCTACTAATCTAGCAACTTTTCCCTTCTCATAATCCTTTGAAATCAGCTCTTTTTCGACACCATCTTCACCTATTTTATCTAATTTATCTAAAGTTATACTTACAGACGAAATATCTTCTTCCTTAAATCCAGCTGCAATAATAATGCTACTAAGTATTCTTCTATCATTTATTCTAACGACAAATTCCTTTAAACCTATCTCTTTCAACGCTTTTGTAGTAGTGTCGATCAACTCTATTTCAGCACTTTCATTTTCTTCTCCAATAATATCTATGTCACATTGTTTAAAAGACCTAAACCTACCTTTTTGTGGTCTTTCTGCCCTATACACATTGTCTATTTGTATAGATCTAAATGGATATTGCAGTGTTTCTCTGTTATTTGTATAAAACCTACTAAGGGGTAAAGTTAAATCATATCTCAATCCTATGTCACATATATCTTTTATACTAGAACCTTCTTGAAGTCTTAGTTTATTGCCTCTCTTTAAGATTGTAAATAACATCTTAATATTCTCTCCGCCATCACTATTTAATAATAAATCTAAGTCTTCTAAAGCTGGAGTTTCTATCCTTTCAAATCCATGGGTTCTATAAATATCTAAAATTTTATTTTGCAAATAATCTCTTAATTCCATTTCTATCGGAAGAATATCCCTTGTCCCTCTAACGGGGGTTGATTTTTTTTTCAATTACAACACTCCCTTCTGTTTTTACAATTTTATTTGATGATGTACTTTTTTTCCTTTTTTAATAATTAAACTATCATTGTCAAAATCCTCCATAGTAATAGTTTTATCTATATCTAATATTTTTGTATCATTGATAGATACTCCGCCTTGTTGTATAAGCCTTCTACCTTCACTGCGACTTGATATCAAACCAGCTTTACTCATTAATGATATTATATCTATTCCACTATTTATTTCATCCCTATTAACCGTTGTATTGGGCATATCAGCTTCATTGGATTCGTGTTGTCCAAATAATTTTCTAGCACTATTTTGAGCTTTCTTTGCCTCATCTTGTCCATGAATTATTTTTGTAACCTCAAAAGCTAAAATTTCTTTTGCTTTGTTTATGTGAGCACCTTCCAAAGAACTTAATTTTTTTATTTCTGCCATAGGAAGAAAAGTTAATAATGATAAACACTTTTCTACATCATTGTCATTTACATTTCTCCAATATTGATAAAATTCATATGGAGTAGTTTTTTCAGCATCTAACCAAAGTGCACCTTTTTCAGTTTTCCCCATCTTATTCCCTTCACTAGTAGTTAATAAAGTAAAGGTCATACCATAGGCCTTTCCTCCATTTTTTCTTCTAACCAATTCTATCCCACCAAGGATGTTTGACCACTGATCATTTCCTCCCATTTGCATTTTACAATCATATTGATTAAATAATTCATAAAAATCATATGATTGCATTAACATGTAATTAAATTCTAGAAATGTCAGACCTTTTTCCATTCTTGATTTATAACATTCCGCAGAAAGCATTCTATTGACCGAAAAATGGACGCCAATTTCTCGCAAAAAATTAATATAATTCAAAGGCAATAACCATTTTGCATTATTTACCATCAGAGCTTTATCATCATCAAAATCTAAAAACTTATCAAACACTTTTTTGAATTTTTCTGCATTTAAGTCTATTTGATCTTGTGTAAGCATTTTCCTCATATCAGTTTTATCAGTTGGATCTCCTACCATAGTAGTCCCTCCACCAATTAAAGCGATAGGTTTATGCCCATGATTTTGCATATGAGTCATCGCCATAATTTGCAGAAAATGTCCCACATGCAGACTATCAGCTGTAGGATCAAAGCCTATATAAAATGTTACTGATTCATTTTTGAGCAATTCTTTAATCTCTTCTTCATTTGTACATTGTTCTATAAATCCTCTTTCTTTTAATACGTCAAAAACATTCTTCATTTTGTACCTCCTACAATAAAATATCATCCTACCTCATTTTAATAAGATATCTCATATATATTTAGACCTTTAGCTCAACAACTTCATTCTTACTTATGTTTAAAGTATATTTGATGTGCTTTAAACAACATACATTCGCTTAAGTCTAACTTGTTCTATCAGGTGTCCTTGTTGCCATCCACTCAGAAAGTAAAACCTTTATCACAGCAAAAATAGGCATTGCCAAAAACATTCCTGCTACACCAAAAAATTTGCCACCCAATATAACTGAAAAAATAATCCAAAATGGCTTCAACCCCATCATATCACCTAATACTTTAGGTCCTAAGATATTACCATCGAATTGTTGAATTATTATTACAAGTATTAATACCCATAATGCTTTAATAGGACTATAAAACAACGTAATTATTACACCTGGCACAGCCCCTATAATTGGACCAAAATAAGGAATAATATTTGTCACTCCTACAATCAAACTTATCAACAAAGCATGGGGTACTTTTAAAATCAAAAGACCAATAAAACATAAAAATCCGATAAAAATGGAACAAAGTATTTTTCCAGTTAAAAATTTATAAAATATTTCGTCCATTAAAGAAAGTACTCTTTTAATCTTATTAAATATATTTTTCGGAATTATTAACTTCAATATCTTCGACACTTGCCGATTAATAGATTCTTTATCCAACAAAAGATACAAAGCAATAAATATAGATAAAAAAACATTCATTAATAAATTACTAAAATTTAATGCTCTTTCAAAAGCTAATTGAATAATGTTATTTAAAGCTAATTGAGTATTATTCAATAATCCTATTAATATATCCTGTATATTACTCACTGAACTGATCTCACTTACTGAGCTTTCACTCTCAATTTGTTTTAATATTTTACCAATAAATCCATCATCTGAAAATACATTTGTCAACGACCGTTGTGTTTCTTCAATATAATTGGGAGTATTACTAATCAATATTCTTACACTTTCACCTATTTTGGGAATAACATTGGCAAAAAATAAGTATAAAAAAGTAAAAAACATAAAGTATATAATTAATATTGCTACTAGTCTACTCGCTTTTACATGCTTTTTAAACATATTCTTCTTTAACAATATTTTATCAATATATCTTACTGGTCGATAGAGAAAGTATGTAATAATAATGCCAATAACAAATGGTTCTATTGCATTCATAAAATATTCTATAATAATTCCTGTATTTATTCTAACTATTGAAATATTTTCGATAAGTTTGTAAAATAATAATACTGCACAAAGAGTAACTCCTAAATACACATATTTTTTTAAAAACTCATCTTTAATTTTGAATTTCATTAGATATCACACCTATACTTAATTTATTTACTTATTATAACATATAAACATATTTAAAATAATACATATACAATCACTTAAGTTATATATTATACTATATATAATATTTTTTTTAGGAGGTCATAATGTATTATTATTTATTTATTTTTTGCATATTAGTATTTGATCAAATTAGCAAGATTCTAGTAGTCAATTATGTTAAACCGATAATTACCATCCCCATAATACAGAACGTATTCCATCTAACTTATGCAGAAAATACTGGAGCAGCTTTTAGTATTTTATCCAACAAACTACCATTATTAACGATAATAACAATAATTTTTATTACCATTCTCATCATTTATTTATATACTTTGGTGTCAAAAAACAGATGTTTTAATTATTTCAGCCTGTCATTAACTTTTATTATTGGTGGAGCTATAGGAAATTTAATTGATAGGATTAGACTAAATTATGTAATAGATTTTTTTGATTTTCGCTTAATCAATTTTGCAATTTTTAATGTTGCAGATTGTTTTATAGTAATAGGTTCTATACTATTATTATTAATTATAATATTTGATGAATCTAAAGAAATACATGATTAGACTATCTGAGACTATTAATCATCCAACTATTTGATAAAATAAATGTAATTTATACAAAATAAAAAAAACAGTAATTATAAATGAAATAACTCATCTAGTAGATATAACAAACTTTATCTTGTTATTATAAGAATTGTTAATAAATTCAATTAAGTACAACATTTATATGTCAATTGCTAGATGAGTTCCTTTATATCAAGTTTTTAAAACATCTAATAATTAATTGCCCGTATTTTTTTCCTCAATAATTGAAATAAGTTTTTCTGTTGTAGCTATATGTTTTTCTGCTAGTTCTCTAGCTAAATCCGCATCTTTGTCTACTATTGCATTTAGTAATTTCCTGTGTTCTTTTAATAGAATTTCTACATTTTGAAACTGAGTAAAATATGCGACCCTAAATCTTTGTACTTGTTCTTTTAATCCATTGATCATCTGAATCAATTTACTATTCTTTGCAGCTTTATATATAATATCATGAAAATCCGAATCATAATTAATTAAATCAATTGTATTATTATCTAATGTAGCTTTTTCAAAATTTGTCAGAACTTCTTTTAGTTTTTCTACATCTTCTTCATTACCTCTTTGTGCTGCTAATTTTGCAGCTAACCCCTCTAAAACCGATCTTATTTCAACAACTTCTTTTACGTCTTCTGTTGATATTCCAGCTACATATGCACCCTTTCTAGGCACCATTATTACTAATCCTTCTAATTCTAATTTTCTAATAGCTTCTCTAACTGGTGTTCTGCTGACTCCCATTTGTTCAGCTAACTGAACTTCCATTAATCTTTGACCAGGTTTAAAATCTCCATTAATAATTGCTTCTCTCATTGTAGAAAAGACGATTTCTCTTAATGGCTTGTATGTATCCATATCGATAGTTAAAAATCCATTTTCAAAACCCATTTTATTCCTCCTCATTAATTAAAAGTTTCAGTTAAATAAACTTCATTATATCTTTCCCGTAATATTTCAGTAGCTTTTAATGCTTTCAATTTATTAGAAAATAAACCATATATAGTAGGACCACTACCACTCATCAGTTGCCCCTGGGCACCTAAATTTTTAAGTTCCTCTTTTATCATAGTTAATTGAGGATATTCCTTAAAAATAAATCCTTCAAAAACATTTTCTAATTTTTCAGGAATAGTTTCGCAATCACCAGCATCTATTGCTTTTATCATACCCTTATTATCCGGATGCAAACTTATATCCTCAATATTTATAAGACTATAAGCCCAAGGAGTTGCTATATGTATATCCGGTTTTATCAAAACTACATAATATAACGGCATATCTTTTAACTTTGTAAGCTTATTTCCTATTCCTTCGGCTAAAGCAGTTCCTTCTAATATGCAAAATGGCACATCAGCTCCAATATTTGATCCTATCTCCAGCAATTCTTCTTGTCTTAAATCTAGATTCCACAACTCATTAAGTCCCATTAGTGTTCCAGCTGCGTTGCTGCTTCCTCCAGCCAAACCTGCACCAAAAGGAATTCGTTTTGCAAGATCGATTTGTACCCCTAATTTAACATTATATCTAGTTTTCAATTCCCACGCAGCTTTATAAATTATATTTTCAAACCCAGTAGGTATATTAGGATTATCACATGTTATTTTTATATCACTATCTATCAATTTTATTCTTAATGTATCACATAATTTGATAGATTGCATAACCATACTTACATTATGATAACCATCTTTTCTTTTATTAATAATATCAAGAGTTAAATTAATTTTTCCTCTTGTATGTATTACTAAATCACTCATAAAAACTCCATATTGTTTATTTTATTTTGTATACATTTTATTGTATACAACGATATTACAGTAACAAGTATTCCATGTCAATAAGTTTAATCAACTAATTTCTATAGTATCATTTGTATTTAGCATATACAAATAACTTTGAGCAACTTTTCTCTTTGTTAAACTCTCTATTGCCTTTCTGTATATGTTGATTTGCCTTGAATATTGCTCAATCAATCTATTTTTGCTTACATTGTTATTATAATAATCACTTTTATAGTCTACTAATATATATTGGTTTTTTTCCATAAAATAACAATCTATAACTCCTTGAACTAAAACATCATCTTCATCGTTATCAATAGATAATTTTAAATTGAAAGGTTTCTCTCTATATATCTTAGATGAATTAATCATTCGTTTTCCAAGATCACTTCTAAAAAATTCCGCAACTTTATGTATTTGAATTACCTTTATTTGTTCAATTGTAAGAAAATTATTTTCTATTATAAATTGCACTTGCCTTTCAATCTCATTTTCTAAGTTATTGTAATTATCTTTGATTTTTTCTAAATTTACTAATTGAAATACTCTATGAATAATAGTGCCTTTATCAGTTGCAGTATAACTACTTTTTCTAAATTTTGGAGTTTTTAAATTGTTTGATATTTTTATATTATTAATTTTAACAATTTCTGACCTATTTTTTAATTCTGATACAGAAATTTTTGTTGGATTTTGACTTGACTTTATGTACTTATATTCCCATTCTAATATTCTTTTTATATCATTTGATACAATCTTTTTTGACTCTAATTTTTCAAAATAACTAAATAATTCTTTTTTAATTTCATCATTTTTATCTCTAATATCTTCAACCATATCAGAAAGTTTATATGTATTTACTTTTATTTTCTCGTCTAAATTCACTATATTCTGATTATTAATTATTACTGGCATAATCCAATCTAAGTAATTTTTAGCAGTAGATGCATAATATTCATCTATTTCTACATCCCAATTTTGAATCATTTTTTTCTCTAAATTCTTTGTGCTTCCTACTAAAAAAAGCATATCTTTCGCTCTAGACATTGCTACATATAACACGCGCATTTCTTCTGACAAAGTTTCTAAATCTATTTTTTCTTTTGCAATACTTTTATATATAGTAGGACAATACCTTCTTTCATCTGTATTTACATAATCAGGACATATACCTAAATCTTTATGCATAATTATTGACTCTTTTGAATCCTGAAGATTTATATTTTTTCCAATACCACCAATAATAACAATAGGAAATTCTAAACCCTTACTTTTGTGTATACTCATAATCCTCACAACATTTTCAGTAGATCCTACTACTCTTGCAGATGAGAGATCAATTTTCGTTTCCTTAATCCCCTGAATCAATTTAATAAAATTAAAGAGACCGTTAACGCTTGAATCATTGTACTGTTTCGCTCTATCAATCAATATTCTTACATTTGCTTGTCTTTGCTTTCCTCCAGGTAACGCACTAATATAATAATAGTATTCTGTTTCAATCACAATTCTCCAAATGAAATCATTAATAGACATATATCTGCTTTGTTTTTTCCATTGTTCTATTTTAATTAAAAAGTTACTCAGCTTTTTCTTAAGTTCATTATCATTATTATCAATATATAATTGAATAGATTCAAAAATACTTATACTACTATCTTCTACCCTTATACTAGCAATCTCTTCAATTGAAAAATTGAAAATCGGTGATCTCATAACTGATAATATCGGTATGTCCTGATACTGATTATCAATAACTTTTAATAACTGTATCAACAATCTAATCTCGAGGGTATCAAAATACCCAGATTGAGATTGTGCAAATACAGGAATACCTTTGTCATTCAAAACACTATAGTATACATCTGACCATTTTTTTGTTGTCCTTAATAAGATGACAATATCTTTGTAATTAACACTTCTGTATTCTTTTAACTGCTCATCGTATATTTGTTCTTTCATTAATTTTTTAATTTTTTTAGCTATAAATGTGGCTTCTGCTTCTATCTTACTTATTTCCATTAATTCTTCATTATTTAAGTTTTCTTTATCTATATCAATAATTGCAAATTCGATTTGTTCATTTATTTCAGGAATATTATAAGCAAAATTTAATTTTGCATTATCATCATAGTTTACATCTCCCACAAATTTACTCATTATTCTTTCAAAAATTAAATTTATTATATTAATAATGCTTTTTCTACTTCGAAAATTCATATTTAAAGATATTATCTCTTTATTTTCAGTGCCATCATTATTAAAATCTTCATATTTTGACAAAAATAATGTAGGATCAGCCATTCTAAACCTATATATACTTTGTTTTACATCGCCAACAAAAAATACATTATCTTCTTTCATTATTCTACTTACTATTTCGTCTTGAATACCATTACTATCTTGATACTCATCTACAAATATATATTTGTAATACTCTTTTAATTCTTCAGCAACTTCATCATTCTTTAATATTTGCAAGCAATAATGTTCTATGTCATTAAAATCCATCATTCCTTTGTCAATTTTCATTTTTCTAAATATTTCATTATATTCCATAACCATATAAATTAAATACTTAATTTCTTCAGATACACCTTTTATATCCTCAATCATATTTTTAGGAGAATTAAAGGATAATTGTTCTTTTATTTTTTTCACTATATTTTTAGCAGAATTTCTATTATATGTAATCTTATCCTTAAGATATTGTTCATCGCATTTGAACCTTAAACTAGAAAAAATGACCTCATTTAAACTTTCATAAAAGTTCTCATATCCTGAATATAACTTCTTTTTCAACATTTTTACTTGATTTATTTCATCGCTAAGTATCTGCACCACATTATCATTATTTTTGATTCTTTGTGACATTTCCCAGGAAATTTTTAGGGTTTTCTCAGCAGCATTCAACTTTTTTTGTACTAAACTTATAAATTCTTTGTAAAAATGGCTATTATTATACCCCTCCATATCCAAATCAAAATGGCTTAGAGCTCTATTTACCCACTCCTCTGGGTATGGTCTATTTAGAATAAATGTATTAATCTTATTTATTGTAGTTTTAATACGTTTATCATCTCTTCTATTGTTGTACATCTCCAAAAGGTTTATAAAAAGTTCTTCTCCTTTTTCATATTCAGCTTCTAGCAATTCTTCCATTGCTTTGTCTTTTAATATTCCAATTTGTGCTTCATTACCAATTTTCAATCCAGGATCAAGATCTATTATATAATAGTATCTTTTTATTATTTCGAGGCAGAAGGAATGCAACGTACTAATAGATGCAGATGGCAAATTACTTATTTGCTTGTTTATAAATGTTCTTTTTTCTTCATTATTCTTGTTTCTTTCTATAAGCCCTTTATATATTCTTATCTTCATCTCTTCAGCAGCAGCTTTTGTGAAAGTTACTACCATCAATTTATCTATGGGAACATTGTCATCAATAATTAATTTGATTATTCTTTCTACTAAAACTGCAGTTTTACCGGAACCAGCTCCAGCTGAAACCAAAAGACTTTTTCCCCTAGTATTTATAGCTAGTTCCTGCTTTTCTGTCCATTTTTTCATCATTTATCAACCTTTCCCATTACCTCTACTTTACTTACCAAGTTTATTACCTCTTCATCTTTTAGTAATGGTTTATAATTAAAGGTATTACTAGCAAGTTGGAGATCAAAAAAGCATATACCTTTATAAGGACAATACGTACATGCTTCCTGCTTCGTAGTCTTAATAGGATTTATAGATATATTACCTTCAAATATTTCTTCTCCTATATTTTTTACAACCCCTTCTATATGAACAAGCAATTTCTCTATATGTTTTCTTTCAACTAGTCCTTTCGTTGCAGCAGAAAACTGACCATCTTTTTTTAGTTTGCATTGTAGAATACTTGAATTCTCTGCGTTTATATCTATTGATTTGATTATATCTTTATCCTTTAAAAGTAACCCTCTTAATTTCAAACTCTTCTTTAACTCATTTTCTAATTTATCCTTCTCATCATCTCCACTTTTAATTAACGGATCATCCAACTTAAAATAAAAGGTTCCAGCAGGTATTACTTCTTTATCATACTTATTTTTACCATAATTTAAACAAACCCACATATATACTAGCAGTTGTAGTGATAATCCATAATACACATCATTTAATGAAAAGTCTTTATCTCCTGTCTTAAAATCAAGTATTTTCATATAAATTTTATTATTCTTTTCAAGTACATCAACTCTATCAATTCTACCTTCTAAACAAAGCTTTTGTTTGCCTTCTAGTTCTATTTGTATTGATGGGACGTGTTTCCCTACTCCAAATATTAGCTCATTGCCAAATATTTTAAATTCACCATTCTTATATTGATAAGTTAGTGTAGCTATCACTCTAATAAATATCCTGTTTAAATATTTAAGCAAATAGCTATACTTACTATTTGTATAAAATATTCCATCTCTATATTCTTGAGCGAATTCTTTTATTATTTTATCGCATATGACTATAATTTTTTCTTCATCGATTGCATCCCAATCTATTTTATCTTTTTCTAATTCTAAAGAATATTCATATATAAGTTTGTGTAATATTTCTCCTATATCTGGT
Source organism: Eubacteriaceae bacterium (assembly GCA_049366695.1). Lineage (GTDB taxonomy): Bacteria > Bacillota > Clostridia > Eubacteriales > Alkalibacteraceae > JBMNCR01. The sequence goes on from JBMNCR010000090.1 coordinate 16,253, forward strand.
ATTGATATTTCGTAAATTTTTCTTTTCTTAGGTCCTATTCCATACGTAATAAAATGCTTAAATGGGCAATTTATATATTCCTCAAATCTCGTAACACTTGTTTTTATTTTATCCCCATAAATTTTTCGAACTAACTCTTTGTTCAACAGTTTAACTCTATTGTCAAAAGCCATTGCTTCCTTAATAATAGTTAATTCATTTTTCCATTTCTTATTATTAAAACACCAAAGATAAACATCATCCCAAAATGTGTCTTTTAGCTCATTTTGCTCATCTATCAAACTTCTGTAATGATTGATCATATGTTTTATTGTAGCTCTAGAATTAGAAACATAAATAATTTCATTTATTTTATTTTCTATATTTAAGATAGGAAATAATTCTTTAAATCTATCTATAACAATCGACGGTCTTAACGAAGACCCTTCATAATCTGCCAAGGGATAACTAATAAAAATTTTTTCTTGAGATTTAGAAATAATATTATAGATTAAATATTTTTCTTGTATACTTTTATAATATATATCATCAAATATATCTATACCTTTTTCCTTTAACACCACATTTTCACTAACGTTAAATAGATTTGTTGATTTCTGAGATGATGGTAAAATCCCCTCATTTACTCCTACCAAAAAAAGAGCTTTTATATCTGTACTCCTTGACCGAGTAATATCCCCTATCATTACTTGATCCATTGTTGATGGGATAATTGCTAATTCAACAGATTCTATCCCAGATACTAATACCTTCATATATTCTTTAATACTAACTGGAGATTCGTCAAATATCTCAACTGTTTCATCAAAAATATCAATAATAATATTATATATTTGTGCATTTTCTGAAGCATATTCATATTCATTTTTATTTTTTAATTCATCGATCAGGGTTTGAATCTTCTCTTCCACTCTCAAACCAATGATAAATTCATATAAGCTGTTTGTTATATTTTTGTATGTACCTTTACTCTTAATACTTACCTCTAAATCAATGATAGGTTTGATAATATTCTTTCTAATTTCATTTAACATTTCTAAATCAAAGTTATCTTCTTTTGATACTTTTGAAAAATTATATTTCCACTGTTTCCCTTTGATTCCATATTTCAATACATAATTCTCTAATACTTCATATTCTTGAAATTCAATATCTGTTAAACCCGTTTTTAATAATGCAAACACATCTTCATATCTATAATTATATAATATAACCTTTAAAACATTGATTAATAATATGCTTAAAGGTTTATCTACAATTTTTCTTTTCATATCAATAAAACAAGGTATATTATATTCTTCAAAAGCCCTTTTCATTAAGAAATAATAATTGTTCAAATCATTTGTAATAACAGTAATGTCTTTCCATCGATAATTATTGTTTTGAACTAGTTTGATTATATTAGAACATAAAATATCTATCTCCGAATAAATATTTTTACACTGAAGTATCTTTATATCATTAACTTCTTTATTATAAACATTAAAAGGATAGGAGTATATTTCATTTTCCAAATGACTTATTTCAATAGATTTTTTTGAATTAACAAAATTTGTTTTTATAGTTTTGTAGTGATTATATGCTATTTCGGTTAATTTATCTTTAGTTTGATTATTTATTTGAAATATTTCATCATCATTATTATTGTCACTATTGGGAATCGTCAAAGCAATAGTAGTCTCTTTTGATAACTGAATTAGTTTTTGTAGCAAACAAAATATCTGCTCGGTATACGTATGAAATCCATCAACCCAAATTTTAGATTTTTTAATATATTCACTTTTGTTTATATTTGAGATTATTAGATCGATACACCCTTCATTATCAATATAATCATCGCCCAACCAATTATTAAATGAATTATATATAATATTTATATCATTAATCTTCCTATTTAACATTTCATTACTAAAATCATTATTATTTATCAATTCATTTAGATCATCAGTTTTTATCATTTTTCTTTTTAAATTACTTATTAACTCTTGAATTTCATTAATAAATCCTCTTTTCTCGGTCATACCTGCATATGTAAGCAAAAATTCTTTATTATCAAAAAATGTTTTCTTAATTGCCATTTGTTTTCCGATAACTGATAAAACCGTCCTCGTAATACCACCTGTTTCATTCATAATCCTTTTTACTAATCTTGAAAAACTCAAAACTTCTATATCAATTATTCCCGATTGATTTAATTTCTCAATTAATTCTCTTTCAGCCTGAAGCGTATACTGCTCTGGAACAATTAGTATTAAATTTTCTTCTCCTTTTTCCAAACATTTTTTGATTTGATTATAAACAATAGTTGATTTTCCTGATCCTTGCCTTCCTGTAATTAAATTTAACATTAGAAAATCCTCCGTTTATTTTAATACTCTTCTTAGAATTGGTTCTTGTACTTTTATTGCACCAACTGGACACATCTCTTGACAACAAAAGCATCTAATACATTCTTTCTTATCAAATGCCGGAACTGACTTGCCCTTTTTATCTACCATTTTTATAACATTTGGCTTTTCGGGGCATATCTCATAACATCTATTACAACTTATGCAATTATCATAGACTAGTTTTGGATATGGAGCTAAAGAATTGCGAAGAAAATTTAAAGAATACTTATTTCCAAACACTTCTCTATTTTCACGAACTAATTCAAAATCATCTATCTTCATTTCTCCTATGCTTTCACCTATAACTTCTATGTCTCTTTCTAATACTGCTCCCCATTTTTTTTCATTAACTATTCTAAACTGTGGTATATCTAGAGGATTGTTGTAACCTATTAATTTTACGGCTGTAGAATCAACTGCTGATAAACTTTCCCCCATAATTATAGTATCTATTTTTTTTGCTTTACCATTTCTTGGTCCATTACATTCCATTCCTATTATTCCATCTAAAATGGCAAATTTAGTATCTAATAAACTATTCAAATCTAATAACATAGTTGAAAAATTTTCATTGTTTTTCATCCTTGCATGCCATACTGCTTTTCTTGTACCTGGAACACATCCAAATTGATTCTTTATAGCACCAGTATAATACATCATCCCGTGTGTTTTTAGCTTTGGCAAAGTTATTAGACAATCACATTCATATGCCACTGTTGATACTTCCCAAGATTTACACAGTATCCCTTCACTAAATTCCACTCTTGTATATTCATTAAAATCGCTAAATTTAACATTGTATTTTTTAGCTACTTCTATAAGCCCGCACTTTTCAGCTGCTTTAAATCCACTTCCAAAGCCTGGCGAATCTCCAAAACTAATATTATGTGTATAATCTTTTAACACTCTAATTACTGCTTCAAAAAACTTGTAATTAGTAACTACCGGTGAGTCTTTTGGTTCTGCTAGTAACAAATTGGGCTTTAGTAGAACCTTTGAATTATAGGGTATAAGTTTTCTTATAAATTCCTCTCCACCTAAAGATATAAAACCTTGTCTGATTTTTGATTCAATTAATCCAACGTCGTATTTATCACATTTTAATAATGCAATTTTCTCCATATTTTTTCTTTATCCTCCTAATGAAAATAAATTACCAATTATACTACTTTGATTTGTAAATAGTTAAACTCTCTCTATGCTTTTTTTTATTAGTCTTATCTCTTCTGCATAACCTTCTAACTCATTTGGTGTTTCTAAGAAAAAAGGGATACTCTTAAGTTTATGATGAGCTACTATTTTTATTATTGTTTCAAATCCTATATATCCTTTTCCTATCTTTTCGTGTCTATCTTTATAACTAGATACTGAAAATTTACTATCATTTAAATGTATTGCCTTAAGTTTTTCTAATCCAATAATTCTATCAAATTCTTCAATAACACCTTCTAGATTATTCACTATATCATAACCGGCAGAAAAAATATGACATGTATCTAAACACACGCCCAATTTTTCTTTATATTTTACCCCATTAATAATCTCATTTAATTCATCAAATGTAGAACCAACTTCCGTACCTTTACCAGACATTGTTTCTAACAATATGATAATATTACAATCTTCTTTTATTGTATCATTTAGTATTTCAACTATCATCTCAATACCCTTATCTTTTCCCTGTCCCATATGATTACCTGGATGAAAATTATATAAATTACAAGGTATTGACTGAAGTCTTTTTAAATCCTCTTCAAAAATCATTCTTGCAAAGTTCCTAGTCTCTTCAGAATTAGAGCACATATTTAAAGTATAAGGTGCATGAGCCAATATTGGAGCAAATTCATTTTCCTTCATTAATACAAGAAGTTTTTCTATATCATCATTATCCAATTTTTTTGCCTTTCCTCCCCTAGGATTACGAGTAAAAAACTGGAATGTATTAGCCCCAATCGACAATGCATTTTTACCAGCACAGTAAAAACCTTTTGAAATAGATAAATGCGATCCTATACTAATCATTTGTATTTCTCCTTTATTCAAATACTAAACACCGTAAACATCAGTAAACATCAGGGACGGTTCTTATTGTTTTGTCATGTTGTGCAATCTTGCTACAGAAATCTCTGTTAATTTACTTAGCTTTCGTAATGACAAATTACATTCTTCTCTTATTTCTTTAACAAGTCTTTCAAGAACATCTAGTTGTCCCTTTAATTCTTTAGCTTCTATTATACCGTATTTTGTGCAATATTTTTCAATAATATTTTGCGCTCTATCCAATCGATATTGCTCCAAATCTTCCTTTATTTCTAGATATTCCTGCTGTTCTTCTTTGTCATGAAATGTTATAAATGAATCGTGTTTGTTCTGAAAGTAATTCTTCACACTGGCCACAATCTCTTTATTCAGCTTTTTTGGATTTCCTATAAATAATTGATAACTACTCCATTTATAATCTAATGGTGTATCAACTATCTTTGCCTTTACAGGATTCATATGTACATATCTTATGACCTTCATCATATAGTCTTCTGTTTTTATAACCTCACTTTTATATCTATCTTGAAATACATGTCCAACTGTTTGATGTACTCTATGATAATGCATGGCATATTTAATGTTAATTCGTTTCATACCAATGGACAGATATTCTTTTTCGGCTTTCATAACTATATGCACATGATTATCCATAATACACCATGCAACTAATTTTATTATTTCTTCAGATTCTAACTGTTTTAACACGTTCATAAAGTATTCTTTATCTTTATTATCTTTAAATATAGATGCTTTATTGTTCCCTCTCATTATTATATGATAGTATCCTGTTTCACTTAGTTGCCTTGCTTGTCTTGACATAGTATGTCGAGTAGATTGAATCTACTCCTCCTCCCTTCTTTATTACAATTTATTAGAGAGTCCAAGTCAATTCGCACCCTCACAGAACCCATCGTGCCCTTCTAAGGCAATAGGCTCTTCACTCATCCTTTAACACCAGATATCTACATATAATTTGGGTTCTATTATTGGATGTTTCTTAAGTAATAGATTATACCTTTTCCAGTTCAGGTAAGAACGCTGACTTCTTCTTTTCAATGTTTTATATAAACATATCTTCACATATCTATAAAATTTCATGAGCCCTTCATAATTACCATTTACTCCGTAATATCTATAGTGACCCCTTATTTTAAGATTTATCTTTTCAATCAAATCTAACAGATTTATGTGCATATTGGCTTCCATCCATTCCTTTGCATTCTGCTTTTTCTGATTGAGTTTCTTCTTACTTGTCCTTACTAAAACTCTGTATTTACCTGTTCTAGTTTTCCCATTTATAAATGTGAATCCTAGAAAATCAAACATCTCTACTTCACTGTTATTCTCTCGTGCAAATCTTCCAAATGGCATTATCTTTGTTTTATCTTCTTCTATTTCTAGCCCGAATTTCTTCAGTCTTTCTTTTAGTTCTCGACAAAATCTTTTGGCTTCATTTTCATATTGAAACATACATACACAATCATCTGCATACCTCACGATATACGCTTCTCCCTTGTAGTATTTCTTAATATGCTTTTCAAACCATAAATCTAGTACAGAGTATAGGTATACATTTGCCATCACTGGGGATATAAGTCCACCTTGTGGTGTTCCTTTATCACTCTCATAATATTTTAATTCTTCTATTATTCCACCATAAAGGAACCTCTTTATATATCTGATAAATTTCTTATCATCAATATCATTCTCCAAAAACTTTATTAACCACTCGTGATTTATATTTTCAAAGAATCCTTTTATATCCGCATCCACTACAAAGTTTATTTTCTTTTTCATTATCAGATTATTAACTTCTTTTACCGCTTGATGACAATTTCTTTTTCGTCTAAATCCATACGAACTATCAAGAAATCTTTCTTCATATACTCCATCAAGACAGTTTCTCATAACACCTTGAACTAGTTTATCTTCGTATGATGGTATTCCTAATGGTCTGTATTTCCCATTCCCCTTTGGTATATGGACTCTCTTAACTGGTTTTGGCTTATAACTAAATGTTCTCATCCGAGTAATTAATTCATTAATATTTTCATCTAATTTGATTTCATATTCTTCTTTTGAGACACCATCTTCACCAACTGCCTTATTCTTAGATTGTCTTTTATGCTCTGCTTTTATATTATCAGCATTTACATAATTTATTAGACCTTGCACTCTTTTGAATTTGTTTGATTGTATTCTTATTTTACTAAATTCATTTTCCATTTTCTCACCGCCTCTTTGTGCTGAGTATTGTTTCATTTAGTAAATCGAATTTGTGTTCTTCCCTTCACTCCACGGTCGTTACTCGCTTCATTACTACTATGAAAGAATCCGACTCCTCATACATCTTCTCTTATACCTTGAATTAAATGATTCTTGTGTATTAGATTACCTTTTTGGGAACATATGAGGTCTCCAAGGTATCACACATATAACACTCTTAAACTCGCCACGCTCTAAGACCCCGGTGGAACTCTCTCAATCTTACCTTTAACGATTGAGTTGGTGTTGTTTGCTGTTGAGGTGAAAACTGGATTGTCAACACTTTTTAGGACACTTTTTTCTCGGACATCAATGTTCTATATTCTGCTGGTGTTAAATAATTCAATGACCCGTGAATTCTGAAATTATTATACCAGTTTACATAATCCATTAGTTCGTATTTTAGTTCTTCTAGACTTTCAAATCTTCTATTATACGCAAACTCCGTCTTTACTATTTTAAATGTAGCTTCTGCAACTGCATTGTCATATGGGCAACCTTTTTTACTTAATGATCGTTTTATTTCAAATGTGTCTAAAAGATCATCTATTGCTTTATTTTTAAATTCATTGCCTCTATCTGTATGCAGGATATTTATATTATTCAAAGGTGTTTTTACTGTGGAAAAGGCTTTTATAACAAGGTCGCTCGTTTTATTGGCTCCTGCTGAATATCCGATTATTTCCCTGTTAAATAAATCAATTAACAAACAAATATAATGCCATTTACCTAGTACATTAACATACGTTAAATAGCTTACTACAACATCTTGAATAACCTCTCTATTAAACGCTCTATTTACTTGGTTAGCTATGTTCTCTTCATTGCATTTTGTTTTATGTAATTTAAACTGTTTAACTGTATATTGGGACACTAATCCATATTTCTTCATAATCTTCCCAATTCTTCTGCGGGACACCTTATATTTTAACTTTAAAAGTTCTTTTCTTATTTTTCTAGTGCCATAATTATTCCTACTAGCCTTAAATATCTTAATAACATTATCTTCTAATTCACTATCAATTACATTTTCTTTACTATTGTAATAAATTAAGCTTCTTGAAATCTTCAAACATTTACACATGGCGCTGATACTGTACTTATTCTTATTTGCAAGAACTATTTTGATTTTCGTCCCATTATCAGCGCCGCTTGCTTTAAAATATCATTTTCCATCCTCAGTTGCTGCAACTATTTACGTAATTCTATTAATTCTTTTTCATCATCTGTTCTATTGTCTTTAGCTTTAAACGACCCAGTTGTACTAAAATCATTAACCCATTTATTAACAGTAGATCTTGCTAGGTTATATTCTTTAGATACTTCAATTACGCTTTTTCCATTTTTTACTAATAAAACAATTTGTTTCTTAAATTCATCTGTATATCTTTTGGCTTTGTTTGAACTTGACATGATATTAATCCTCCACATAATTTTATTTATTTTACCATGTCCGAATATTTATTGTCTAATTAAGTATAGCCTATCCAAACATCAACTTCCACTCTATCTAATCTAACGGGGCTCAATCACTTCACTCATTGCGGCTCGAATAGTTGTTTACCTACGCTTAAACCTAACCTCACGGCTTCGGCTCCAAGGCTAACTACTAGCAGATGGTTAGTCTTTACTAGGTTGGGGTTCCACCGACTATATATGTGAAACCGAACTGGCGCACCACCTCTTATATAGTTTAGCATATATAAAAAACAAAAACAATAAGAACCGTCCCTAGTGTTTGTTATTTCCACCAAAGACAGTTAGTAATTTTACAATTGCGCTTGATTCCTTTATCACTTAATCTTCTATAATAAGGTTAAATAGATTTATGGATACTAGTAATTATCCTCGTGCAATAATTCATCACCTCCCATACATTATACTTTTAAATTCCAATATTGGAATTCTTATTAAATACTGTTTCACGTATCAGTTCAACAATAAATACGATTAAATACCCAACTCCAGCAACTAACAAGCTTGCTGTTGCAGTATCCACTCCAATTACAGCTTGTTTTACAGTATTAATTATAATAGGCGAAAATGAAACACCTAAACCAATAACTGCTAATGCTGCTGAAATTGCTATTGTAGCCGATGTTTTAGGTACAGATTCAGAAATATAAAAAATTGAACATATTTGCTGATACCCTGTACCCAAACCAAATACCATTCCACCAATAATGGTGACTGATAAACTCGTAGCAAATGAAAGGATAAAGAAAGCTAAGGATAATATTAAAAATCCCATAGCAAGTGTATATTTTTTAAATAATCTAAGTATAAACCCAAAACTCAAAGCTACTATAAGTGACAAGATAAAATTCAGTGAACTAACTTTAGCTGCATCTGCTGAATCGCCTATACCCTTTTCCACAATCATCATAGATATATTAGTATAAAATGCAAAGAAAAGCCCTGAAACAAAAAAACATATAAAACACATATATATAAATGAAGGAGTTAGGATATTTTTGATGCCTTTTAAACCTATCCCTTTCCCAACAAGTTTCACCTCAAGATTTCCTTTTGGTAAAAATATACTCGTAATAATCAAAACAGGTATAACAAGGATGTAAATCCAATATACATTGTACCAAGCAAATAATCCCAAATATCCTGCAAGTATTGTCAATGCAGCTGCACCTATATAGTCAGCGGCTTGTCTAAAACCCATCACTGTCCCCCGTTCTCTTCCACTAAAATATTCACATATAATAGAAGATGATAGGGGCATAAGCAACCCTTGTCCAACGCCTATTATTGCACTGCTTATGAATAATGCATTAATACTGCTATGGATAATTAAAGGAATTATACCTCCTATCCCCATAATTACTAGAGCAAATTGAGCAATAGTTTTTTTATGAATATATGTAGCTATAACTCCAGCAAATAATGTAGTTGGTACTAATGTTAATGACGGCATGGTTAAAATCATCTGAATCATTGTAGTGGATACATTAGGGAATGACTCAGCTATTCTTGCTAGGATTGGAGCAAACGATGTGAACATGCTATCAAATATTGCAAACAAAAGAAGTGGCAACAATTTACTAATAGTATTCCAATCACTTAAAACTAATTTGTTTTCCGCTCTATTTCTCATTTTTTTTCCTTTCAATTAATATTGAATTATAATAATCATGTATTAATAACAAATGTGCTAAGTTCTTAATTATTTTGAGGAATATATTTATATGTCTTATATTGAAATTCAATAATTATTCTAAGAAAATAAATATTAATGCAATAATGTCAAATATAATACTTTCGATATTACCACATACTAACTAAATATCTAGCTTTTGGCTAAATTTAATTCTTGACTGTTTATATAGCTCTTCTCTATAAGCAGGAGTGAGCACTTCAGCCCCATATAGATTTATCATAGCAGGTTTTGTAGGTTTGCAAAATTTTTCAGCAAATTCTTTCGCGGCCACTCTTTGCTCCTCTTCACTGGTTGTCAATGGATCAAATTGAGTAGGAATAACAGCTATTATAATTTTATCACCATATTTTTCATACAACATATGCGTATCATTCATCGGCTGAGGTGTCCATGAATCCCATCCAGCCGCTATAATTGATGGCACTTGCAATTCCAGATTTCCACAACTGTGAAGATCCGCATACAATCCTTTAGAATGAACATAATCAGTGAACCGCTTAATAGCAGGAACAAGCATTTCCATTGCTGTTGCTGGGGAAAAAAATGGAGCTTTCTGTGCACCCCAATCATCATGAACATTGATCCCGTCAATATCAAAATATTCAATAAACTTGTCAACAATTTCAATGTATAAGTCGGTTAACTTTTCAAAAAGTTCTTTTACTGCATCCATTTGATCTTCATCTATAAGTGCCATAATCGCTCCATCGAAGTCCATAAAAGAAATGAGCCTTTCATAATACCCTGTGAAAATCGTAGGGATTACAAATGTATCGCGATTTAAGTAATTTTCATTAGCTTTTGCGGAACCTTCCCAATCCCAGCTGTCAACGTCAGGCCATACGAGTTTATCATACCATTCATTTGCATCTGCTAGCAAAGGCTTTCCAGGCTCAACCATTGAACCTCCAGCTATATCTATGTATACCCATTCAATACCGAACATATCTATACCACCAAATTCTTCACGTGTAAGTGAGTTCACTTCACGTACACTCGCACGCGCGATATTATCGGGAATAATCCTCGGATTCAAAATACTTGTTTCAATTGTGCTAATCTGCCAAATTGGCTTTTTTTCCATTATTGCTAGGTAGGCCTCCTTTCGGCTTACAGGGAAATCATATATTGGTGTACCTGCCATATCTGCTATCCTTGAAGGTATTTCACCTACTACTTTTAATTCTTTAGGGTCATATTTTGGAATTAACATATTTTCCTCCTATTGTTAACTTTTTTTTTGATTTTTAATCCAAAAAACATATTTTAATATACATCCTATACTGTACTTTTTTTATTAACTATCCGAATACTAATCAGTTACTATTAAATTAGTGATTTTGCTGTAACAGCTGCACTTCCTGCATCCTGTGCATAAGCATCCGCATTGATTTCTTTTGCAAATTCCTGCGTAATAGGAGCACCTCCAACGATTACCTTGAATCCTGTTAATTCACTAGCTTTAATTGCTTCAACTGCTTCCTTGAGTGCAGGCATAGTTGTTGTTAATAGCGCCGAACATGCAACTACTTTAACATCTGGATTCTCTTTAATCGCTTCGATAAATTTATCAGGTTTAACATCCACCCCAAGATCAATCACTTCAAACCCAGCACTTTCAATCATAATAGCTACCAAGTTTTTTCCAATATCATGAAGGTCTCCTTCTACTGTCCCAATTATACATTTTCCTAGAGATACTGCACCAGCACTTGCAAGCGCCGGTTTTAAAACTTCTACACCTTTTTGCATTGCTTTTGCAGCTACCAGCATTTCTGGTACAAAAATTTCACCTGTGGAGAATTTATCACCAACAATACTCATTGCATCAATCATTTCTGCTAGAATGTTACCTGCCGCTGTTCCTTCATTTAAGGCTTCTTGTACCAAATTCGGTACCAGTTTGACTTTTCCTGCTTCTACTTTTGCTTTTACTTCCTTTATCTTTGACATTTTTTGTCTCCTCCTTATTATATGTTAATAATTGATATCTTCTTTTTACTTATTTTTTTGATCCAAATATTTCTTCTCTGTATGCGCATATATATTCCATACAGTAATCATCCTTCCCAAGCAATGCTTCTGTAGCAAATATCATACCCATCATATCTCTGTTTAGCGGATCAAGAATCGCGCTGTCCATGCCTGCATTCATCGCAAGTACGATAAATCCCTGATTCACCAGCTTTCTTACTGGTAGATTGAATGAAATATTACTCACTGCTCCTGTAATATGGATTGAAGGATACTGTGCTTTTATCTCATTAATTACTTTGACAACCATCGCAATTCCATCATCTGAAGTGCACAGCATTTCAACAAGCGGATCAATATGTATACGAGAAGAATCTATGCCAAATTCTTTTGCTTTTTTCATGATTCCCTCGAATACTTCTAAACGTCTTTCAGCTGTCTGCGGAATACCATTGTCATCATTGAGAAGTGCTACCACTTCCCATTCCGGATTCAAAGACAGTACAGGAAATGCCACATCAATTTTGTCACCCTCTAGCGATACAGAGTTTAGTAACCCTGGTTTGTTACAAAATTGCATACATTCTACACATACACGAGTGTTTGGACTATCAACTGCTATCGGTGTATCAGTTACTTCCTGCACCTGATCAATTAACCATTTCATAGTTTCTATTTCTATATGATCTTTTACAGAGGCACACACATCAATATATGACGCACCAGCTGCACTTTGCACTTTGGCCAGATTACGAATAAAATCTGCATTTTTTTCGGCAATTGCCTTCGCTACTGAAGGTATAGATCCGTTAATTTTTTCACCTATTATTATCATTTATGGGTTCCTCCAATTATATATTTATGTTTTAAAATTCAGCTAGTTTTTATATAATCATTAGCTAATTAATTAACATTGTGGCACAATATACTCACTCAACATTTAAATCGTGAAATAAAACGTATAATATTATGCCATAAATAGTCATTTATTAATCACTATCAAACATTTAATGACCTTTTTTCATGACTCCTAATAGCACAATCTTTAATAGCAATTCAACTACATCAAAAGCCCCATATAAAATTTAAAGAATTCAATATTACTTGCTTCAAATCTATTTTGTGCAAAATCTGGAGTGAGAGGATAATCATTTTTAAATTTTTCCCAATCAAACAAATGCTTTGATTGAAGCGGTTTAATTATATTCTCATCAAACTTAAAGCCTTCACTGTTAAGCGGTGTACCGAAGTTTTCTCCAGCATTGTCATACACAGCATAATCCCTAATTGTTTCAATAACAGCAATATAATTTTCAATATTGATATCCTTTAGAGAAATAGGAAGCTTATCAAGCCTGAATTCATAGCCTCCACCAGGCAACATAATATCAAGAAGCTCTTTCACTTTGTCAACACACTGCTGCTTTGTGCCTGTTTTAATAAGATTTATCGGATAAAGACCAGAAAGCATAAATTTCTTACCCAAATTATCTTTGATTATTTGAGGATCTCCATATTCAAATAGTAACTTAGTCCCTGCGGGAAGTTCCATAATATGATCTAGATAACGCATCCAATTATCCTCACAAAATGCAGATGTTCTTACCCCAAATGAGGCCCATTGCTGTGTTATTTTAATATATGATGGCAACCATATTTCTTCAAAATCTTTTTCGCGCATAAACGTTGGCATATGAAGTGGTGTGCCTACAAAACCTTGTGGATGAGGATTAGTCGGCAATCCAGCATAAAACATAAGCGGAGTGAGTGCCTCACATGCATCTTTTATTTTATTTCTGTCCCTTCTAATATCCATACTGATACCAGAAAAACCTCTTAGCTGATCTGATAGGAAATCATAAGGAGCAGCACAAAATGCCATTGAACCCGCTGGAGCTCCTCCTATAGAATATCCGTATTCCTCAGTTAGATCTTTAACAAATGGCAAGGAATCAGCAAGATCTTTTTTAAGTGACGAGTCACTCATAAACAATGCACGCTGTATGCCAATTGGATCCGTGGGATCGAGAGACTTACAGTGCCTTGGGATAATTCTTTCCATAATACATGCGAAAGGATCTTCTATCAACGCATCATAATCTTCAACATTCATTCCTGTAACTTCAGGATGTTGCATAAAACCATTCTTTCCCATGACAAGAGTTTGAGAACCCAAAGTCTGATAATAAGATGGATTTCTTGATCCAATAGGTGATGCTGGATTAACAGGGCATTTATCTGAATAAACTATCTTACAAAGTTCTCTTGCCGGTTTTTCAAGCAGTGAATATTCATATTGATAATCAATCATGTTAATCCCACCAAATTCAGCCACTACATTTGCCATAACTTGAAATTCAGCAGGAATCCTTTTAGGTATTATATTGTTGTAATAATCTTCATTAAGCTTACAGCGCTCCTGCTGGAGCAATTTTATTTCATTATTCATGTTATATTTTCTCCTTATATCTATATTTTTTTTATAAATGAATATTATCAAGTTAGATGTTTTGTATTTGATAATTCAATTTATAAATTTCTATCAATTTCATTTGTTGATAACATCATGTTTTTTTAATGCGTAAATATTACATTTTAAATTGTAAATATATACTGTCGCATAAAAATAAAGAAACATTTAAATGCAGTTTTTAAATTAGATGAGGCTGATAAAAGCCATAACTATTTATTGCAGTCTAATTATCAGCCTCTTAATTGGGAGTTAATTATTAAAGATTTATATCATTATTCTTACATGTGTATGGTAATGCCAATAACAAATGCAACTACCCCGCCTGCTAAGAGTGGAATAATGTTTCGTTTCGAAATCTGTACTACATTTAGTTCGGCAGCTCCTGCAGCAACCAATTGTCCCTGTGCTGTAAGTGAAGTTGAATTCCCTATTGCTGCAAACAACATAAATGTACTAAATATCAATGAAGCATCAGCACCAGAAGCGACAATATATGTACCCAAAATCGCACCAACAGGCATAAACCCTGATCCCATTCCCGCAAGAAAAACGAACAATGTTGTTGCTAGATAGACAATAATCATAAATCCAATTTGTGAAGAACTGCCTGTACCAAGTGCATCTACTAAAATATTTACTCCACCAAGCATTCCAATAGCTGCAGAAAAAACCATTCCTCCGATCACAAACGGATATATCATAGTAATAGAATCTCCAAAACCTTTCCAAAAGCTCGCCATATCTTCTGAGATTTGATCCACTTTTTTTTCTTTAGCACGAATAAATTGCAATATCAATACTAAAACTGCTGCTAAAAAATAAATTGCACCAGTATCCAGTTTCAAGGACGGAAATGCAATACCACCAAATAGAATTACCATAATAATGGGCATTAGTGGTAAAAGCATATAATATCCTGGCAAACCAAAACTTTTTGGATCTACTTGTTCTATATCTGTCGTATTTGCTTCGTACAATAAACCCTTTTTAGCTTCTTTTCTCTCCCACATAGGAGTTGTGATTGCAAAAACCAGTACGATAGCAATGAACATCGGAACAAAGTATATCAATTCTGTGTTCATAAAATAATCAACTGCACTCATAGACTCACCTGCGAATGCAAATGTCATAGGAGTTATCGGTGTAGCTGGTCCCCACCCTATACCTGAACAAATAGTAATTACGGAAATCGCTGTAAGTCTATTAACCTTTAACGCTAATAATACTGGATACACCGTTGAAATAAGAATAAGTATAACGGTGACTTGATTCGGTCCTAACCATTTGATAACCATTGCAAGAAACATTGTTCCAGCATAAATCACCCATTTGCTTTTCATTTTTGAAAGTTTTGTCGCAAGTGTAAGTGCAAAAAAATCATTTGCCTTTGTGAATTGCATAAGTCCAACATAGCCTAATATAAATGCGGTAGTGGCACCCATAGTCGTCCACATTCCAATGGCTTGATTGTAAATATACTTGAAAATATCCAGAAAATATATCCCTGTGGTCGCATCGCCTAATACGCTTGTTTGTGTTGCATATTGCATGATAATTAAAACCACAATTCCAATTGAAAGCATAGACAATACTGGATTCACCCCTTTAAGGATTAAATACACCAGTAACCCTACCGCTCCTAACGTAAGAATAACCATTAAAATATCCATACATTTCTCCTTTTAAGAAAATTTATTATATAAACTTGACCGGTCAAGTTTATATTACACTCATTTTTGTAAATTGTCAATGTATTTTCATTAATTTATTTGACTAGTAAAGTAATATTATTGAAAACATCTTTAAATATAACAATAAATGTGATATAATACTGAAATGAAAAGAGAATCCAGTAGGAATAAACAAAATGAAATAATAGATGTAGCAACAATCTTATTTTACGAACAGGGATATAAAAATACATATTTAGAGCAGATTGCTAAGAGAATAGGTGTAACTAAACAATTAATTGGTTACCATTTTGGTACTAAATTTAATCTTGCAACAAAAGTCATAAATAAGTACACCGAAGAATTAAAAGATAAAAATGCTCTAAAAGTATATAATATTTTAAAAAAAAGTGATCTTCAAGTCTCAACAGCTGTAGATATGCGGATTCTCAATATGCTCTATCATGAGGATCAAAATGCAAGGAGATTTAGTCTTGAAGTACTTCCAGCAATATACCTTGAACCAAATCCAGAAGTCAATTTAGTCAAATATTCAATCCATGACCGTCAATACAAGCTCGAAATAGATCATGATACTGATGAATTAATGATGATTGCTATTGTTTGCCAAAGTTCTGTCCATGCACTCCAGAAGGCTTTTTATAGTAATATTTTAAACTGCACTGTTGAACAATATTTTGATTTCTCTATTAGACTTTTATTCAAAATGATGAATATCGATAATAAAAGAATCGAAGAAATAATATCAGAAAGCAAAAAAATTATGCAAAAACTAGATTATAAAATTGAGCCATATTTTAAAATCTCTTAATATTTATACAAATTAAAAGTGGTGCAAAAATTTATTTTATCTCTTTAAATAGACAATAAGTTAGGATTAAAGTTAAAATTATACAGTGTAGAATTTTGTAGTTTAATAATATTCCTATATAATATATTATACCCTTCTAATGTCATAAATATCCATGCTTGTTACTCAATAACATGATAGGGCAATGTTGAGAGGTTTCTGGAATTGTGACTAGGAACGGATAGTTTTTAGTAGGCTATCTATTCTTCCATTCCTGAGACAACTAAACCGATAAACCTCAGCGGTTTCAGGACTGGTTCCCATCATGCGTTAGCGTGCAAAGTTTCTTCAAATAGTATAATTTGTTGGCTAATCACTAGATCCCAATTAGCATATATTCTCGTCCATTTTTTGCTAATTTATTCAGTAGCTAAATATAACATTCTCATTAGACTTTCATCACTAGGAAATATCAGCTTCGTTTTGGTGACTTTTCTAAACTGACCATTCAGACTTTCTCTAGCATTAGTCGTATACATTATCTTATGAATATAATCTGGGAATTCAAAAAAATGATTAGATTATCACAATTATCTTCCCAACTATTTATAGCATTAGGATATTTATTCACCCATTTATCTTTTGCTTGTATTAAGTTTTCAAGTACAACATCTTCATTTACAGCACCATACACTTTTTTTAAATCTGCTATAAATACTTTCCTATCTTTATACAGAATATATCTTATACTTGCTCTTATTTGAAGAATTATGTGCCTTTGTATTTTAGCAAATGGATACACTTCTCCAATAGCTTCTTTGAAGCTTTTCAAGCCATCTACGCAGAATACAAGTACATTTTGCACACCTCTATTTTTAAGACCGTTGATTACTGACAACCTGAATTTACTACTTTCATTTGTACCTATCCATATACCTAGTACTTCTTTCTCTCCATGCATATTTACACCAAGCACAACGTATGCTACTTTAACTACTACATGTTTATCATCACGTACTTTGTAGTGTATGGCGTCCATAAAAACAAATAAATATGTTGGTTCAAGAGGTCTATTTTGCCATTGTGTTACTAATAGCAAAATTCTGTTTAGATAAAGAAAACAAGTCTTGGTTTTTAACCAAGACTTGAAAATTTTAAACAAGTAATCCCATTACAAATATAAACAGCGAATCTTCTACTTCATCCCAAGATTTTTTCATTATCGAAGTATCCTCATCTATAAATCCTTCTGTACCAACGAGATCATCCCAATATTTTAACTTTTCAGATTTAATATTCATTTTCATCCACCCCCTATTTATAAACACCGTATTCATGCACAAAATCTGTAACAGCTTTTAAATTTTCTGGTTTAGCATCTTGCAATAGAAGAACTGACTTATCCATTGTAAACATAAATCCTCCTCCAGGCGCCGCTTTATCCACAATTTCTTTAGCCTTATCAATACACTCCTGCTTACTGTTTAAATTCAACATAGTCGTAGGGAAGTTTCCCATAATACACATAGTTTTTCCTAAATTTTCTTTAACTACTCCTAAATCATCTTCTTCAAAGTATCCAACTATACCTTTTGGCAACTCTTGAAGATAATCATAATACCTGCTCCAATTTTTCTCGAAAAATATCTGCATAGTATATCCATCTTTTGTTATTTCTTCACAGAACTTTTTAAAAGTAGGCCAATAAAACCTTTCAAAATTTTTATTACTCATAAAAGGTGCCATGTGTAATGGAACAAAAATTGATTGTGTTGCACTAGGAACAGGATTTAATAACTTTGCAAGTTTAACCATAAGAGGTAAAGTCACTTCTACAGCTTCCTCTAATTTTCCTGGACACCTTCTTATATCCATAGAAACTCCAGTAAAACCTCTTAATAAATCAGCGATAAAATCAAGTGGAGCTTCAGAAATACCCCTTCTAATACTCGCAATGCCGTATTTTTGATTTAACATTGCGTTTCCCGCTGCTATTTTAGCTCTAATTTTACTATCAGCATTTACACTTCGAGCCCATGCTAAATGTCCATCTACACCTGACTGCCCCAATTCTGTATATAATCTTGGCACAACCTTCTCTACTAAACACTTAAAAGGATCTTTAATATACTCATCATACTCTTCGGGCTGCAATCCAGCTACTTCTGGATGTTGCATATAACCATCTTTTTCATTTGGTACAAATGATTTTGATCCAGTCCTCTTATAAAACAAAGGAAATCTTCCCGCAAAACCACCTGCATCAAAATAAAAATCAGAATATAGTTTATCCATTGATTCTATCAATAAATCTAAATTCCATAATGACTCCTTTAAGTTATTACCAGCATATTGAATAGCATATGTTGGCTCAACTTTACATATTACTGGCACTCTATCAGGCTGTTCATTTAGTATAGCCTTTCTACACCGTTCTAGTTTTTCATTTAAACCGTTTTTATTCATATCCTCACCTCTTATAATAATTTGAAATCTAGAAATATATCATATTACCACTACTTAAATGTTTAAAAATAAACTACATACTTAGTTAGTCCATTTTTGACATATTTTAACCCCTTCTGCTGCATTTGTAGTAAATGCATCTGCTCCAATATGCTCGCATGCTTCTTTAGTCACTGGGTTTCCACCAATAATAACTTTAACAGAATCACGAAGTCCCGCTTCTTTAAGTCCTTCTACTGTATCTTTCATAGCTTCTAATGCTAAAGTAAGTACACCACTCATTCCAACTACATCAGGTTTTACTTCTTTTACTTTTTCTACAAAAGCACTAACTGGTTGATCAATTCCTATATCATATACTTCAAAACCAGCTGCTTCACACATGCTTTTATATATATTTTTCCCTATATCATGCAAATCTCCGTGTACTGTCCCTAATACGATACTACCAACTTTTGAAGTACTACCTGATCCTATTACGGGTTTTAAAGCGTTTATAGCTTCTGTCAATAATTCTCCAGCAAATATCAAATCACCTACAAAATACTCACCCTTTTCAAATAAATCTCCTACCACTGCCATCCCTGCTTGACATGCATTTACTACTTTTTGCGCTTCTTCTTCTGTAGGCTTAGAACTAATAAAATCTTTTAACATTTTTAATACTTCTTCTTCTTCTAATTCTCCTACAGCCTGCGTTAATACTTGTGAATCCATTTTATACACCTCCATTGTTTGAAAATATTTTTTTATTTTCAATTTAAGTATAAATGAAAACGTTTCGATAGTCAATTGTTTTTGTATATTATTTGTTATTTTTAATATTTTAATCAGATATTATTTTTGATATTTTCATTAGCACTTTACTTTTTTCTATTTTTAATATAAAATAAATTGAGTTTTTTATTATAAAGGAGTAAAAATGGCTTCAAATAAAAAGGGGATTCAAACAAAAGAATATATATATAAAATCACAAAAAATTTATTTTATGAATTTGGTTACAATAAAACTACTCTGTCATTAATTTCTAAAGAAGCAGATGTTCCAATTGGACTGATTCCTTATCATTTTAAAAATAAAGACAATATTTTAAAAATGGTCTATGATGACTTTTTAAGAGAAATAGATAAATGTATTAACAAACATAGTATAGACACGAAAAACAATAGCATACTTCGTCATGCTATTGTTTCACGGATTTATTATCAAATAATATTAGAGAATAACAACAATAAACGAGTATATACTGAAGTTTTAAGAAAAAAATCTAATTATATCCTTTTACATAACAGTATTGGCTCGCGATATGTGAGTTACTTAGATGATTATAATATTACACTCACTAAAGAAGAATTTGAAAGTAACCTTTATTGTGATTTTGGAGCAAGGAGAGAATTTTTTCTACATCTGATGAATGAAGATATTCAAATGCCAATTCAAGATGTAGTAACTTTTGTAAATGGTATAATTCCTAGGCTATTAAAAATCGATCAGAATACTGTAGATGATATCTTATCATATTCTTTAGAATGTTTTAATAAGATTGATTACTCGGATATAACATTTCTAAAGTAATAATTTTTCTATATATTTATTACATATTTTCAATAACTCTTTTTAGAAATGTACCTACAATATCTGAAAATCTTTCAATACTTTTTGTATATATAAAATCTTTTCCGTATATGAATTTCTCGGCGTATAGCTCTTCTTCTTTTCCAGTAAAAACACCTAATACTAATATATCATTTCTTCTCGCTTTTCTTACTTCTAAAGCGGTATCTTTTATAGCTGCTATGCCTCGATACGGCACTTCTCCTACTAATTTTTTTTGTTTATTCTTTGATATCTTTATATCATTAGGTTTCCCATCACTCAAAATGATAAGTATTTTATTATCTTCTTTTCTATTCATTAGTCCTTCACAAACTGCTCTAATAGCTAATCCATCTCTATTGTTCCCAGCTGAATAATACTCAAATATATTTTTATTATCATTTCTTGGTGAAGAGTAATCTCTGAATCTTCTTAAAATTGTGTAGTCTAAAAAACTACTAAACCCCATTACTCTATTTGGTATTCCTGCAAGTACCAATGCTTCACTTATTATATATGCTTGTGTTGCAACTTTTCCTTGATTTATTCTTTGCGATCCACTTGCATCTAACAAAATATCTACTACATATCCACCTTTTTCATTGTTCACTATTTTCGAAAATACCTTTAAATCTTTACTTCTTCCTATTTTCCAAAGCTTATTAGGCATTATTATTCCATTATCCGCTGAAATTTTTGTAATTTCACTTTCTGCTATCATTGTCTTAATTATTGTTTGTTTTAACTTAGCTATATTTCTTTTATTTACTCTAGGATGCTCTGCATAATAGGATAAATTATTCTCCTTTTGTCTTGTAACATATTTTTTTTGAAATAAATTTTCACAAGGTGTCCTTAATACTCCATCAGTAAAGTGCACTCTGCATCCTTCATGAATATTTCGGCAAATTTTTCTTTCTATTTTTTTAATTTCGTCTTTGTTTAAAAATGCTTTACCATAATAGTATTCTATCTTATCGTATATTTTTTTAGCTGTTTCATCATCTACGTATATATTTCTATTATGAGAATCATTTGATCTATTTTGAAATTCACCCATAGATTCAACCAGTAATGAAGATGATATTTTATCAATATCTTCAGATATTTCTTGGTTTATTTCTCCTTCGTTATAGAGCTCTTCATATATAAATCTAGAAAAATCATCCTTATTTTCTAAGTCATACTCCCCATCTTCCATTTCTTCAAATTGCTCATAATACTCTTTATCATATTCCTCTACATTTGTAATATCACCGTTGAAATGCTTTGAATAGATATACTCAATATTATTTATAAGTTTATATGTATCTTCTGCATACATACACTCTTTCACATCATTTAATATATCTTTAACTTTTTTATCAAATAATACACTCTTGCCCATTTGTTCAAAAACTAATGAATATTTAATTTTATCCATAATGTCTTTTGAATTAAATTTAAGAAATATTTCTAATAATTCATCATAACCTTTTTTTCGAACATCAACCATACCAGGTCTTTCTTTTAATAATTTTTCCTCAATCATTAGATCTGCGCATATATCAACAAGGGGTATAAATATATCTTTATCTACCCCCTTACTTATCTTATAATGAACATATTTTTTAATTAATTTCCAGTCCATGTATTTTCTTCTTGCTCCAGCTTTTGCAGCATAATAAATAGCTAAATCTTTAGAAATATTAGAAAATCTTTCGTAATTTTCTAATTCTTCATTATAATCTTCGCTTATTGTCCACATCAAATTATTAAGTCTATTTTTATTATCATAATCACTATATATCCAATCCATATATTACACCTTATTTAAAGGAAATACATCTTGGTATTCCCAAGCATCAGGTATCCTAGTTCTTATTATATCTCCTACTATTTCTTTTTCATATTCATCAAAAGTCTTTCCCGTCACTCCCATTTTTATGGCTAATTTGGGCTTTAAACCTCTCTTTATGGTTTTTATACATGCAATTATTCCTCTTAAATCTACCGCTTTTGTCGATATCTCACTGTTTTCAGCTTTTGTTTGGAGATCAAGAAAAACTCCAGCAAACTGGCTCAGTTTTTCTTCATCAATATTATTAAATTCAGACTTAAGTATCAAAAATAATTTATTATGATCCAACTTTGGAATATCAACTACCAAAAATCTAGAAACTAAAGCTTCATTTAATTCCTTCGTTCCGGCATATTCATAATTCATGGTACCAATAAATCTGGTTGCTTTATCTAATTTAATTTTTTCATAACCTGGAATATCTATTATTTTTCTATAATCAAGTGCAGAATGCAAAACTACTATTGCATCATTTTTAGCCATATTTATTTCGTCAAAAACACCAAATCCTCCATAAGTTGCACATTGATACACAGCTCCTTTTCTAAGCTTTACCTGATTATCTATAAATGTATCTGTACCAATTAATGTTGAACTATCTGTATTAACGTGAAAAGATACATTCCATTGAGGTCTTCCAAATAAGCAACATAAATTATCGGCAAGCACATTTTTACCAGTGGCTTTTGGACCGGATAAAAGTATATTTTCACCTTCCAAAATACCAGCTATACACATTTCCCATATATCTTTTCCATAAAAATAGTTTTGAGGTACCGGAACCCTATCTTTAACTTCTTCATGGACTTTATATTGTTTTTTGAAATACAAAGCCTCGTTTATTAATTTTTGATTTACTTCATTCTCTATTAAAAATTGAATTATACCCATAATTTTCATCCTCCTGCTTCATCTTATGTATAATCTATTTATTCCAATATTAAATGTCCATAAACACTTTATTTATATTATTATATCATTAATATGAATACTTCCATTTTTACATTTTAAATATTATTCCTTTAAATACTCTAAATACATAATAACTTCTTTTCAAATATAAAAGTTTTCATTACAATAGTCTGTTATTTTATTTCAACAGTCTACTAGCATATGTGTTTATTATTAAAAAAGTTTACAATAAAAATACCCCTTGATATTTTTACACATTTTTCAGCGTCTAATATTAGGGGTAACATTTGTATATCATTTTTATAACAAATACTATATATTATCAATCTTTATTATTTAAAGCACTCTAATTTTCACCAAAAAATTATAATATTGGTGATTCCGATTGGGCTCGAACCAACGACTTCCACCCTGTCAAGGTGGCGCTCTCCCAGCTGAGCTACGGAATCATCATTATTCATTATACATTGTATTTATAATTATTCAAGTATTTATTTTTTATTAATGTAAAATATTCTACTAACATTTAACACTGCCAATAGAGCAACCCCTACATCAGCAAATACAGCTCCCCACATATTGGCCATTCCCAAAGCTCCTAACAATAGTACTATCAACTTGATACCTAATGCAAAATATATATTTTGCATTACAATCTTATGGGTGTACTGAGATATTTTAATACCTTTAATAATTTTAGCTGGTTCATCTGTCATAAGCACCACATCTGATGCTTCTACAGCTACGTCAGATCCTAACGCTCCCATAGAAATCCCAACATCAGACATCGCCAATACCGGAGCATCATTTATACCATCGCCTACGAATGCAATTTTTGACTGTGTTGATTTCTCTTTTAATTTATTAAATTCTTCAACTTTATCTTGTGGTAAAAGATCCGCATTCAAATAATCAATTCCTAATTTTTCTGTAATAGCTTTTGCTACATTTACTTGATCTCCAGTAAACATAACTACATTGCTTACTCCAACATCTTTAAGTTTTTTAACCAAATGAATTGCGTTTTCCTTTATTTCATCTGCAATAACAAAATTTCCATAGTATATATTGTCTATAGCTACATAGACTATCGTTCCCTCTGTTTGTATCTTTTCAATTATAATACCTTTATCCATCATTAATTTTGAATTCCCTACAACAACATGATGATCTTTGTAATTTGCTTGTATTCCTTTTCCTGGAATTTCTTCAAAATCATCCACATAATTTATAAAAAGCTGTTCATTATAACATCTTGTAATAGCATTTGCTATTGGATGATCTGAAAGAGCTTCAGCTGTAGCAGCACATTCCAATACAAATTTTTTACTATAATTTTTATTTATATTTAATTCAGTTACTGTTAATATACCTTTGGTAAGTGTTCCTGTTTTGTCAAAAACGATTGTATCTACTTCTCTTAACACATCTAAATACTGGCCACCTTTGATTAATATGCCTTCTTTAGATGAAGCCCCTATCCCCGCATAATAGCCTAAAGGTATGGAAACTACTAAAGCGCATGGACAAGATACGACCAGGAATATAAGCCCCCTTTGTATCCAATCACTTAATATCTGTCCAGGTAATATAAAATAAGGAACAAAGGCTATTACTAAAGCTGAAACAACAACAATTGGTGTATAATATCTAGCAAACTTAGTAATAAATTTTTCAGTTCTAGATTTGTTAGCTCCAGCATTCTCTATTAAATTCAATATTTTAGCAACCGCAGATTCTTTAAAAGGTTTTTTTACCTCAATTCTTAATACCGAATTTTTATTTATAAATCCGCTTATTATCTGATTTCCAACAGTATATTTTTTGGGTACTGATTCACCTGTCAAAGGAGAAGTATCTACCCAAGAATATCCTTCCAAAACTTCACCATCAATAGGGATTTTTTCTCCTGGTCTAACAACTATAATATCTCCTACTTTTAAATCCTCTGGTATTACTTTGATTATTTTATCATCCACTATTTTACTTGCATAATCTGCCTTTATGTTTATTAGATCCTTTATCGACCTTCTTGAATTATCAACTGCATAATCTTGGAAATTTTCTCCTATCTTATAAAACAACATTACTGCAACTGCTTCATTAAACTCTCCAATAGCAAATGCTCCTATAGTAGCAATAAACATCAAGAAATTCTCATCAAAAATATCTCCTGCAAATATATTTCTTAAAGCACTACGAACTACATTCCAGCCAATTAAAACATACGCTGCCACGTATAAACTCATTTCAAATAAAAATTTTAGTTCAAAGATATTTATTATAATAAAAACCATTATTCCAATAACCGACTTATAATCATCTAAAAAATAATTTATTACACTACGTTTATTTTTTTCATTACTATTTATCTGCGAACTATTTCTAAAAGAATCTTCTGAAGAAATTTCAGAAGAATTATCCTTTTCAATCACATTGACATGAGGTTCGTATTTTGCAATAATATTTTTTATATCTTTTAAAACCTTTTCTTTATCATTAATATTCTCTAATTCTATATTCATAGATGAATTAACAAAATTAACAAACAAAGTTTTTACTTCTGGTATTTGTTTTGAATAGAATTCAATCTTATTAGCACAACTAGCGCAATGTATCCCTTCTAAAATTAATGTTATCACGATGTACCTCCTACAAAGAACGTCTGAACATATGAAGATATATTCATATGTTATGCATATATTATATTCAATTATCACTCTTATGTCAACTAGTTATGTCTGATTGTTTGCATCATAGATATTGTTATATTATACTATAATAATATAAATATTTTAAGTAATATCCATAAAAATCACTTAGAAAACAGAGGATTGAAAATGCCAATAAAGCTTAATAATGATTGGAAAGAACTATTAGTAGATGAATTTGAGAAGAAGTATTATATTCAATTATGCAAAACATTGAAAGATGAATACAAAGAAAATTTGATTTATCCTAAAATGGATGAAATTTACAACGCTTTACATTATACTTCATACATTGATACAAAAGTAATAATAATCGGGCAAGATCCATACCACGGCGTTAATCAAGCTCATGGACTATGTTTTTCAGTCAATAAAGAAGTTGCTATCCCTCCTTCATTATTAAATATTTATAAAGAATTAAGAGATGACTTAGGATGTAGTATCCCTAATCATGGTTCATTAATAGATTGGGCAAAACAAGGTGTATTATTATTAAATACTGTTTTGACTGTCCGTGCAGGTTCACCAGCTTCTCACAAAAATATAGGATGGGAAATTTTCACTAACAACATAATTAATTTATTAAACGATAAAACAGATCCATTAATTTTTATTTTATGGGGTAAATATGCTCAATCAAAAGAAAAATTTATTACAAATAAAATTCACCATGTAATAAAATCACCCCATCCAAGTCCATTTTCTGCTCATAGAGGATTTTTTGGTAGCAAGCCCTTCTCACAAACTAATGCTTATCTAGTTTCTAACGGAAATAATCCTATTAATTGGCAAATCGATTAATTATAATAAACGTTTGTTTCTTTATTAATTTATCTCATTTTTTAAAATTTTTATTTAATCTTTTTAATCTATGAAATCATTCAAATAATTAATAAATTATAGTATTTTTTAATACATAAGTTCTTACATTTTATATATTTTTTTAATATAAATTTTGCTATCTTAATTTTTTAGATATCTCCGCATGATATTAAGGTTAGCGATTTATTAATTATGTAAGATTATAATAAAAATATTTCTGTACATTTTTTATTAGTAAAGACACTTTGGAAGTCATACAAATTAGATATACTGTAAACTATGCAATCCTATTAGAAAACAAATTATTTATAATTTCATTTTTATACATAATGAAACACGTAATAACTAGTATAAATATTATAAATGAAAAATATAATTTAAAGTATGTTATAATTATTGTAAATCACATAGTATATTAATTGCATTTGATATGTTGTGTATATTATAATTATATTATGAGATACATTAATGATGCAGTATTTACATCATTATAAATTGGAGGTAACCCCTTTGAATAAATTTACTGATAAACAGTTTATTAATAATAAAGAATATCTAGAGCTACTATCAAATAATTTTTCTTGTATTGCGTTAGCAGCCTCTGAAGTAATTAATTTAAAATCGATATTAAATTTGCCTAAAGGTACCGAACATTTTTTAACAGATATTCACGGTGAAGATGAAGCTTTTAACCATGTAATGCGTAATGCATCTGGGGTTGTTAAAAGAAAAATAACTGATGTACATGAAAAAACTTTGTCTCAACATGATATTCAACAATTAGCTACACTAATATATTACCCAGAAGAAAAATTAGAACTTATAAAATCTACACAGGATAATATTACCGACTGGTACAAAGTAACAATATATAGACTAGTACAAGTATGTAGAGATGCATCTTCTAAATATACCAGATCAAAAGTTCGAAAGGCATTACCCCCAGATTTTGCTTATATAATGGAAGAATTATTACATGAAGATGAGAAACGATTTAATAAAAAAGAGTACTATAATAAGATTATCGATACTATTGTAGAACTGGATAGAGCTGATGATTTTATTATAAAAATATCTGCTGTTATTCAAAGATTAACTATTGACCATTTACATATAATCGGAGATATTTACGACAGGGGCCCTGGTCCCGATATTATAATGGATACTTTAATGCTTCATCACTCAATTGATATCCAATGGGGTAATCATGATATTCTATGGATGGGAGCCGCCGCCGGAGATCTTGCCTGTATAGCAAATGCTGTACGAATTTGTCTTAGATATTCTAATATGTCAATATTAGAAGAAGGGTATGGGATAAATCTCTTACCTCTTGCTACATTTGCATTAAACATCTATAAAGACGATCCCTGTACTCATTTTACGCCTAAAAATAGTAGTTCTGAAATAATCGCAGAAAATGATATGCAATTATTAGCAAAAATGCACAAAGCTATATCACTAATCCAATTTAAATTAGAACATCAAATAATTGAAAGTCATCCTGAATATAATCTTTCTAACAGATTACTATTAGATAAAATTGATTATACAGATTATACTATCCAAATAAACAATACTAAATATAAAATAAATACCGATCATCTTTCTGTAATTGATCCAGAAAAGCCATGGGAATTAACTGCAGAAGAAAAAAATGTAATTAGTAAATTGCGTTTTTCTTTTCTAACCAGTGATAGACTTCAAAAACATGTTCGTTTTTTGTTTTCAAAAGGCAGTATTTATCTTACTTATAATTCAAATTTATTGTTTCATGCATCTATCCCCATGAATGATAACGGAAGTTTTAAAGAAGTTTCCTTTATGGGAGAAAATGTAAAAGGGAAAGAGTTTTTAGATATGCTTGATAAATACGCTAGAGAAGCATACTTTGGTAATGGCAGCAAAAAAATTGGCACAGAAATTTTCTGGTACCTATGGTGCCATCATGACTCACCTTTATTTGGAAAAGATAAAATGGCAACTTTTGAAAGATATTTTATTGATGATATAACTACACACAAAGAGAGTTATACCCCTTATTATAATCTTGTCTTGAATGAAAAAATGGCAAAGAAAATTTTGATGGAATTTAATTTAGATCCAGATGATAGCCATATAATAAATGGTCATGTACCAGTAAAAACTATGAATGGCGAAAGCCCCATAAAAGCAAACGGCAGATTGCTTGTAATTGATGGAGGATTTGCGAAAGCTTACCAAAGCACTACTGGAATAGCGGGATATACTCTGATTTTCAATTCATATGGATTACAATTAGTTAGTCATATGCACTTCGAATCTGTAGAAAAAGC
>JBMNCR010000091.1:0-1223 GCA_049366695.1 Eubacteriaceae bacterium
TTCTTGACATATTACCAGATTGCTTTTTATTATCATAATATTATAATATTACACTAAACTCAATATAATTATATTGAAATTTAATTAATATAAAGTATTATTACTATATTGGTGTTTAGTTAGTTGTTTATTAATATTTGGGCCAAATAAACTATATTTATTGATATAATGAACTTGTATGATAACTATATAAGTGTGCGCTTTATAAACTTGTTTATGGGGATATTAGGACGTTAAAAGTGATGTTTGCTTAATCATATTTATGATAAGTATTTAAAGAATTGAAATGGAGAGTAGAATTATTAGTACAATGGAGATGATTTATTGAAAAAGATAGGAGTAATTATTAATCCAAATTCAGGTAAAGATATACGCAGGATATTTTCTTATGCTCAAACCATTGGAAATAATGAGAAAGCAAATTTAGTAGAAAGAATGATTTTAGGTGCTCAAGATTTAGGTGTTCAAGATATATTTATAATGGCTGATTATTACAATATTGGGAGTAGTATAAAGTCTGTTTTAACTGAAAATGGAGATTTAAAAGCTAATTTAAATATTTTAGATTTTAAACCTAAGGGTAATGAACATGATACTATTAAAGCATCTGAATCATTTATGAGTATGAATGTAAATTGTATTATTGTTTTAGGGGGAGATGGGACTAGTAGACTGGTTGCTAAAGCAAAACCTGAGATACCTCTAATATCTATCTCTACTGGAACAAATAACGTTTTTCCAAAATTCTATGAAGGAACAATTGTAGGAATGGCTGCTGCTGTAGTTTGTAAATTTGGTGTTATTGATGAATATATATCTAAAGAAAAAATGATTGAAATATATTTAAATGGGAAAGTAATAGATTATGCATTAATTGATGCTGCAATTTCAGTAAATCAGAGCATAGGTGTTAGAGCAATTGAAGATATCAGTTCTATAGAAGAATTAATAGTTACTAGGTGTCATCCTGCGACTATTGGATTTTCATCAATAATTGGAGTTAATTCTATTTCTAGAAGTTATGATGATTTTGGATATCGCGTAAAGCTTAATAAGGGCAGTATAAAGTTACGAGCACCTTTTGGGGCAGGTAAGATGATTGAAATGAATATGGAGCAACCTGTTAAACTAAATTTAGATCAAATGTATGTTTATAGAGCAAAAAGAAAGGGCTCAATAGCATTGGATGGAGAAAGAACAATACTATTTAATACTAATGATAC
>JBMNCR010000092.1:0-20220 GCA_049366695.1 Eubacteriaceae bacterium
ACAAAGGCTTATAGCCGTAGAGGAAACCACCCGTTTGACGGGTGGTCCTGATTTAATAGTTGGAAAGTTTACAGTAGAAGGATTTAGCATTCCTCATAGGTTTTTCAACTACGCAGCTATCGCTTAACTATTATATAATTACTGTTCAACGATTGTTCTACAATTGTTTTACCTTGGGATGTAAAAATATTATATATATACAAAATAAAGGAGGAGTTATCTATGACAATTTTAGAGAAAGCTAAACAGGGCGTTGTTACTGATGAAATGAAACAAGTAGCAATTAAAGAGGAAGTGTCAGCTGAATTTATTAGAAAAGGAGTAGCTAGTGGTGAGATAGTGATTCTTAAGAATACAAATCATACAAATGTTATTCCCGTAGCAATTGGTAAAGGTCTATCAACTAAAGTAAGTGCAAGTGTTGGTATGAATGAAAAGACTGATAACATGGAAAATGAGATTGATAAAATACTGTGTGCTATTGATGCTGGTACTGATACTATAATGGATTTGAGTGTTATCGGAGATATTGACTGCATGAGAAAGACGGCTTTGATGACTACCGTTAAACCCATAGGGACTTTGCCATTATATCAAGCAATGGCCTATGCAAAAGAAAATAAGGGATCATCATTAAACATGACAATTGACGATTTATTTAATGTAATTGAAAAACATGCTAAAGACGGAATAGATTTTTTAGCTATTCATAGTGCAATTACTATGGATATTATTAAAAGGGCAAAAAAGGAAGGAAGAATTGATCCACTGGTTAGTTATGGAGGTTCAAGATTAATAGGATGGATGTTGCACCATAATGTTGAGAATCCATTGTATACACATTACGATAAATTGCTAGAAATTGCAAAGAAATATGATGTGGTTTTAAGCTTTGCTGATGCTATGAGACCGGGTTGTATAGAAGATTCTATTAATGGTTCCCAAGTGCAAGAACTTATAGTACTTGGCGATTTGATCGAAAGAGCTAGAGCTTTCGGAGTACAAACAATGGTCAAAGGTCCAGGACATGTGCCAATAGATCAAATAGAGACTACAGTGAAATTACAAAAAAGTTTGTGTAAGGGTGCTCCATATTTCGTATTTGGTCCATTAGTTACTGATAGTGCAGCTGGATATGATCACATCAGTGCGGCAATTGGAGGAGCAATTAGTGGATATGCAGGTGCAGATTTTTTATGTTATGTCACTCCAGCAGAACACATAGGATTACCAAATAAGCAAGAAGTTTATCAAGGCGTAATTGCAGCAAGGATAGCTGCACATGCAGCAGATCTTGCCCTTGGAATGGAGAAAGCAGTGAAATGGGATCTAGAAATGTCGAAAGCTCGTCGGAATCTAGAATGGGAAAAGCAAATGGAGCTAGCAATTGATCCAAGTACCGCAAAACGTATGTGGACTGAAAGAAGTAATGATTTTTCTTCTGAATGCTCTATGTGCGGAAAATACTGTGCTATGAAGATCGTATCTGATTATTTAAATAATAAAAAAGTGGGTTAGGGGGAACTGAAAATGAATCAAATACAAGCAGCTAGAGCAGGTAAAATAACTGAAGAAATGGAAATAGTAGCATTTCAGGAACAAGTAGATGTTGAGTTTATTCGTTCAGGAGTAGAAGAAGGAACGATTGTAATTCCAAGAAATAAGATGAGGAAACGTTCTAAAATATGTGGCATTGGTAAGGGATTAGATATTAAGGTGAATGCATTGTTTGGCACTTCAAGCGATCGTGATCAAATGTCAATGGAAGAAAAGAAATTGAAAATTGCTGAAGAAGCGGGTTGTCATTCATTTATGGATTTGAGTACTGGAGGAGATATTGATGGAATGAGAAAACAATCCTTATCTTTAGCAAATGTTGCTGTAGGGGGG
This sequence comes from Eubacteriaceae bacterium, assembly GCA_049366695.1. GTDB lineage: Bacteria > Bacillota > Clostridia > Eubacteriales > Alkalibacteraceae > JBMNCR01. Next base: position 1,891 of record JBMNCR010000092.1, read on the forward strand.
GTACCTATATATCAAGCGGGTGTGGAGGCTATTGAAAAAAGAGGGAATTTGGTTTCGATGACTTCAGATGATATATTTGAAACTATAGAAAAGCAAGCAGCAGATGGACTAGACTTTATGGCAGTGCATTGCGCATTAAATTTTGATGTTATTAAAACATTGCAAAAAACAGGTAGGGTTACGGATGTAGTTAGTAGAGGAGGGTCTTTCTTAACTGGGTGGATGCTCAAAAATCAAAAAGAGAATCCTTTATATGAAGAATTTGATAGATTATTAGATATTATGAAGGCATATGATGTAGTTTTAAGTATTGGAGATGCTATACGACCAGGTTCTACAGCTGATTCTTTGGACCAAGCACAAATAAAAGGACTGATGATAGCAGGAGATTTAACAAAGAGAGCACTAGAAGCAGGAGTTCAAGTGATGATTGAGGGGCCAGGACATGTACCACTTAACCATGTGCATAGTACAATACAATTACAAAAGAGACTTTGTCATCAAGTACCATATTTTATACTTGGTTTTTTAGCAACAGATATAGCTCCAGGTTATGATAATATCACTGGGGCAATTGGTGGTGCATATGCAGGAATGCATGGTGCAGATTTCTTATGTTATTTGACACCGGCAGAACACTTAGGGTTACCAAATGAAGAAGATGTAAAAACTGGAGTAATATCTACAAGAATAGCCGCACAAGCTGCTAATATTGCAAGAAAAAGAGAACACGTAATAAACAATGAATTAAGTATTGCTAAAGGTAGAGTTCTTAGAGATGCACAAATGCAGATTGATCATGCAATATACCCAGACAAATTAACTGAATATTTGCTAGAAAAAAAAGTTGTACATGAAGAAGATGATGCTATGAAAGTAGCTGCAGAATATTTTGGGATAGCGTAAGTAGTGGGAAGTTGGAAATCGGAAGTTATTTTAGCGGAGTTAACGATGGTTAAATTCCAAAAGTAATACTTATGTATCAACTGACCAACCAACAAGCAAATGAAAGGAGTTTGAAAATGTCAGATAAATTAATTCAAGTTATTGAGGGGATTAATCCCATTGATAAGAAATGGGAAAAAAAAGCAAAAGAATATTTAGATAATTTAGCTATCCCAAGAGGAAGTTTAGGAGAATTGTTGAATTTAGCTGAGCAGCTGGCTGGGATTCAGCAAACAATTAAGCCATGTGTTGCTAATAAACATGTAATTGTGATGGCAGGTGATCATGGAGTCGTTGAAGAAGGTGTAAGTGCTTTCCCACAAGAAGTTACTCCACAGATGGTAGAAAACTTTGTGAAAAATGGAGCTAGTATAAATGTACTTTCAGAAGTAGTTGGAGCGAAAGTGACGGTTGTAGATATGGGTATTGCACAAAATATGGATACTTTAGTTGAAAAGAATCAAATACTATCTCGTAAGATAGATTATGGAACAAAAAATATGACTTTAGGATCTGCAATGACTAGGGAGCAAGCTCGAGCTGCTTTATTAGCAGGAATAGAAATAGTAGAAGAAATCATAAAAAAACAAGGTGCAAATCTTATTGCTACAGGTGACATGGGTATAGGTAACACTACTCCAAGTAGTGCGATACTTTCGGTGATGACAGGAAAAGAAGTATCCGAAGTTACAGGAAGAGGTACAGGAATAGATGATAATAAGTTGTTGAATAAAATTAGGGTTATCACAAAAGCCATTGAAGTAAATAATCCTAAGAAAGATGATCCTATAGATGTACTTGCTAAGGTAGGCGGATTTGAAATTGCGGGTATAGCTGGTGTTATTTTGGGAGCAGCGTACTATAAAGTACCAGTAGTTGTAGATGGATTTATTTCAACTGCTGGAGCTCTTATTGCAAAAGGTTTAAATAAGAATACTGTAGATTATATGATTGCATCCCATAAATCAATTGAAGAAGGACATAAAATTATGTGGAAAGAACTAGGATTAAGTCCAATTCTCGATTTAAAATTTCGTTTAGGAGAGGGAACTGGTGCTGTATTGGCAATGAATATAGTAGAAGCAGCAGCACAAGTAATAAATAAAGTGCTTACTTTTGAGCAAGCAGGAGTAAGTGAAAATGAATAATTATGATCCACAAGCTTGTGGTGTACAGTACTTAGAAGATATATCTACGGCTTACTGGAATTCGCAGGTATTATTTACCGCTGTTGAATTAAACTTATTTGATTTTTTATACGAAAAACAAAAGAACTTAGAAGAAATAGTAGAATATTATAAATGCAATATAATATCAATGGAACGTTACTTAGACACTTTGCAAATACTAGGGTTGATAGAAAAATACGATAAATATTATTATAATTCTACTATTTCAAACAATTATCTTGTTCAAGAAAGTGAAATGTATCAAGGCAATTCAATATTGTGGAGAAAAGAGTTGATGGAGAATTGGAAAGATTTAAAAAGCAATATTATACATGGGAAGCGACTTCACTATATTGAAGATAACGATGAGAATTCTATATACGAAAGGACAAAAAAGTACATAAGTGCTATGGATTGCATTGCTAAATATAAAGCAAAGGAAATAGTAAAAATATTTGAAGGGATTTCACTAACAGGTAATGTTTTAGATATAGGTTCAGGATCAGGTGCATTCTCAATTGAATTTATAGAAAAATATCCAGGTATGAAAGCAACACTTTTTGATTTAAAAAATGTTATTAAAATTACTAAAGAAAATTTATCCCAACATAAAGGATTAAGCTTTCATCAAGGGAATATTCTTGAAAAATGGGATTTGAAAAATGATAAATACGATTTAATTATTATGTCTAACATTTTACATGCATACTCTGAAAAAGAAGTATTACATCTATTAAATGAAGCTAATAAATATATTAGTAAAGATGGTTTTATATTAATACATGACTTCTTTACTGAACACTACCCACAAAAAGCTAGATTATCAGACTTAAATATGATGATAAATACTTTTAATGGTAAAGTTTTTAATGCAAAATGGGTATGTGAAAAGTTAAGAGAATATAATCTATATGAAAAGGGCTTATTACCTTTAGAAACAGATACAGGTTTAATACTTGCTTCTAAAAATAAAAGCAAGTTAGAGGAAATAAATTGGGATAAAAATAAGTTATTGATGAACAAAATAAATGATTTTGGGTTACAGACAAAATTAATACAGACTAATGAAGTATATTTAACAGAATCTGCTAGGATAAAATGTGAATATGGCTGTGAGTTTTATGGTAAAGGAAGTTGTCCTCCTAATAGCTTAAACATTGATAAAACAGCAAAAATTTTAAATGAGTTTAAATTTGCATTGTTATTACAAGGTGAACCCTCAACAAAAGATTTTCAGAAAAAAATATTACAAGCAGAAACGCTAGCTTATAAAGAAGGATTTTATAAATCTTTTGTTTTTTGGGCTGGCCCATGTTCTTTATGTGATGAATGTAATTCTGTGGGAACATGCAATAGAGCCAGACCTTCAATGGAGGGGTCTGGGATAGATGTATTTAAAACTGTTAGAGCGCAAGGAGAAACATTAAAAACTATTGGTAAACACGAGTATATTAAGTATTTTGGTTTACTATTATTGGAGTGATAAAATGCGAGTGTTATTTGTTCAAGCTATTTCCACAGAATCAATAAATGCTGAAATGGTATATCCTATTGGGATAGTAACTTTAGCTACTAGAATAAAAGAGGAGCATGAAGTAGAAATATTAGATTTAAATATAGAAGAGGATCCGTTTGGAGAATTAAAAAAAACTATAATACATATGAAACCCCAAGTAGTTTGTATATCTTTACGAAATATTGATCTATTAGGAAATAAAATGACTTCTCTGATTCCTCAATTTACAGTTGCGGTAAAAATGATATCACAATTACTTCCTGAAGTTGTAATAATTGCTGGAGGAACTGGGTTTTCATTATTTCCTAAAGAAATAATGAATTTATTAACAGAAATAAAATACGGTATTATCGGAGAAGGAGAGGATACTCTTCCCACATTACTTGGATCTTTAACTGAACCACTATTTTTAAAAGGATTATGTTTTAGAGATAATGATCAAATAGTTGTTATTGATTCTTCAAAAGAAATAGATATGGAAAGTAGTTATGTAAATCCTGATAGAAGTTTACTTGATCCTTCGTTATATGAAAGAAATAGTTATGTACAATCATTGGGAATAGAAACAAAACGTGGTTGTCCTTTTAATTGTAGTTATTGTGTATATCCAAATTTACAAGGAAGAAAGCTTCGTTGTAGAAGTCCTAAAGAAGTTGTATATGAAATTGAAATGATAAATAAAAAATACGGAATAGACAGAATACACTTTACTGACCCAGTAGTTAATATACCTTCTGGTCATTTAGAAAATATTTGCGAATTATTGATAAAGAATAAAGTAAAAGTCAAGTGGAGTGGTTTTTTTAGAGAAGACTTTTTAAATGATTACAATACTGAATTATTTGCTAAGTCAGGATGCGAATGTTTTTCATTTTCTCCTGATGGACTATGCCAGGAATCTCTTGATACATTAGGTAAAAATTTAAAAGTTAGTGACATAATAAATGCTGCTAAATTAACATCTAAGACTGATGTGATAAGTGTTTATCACTTCATGGTAAATGTACCAGGAGAAAATAGTAAGACCTTAAAAGAGGGAACAGAATTAATAGAGCGCATATATAGTATTCATAAAGATAATAGAAATCTTGGGACAATCGTATTAAATAATATTAGAATTTATCCAGATACGCCAATTTATAATTATGCAATTAAAAATGGCATAATTACTCCATCCACAGAATTGTTATATCCCACTTACTATAATCCAGAACCCTACAAAAGTTTAAGGTATCAATTAGAAACTAAACATTTATGCAAAAATATATTTATGTGGCAGGAGGTAGACTATGAAGATATTGTTATTAGAACACCCTAGAAATATAAGTCAAGAAAATATTAATGATATAGCTAATGCTCCACTTTCATCCAGTTTATTTACAGGATATATTGCAGCTTTATTATCAAAAGAAAAAAAAGATGAAGTTGAAATAATAGAAGGTTATCTGGAAAAGAAGACTTATGATGAAATATATAAAAAAATATGTGAGTTTAAGCCGCAGGTAATAGGTGTTCATCTAGTATATCAATGGAAAACAGATTGGGATTTATTCAAGTTATTTGAGAGATTAAAAAGTGAGAATAAAGTAGAGTATGTAACTGCTTATGGGTACTATCCAAATTTTGCATACAAAGAAGTCTTAGACAGTTGCAATGCAATTGACTCGATAATATTAGGCGAGCCCGAAACTCCTTTTTATAATTTAGTAGATGATATTAGAAATAATAAAAAGCATATTGAGAGTAAAGGTATTGTTTATAAAAAGAGTAATGGACAATTTCATATACAATATGAGCAACCTTTCGAACAATTAGATGATCTACCATTTCCTATAAGAACGAAGGCTTCATTAGGAATTGGTGAAGTAAATATTATGGGGAGTAGAGGGTGTTACGGTAATTGCACCTTTTGTTATATAAATCCGTTTATCGGTGAAAAAGCTAAATGGAGAGGCAGAAGTGCTGAAAACATTGTAAAAGAGATTGATGAGATTATTGTAAATACAAAAATGAGATATTTTTATTTTACTGATCCCAATTTTTTTGGACCAGGTATAAAAGGGAAAGAACGGGTGAAAAAATTAGCTACTTTATTAAAAAAGAGAAATATTAAATTTGGTATTGAAGCTAGAGTAAATGATATTGAAGAAGAAACAATAGAATGTTTAGTGGATGCAGGGTTAAATCATATACTAATAGGATTAGAAAGTGGTAAAGAAGAAAGTTTAAAAAGATTAAATAAAATGACCACTGTAGAACAAAACGAAGAAGCAATTAAGATATTGAGAAAATATGGAATAAATCCTAATGTAGGATTTATTATGTTTGAACCAGATTCGACTATAAAAGACCTAAGAATAAATTTTGAATTTCTAAAAAGAAATAAGCTATTGTACGATCTTGATATAACAGTAAATGTGCTTTATCATCATATGATTATTCTACAAGGTACAAAAGCATATAGACAGTTGCAAGGGGAAAAAAGGCTAATAATATCCCCTTTATCAACATATGAAGGTACTGCTGAATATAAGAATTACGAAGTTGCAAAGTTTGCTAGTATTATGAGAGATGTAACTAATTTTATATTTTTACAATTAAAAAAAATGTGGAATAAAAAAGAATTTAATAAAGAATCATATAAAGATAATTTTGCAAATGCAAATGAAAGACTAATACAAGTTTTTGAAAAAACTTTAGTTTTAGTTGAAGAAGGTAATAATATAACAGATGAATATATGGATAAAACCATAAAAAAGACCAAAGAATATATCAAAAGATATTTAATGGCGTAATTAAAAGTTGAAAAGTGGAGTGCATAGCTAAGTGAGGTGTAGTTAATATAGTTATTTGTTTTGATCAAAGTTTTTATAAAGAATCGTAGAATCTTATGATGAAAAAATATATGATGTGACTAATGTGTTTTATAAAAAACAGTATTGAAAAGCTAATTTTAAATAAGCATTTACGCGATTTTCGTGATAATTATTATCTTAATATTGCGTAAAAGATGATTTGTAAGATATAATAGTTAAGCATTGTTAAATTTAATAATTATATGCAATATTACGATTTTAAAAAAGGAGTTAGTCAAATGGATAATGAAAAATTACATATCTTAGGTGAAATGCCAGTGAAGAATGCTATTTTGAAACTTGCAATACCCACTATGATGGGAATGATTATACAGACTGTTTATAATCTGACAGATACTTTTTTTATTGGTAAACTTAATGATCCAAATCAAGTAGCAGCTATATCAATATGTTTCCCGATTTTTATGATTATTCAAGCATTAGGAAATCTTTTTTCCACTGGAGGAGCATCATTTATATCGAGGATGCTAGGGGAAAAAGAATATGAAAAAGCTAATAAGGGTGCTGCGATATCATATTATTCATCAATAATAATGGCAGTTTTTACATCTATCGTAATACTTATTTTTATTAATCCTATTATTAATATGATAGGAGCCAGTGACCAGACCTTTCAACTTGCAAAGGAATATTTAATTATCATAGCAGTGTTTTCTTTTGTTCTAGTTTTACAAGTTTCACTAAGTGGTATTTTAAGAGCTGAAGGTGGAGCAAAAGAAGCTATGAATGGGATGGTATTAGGCACATTAATAAATATAGTTTTAGATCCAATTTTTATACTTGGTTTTGATATGGGAGTTAATGGAGCGGCAATTGCTACTGTAATTGGAAATGCAGTTGGAGTAGCATACTTTTTATCAATATTTATTAGACAAAAGAGTATTTTGAGAATTTCATGGAAATATTTTTCATTTGATAAAACCATATATGCGGATATTCTAAAAATAGGAGCACCTGCTTCACTAAGTAATATTTTAATGAGCGTGGTTTCAGCTTATTCTAACTTTATCGCAGCATCATATGGAGATGTTGTTGTTGCATCTTTTGGTATTGTTATGAGAATTAGCTCTATGGCTTTTATGCTTGTGTTTGGTTTAGCTCTAGGATATCAACCATTAGCTGGATATTGTTACGGATCAAAAGATTATACAAGATTGATGAAAGGTTTAAAAGTGACAGTGCTTTATGGTACATATGTAGCTTTGTTTTTTGCTGTGGTTACTTTTATATTTTCAAAACAGTTAATTATGGTGTTTATTGGTAACGTAGAAGTTATCGAAATAGGTTCACGCATAATGAGAGCTTTTGCAATTCCAATGCCTTTTATAGGTATACAGATGACTATCATGGTTTCTTTTCAAGCAATGGGAAAAGGAATGCAATCTTTAATAATATCCATAGGAAGACAGGGATTGTTTTTTTTACCAGCATTAATTTTATTGAATAAATATTTTGGCTTAAATGGTTTTATTTGTGCACAGCCTATGGCAGATTTTTTAACTACTTTCTTGTCTCTAGGATTATTTGTTGCTTTGTGGAGAAAGATGCAAGAAGAAATGCATAATAAAGATATAAAAATAAATTAGAATTAATATGAATTCATTTTGTAATCACTTAGAAATAGATAAAGCATAGCTGTTCAAATTTTGTATAGAATAAGATAATGATTAACAAATTTTATATGAAAGGAAAATGGTGGATGAGAGCTTATATAGACAAAGATATATGTATTGGTTGTGGACTATGTCCTGATATTTGTAGTGAGATTTATCAGATGGAGGATGAAGGAAAAGCTGTAGCAAAGAATATTGATATCACTGATGATTTATTAGATGATGCAAAAGATGCACAATCCCAATGTCCAGTAGAAGCAATTAATATAGAATGATATAAATAAAGTGCCTACTCTTAGGCACTTTAGACTTTTATAAAATTCATATTTCGGTATTAATACCTTTATTCAGACGCATATGTATGCGCAATATATGCTGTGCTTCTTCATTTAGAATACGCCGTTGAACAATAGTTCAAGAGGTTAATTTAATAATAAAATCTGTTATGTAGTATTCATCACCATATTTTTTGAAGTTCTAAATATTATACTATATTTTTATTACCCAATAAAGTATTTATTAACCATTTATGATATACTATCGTTATTGTTTAATTGTAATGGGGGTTGGTATAATTGTTTAATGTAATTGCAGTCGGCTTAGGAGGTTTTTTTGGGGCAATACTTAGGTATCTTATTTCCTCATATACAACTCGAATTAATGCTGCATTTCCATATGGAACATTGATTGTTAACATATTAGGAGGTTTTTTAATAGGATTAATTTTGCAATTGAGTTTTGATAATTTTGAAATATCTCCAACTTTGAGGATGTTTTTAACCACTGGCTTATTAGGTGGATTAACTACTTTTTCTACTTTTAGTTATGAAACAGTCGGAATGTTTGTGGATAATAATATATATATTGGAGCTATAAATATATTTTTAAATGTAACTTTAAGTTTGACAGGAGTTTTTTTAGGAAAATATATAGCACAAATTATTTAGTTGTTATTTAACTATAGAGAAATTTGAATAATTATTACATTTGAGTTATAATTCTATGCAAATGAAAATATTAGGAGGCAAATGAAAGTGAATAACATTGAATCAGCTAAGGAACATTTTGGCAAAATTATCGAAGAACAGTTTTTAAGAATAGAAAAAATGAAAGCTCAAAAAGAATTTATTAATTATAATTCTTTAGATTGTATAGTAATAGGAATTGTAGGAGGAGATGGTATAGGACCTTATATCACTACTCAAGCACAAAAGGTACTTGAATTTTTATTAAGTGAAGAGATACAATCTGGTAAAGTTACAATAAAAGTGATAGATGGTTTGACAATCGAGAATAGAGCTGCTCAAAATAAAGCGATTCCTGAAGACGTTTTAGAAGAACTAAAGAAATGTCATGTCATTTTAAAAGGGCCTACAACTACACCAAGAGCAGGAGATCCTTGGCCAAATATAGAAAGTGCAAATGTAGCTATGAGAAAAGAATTAGATTTATTTGCAAATGTTCGTCCAGTTAAGGTTCCTGAAAAAGGGATAGATTGGACTTTCTATAGGGAAAACACTGAGGGAGCCTATGCATTAGGAAGTAAAGGTATACACGTTAACAAGGATTTATCAATCGATTTTACTGTTACTACTCAAGAAGGTTCTGAAAGAATAATTAAAGCAGCATTTGAATATGCAAAACAATCAGGTAAAAATAAGTTGACAGTAGTAACTAAAGCAAATGTTATTAAGTCAACTGATGGAAAATTTTTAGATATAGCTAAGGAGTTACAAAAAGATTATCCTGAAGTAGAATTAGATGATTGGTATATAGATATTATGACTGCGAAATTAATTGATGAAAAGAGAAGAAAAGATTTCAAAGTACTAGTTTTACCTAATTTATATGGAGATATATTAACTGATGAAGCTGCTGAATTCCAAGGCGGCGTTGGTACGGCTGGTAGTGCAAATATAGGAAAAAGATATTCTATGTTTGAGGCTATACATGGGTCAGCTCCAAGAATGGTTGAAGAAGGAAGAGCTGATTATGCTGATCCAAGTAGTATTATGCGAGCAGCTGTTATGCTTTTAGAACATATTGGTTATGTAAGTAAAGGACAAGATTTACAAAAAGCATTGGACATCTGTGGTAATTATGAAAAGAAATATGAAATTACTGGACGAAGTGATGGAGCTAGTAGTGCCGAGTATGCAGAATATATTATGCATACTGTTAAAGACAAGGATCTTGAAAGAAAATGGAAAGATTATCAAAGTAAATAAACAGGTATAATTTATTCCTATAAAAAAATATTGGCTTTTATCAGAAAAAGTTCTGAAATTAAGGGCTTTTTCTGATTTTTTATTTGACATGAGTATTATTAAATATTTCTTTTTTTAATATGTAATGATGGTATAATTGATTGTATGTATAGTTTTTATTAGAATAATATGGGTATTAGTGATTTATATACTATAGGGGTGATTATTATGTTGGAATTAAAGAATATTAGTTTAAAAGTTGAAGATGACATTCAAGGAGAAATTAATATATTAAAAGATATTAGTTTAGAATTTTTAAAAAATAAAATATACGTAATTACAGGACCTAATGGAGGGGGAAAATCTTCATTAACAAAAATACTTATGGGGATTTATTCTCCTACATCTGGGAGCATCATTTATGATGAGGAAAATATTACTGATTATAATATTACACAGCGAGCTAAACTGGGAATTAGTTATGCATTTCAACAACCTCCAAAATTTAAAGGAATAAAGGTTAAAGAGTTTTTGAAATTAGCTGGTGGAGAGAGTATGAAAGGAAATGACATTAATAATCTCTTATTAAGTGTTGGCTTATGTCCAAAAGATTATATTAATAGAGAAATGGATGGAAGTCTTTCAGGAGGAGAGCTAAAGAGAATAGAGATAGCTTCTGTACTTGCGCGAGATACCAATATTGCAGTATTTGATGAACCTGAAGCAGGAATCGATTTGTGGAGTTTTCAAAAATTGGCTGAGACATTTAAAAACATGCATCAACATAGTCAAAAGTGTATAATAATAATCTCTCATCAAGAGAGGATTTTAAATTTAGCAGATGAAGTTATATTAATAGCCGAAGGTAAAATTAAAGAAATAACTGATAAAGATAAGTTTTTGAAAGAGATTAAGCATAATGAAAATTGTCAGTGTTCAGACTTATGTATGCAAGGAGGAGAAGTGTATGCTAACTAATATTGAAAAGAAGATTCTCGAAGAAATAGTAGATAATCATAGTGTGGAACAAGTTGCGTATAATCTTAGAAAAAATGGTGAAGGTAGCGAAAGAGTTAATGATATAGATATCAATATTTCTACAAAAAAAGATAAGCCAGGTATTGATGTAAATATAAAACCTGGGACAAAAAATAAGAGTGTACATATTCCCGTAATTGTTTCAAAAAGTGGATTAAATGATATGGTATATAATACATTTAATGTTGGGGAAAATAGTGATGTATTAATAGTTGCAGGTTGTGGTATACACAACCCTGGTGATGAAAAATCCCAGCATGATGGAGTACATGAATTTTTTATAGGGAAAAATTCTAAAGTGAAGTATACGGAAAAGCACTATGCTCAAGGTACGGGAAAAGGATTGAATGTATTAAATCCAAAAACTATTATTGAAGTATTCGAAAATGCAATATTAGAGATGGATTTAGTTCAAATAAAAGGGGTAGATGATACTACTAGGGATACACAAGTGATATTACATGATGGAGCAAAATTAATCGTTTCTGAGAGGTTGTTTACAGATTATAATCAAAAATCAGTATCAAATATTGTTATAGATTTAGAAGGAAATAATTCTTCAGCTCAGATTATTTCTAGATCAGTAGCCAGGGGAAATTCAGAGCAAGTATATAATTTTAATGTAAAAGGTAAAAATAAATGTGCAGGTCATATCCAATGTGATGCGATTATTATGGATCATGCGAAAGTAACGTCATTGCCTGCAATTACTGCTTTACATGAAGATGCTCAATTGATTCACGAAGCCGCTATTGGAAAAATTGCGTCAGACCAGCTAATAAAATTGATGTCTTTAGGATTAACAGAAGAGGAAGCAGAAAATAAAATTTTGGAAGGATTCCTTAAATAAGGAGTCAAAGAGAGAATCAAATTATTATCAATACTTTTTTTATTTTTCATCATTTACATTTTTGCCTCTCGCTAAAGATGCAAATATTCCTAATAGACAAAGAAAGGACAAAACAATAAAGGTAGTTTTAATACTATTTAATAATAAAGGTAGAGTTGATGTAGTTATTATTTGATTACCTAAGAAAAATGAAGTAATCAAAGCTGATAATGACATACTAAAAGATTGTCCGACTGTCCGTGCTGTTCCTAGAATTCCTGAAGCTATACCATAAAATTCTTTATCGACACTTGTCATAATTGCGTTTGTGTTTGGGGAACTAAAAAAAGCATAGCCTATTCCTACTAAGGCAAATATTAAGATAATCATGATTATAGAAGTAGAATTATTTAGTAAGCTAAAAAGTATTAATCCGATTGTAATAAGACCCATACCACAAGATGCTAATATTTGAGGTTGCACTTTGTCTGACAAACGACCTGCCAAAGGAGACAAGATTGCTTGAAATGCAGGCTGTATTAGTAATATCATACCTGCAGTACTGGGATCTAAATTCATTATTAATTGTAAATACAGACTCATCAAATAACTAATGGCAAAAGTAGAACTATAATTTATTAGAGAAGCCAGTGAAGAAAATATTAGCACTCTATTTTTTTTGAAATGTGTAATATCTAGTATTGGATTTTTCGTATTTTTTTCAAAATAGATGAAAACCAATAATAATATCAAACCAAGTATCAACATGAATTTACTATATGAATATATTAGTAAGTTCGATAAACCAAAAATTAATAAGAATATAGATAAACCATATAGAAGAGCTCCTGACATATCAAATTTTTTCAAATTACTAAATTCAATTTCTTCTTTTATTCTCGATAATAATATGATTAAAAGTATTCCAATTGGTAAAGAAAATATAAAGATACCTCTCCAACTAGTGAAACTTATAATGAAACCGCCTATAATAGGTCCTAAAGACAAACCTATGTATGTACAAGCTACATTTATGCCTAAGACCTTGCCTCTCTCACCAGGTGAAAATGCAGAAGATATCATGGAAACAACAGATGTTGCGATCATTGCGTTACCTATACCTTGAAATATTCTACCAAATAGTAATAGTACTATTGTCTGTGATATTGCACATATAAAAGAAGCAATAGTCAAGATAATTGTTCCTAAAAACATGATATTTCTTTTACCTACCATATCCGAGATTTTACCCATAGGAAGTATAAAAACAGCAATAGTTAATATGGTAGAAGAGGTTATCCAATTAAGTAAAGAAGAACTAATATTAAGTTCGTTTCCTATATAGGGTAATGCGATATTAATAGATGATGTGATAAAAGGTGCCCAAAAAGCTCCTAAAGTTGTAACAATTATTATTATTGTTTTCTTCGTAATATTCAAAAAAGTCATCCTTATCATTGATTATTTAGTAGTATTTTTAAAAATATATGTAAAAATAAAGCACTTCTACATAAAGTATAAGTGTTTTATTTTTAGAAGGTTGCATAAAGATTAAAAATTTGTCAAGCGAATCACAAATATTAATACTATAAAACAATAATAGCACAATAGTCTTATATTTTCTATAATTTAATAAAATAATCTGATTATATAAATCGAAACTTATGCTTAATTAATTATAGAAAATTTTGCTAATAAATCTTAAAAAAATTATTATTATACCGATTATATTTGTAAATGACATGTTTGGAGGATGGTAAAAGTGGCGAAATTAAAAATAAAAGGAAAACTGTTGTTATCAATGATAGCAATAATTATAGTTTTCAGTGTAACTATTAATATAGTAGTATATTATCAGTTTTATAATTCTATTAGAGAGATGGTTTTAGATTCAAATGATAAACTTGCAACACAACTGATTGATAATGAGTATTCTGGAGACTGGGAAGTTATTGACGGTAAAATGTATAAGGGAAATACATTAATGAACGCTAATAATGAGATACTCGATGAAATAAAAACAGATACATCAATGGATTGTACATTATTTTTAAATGATGAGAGAATTGCAACAACTATTACTAGTAATAATGAAAGACAAACTGGTACTAAACTACAAGATCCAAATGTAATCAGTAAAGTTCTTGAAAACGGAGAAGTATATTTTGGAGCTACAACTTTGTTTAATGAAGATTACGAAACTATTTATACACCCATAAAAAATGCGGATGGTGAAGTAATTGGTATTTTCTTTTCAGGTATTAAGAAGGCAATGATTATAGAAAGTATAATGGGAATAATACTAACAATTATAATGATAACTGCAATGTTGATTATATTTGTAATAATATTTTTTAATATATTTGTTAACAAGTCAATTATTCAAATGATACGAGAGTTAAATGAAAATTTAGAAGTTATATCTCAGGGGGATTTTACTAATAATATTGAAGACAAATATATGTCTAGAAAAGATGAATTCGGGGAAATGATGTGTTCATTAGATAACACACAAAAATCCCTAAGTGAAATACTTAATTCAATAAAAAATGATTTTAATAACATTAATAAATATTCTGATAATTTATCAAGTGTTTCAAAGGAGATTTCAGAATCAACTACCAATGTAACTAATTCTATAGTTGAGATTGCGCAAGGGAATAATTTAGAGGCTGATGAGCTTATGAAAATAATGGAGAGCATGAAAATGTTTAGTAGTTCTATAAGCGATATGGTTATTGAAATTAAAAATATTAGTGAAGCTTCTTCAGTTATTGATAATCAGGCTTCTGAGAGTAATGAAAATATGAAAAATTTAATGGATGTTTCAGATAAAAATAGAAATATTTTCAATGAATTAACAAACAAAAGTAAAAAATTATTAGAAGAAACAAAAAAAATAAATGAAATTACTGATTTTATCAAATCTATAGCAGATCAGACTAATCTACTAGCTTTGAATGCAGCTATTGAAGCATCTAGGGCCGGGGATGCAGGCAAAGGATTTGCAGTTGTAGCAGAAGAAATAAGAAAATTAGCAGAAGAATCAAAAAAATCTTCAGAAAGTATTGATATGTTAATTAAGACTATTAGTATAGAAACAGATGACATGATGACATATTCAAATGATATAATTAAAATATCGGATGAGCAAGAAAATATAATAAACTTGGCATCGAATTCATATCATTCAATAATTAATTCTGTAAATGAAGTAATACCAAAAACACAAAGAATTTATAGTAGTGCTAAATTAGTAGAAAAAGAAAAAGATTCAATTATTAATAAAATAGAAGACATTTCTTCTATTGCTGAACAAGTTTCATCATCTTCGCAGGAGATTACTGCTGCTTCAGAAGAAGTTAATGCATCAAATGAAGAAGCTGCAGCTATTGCTGAAGAATTAACAAAATTAATAGAAATACTATTTAAAAAGACAAATCAGTTTAAAACTTTGAATTAGTAACAGTAATGAGGAGAAATTTTAGAAGTGAAGAAATATATGAAGTTAGCTATAGATGAGGCGTGTAAAGCTGTAAAAACAGGAGAAATTCCCGTAGGAGCAGTAATTGTATACCAAAACAGATTGATAGCTAAATCTCACAATATGGTGGAAACGTTAAATGATCCTACTGCTCATGCAGAGATAATGGTAATTAGAGAAGCATCAAAATTATTAAATAATTGGAGACTGAGTGAATGCAGTATGTATGTTACACTAGAACCTTGTATTATGTGTATGGGAGCTATATTAAATGCTCGAATGAGTAAATTGGTATATGGTGTAGGGGATAATAAATTTGGTGCTGTAGAATCAAATATAGATTTAGCCAGAAATTCATTGTATAAAAATATAAAAATATACAGCGGTATAGAAGAAGATATATGCTCAAAATTAATGAAAGATTTTTTTAGAGAAAAAAGAAAATGATTTTTTTATTATAGTTGAAGAAGTATAATATAATTCCTAAAACTAGAGATGTTATGTTTCCTCCGATAAAACAGTGCACAGCGACACTGTGATATTGCTTGGCTAAACATGATTATGCAAAGTGTTCTTGAGTTTTGTGGAAGGAATTAACTATAGGTATTATAAATATAATATTACTCAATAAATAAAGAACTTCTAACGATAGAAGTTCTTTATTATTACGTGAGACTATGTATAAAAAGTCCACTTCTTAATTTGGGTTCAAACCATGTAGATTTAGGTGGCATTAATTTATTGCAATCTGAGATATTCATCAATTCTTCAATTGATGTGGGATACATAGCAAAAGCTATTTTCATATCTTCACTACAACGCCTTTCTAATTCTTTTAATCCTCGAATTCCTCCAACAAAATCTATACGTTTATCATTTCTTATGTCTTTAATACCTAGTATTGATGTTAAAACATAATTTTGTAATATAGATACATCTAAACTAAGCACAGGATCGTTTTCATTAAGAATTTCTGATTTTATTGTTAATTTATACCATTGATTATTAATATACATGCCTATAGTTCCTTTTTTATCAGGTTTAAATGTAGGGTTTCCTATTTTTTCAATAGTAAAATTAACTTTTAATTTTTGAAAAAACTCTTCTTGTGATAAACCATTTAAATCTTTCACGACTCTATTATAATCCATGATAAACAGTTGATTATGTGGGAAAAGAACACTTAGAAAATAGTTGAATTCTTCATTTCCATTATAATCTATATTTTGATTTCTTCTCATTAAACCTACTTTTACAGCTGATGCAGTTCTATGATGACCATCTGCAATATATGTGCTTTTAACTTTATCAAATAACCCTTTGATAGTATTTATTACCTGTATGTCATTTATTACCCATACTTGGTGTTTTATCGTATCTTCAGATATAAAGTCATATACAGGACTATTATTTAATGTCCATGTATCGATTAATTTATCAATATCATTTTGAGACTTATATGTTAAAAAGATAGGACCAGTATTTGAATTGCAATAATCTACGTGTTTGATTCGATCTATTTCTTTATCTTCTCTAGTAAGTTCATGCCGTTTTATTACTCCATTTAGATAGTCATCTATTGAACTACAGCATACAAGTCCAGTTTGACTTCTTCCATTCATAGTTAATCTATATACATATAAATAAGCATTACTATCCTGCATTAAGATGTTCTTTTTAACCATGTTATTTAAATTGTCATTTGCCTTTTGATACACTTCTTCACTATATATATCTACATCTTCAGGTAAATCTATTTCTCCTCTATCTACGTGAAGAAATGAATAAGGTTTGCCCATAACTTCTTTTCGTGCTTCAGAAGAACTATATACGTCATATGGAAGTGCAGCAACTTTATCTGCATGTTCAATATTTGGTCTAATACTTTTAAATTCTCTTATAATTGTCATTACACTAATCCTTCCTATTTGTTTTTGATGACTCTAACTTTTAATACACCATTTATAGAACTAATAAATCCTGAAATATTTCCATTTATTTCAGAATCAACATCAATAAGTGTGTAAGCGTAATCTCCTGTGGATTTGTTTATCATATCAGATATATTAATATTTTTATCTGCAAGTGCAGATGTTATTTGACTAACCATATTTGGGACGTTTTTATGGTTTATTGCTATTCTTCCAGAAGTTTCACAAGATCCCATATTACAGTTAGGATAATTTACAGAGTTGATTATATTACCATTTTCTAAGTATTCTTTTACTTGATTAACTGCCATTTTTGCACAATTTTCCTCTGATTCTTTTGTAGAAGCACCAAGGTGAGGAATACTAAGTACATTTTCCATATTTAATAATTTTTCATCTGGAAAATCAGTTACATAGCAGTGAACATAACCTTTTTTTATTGCATCATCAAGATCGTCGTTGTTAACTAATCCACCTCTTGCAAAATTTAAAAGTCTTATTCCTTTTTTTGTTAATGCAAACTTATCAATATTCATCATATTTTTAGTTTGTTTGATTAGTGGAACATGTAGAGAGATGTAATCACAATCTGTCATAATTTCATCTAAATTTAAGATTCTTTTTACGTCGCAACTTAATCCCCATGCTGATTCAATTGAGATAAAAGGATCATATCCATAAACATCCATGCCTAGTGATAATGCAATATTTGAAACCATGAC
>JBMNCR010000092.1:20320-50982 GCA_049366695.1 Eubacteriaceae bacterium
GCTCCTGCTCTACTAATAATTTTGACAGAGTCAGACAGTTCCATATCATGCATTTTATAGCTTCGAAGTAAGATAGCATCTGTATCATCTGATTCTGTTATTGTAAAATTATCGTTTAATAATTTTAGTCCTTTATCTGAAATATTATTTAAAGTTTTTATTTTATACATTTTTGCAACTCCTTTATTATTTATGTTTTATTTCAAACTCCTTCATGAATTTTACTAAGTTTTCTATACCTTCAACTGGCATAGCGTTATATATACTAGCTCTCATTCCACCAACTGATCTATGTCCTTTTAGATTTACAAAACCTTTTGAAGCGGCTTCTTCTATAAACAATGAATCCAAGTTTTCATCTCCAGAAATAAATGGTACATTCATTAAAGACCTATCTTCTTTTACTACAGTTCCTCTAAAAAGATCACTATTATCTAAATAATCGTATAAAATGCCAGCTTTATATTTATTGATTTTTTCAATTTCTTTAATACCACCCTTTGATTTTAACCACTCAAATACTAACTTGCAAATATAAATACTATAACATGGTGGAGTATTATATAATGAATTACTATCTGCATGAATTTTATAATCAAGCATGGTAGGAGTAAATGGTAATGCGTTGCCTACTAAATCTTCTTTGATAATTACTAAAGTAACACCAGCAGGTCCCATGTTTTTTTGTGCACCAGCATAGATAAGAGAAAACTTATCTATATCATATTCTTCAGATAATATATTAGATGACATGTCTGCTACTAATGGAATATCTCCAGTATCTGGAATGCATGTTGGCTTATAACTAGTACCATATATTGTATTGTTTGAAGTGATATGAAGATAATCAACATCTTTAGAAAAATTACTTTTATTTATTTTTGGTATGTAAGAGTATGTTTTATCTTTTGAACTTCCAAGTAAAACAACGTCACCATATTTTTTTGCTTCTTTCATTGCTTTAGATGACCATGAGCCTGTATCAATAAAATCTGCTTTTTTATATTTTGAAAATAAGTTAAGCGGTATCATAGAAAATTGTGTTGAAGCTCCACCTTGAATGAATAGAACTTTGTAATTATCAGGTATCTTCATTAATTCTCTGATCAGTTTTTCAGCTTCTGTAATAATTTCTGTAAAATCTTTTGATCTGTGACTCATTTCCATAACTGATATTCCTGATTTATTATAATTCAACATCTCTTTAGATGCTTTTATCAGAACTTCTTCCGGTAAAACCGATGGTCCTGCTGAAAAATTGTATACTTTGTTTTGTGACATAGAAAAACCTCCTAAATAATTTTTTTTTTAACAATATTAATTATTTATAATTCCAAATGAATAAAATATATAATACACATGTTAAATTGACGATGAAGAGTATACATATAAAGATGTGATATTATATTAATAGCTTATAAATGAACTATTTCCCCACTATTTGATACTAATTTGATATTTTAAGAAAAATACTTTTTATCAACAATCTCAAATATATAATATATATCTGTTATATTCTAATTTATTTTCTAAAGATTATCAAGGCTTTATATTAGATAATATTTGATTTTTTATGGAATAGTATTAAAATAGTAATAGTAATTATTTTGTGAGATAAAGGGGAATCAATTTAAATATTGTTACATTATTAACGAAGGAGTTGGGAAAATGTACAAAATATCCTATACAGCTATGAGTAGTATAATTTCTATAGTCGTGATATTTATTTTTTTTATTTCATACATAGGTACAATATTAAAATATAAAAAAAATAGGGGAAATAATACAAGAAATGATATAATTTCAATAATAATATTGACATTAGTAGGTATTATGCTAATAAGTTTGTTTTTTATATTACCTTTATTTAATGGTATTAGTATCGAAAATGATCATTTAAAAGTAATATTCACCACAGGATTTAGTAAAATAGATATAACTGAGGATGATATAATAAGAGTAGAAGTGGTTGATATAAATATTCAGGAAGAGTATAAACCTGTAACTAAAAATTTTGGGACTGGAATAAATAGTTATAAGGAAGGAAGATTTACTTTAAAAAATGGTGAACATGCTTTAGTATATATTAATGAAGAAAAAGTTTTATTGATTGAAACAAATGATAAATTACTTTTATTGGCACCGGATGAGTTTAATAAATTTTTAGCGGATTTTGAAGAAAATATTACAAATATTCAATAGTTTATAGGGGAGAGTTAAAAAATGCTTAATATTAAAAATGTATGCAAATCTTTTGATGGTGGAAAAACAAATGCTGTGGATAATATTTCATTTCAAGTTAATCCTTCAGAAATTTATGGTTTTTTAGGACCTAATGGAGCAGGAAAAACTACAACCATTAAGATGATTACAGGTTTGTTAAAACCCGATAGTGGTAAAATAATGATAAATGGAATAGACAATAATAGTGATCCTATAAAAGCAAAAAAACTATTTAGTTACGTTCCTGATAATCCGGAGATATTTGAAAAATTGAAGGGAATTGAGTATCTGAATTTTATTGGGGATATTTATGGTGTACCCCTTGATTTAAGGAAAAAAAGGATTAGTAGATATTTAGAAATATTTGAACTAAAAAAAGTAGTTAAAGATCCAATTATTACTTATTCCCATGGTATGAAACAAAAAATTGTATTAATAAGTGCTTTGATCCATGAGCCGGAGATTTTTATTTTAGATGAACCTTTAGTTGGGTTAGACCCAAAATCGGCTTATGCATTAAAAGAAATTATGAGAGAAAGATGTGATAATGGGAAAAGTGTTTTTTTCTCAACACATGTTCTTGAAGTAGCAGAAAAAATATGCGATAGGATAGCTATTATTAATAAAGGAAAAATTATTGCTCAAGGAACAATGCAGGAATTGAAAAGTAAGTCAGAAAAGAATGAAAGTTTGGAGAATATATTTTTGGAGTTGACTGAATAATGAAAGAGATATTAAGATTAACAAAAGTATTTGTTATTTCTTCATTTAGTATTTCTGTAATCAAACACAGAATGTTAAAACAAAAAAAAGAATTATGGAAGCCTATAGTGATTTTGCTTGCATTGATTTCTTTTATACCAGCATATATTTTATATATAGAATTTATTGAGAATGTATATATTCAATTATTTACGTTAGGACAGGAAGCTTCGCTTTTTACTTTCGCTGTAATAGCTTGTTCATTTATGATATTATTTTTTGGAATAATTTATGCTATGTCTTCTTTTTACTTTTCTAAAGATGTTGAACAACTTTTGCATTTTCCTATAAAGGAAAACAAAATAATAATAGCAAAATTTTTATCAATGATGATTTATGAATATTTTATTATCATTCCTATTTTGATTCCTGTGTTTATTATTCCCTTTGTTGATATGGGTAATATGTTTTACATAATTAATTGTATTGCTACGGTACTGTTTTTACCTATTATTCCATTAGGATTAGCTACAGTTATAGTAATTCTGCTTATGAATTATACCAATATTAAGGGCAAGAAAGATTTATTAAGGTCAATTATGTTATTTTTACTTATTTTTGTAATTGTTGGCTTGCAATTATTAATAAATAATACTATAAGTAATATAGCACCAAATGAACAAGCACAATTAATTAGTAAATTGCTTAGCGATAATGATGGATTAGTGAACTTTATTGGGAGGTCTTATCCCCCAGCTGTTTGGTTTAGTAAGGCTTTATATTTATCAAATAGTATTAATGGGATACTTTATTTATGTATAAATATAATTTCATCTTTAGTAGTACTGTATTTTGTTGGAGTAGTTAGTAGTAAAATGTATATGAATACAGTATTTAATAAAAATGATGTTATAAAGAAAACAAAAAAATTAAATATTGAAAAAGAAATCACAGTAAAATCTAGCTATGTATCAATTTTTCTTAATGACTTTAGGTTAGTGGTTAGAACTCCAATATTTCTTTTTAACTGTATTAGTATAGCATTTATATTGCCTATACTTTTAGTTTTGATGCCAATGCTTTCAGGAGCTAACGAAAGTATCAATTTTCAAGAGTTATATCTTGGTTTTGGAGATAGTTTTAGTTTAGTTTTAGTTGCATTGTTTATGTTTATTGCAGCGGTAAATCCTACTGCATCAACTACATTTTCAAGAGAAGGCAAAGCATTTTGGATTACTGGCGTGATGCCTATATCAAAATTAAATGTATTTGTAGGAAGGATGCTACTACCTATGTTTATACAATTTGCTTCGATAGTGTTTATGCTATCTGCATTAAAAATAACTTTGTCAATGAATATGATTGAGCTGTTTTTTACAGGAATTATAGGAATGCTTGCTAGCATACCTATAATTGGGATAGGAATAACAATAGATGCTTTCAATCCAAAATTAGAATGGGATGAACCTCAAAAAGCTGTAAAGCAAAATATTAATGTAATTCTAAATATGTTAGCAGGTATTGGATATGTTGCTTTATTAGGATTATTATTTTTTAAATTAATTGAAAATAATATAAGTGTTAGTTTTATGAATATACTACTATTAGTTATATCTACAATATTAACCATTTTAATATATTTATTATATAAGAAAATTTATAATAAATAGATATTATCAAATACTATTTATTTATATTTAAATAGGGGGATTAAATGAATATTTTTAAAAAAAATGGATTTTTAAGTGGTTTATGGATTTTCTTTATTTTCTTTATTATTTTTTTAATAGGAAATATTGTTGTTGGTTTTTACTTTTACGATTTAGCATTATATCATGAATTCTTTGATATTTTAATACCATGTTTAATATATCTTGTGTTCACGAAGAAACCTATAATACCCACTTTACGGTTAAATAAAAGTATAAGCAAAAAGAGTTGTTTAATAATATTTCAATTATTTCTAGTTAGTTTTCTTTTGAAAATAGGAATAAATTATTTGGTTTTGTTGACAGGTACTATTGATCCTTCGGCTGTTACTACGCAAGTAGCAGAGATGGTGCCAAGCCTCTTTGTGTTTTTTATCTCTGTTGCAGTGATTCCTGTATTTCTTGAAGAAATAGCTATTAGAGGTGTTGTATTAGATAAATTTCGAGATACTAGTCTTTGGCAAAGTGCAGTGGTTACAGGTGTTTTGTTTGGAATTATGCATGTTGACTTAGGTCAATTTGGATATGCTACTGCATTAGGAATAATAATGGGAGGTATCGTTATTGCTACAGGTTCCTTGTGGGGGGGGATTTTCTTTCATTTTTTAAATAACTTTTTTACTTTTTTAATGATTAGTATTATAGACGGTATTAGTAAATTAATACCTGAAAATTATATGAATGAATTTTTGCAATCTTCTGATAGCATAGAATATGTTGTGGAACAAAATAATATGGAGATATGGTATGGCTTATTGTTTGCAATTATTTCTTTAATACTAGGAATTTACTTGACCATCTATTATGTTGAAAAACTAAAAAAAATCAATAATTATGAAGAGAAACGCACCGAGATAAAATGGGCCGAATTATTTATAAACGTTCCTTTTATTTTAATTATTATTTTTTATATATCAATAAATATTATTTTAAGGATTTATTAGTAATAAATAGTATTAAAAGAATAACTTAAATTAACATGTGTAGTGCTTGAACTAATGATTAGAATATAACTTTTGTCCATTATATTTGTCCCTTAAGATACGCTTTGCGTAATTCTTCTGGGAATTTTTCTATTGCATAACGCAACATAGTCCTTGGCATTTGTTTGTAGTGCTTATTTAAAAAAGATAATTCTTCTTCTAAATTTCTGTTTCCTACCTCACGTAACATCCATCCTACTGCTTTATGTATTAAGTCATGTGAATCATTTAATAAAATTTTAGATAACTGTATGGTATCTGTAAACTTATTGTTTTTTATAAAATAAAACGTAGTAATAATGGCTATTCTTCTTTCCCATAAATTATTACTTTTAGATAATTCATATAGTATTGTTTTATCTTTTTCAAATAAATAAGGTCCCATTATTTTATCGCATGATGAATCTACAAGATCCCAATTATTTATGAAATTTATATTTTTTAAATAAAAATCATATATTTCTTTTTTATCAGTATTTTTTTTATACTTGTATACAAGTATAAATAAGGCTGTTAATCTATGTTCATGATAAGGAGATTGCAAAAGAGATTGTAATTGTGCGAATGAAATTTCAAGATTTTTCTTTGCTACTTTTCTTTGATTTGGAACTGAAACTCCGATAAATATATCTCCTTCACCATATTCGCCGGTTTTTGTTTTAAAAAAATTAGGATAATAATTTTTCTTTTTTATATCAATATAAGGTTTGTATTCTTCATTAATTTTATCTATTATTTTCATAGGAAACTCTCTTAAAAGTATAGTTGAAATAATTTTGATTATTAATATTAAATATATTTTTGCTTCTACGTTTTTCTTGGTTTGATAATAAGATATTAACTATTATATGTCAAGGTGGATGAGTATGTATTTTTCGATAATCTATGATTAGAATAATTATGAATATAAAACAGTATCATTTACTTTATAAAACCATATTATTGCAATTGTTTTACACTTTCTACTATTTCAACTTTCGCATCACTGTTATAAAATAGTACGATAGTGCAACAGTTCTTTCTATTGGTGTGTGTAAGCGTGTTTGTGATTGTATTAATGTATGTGAAATTTATTTTATGATATGTATATCTATTATTTAGATGAAACTGTATATTTTGAATCTACTTTACAATAATAATATAATGGAGGTGTTAGTATGAACTCTAAAACCAAAGAACCAAAAGAATTATTGAATAACTATTTAAAAGGCATGAAAGATTTATCATATGACAAACAGGATATTATAAAATCATTTGAGGGATTATTACAAGGTATATATGCAAAGGGAAATCTAGATATTAAGACAAAGGAATTAATTAGTATAGGAATCTCAACTTATACCAACTGCGAATATACGATAGTTTATCATGTTAATCAAGCTTTGAAGGCTGGTGCTACTAAGGAAGAAATAATAGAGGCTTCATTAGTTTCAGTAGCTTTTGGTGGCATAACTTCCATGTCATATGCTGTTACATTAATAAAAGAATCTATAGAAGCTTTCAGCTAATACAATTATATTTATTTAATTAAATCTATAAGAATAGGCATGTCATTTGCATGAAAAAATTGAATTAGTATATAGGAAATAATAGAGTGCATAACAAAGTAGAAGATATTGAAAAGTGAATAAGTAGAAATAGAAGAAAGTACAAATATTTTATCTAAATCTTTAATATAATGTTTCAATATAGTAGTTATGTCTGGAATTTGCTATTGTATTAATAATACACCTAAATCTATTATGTACGCGAGTATTTGGTTGTTTAATTATGCGATTGCCCTGCAATGAGTTAAGATGATGATTGACATTTGTCTATTGTCAATGTATAATTATATTCCGTGTTATTTATAACGCTGGAGAGATGTCCGAGTTGGCTGAAGGAGCACGCCTGGAAAGCGTGTGTGCGTCAAAAGCGTACCGGGGGTTCGAATCCCCCTTTCTCCGCCATTACTATATAATACAATGTCTTATTTGACATTTTGTATACACTTTTGTCGTGTTAGACGGGGAGTTAGCGGTGCCTTGTACCTGCAATCCGCTATAGCAGGGTTTAATTCCCGACGGAGGGTATAGTTTTTAAAGTCTGACCTTAATAAGTGGTGTTGATGATTGGGCCCTGTGCAATAGAAACTTGTGAACCCCGCCAGATCCGGAAGGAAGCAACGGTAAGTAAGTTCTTCTATGTGCCGCAGGTTTACCTGATCTGAGCTAACTGTTAGGGTAACGTTTGAAAGCTATATTCGATGAAGGGTGCACGACTTTTATTTAAAAAAATATAATATTTTTTGATAACTTAAGAACTTCTAGGAAGTTCTTTTTATTAATTGATAATTATCTGATATAATATTTACAAATATTTTTTACTAGGAGAGATAAATGTGGAATACATTGCATTATATCGGCGTTATAGACCAAAAAACTTTTCTGAAATTATTGGTCAAGATAATATTGTAACAATATTGAAAAATCAGATATCAATGGAAAAAATATCTCACGCATATCTTTTTTGTGGGACAAGAGGAACTGGAAAAACATCAGCAGCTAAAATTTTTGCAAAGGCCGTTAATTGTGAACAAAATGAAAGTGGAGAGCCTTGTGGTATATGTAATGTATGTAAAAATATAGAGAAAAGTAGTATAATGGATATTATTGAAATAGATGCTGCATCTAATAGAGGTGTAGATGAAATAAGAGAGTTAAGGGAAAAAGTCAAATATCCTCCTACTTTAGGAACAAACAAAGTATATATAATTGATGAAGTTCATATGCTTACTCAGGAGGCTTTTAATGCTTTACTAAAAACATTAGAAGAACCACCTAAACATGTTATCTTTATATTAGCAACTACCGAGCCCAATAAATTACCAACAACTATTTTATCTAGGTGTCAAAGATTTAATTTTAAAAGAATAGAGATTAAAGATATAATATCTAAAATGTCTTTTATTTGTGAAGAATTAAATGTCACAATCCATGAGGAAACGTTAAAATTAATTGCAAAGAATTCTGATGGTGCTATGAGAGATGCTTTAAGTATATTGGAACAGTGTTTATCCATAAGTATCAATAACGAAGTTTGTTATGAAAATGTACGTGAATTAATGGGACTTAGTGATGATAATACTGTTTATTCAATAGTTGAAACTATTATTGATAAAGATGTAAGCAGGGGATTAAATTATCTCGAAAAAGCCTATAAAAATGGGCAGGAAATAAGTCAATTGGTAAATCAGTTAATACTATGTTTTAGAGATATATTAATTTATAAGATAACTAATAAATCTGATAATCTAAATGAAATAACAGAAGAAAATCAAGTAAATTTAATGAAATTAGGAAATAAAATTGAGAAAGAATATTTAGGGGAATTTATTGAGATACTTTCAGATATGGAAAATAAAATAAAGTATTCTACATTGCCTAAAGTATTGATGGAAGTTATAATGATAAAGTTATGTTGTTTTGATATAGATGATATAGAGAAAAAAAATAAACAGCATAGTATTAATTTGAAGACAAATACTTATCAAAATCATAAAAAAGAAGTAAAAGAAAAAAATGAAAAAGCTACTGAAAAGAGAGAAAAAGTAATTGAGAAGAATGAAGAACTAGTATCAGTAGGATCTAACACTCAAAACAATGAAAAAATTGATTGGGATAAAATATGTAAAAGTATAATAAAGAAAAAACCGCTTGTAGGTACATCTTTACAAATGGGTAAAGCGAGTATTAAAAACGATGACATAGTAGAAATAATATTTGATAAAAAAGATTCTATACATTTAATAAGTATTAATAAAAACAAATCATTTATTGAAGAGGAAATTAATAATATATATAATAAAGCTGTTTTATTACAATGTAAAATTGAAGAAGAGAATGATATGGTAAAGTTAGCAAAAAATCTATTTGGACATGATAAAGTTCATGTAATAGAAGATTAAAATATATTTTTTTTAAGGAGGATATGTAAATGGCAAAAAATAAATTTTCTGGTGGTATGGGCAATATGGGAAATATGATGAAACAAGTGCAAAAGATGCAGCAAGAAATGCAAAAAGTTCAAGCTGAATTAGAAGAAAAAGAAGTAGAAGCTACATCTGGTGGTGGAGCTGTTACCGTTGTTGCAACAGGCAAGAAAAACATAGTATCCATTAAAATTAAACCTGAAGTTGTGGATGAAGATGATATTGAGATGTTAGAAGATTTAATTTTAGCAGCAGTAAATGAAGCGTTGAGAAGTGCAGATGAAATGGTTGCAGGTGAAATGAGTAAAATTACAGGTGGAATGAATATTCCAGGATTATTTTAGTAATATTCACAGAGAATTTAGAAGGTATTTTGAGTTATATTAAAAATGAGGTGGACAATGTCATATTATTCAGCACCTATTTCTAAGTTGATACATGAATTCAGTAAGTTACCTGGTATTGGAAATAAAACAGCGCAAAGATTAGCACTTTACATTTTAAAAATGTCAAAGGATGATGCAAGATCTTTAGCTGAAGCAATAGTTGAAGCAAGGGATAAGACTATCAATTGTTCCATATGCTATAATATAACTTCCGAAGATCCATGTTATATCTGTAGTGACCCTAAAAGAGATAAGAGTACTTTATGTGTGGTACAGGAGTCGAAAGATATCATTGCAATTGAAAAGACAAAAGATTATAAAGGGTTATACCATGTTCTTCAAGGAGTTATTTCTCCGATGGAAGGTATAGGTCCTAATGAAATAAGGATAAAAGAGTTGATACTAAGACTTCAAAAAGAGGATGTGAAAGAAGTGATCATAGCGACTAATCCTAATATTGAAGGGGAAGCTACAGCTATGTATATTTCAAAATTAATTAAACCGTCAGGGATTAAAGTGACGAGAATTGCTCATGGTATACCTGTAGGCGGAGACTTAGAGTATACTGATGAGGTCACTATTTTAAAAGCATTTGAAGGTAGGGTAGTTTTATAGAAAGAGCAATCAAATTGCATACTAAAAGCAAACTTTTTATCAAAAACAGAATACATTCTATTAGAATAACCGGCTCAACGAAAGTGAATTTTTTCTTTGAGCCTTTTTCTAATATATATTTAGAAATAAGTATTAATGAATTACCTATTTTATGATAACTGAGTTAACTATGATTAATTAGCGAAAAGTAGATTTAGTAGCAATTCAAATGATTGGATATACTATCAAAAACTGAGTTATTACAATAATTAATAAAAAAGATTAGGTGAAGCAAATAAAACGCAGATCATTTCGTTATTTAATAAGGAGAACTTTATGAGTTTAGAGCATATCAAACACTATATTAGAAGTGTAGAACTTCAACAGAATCAAATACCTAATTTTCATGATTATCCATTTAATCTCTCTGCTGTTCGTAATCTATCTAGTTTAAAATTTCATCCTAAAGTTACATTTTTTGTAGGTGAGAATGGAACTGGAAAATCAACTATTTTAGAAGCAATTGCAACAGCTTATGGTTTTAATCCAGAAGGTGGAACAAAAAACTTTAATTTTTCATCCATGAATACACATTCGCAATTATATCATTATATTAAGCTGATAAAAGGTGTCAATATGCCAAAGGATGGATTTTTTCTTAGAGCAGAGAGTTTCTATAATGTAGCTACAAATATTGATGAACTGGATAAAGACGAAGGAGGACCTCCAATTATTAATAGTTATGGAGGAATATCATTGCATAAACAGTCACATGGGGAATCTTTTCTATCTCTTCTTATTAATAAATTTATGGGAAAAGGGATTTACATATTAGATGAACCAGAGGCTGCTCTGTCACCTACAAGACAAATGACTATGATTTCTAGAATACATGAATTAGTACAACAAGATAGCCAATTTATAATTGCGACCCATTCTCCTATTATTATGGCATATCCAGATTGTATTATTTATGAAATAAAAGAAGGTTTCAATAAAGTTAAATACGAAGAAACTGAGCATTATCAGGTTACGAAAGCCTTTTTAAATAGCACACAAAAAATGTTAAATATATTGATAAAATAATACGGGAAGGTGCTAGGAAGATGAAGATTAAAAAAATTATAGACTTATCACATGAGATAAATGATGATATGCAAGTTTATCCTGGTGATCCCAAGGTATCAATATCTGATTTTTTAACTCATGAAAAGGATGGCTATAATGTATCAAAACTTGATTTTGGAATGCATACTGGTACACATATTAATGTACCGTATCATTTTAAAAAGAATGGGTCTAAGATTACAGATATCGATATAAATAATTTTATTGGTATTGGAGTATTAGTTGATATAAGTTATAAAAAATTTCATGAAGAAATAACTATTTTAGATATAAAAGACTATATAGAAGATATTAAGAAAAGCAATTTTATTATATTTAAAACAGGAATGGATAAATATTTTAATTCAAACGATTATTTGTCTCACCCATATTTATCAATAGAATGTGCATCATATATTTCTAAATTGAGTATTAGCATTGTAGCAATAGATGTATTAAGCGTTGATAAAACATTAAGTGATAATTATCCTGTTCACGATATCTTACTAAGTAATAATATTTTAATTGTAGAAAATCTTTGCAATTTATCCGGTGTAAAAAAGAGAATAGGTTTGTATTCATTTTTGCCATTAAAGATAAAAAATGGAGATGGTTCTCCTATTAGAGCGGTATTTATTGATGATTTTTCTTAGGAAAAGATTAATAAAAATATGGAAATAATGGATAGCATAATATCGTTGATGTTTATTTTAAAATAATCTAAACTGAGTTTGGATATACACCATTACCGTCAACAGCCGATAATTCTTAACTTTTATTTTTTCCTTCTTTAGAATTAAGCCAAGCTAAAATTTGATATTGTATTAAAACACACTATATATTTTATGTAGATATTTACTTTAAACGAAGTTTTTAAAGAAATTTAAAATTTAATGATAAGAATAACCGTGACAATTCAAAGAAAAAATAAATTTATAATTACGGAATGATGGAGTGCAAAATAAAATTAATGAGTAGTTTTAAATAACTGAGAAGATGCATTTGCTAACATTTCTGGATAGAAGAAAAGACTAACTATGATTAACCGTTCATGTGATTGTTGTGTACATTATGAAGAACAGCTTGTATTATTTATTCAAAAATGATATTATAAATTTATAAGCCGTGTGAATAAAGTGAAGGCCGTAGATGAATCTTAATATTAAGATTTATTTGCGGTCTTTTAATTTTTTTAATTAAATAAGGAGGTATTTATATGAAAATTGCAATTGGTTGTGATGAAGCAGGTGTGCAGTTAAAGAATGCTATAAGGGACTTTGTAAAAGACAAAGGTCATGAGGTGGAATATTTTGGACTTGAAGAAGGAGAAAGTGTATTATATCCTCTTATTGCAGAAAAGATTGCAAAATCTGTAGCAGAGGGAAAAAATGAAAGAGGAATAATAATCTGCGGAACTGGTATTGGTATGGCTATAACAGCTAATAAAATACCTGGAATAAGAGCTACAGTTGCAAATGATGTATATTCAGCTGAAAGATCTATTAAAAGCAATAATTGTCAAATAATAACCATGGGACAAAGAGTAATTGGTATAGAGAGAGCTAAAACAATTATTGAAGCATGGTTAAATTCCCAGTTTGTAAATGGAAGTTCTACACCTAAAGTAGAAAAGATAATTGAAATTGACAATAAATATAGAAAATAAAGGCGGGATTATATGAGTACTGTAACAATAATAGGTGCCGGGGCAATGGGAAGTGCATTAACAGTTCCTCTAGTGAAGAATGG
The DNA here is from genome assembly GCA_049366695.1 of Eubacteriaceae bacterium. Taxonomy (GTDB): domain Bacteria; phylum Bacillota; class Clostridia; order Eubacteriales; family Alkalibacteraceae; genus JBMNCR01. The sequence continues at coordinate 33,744 of JBMNCR010000092.1, forward strand.
ACATAAAGTAAAACTATGGGGTACTGAACTAGATGACATGATTATAGAAGATTTAAAAAATAATAAAGTACATCCTAAACATAAACATGTTTTACCTAAAGATATTGAACTTTATTATTCTAATGAGCTTGAAAAAGCCTTAGAAACCAGTAAATATATAATTATGGCAATCACATCGGATGCGCTTGGTAAAGTATTTGAAAGAGTTGTACCATATCTAAAGAGTGATATGCTTATAGCTACCGTATCGAAAGGTTTTAATTATAATAAGAATAAAGAAATTGTAATTTTGCCGGAAATTTTAGTTGAAAGATTGCCTGATGGAATAAAAAATATACCTATAATAGCTGTGGGAGGGCCGTGTAAAGCTAATGAAGTAGTTTATGAAACACCTACAAATGTAGTTTATGCATGTGGAGATATTAATGCAGCTAAAGAATTTAAAGAAGTTATTCAAACAGATGTTTATAATGTAAAAATAGATAAAGATGTTATAGGAACAGAGATATCTGTAGCTATGAAAAATGCGTATGCGGTGGCATTGGGATTTGCTGAAGGATTCAAAGAAATAAATGGGTATAGTCATAACAATACAAAATCTGCATTATTTACTATAGCAGTAGAAGAAATGATGAATTTATCTGAAGCATTAGGGGGATGTAAAGAATCTGTTATTGGATTGCCAGGAATTGGAGATCTTGAAGTTACAGGTGAAGCAGGAAGAAATAGGCTTTTAGGAGAAGTAGTTGGTGGAGGATTAACAAGTAGTGAAGCAATAAAAAAAATGAAAGATGAAGATATTACTGTTGAAGGTTATCCGGCAATAGAATTTGGTTATAATTTATCCCTAAAACTAAGAGTAAAAGGAACATTGCCTAAAAAAGGGTTGCCTTTGTTAAACGCACTGTATAGCATACTTTATCAAGATAAAGATTGTTACTCAACTATTAAATCAGTTTTAAATAAATATTGGGATTAAATTAATTAAACAAAAATATATACAGAAATTTTCTATTGAATACATTAAATGTGTTCGATAGATTTTTTTTGTGAAAAATGCTATTAAAAAAGTTTTCAGTTAGAATTTTATGCAAATATTCAGAGAATTTTATTAAACAATAAACTAGCTTTTCAGTATTCTAATAAAAAAACGTTAAATATGATTTGTTGTTGCCAGTAAATGGAATATAATATAAGTAAATTACCACGTAAATACTTTTGAGGAAAGATGTTCAAACAATACATAAAAAAAAACTGTATACAATTGTAATACCTATTGAAAAATAGTATTGTTAATGTTATTATACAATTGAACAAATTCTCAAACAATGAGCAAATGATCGGAGATGAGGTGAGGCAATTGAAAAAAGAAGTAAAAAGGCAGTTAATTAAAATCGCTAGATATTATTATATTGATGGATTAACACAGGAAGAAATAGCATGCAGGATGTCATTATCTAGACAAAAAGTAGGGCGTTTAATGCAAAAATTAATTCCTGAGGGAATTGTGAAAATTAGTATTGATGAGTCTATGGATACATATATTGATTTAGAACAAGATTTAGAAAAAAAGTTTAATCTAAAGGAAGTAGTTGTGGTTTCTACTCAAGAAACAAACCACTTGACTTTAAATGCTTTAGGAAAAGTAGGAGCACAATATTTGGATAGAATTGTTAAACCAAATAGCAATATTGGTATTGCTTGGGGAAGAACTTTAACATATGTTACTCAACATATTATTAGAGAAAGAAAAAATTTAAATCTATCTATAGTTCAGTTAGCGGGAGGAGTTTTTCCATATGGTCATTTTTTTGATGGTGATTTATCAAGACAATCAGGAGAAATTACTCGTGAAATTTCATTGAAACTTGGTGCAAAACCCTATTTGATGCATAATCCATTAATTGTAGATAATGCTCATGCCAAAAAAGTATTGATGCAAGAATCTACTGTGAATAAGGTAATAAAAAAAATTACATCGTGTGATATTGTTATGATCAGTATTGCTAGTTTAGGTAAATCAGTTACTCCTTTTGTTGAAGGACTTTTAGGAGAAGATGATTTAGCATATTTAATTAAACATAGAGCAGTCGGTAATTTTTTGTTTAGGTATTTTGATATTGATGGAAATATTATTGATGCTCCATTTTATGAGAGGTTAATATGTCCTGAACTTGATGTGATGAAAAAAATACCATTAAAAATTTGTGTATCAGGCACAAGAGAAAAGATTAATGCTATATATGGAGGGATCAAAGGTGGATTAGTAGATGTACTTATAACAGATTCAGATACTGCTATTGCATTAATGAAAAAATAAACTTATAAAACAAACATATATTCAAGGAGGTATAAAAATGGCTCTAAATAAAGAGAATGTTTTAGAAATGTACTATAGAATGAATGTAGCAAGACACTTTGAAGAAAAAGTTGCATGGTTTTTTTCAAGAGGAATGGTTCATGGGACTACTCATTTATCAGTAGGACAAGAGGCTTCAGGAGTTGCATCTTGTATGGCATTAGAAAAAGGTGATTTAGTTTCTGCAACACATAGAGGACATTCTCAAGTAATTGGTTTTGGCTTAGATATAAACAGAATTACTGCAGAATTACTAGGAAAAGAAACTGGATACTGTAAAGGTAAAGGTGGCTCAATGCATATTGCGGATGTGGAAAATGGTAACTTAGGAGCTAATGGAATCGTAGGGGGAGGATATAGCATATCTGTTGGAGCTGCACTCACTCAACAATACAAAAAGACAAAAAAGATAGTTCTTTGCTTTGCAGGAGATGGATCTACAAATGAAGGTAATTTTCATGAATCACTAAATTTAGCTTCAGTATGGAAACTTCCCGTAATATTTTATATTGAAAACAATTTATATGGAATGTCTACGCCCATAGAAAAACATATGAATATAAAAGATATAGCAGATAGGGCTAAGGCTTATGGTATCCCAGGCATAGTAATAGATGGAAATGATGCAATTGAAGTTTATGAAGCAGTTGAAAAAGCAGCTGAACACGTAAGAAGTGGGAAAGGACCAGTGCTTATAGAAAGCAAGACATATAGATGGTTGGGGCATTCAAAAAGTGATGCTCAAGCATATAGAACTAAAGAAGAAGTGGAAGAATGGAAATCAAAAGATCCAATAAGAAGATTAAGACAATATATATTGGAAAACAAAATAGCTAGTGAAAATGAAATTGTTGAAGTTGAAGATAAATCTCAAAAAACCATGGATGAAGCAGTAGAATTTGCAAAGAATTCTCCTGAGCCGTCTTTAGAATCTGTAACAGAAGATGTATATGCATAAAGGAGGTAATTATAATGAAAACTAAGGAAATGACATATAAAGATGCTATTAGATTAGGCATGAGTGAAGAAATGAGACTTGATGAAAATGTAATATTCTTTGGAGAAGATATTGGTTTATATGGAGGTGCTTTTGGCTTATCCGTAGGTATGATGGATGAATTTGGTGAAGAAAGAGTAAAAGATACACCTATATCTGAAGCAGTTATTTCTGGAGCTGCAGCTGGTGCGGCAGCAACGGGGTTAAGACCAATTTGCGAAATGATGTTTATGGACTTTATTACTATTGCCATGGATGGATTAGTAAATCAAGCTGCAAAGATGAGATATATGTTTGGTGGAAAAGCGAAAGTACCTATGGTAATGAGATTACCTGCAGGTTCAGGAACAGGAGCAGCAGCGCAACATTGTCAAAGTTTAGAAGCATGGTTATGTCACGCACCAGGATTAAAAGTTGTAACTCCATCTTCTCCTGCTGAAGCAAAAGGATTAATAAAAGCAGCAATTAGAGACGATAATCCAGTATGCTTTGTTGAACATAAACTTTTGTATAAAGTTAAAGGGGAAGTTCCATTAGATGAGGATTATATTATACCTTTAGGGGTAGCTGATATTAAAAAAGAAGGAAAAGATGTAACAATTGTTTCTTATGGAACAATATTGCAGAAAGTTTTAGAAGCGGCTGAAGCAGTAGAAAAAGAGGGGATAAGTGTTGAAATAGTAGATCCAAGAACTTTATATCCTATGGACAAAGAAACTATAATTAACTCTGTTATGAAAACTGGGAGGGCTATTGTAGTACATGAAGCTGCTAAAACTGGAGGACTTGGTGGAGAAATTGCTGCAATGATTTCAGAAAGTGAAGCTTTTGATTATTTAGATGCTCCAATAATGAGATTAGGTGGTTTAGATGTTCCAATTCCATATAATAGAAATTTAGAAGAAGCTGTAGTACCAAGTGTTGAAAAAATTAAAAATGCTATTTATAAGGTGATGAATAGGTAAGGAGTGTTTGATATGTCAACGGAAATCATAATGCCTAAAGCAGGTATGGATATGGAAGAAGGCACTGTTATAAAGTGGTTAAAACAAGAAGGTGATATTGTACAAATTGGTGAGCCTTTATTAGAAATATTAACTGATAAGGTGAATATGGAAGTAGAAGCTGAGGTTTCAGGTTCTATCCTTAAAATAACTGCTGAAGAAGGGGAAGTGCTTCCAGTATTTACAGTAATAGGTTATATCGGTCAAGAAGACGAAAAAATTGATATGTCAAATTCATCTACCACAATAGTATCAGATGAAGAAATAAGCAAATCTAAAGAAATAGTAGAAAAAAATGATATTGCACATAATGAAGTTTCGAACCAAAATGGAAGAGTTAGAGCAACGCCAGCTGCTAGAAAAGTAGCGCGAGATAGAGAAGTTGATATAGCTATAGTACCTGGTAGTGGTCCTAAAGGGAGAGTTCAACTTACAGATGTAGAAAAATTTAATACAGTAAAAGCTACACCACTTGCTGAAAAAATTGCTAAGGCTGGAAACATAGACTTAGCAAGTATTAAGGGAACAGGTGTTGGTGGAAAAATAACAAAAAGTGACTTAATTATACCAGAACAAAAAAATCAAGTACTAATCGAAGAAAAACCAAAAATTAGTAAAGAAACTAAAAAGTCTAAGATAATCCCTATGACAGGATTAAGAAAAATTATCGCAGATAGAATGACTGAAAGTCTACGAAAAACTGCTCCTGTTACGTTAAATATAGAAGTGGATATGACTAATGCATTAGAATTAAGACAAAGATTAAAGGATATTATATTAAAAGAAACCGAAAAGAAAATAACATTAACTGACATAATTATAATGGCTTGCACTAAGGCATTAATGAAATATCCAATAGTTAATTCCACATTAACAGATGAAGGTATAAGAATTAATGATTACGTTAATATGGGAATAGCTGTAGGATTAGAAAATGGTTTATTAGTTCCAGTGATAAAAAATACTCACAATATGACACTAAAAGAAATAGTGGCGGGTAGAACAGATATCGTAAAAAAAACTCTTTCAAATAAAGTAATACCTGATGAATTGCAAGGTAGCACTTTTACAATAAGTAATTTAGGAATGTTTGATACCATTAGTTTTAATTCAATAATCAATCAACCTAATAGTGCAATACTTAGTGTTGGCACTACGGTTAAAAGAATGAGAATTATTAACGATGAACCTATGGTTAGATCTGTAATGAATATGAGTGTTACAATAGATCATAGAATTATGGATGGTTTAAATGGAGCTCAATTCCTACAATATTTTAAGGATTTATTAGAAGAACCTAGTTTATTGCTACTTTGATAAGGAGGAATATTAGTATATGGCAACTGAAGTGATAATGCCCAAAGCAGGCATGGATATGGAAGAAGGAACAATTGTAAAATGGTTAAAAAGTGAGGGAGATAAAGTTGAAACTGGGGATCCTATACTCGAGATTTTAACTGATAAAGTAAACATGGAAGTTGAAGCAGAAGTTTCGGGAACTCTTTTAAAAATAATAGGAAAAGAAGGTGAAGTGCTTCCTGTATTTGCTGTTATAGGATATATAGGAAAAGAAGGGGAAAATGTCGAGGATATTAAACATACTAGTGAAGAAAAATTAGAGGCAAAAGAAGTTGAAGAAAAGAATGAAACAACTGATAAAAATTATTATGATGTAGTAATACTTGGAGCTGGGCCTGGAGGATATGTAGCTGCTATTAGGGCGGCACAACTAGGAGCAGATGTTGCTGTAGTTGAAAAGGAATCATTAGGTGGGACTTGTTTAAATGTAGGGTGCATACCAACGAAAACTTTAATAAAAAATGCTGAAATTATTCACAGTATCAAAAATGCAAGTAGAAGAGGAATAAAGGTACAAGAACCTGAAATTGACATGACAAAAGTTATTAAAAACAAGGATAGTGTAGTAAAAAAACTTGTTGGCGGAGTAACTGGTATACTCAAATCTCATAATATAAAAGTATTCTATGGTAAAGGAAATGTAAATAAAAATATGACCATTGATATTCAAGATGGAAAAGATAAAGGTAAACTAATAAAGTTTTCTAAACTTATAATTGCTACAGGTTCTTCCCCATTGATTCCACCAATACCAGGTCTTGATCAGGAAGGAATATTGACGAGTACGGAAATATTAGATATAAAAGAAATTCCTAAAGAATTAGTTATTATTGGTGGAGGAGTTATTGGGTGCGAATTTGCGACTATATTTAGTTCTTTTGGAAGCAAAGTTACTATTGTTGAAATGCAACCAAGATTGATACCAAATATGGATTTTGATGTATCTACAACTTTGTCTGATTCTTTAAGTAAGTCAGGTATTAGAATATTGACTGAATGTAAAGTTGAAAGAGTAAATAAAAAAGGTGAAAATGATTATAGTGTTGATATTTCGGGGAAAGAAAATACTTCAATAGATGCAAGCAAGGTATTGGTATCAATTGGCAGGAAATCCAATTTAGATGGATTGCAAAATTTAGATATGGATATGGATAGAAATATAAAGGTTGATGATAATTTAGCTACTTCTATTGAAAGTATATATGCAATCGGGGATGTAACTGGCAAAATCCAATTGGCTCATGTTGCATCTTCTCAAGGAATTAAAGCTGCAGAAAATGCCATGGGGCATTGTAAAAAAATGAATTATAATATTGTTCCAAGCTGTATTTATACAATTCCAGAAATCGGTTCAGTAGGGCTAACTGAAAAAGAGGCGAAAGAAAAATATGGAGATGTAAATGTAGGAAAATTTCCTATGACAGCAAGTGGAAAAGCATTGGCTATGGGGGAAACGGAAGGATTTGCAAAAGTAATTGCAGATAAGAAATACGGTGAAATTCTAGGAGTGCATATAATAGGGCCAAGTGCAACTGAAATAATTGGTGAAGCAGCTACAATTATGAAGTTAGAAGGAACGATTGAAGAGTTAACTGATACGATTCATGCACACCCTACTGTATCAGAAACTATTATGGAAGCAGCACATGATGCTATAGGAGAAGCTATACATTTACCTAGTGGGAAGTGAAAAGGGGAATTGGGAAGTGAGATGGGAGTGTGCCATCTCATTTTTTTATGGGAGAGTTTGCCATACTAAATTTAGCGCATTCGGTACATATGGTGGATATTTAAGACTATAATATGTACTAAATCAAGCATGCATACGTCTACACCAACACCATGAAAAGTGGAATAGTAGAAAGTGGAAAACGATTTTTAATAATATACTTTTATAAAGTAAATAATATTATTTATATTCGTAATTATTTTAATTATAGATAGTCGTAAACTCGATGCATAAGGTAATGATACATATCCGAATACGCCTCCTGCTACGTCTTTTCGCATTTTACTTTGTATCGTCTTAGGCAGCTCGAAGAACATGCCGTTTTCCTGCTACCGCGTAAAATACGAAAATGCATCACCATGAGATATAGGGAGTCTAAACCGTGTTCGAATATACACCATTACCTTAAACAGCCTATAATTCTTAACGGTTCACTTTTGCCACTTTTGAATTAAGCGAAGCTAATATTTTGCTATTGAATTGACAATACGCATATATACTCTAGATAGTTTTTAACTTTGAACAAATGTTCATGTTATCGCTGTGGCTGTATATTGACAATTATAATAATTATGGTAGAATTAAATTATGATTACACCCCCCCGGTGTAGGGGGTGTAAATGCAAAGGAGGTATCTTATGAAAAAACAAAATATAAATATATCTGGTATGACTTGTTCTGCATGTGCTAAAGCTGTAGAAAAAGGAGTTAGTAAGTTGGAAGGCGTTGATTCTGCTAGTGTAAATTATGCTACAGAAAAACTTACTATTGAATATAATGCAGAACAAACTAATCTGGATGAAATAAAAAATGCCGTCGAAAAGGCAGGATACAAAGTAATAAATCCAATAGTTAATAAAGAAGTTTCTATACCTATATCAGGAATGACCTGTTCTGCATGTGCTAAAGCTGTAGAGAAAGCAATAAGTAAAATTGATGGAATTATCGAAATAAGTGTGAATTATGCTACAGAAAAAGCTAAAATTATATATGATCCATCAAAAGTTAAAATGTATGTAATAAAAGAAGCGATAACTAAGGCAGGGTACAAAGCTTTAGATATTGAAACAAAGGAACAGATTGATTATGAAAAACACCGTCGTGAAAGAGAAATTAAATTATTATGGACAAAATTTTTAATATCTTCTATATTTAGTGTTCCTTTATTATATATTGCTATGGGGCACATGTTAGGGTTAGAGTTGCCTACAATAATAATGCCAGAAATGAATCCATTGAATTTTGGGTTAATTCAACTAGCTTTAGTTATCCCAGTAATGATTGCTGGTAATAGATTTTATACTATAGGTTTCAGTAGGTTGTTTAAAGCTCAACCTAATATGGATTCGTTAATAGCTGTTGGTACTAGTGCTGCATTTATATATGGATTATTTTCTATATGTCAGATATATCAAGGGAATAGTAAATATGCAATGGACTTGTATTTTGAAACTGCGGGGGTAATAATAACCTTGATTTTACTAGGTAAATATCTAGAATCTGTTTCTAAAGGAAAAACATCTGAAGCCATAAAAAAACTAATGGGTTTAGCTCCGAAAACAGCAGTTATTATCCAAGGAAATAGAGAAATAATTATACCTATTGAAGAAGTAGAAGTAGGTGATGTATTAGTTGTAAAACCCGGAGACAAAATTCCTGTTGATGGTATAGTTGTAGAGGGAAGAACTTCTATTGATGAGTCAATGTTGACTGGTGAAAGCATACCCATCGAAAAAAATATAGGAAGTCAAGTTATAGGAGCTAGCATAAATATAAATGGTAGTATTAGATTTAAAGCGAATAAGGTAGGTAAAGATACTGCTCTAGCACAAATAATTAAATTAGTAGAAGATGCTCAGGGTTCAAAAGCACCTATTGCTAAAATGGCAGATATTATTTCTGGATATTTTGTTCCAATCGTAATGTTGATAGCAGTTATTGCAGGATTAGGTTGGTATATTTCAGGAGAATCTCTAGTATTTTCTTTAACAATATTTATAGCAGTATTAGTTATTGCGTGTCCTTGTGCACTTGGATTAGCTACACCTACTGCAATTATGGTTGGTACTGGGAAAGGTGCAGAATATGGTGTTTTGATTAAAGGTGGAGAGGCACTAGAAGTTGCGCATAAAATTGATACTATAGTTTTTGATAAAACCGGAACAATTACAGAAGGAAAGCCAAAGGTTACTGATATTGTTCCTACATTAGGGTATAATGAGAATTTCATATTACAATTAGCTGCTTCTGCTGAGAAAAGCTCGGAACATCCTTTAGGAGAAGCCATAGTAAATTATGCAAAGGAACATAATCTAGAATTTAAGAAACTTAGAAGTTTTAAAGCAATTCCTGGACATGGAATAGAAGTTGAAATAGATGAAAATATTGTATTACTAGGAAATAAGAAACTGTTTGATGATAAAAAAATACAAATAACTCTACATGATGAATCTGATAGGTTAGCAGAAGAAGGAAAAACCCCTATGTTTATTGCGATAGATAAAAAGTTCGCGGGAATCATTGCGGTGGCAGATGTTGTAAAGGAGAACAGTAAAAAAGCTATAATGGCATTGCATAAAATGAACATTCAAGTGGTTATGATAACTGGTGATAATAAAAGAACTGCACAAGCTATTGCAAAACAAGTTGGTATAGATAGAGTCTTAGCTGAAGTGCTTCCAGAAGACAAAGCGAATGAAATAAAAAAAATGCAACAAGAAAATAAAAAAGTAGCTATGGTTGGCGATGGAATAAATGACGCTCCCGCATTAGCTAAAGCTGATATTGGAATAGCTATTGGATCTGGAACTGACGTCGCTATGGAATCTGCAGATATAGTGCTTATGAACAGTGATTTAATAAGCGTAGCAACGGCAATTCAATTAAGCAAAAAAACTATAGAGAATATTAAACAAAATCTTTTTTGGGCTTTTGGATATAATACTGCTGGAATTCCCGTGGCAGCGGGTATACTATATATTTTTGGAGGACCTTTATTAAATCCAATAATTGCTGCTGCAGCTATGTCATTTAGTTCTATTTCAGTATTATCTAATGCATTGAGATTGAAAAAATTTAAGCCTGAATCGTAGTTTTTTAATAAGATTTTAATAAATTTTAAAAGCAATACTAGGAGTAGAGGATGATAAAAATGATAAAAAAAATATTTATTGAAGGTATGAGTTGTGATCATTGTGTAGCTAGAGTGAAGAGTGCATTGAATGCAATTGAAGGAGTAATAACAGTTAAAGTGAATTTAGAAGAGAAATTTGCACAAATAGATTCAAATATAGATATTGAGAATAAAAGGATATTCGATGTAATTGATGAAGTTGGTTATGAAGTTATAAGTGTAGAATAATTATGTTGGAGGTATATTTATTTGAAAAAAGATGATGAAATTATTAACTTATTAAAAACTTCTAAAGGTCAGATAGAAGGGATTTTAAAAATGATTAATAATGATAGGTATTGTATAGATGTTTCAAAACAAATCTTGGCAGTGCAGGCATTATTAAAAAAGGCCAACTTACGTCTTTTAGATAATCATATTAGGAGTTGTGTTAAAGAAGCTTTTGAAATGGGTACAGAAAGTGAAAAGATAGATGAGATAATTGAGATAATTGATAAGTATTCAAAGTAGTTATTTATTGTTATAGTATGATATCAAAATTTAATACTAAGTGTAAAAAGTTATGAATAATTTACATGTGGGTTTTATCTTAAATGTTACTCACACTACAGGACATATTACGTATATTATAGTAGAGGTTCACATCTATGGAGGTGAGTAGAGTTTTGGAGAAACCTAATGTAAATAATGGAGTAAATTATGTACCTAATGTTGTTGATATTGAAGGATTACAAGGAATGAATTCTATGCAAGGAATGAATCCAATGCAAGATAATGGAATGGATCCAATGTATGGAATGAATCCAATGCAAGATAATGGAATGGATCCAATGTATGGAATGAATCCAATGCAAGATAATGGGATGAATCCAATGTATGGAATGGATCCAATGCAAGATAATGGGATGGATCCAATGTATGGAATGGATCCAATGCAAAATAATGGGATGAATCCTATGTATGGAATGAACCCGATGCAAAATAATGGGATGAATCCAATGTATGGAATGAACCCGATGCAAGATATGAATGGAATGTCTCCTATGTATGGGAATTATTTTACTTATGGAGCTCCGTGTATGGGGGCAATGGGATGTATAACTACAATGTGTTACATGTTAAGTTTTATGTTTATGCAGATGTTACAAGGTTATAATTTTATGTATGGAACGGGAATGTCAGGTACAGATTGTATGAATGATACGATGATGAATAATATGTATTATTGAAAAGTTATATCACGAGTATCATGTCTTAGTAAAATTTTAAAATACAATTTAATCCGGTACATAATATCAAGAATAGAGTAAAAAAATATTAAAATTATCTATTTAATAAAAATGTTGATTTTTTTAAGTTATCATAATAATTAGGAAACTATTATGAGGTTAGTATAAATAGATTTATCTTAATTTATGTACCGGATTAATTGCTTTTGTGTTAATACATAATATTTGATTTTTTAAGAGTATGAATTATAGAGATGAAAAATATTTATACTGATCTGTATTTATTAACTTTTATAATTACAGCAGTTTTTTATTTGCGTATATTAAACTAGATTGATCTATAAGATTATCCAAATAAAAATCTTTTAACTTTAAGTACAATTCTCTTTTTTTAGGGTAAGTGCATATTTCATTATATTTACAATTTTTACAGTCAAAACAATTAAGTTTCTCAATGATAACTTTTTTATACTCAAATTCTGTGAATATTCTATTTACTAATTTTGAATTATAAAAATTTAATAGTGTGTTCTTTATAGTGAATGTATTAGTATGCTCTTTTTTCATACCTATATAGTGCAATAAGCAGCAGGTTAAATCATACATTTTATATGTAGATGAATCTACTAATTTTAGAAATGTGTCTAACATTTCATAGGACATACTATAATTACCTTCACTTAAGAAATGTACTGTTAAATACAATCCCATGTATCTGAAATACCATGGTAAAGAATCATTAATAAAACCCATAATATTATTAGGTTTTATTAATAAAGAATAATGATTCTCTAAAAAAATATTTACTAACTTGTTATAATCATAACCTTTTAGAAAAACTTTTTTTATTTTTAGTAAATTATTAGAATCATTCATAGTTGTATTGTCTTTTAATGACTGTATATCGCTTAATCCAGGTACTATTAAATGATATGTAGGAAAACCTAGAAAGGAAACATCTCTAATATAAATATTATAATTTTTAAATTTTATTAAATTAATTAGATAATTAGATAATCGTATATTGCTATTAGCATCTTTTAAAGGAAATGGTTTAAATGCATAATCTGGCTTATTATAAAAAAAACTACTGGGATATTCTCCGATACCATTTATTAAAATATTTATTAATTTATTTTGTTTTTTATCTATGTTGCATTTAAATGTAGATAATCCAATAATACTATTTAAACTTTGACCTTGAAACAATTCAGTCAAGGCTTTTTCAACAGCTATTTCAAAGATAGGATGACATCCGAATTTTATAAAGTATGAATGGTTAGATTTGTTTATTAATACAGCTGATACTACTGGTAGGTTTTGCCCTAGGGATAAATCTTTTAAAAACAAATTGTATTCAGTGTTGTTATTAACATATTCTAACATTAGTTTAATTTTAGGATACTTATTCAAGAAGTCATATGGTATATCTGGTGGACATATTTCATTTTCATAAGTATAAATATTAACATATCGTTCTATTATTTCTGAAAGTCCATTGATTAGAGCTTCTTCTTTAGTGTTCCCTGCACACATTCCGTTAGACATATACATTAATGAAATTAGTTTTTCAGGAATATATGATATTTTCTCTGTAAATAAATTTACATATGATAAGGTTAAAATATCTTTACTATATATACTTTTAAGTATAGAAATAAAGCTATTATCTTTATTATTTTGATTTTCTAACCATTGACAATCAAAATTTACATAATCTTCAAGAGTAAATTTTTTTTCGTCAGGTGCATAAAAGAAAGAATGTTTGGTCATAGTTTTTCTATCTATTGGATTATTAAATTTAAAGAAAGTGAAATTTTGTAGTCGTTCCATAAGTTCACCATAAGCGCTAGCTAGAGCATAATAATATGAGCTACCTTTTCCGTTTACATTGATTCCTATTTCAGGCAAATCTAAATTTACTGAATGGTAATTATTATAGGTATGCCATTTTTTTTCTATGGGTATAATATCTAGCTTGTTTAGAATATTCCTTATATTCATTATTGTTTCGGCAGGTTCTTTGTCTTTAAATTTATTTGATTGTAAATTATTTATCATTGAAATCACCCATTTACTATTTTGTTTATTTCTTTATTTAAAGAACTAAATAAATTAAATACTTGCTTTTGAAAATCATCAATAGAACGCATATATTCTTTCATTTCGGTAGAATTTAATAGTTTCATATGTTCTTTTGTTAGATTTATCATCATTTTTTGTTTTTTATCAGGTGACAAATCGGAATTTATTATTTTGAATTGCTTAGAACGATATATTTTTGCTGATTTACCTATTTGTACATTCGAAAATAATTTGTTTTTTTTAGTTTGCATTATATGATATTCTTTAGTATTGATCATTTCATTTGCTAATTCTTTAGCAATAGAACTAATATTCATATTGACCCTCCTATATAATATGTTGTAATTCATGATATAATTATTTCTTATATAAGTTTTTTTAATATTTTATTAATATAATAACTAAAAAGTGAATGATTAAAATTAATAGTATGTTAAAATATTTTTGCACTTAATAAAATAAACAGTAAAAAAATATATATGTTATAATTTATATAATCAATATGATAAAGGAGTGAAAAGTATGCCAAATTCTCATATGGACGCTTACTTATATTGTATACACTGTAATGAAGAAACTAACCACACCATACAATATAAAAATAATCATATAAATCAAATAAGATGTAAAAAGTGTGGTATAGAAGTAAAAATTGATCAAGATTATGTACAAAAACATTTTAAAGAAGAGTTTATTCATAGAGTTTTAACTAAACCTGTTAGAATTACAAAGGAAATGGAGAAGGATTTAACTGGATTTTTAAAAAGCTTTCCGTATAGAGTGGTAACTAAGCCTTTTAGGGTTTATAAAGAATTTCATGAATGACAAAAGATATTATAATCAAGAACTTATAAGTTGAAGAATTTTGAAGGAGACATTAATGAGAATAGGAATAGGTTATGATGTTCATAAATTGATAAAAGGTCGGAACTTGATAATTGGGGGAGTGAAAATTCCTTATAAAAAAGGATTATTAGGACATTCTGATGCAGATGTATTAATACACTCTATTATGGATGCAATAATTGGTGCATTGGCTTTAGGTGATATAGGAAAACATTTTCCCGATCACGATAATAAGTATAAAAATATAGATAGTTTATTATTACTAAGTCATGTTTATACTTTGTTAGAAAAAAAGAACTATAAAATCGGTAATATTGACGCTACTATTGTAGCTGAAAATCCTAAGATGTCACCATTTTTAGATGATATGAGAAAAAAAATTTCTGATGTTTTAAGAATGCCTTTTGAAGATATTAATATTAAAGCTACAACAGAAGAAAAGTTGGGTTTTACTGGTCGGGAAGAAGGAATAGCAAGTCATGCTGTAGTATTGATAGAATCAAGAGCATAAATAATTTATAACTAAGAAAAATTTCATTTTATAATGAAAGGAGTAATAAATGAAATTATATAATACTATGAACCATAGAAAAGATATTTTTAAGCCTATAAACAAAGGAGAAGTAAAGATGTATGTTTGTGGGCCTACTGTTTATAATTATTTCCATATAGGAAATGCAAGACCTTTTATTATTTTTGATGTATTAAGAAGATATTTTGAATATATCGGCTATAAAGTAGAGTATATACAAAACTTTACTGATGTAGATGACAAAATAATTAATAAGTCTATTGAAGAAGGAGTTAATCCTAGTGAAATATCTGAAAAATATATTACTGAATATTTTAAAGATGCTGATTCATTAGGGATAAAAAGAGCTACATTACATCCGAAAGTAAGTGAAAATATAAATGCTATTATTAAGTTGATTGAGAAACTAATAGAAAAAGACATGGCATATAATGTAGATGGTAATGTGTATTATAGAGTTTTAAGATTTAAGAAATATGGCAAATTGTCTAAACAAGAAATTGGAGATTTAGTACAAGGTGCTAGAATACAAATAAACAATGAAAAGGAAAATCCTTTAGATTTTGCCTTATGGAAAAAGGAAAAACCAGGTGAACCTTCTTGGGAAAGTCCATGGGGAAAAGGAAGACCGGGATGGCATATAGAATGTTCTGCTATGAGTCAAAAATATTTAGGTGATACAATTGATATTCATGGAGGAGGGCAAGATTTAATTTTTCCTCATCATGAAAATGAGATTGCTCAGTCCGAAGGAGCAAGTGGTAAAGTGTTTTCTAATTATTGGATGCATAATGGATATATCAATATAAATAATGAAAAAATGTCTAAATCAAAAGGCAATTTTTTTACTGTAAGAGAGATATCAAAAGAATTTGATTTAGAAGTTGTAAGATTTTTTATGCTTTCAGCTCATTATAGAAATCCAATTAATTTTAGTAGGAAATTATTAGAGCAATCTAAATCTGCGTTAGAGAGGTTATATAATACTAGAAATAATTTGGATTATTATCTTAATAATAATAATAAAGTGAAAATAACTTCTGATGAAGAAAATTGGACAATGTCTTTAGGCAGTTATAATGAACGTTTTAAAACTGCTATGGAAGATGATTTAAATACATCAGAAGCACTAGCAGTAATTTTTGAATTAGTAAGAGAAATCAATACTAATATAGATGAAAAAAGTTCTAAAACGGTAGTGAAAGAATCTTTTGAAATTTTTAATGAGTTGACTGATGTATTAGGGCTTGTGGTGAAAAAAGAAGATAAATTATTAGATGTAGAAATAGAGGAAATGATTGAAAAAAGACAAATAGCTAGGATGAATAAAGATTATAAATTATCTGATGATATAAGAGAAGAATTAAAAGATAAAGGGATAATTTTAGAAGATACAAGAGAAGGAGTAAAGTGGAGACGGATTAGATGATGAATGAAATAAAAGATAGTTTTAATAAAACAATATCTATAGAGGAAGTAAATCTATTGAAACCCATA
The DNA here is from genome assembly GCA_049366695.1 of Eubacteriaceae bacterium. GTDB lineage: Bacteria > Bacillota > Clostridia > Eubacteriales > Alkalibacteraceae > JBMNCR01. The sequence goes on from JBMNCR010000092.1 coordinate 50,514, forward strand.
CATTTAGCGTATATTGGTGATGCCATATATGAGGTTTATATTAGAAGATATCTAATTTTAAATAATCAATTAAGAATTAAGGATATAAATGCAAAATGTATTAGATATGTTAAAGCAACTTCTCAAGCAGATATAATAAATAATATTTTTGATGAATTAAACGAAGAAGAGAAAAGATTTGTAAAAAGGGGTAGAAATTCAACGTCAAATACTATACCTAAAAATACTCAATTAATCGACTATAAGATGGCTACAGGTTTTGAAACTTTAATAGGTTATTTGTATTTAACAGGTAAGACTGAAAGATTAGAAAACATAATTTTTTTAAGCATTGAACATATTAATAAATTATAGAATTTTGATAAAGCAAGACACTAGGGACGGTTCCCGGCGTTTCACCAATGAAGCGCCGGGAACCGTCCCTAGTGTTTTTGTGAGTGAATCTTTTGTTATTAAGTATAATAATTTT
>JBMNCR010000093.1:0-3385 GCA_049366695.1 Eubacteriaceae bacterium
AACGAATTAAGATCTGTCTCAATTTCAATTTTACCCCACCCCCAATTTGAATAGTAAGGATTATATTGTGTAGAATACCTCCAGAAAGTTGTTGCAGCAAAAATTCCTGTATCATATCTACTAGTCACATGAAAATCCATCACACTTGACGATTGAGTATATGTACGGCGCCAAGATATAGGAGTTGTAATTCCTAATCTACTTGTTGTATAAATCCAATCATTCATTGCATAATTAATATATGTTGTATAACCTGAAGCAGATGAGGCTATATAAAAATAACGTTTATTATAACCATAATTACCCACACCTCCTTTTAATACATGATCATTAAATGTATCATAGGCTAATACACTGCAAGATAATGATACTAACATAGTAAATACTACAAATAACATAATAATTTTATAACTATTTTCCGTTCACAAAACACACCTTTGATATAAAATTTATTTACTTAATCAATTCTACTTAAGCAAACATAGGCATCACAGTAAGTGACCTATTTAGGCATACGGCTATTCACACCATTTTCGTTCTTCTATAGAATAAGGTTACGTTTGAGGAAACATCACACTCTATTGCGTGCTACTCCTCAGATAGCATAATAATTTTATCTATATTTGTGATTTTTTTCTATAGTTTATGCGTAAACGGTCGTAAATCATGCGTGAACGGTTCAAAAAAGAAAATTAAATTACATTTATTTACTGTATCAATTAACAATAATAATAGAATACGTGGCAATAGCATGAAAAAATAAACCTAATTCTTGGTTACATACTTGATTTAGGCGTATTATTAATACAATCCAAACACGCTTACGCCAACACCAATGGAAAGAACTCGAAGATAACATAAATTTCCGGAACTCACGTTGCTTAAGGTAGTGATGCATATCCGAATCCGTCTCCTGCTGTGCCTTTTCGCATTTTACTTTGTTATCGTCCTAGGCAGGTCGAAGGACATGCCGTCGTCCTGCTGCCGCGTAAAATACGAAAATTCATCACCATGAGGTCTAGGGAGTTTAGACTGCGAGATTTTGATCGTAACAAGGCCGAGGAAAGAGGCATACCATGAGTATGTTAATTGACGAGAACGCCGATACGGACAAAATCTCACAGTCTAAACCGGGTTCGGATATACATCATTACCTTCAACAGCCGACAAATTCTTAACGGTTATCTTCTCCTTCTATTGAATTAAGCGAAGCTAATGTCTTGTCCGGCACATAAGAAAGATTTTTAATTTAATAATATAAACTAAGTTAATTTAATGCACCTTATAATGTTTCAATATATTAGTTTATGTGCGGGATCTTGTTATTGTAGTAATAATACGCCTAGATACTCTATATAGTATTTTATTTGATCTAAATTTATATTTATAAAAAGATTTGAAGAATCTTATGATGAGAAAAACAAGTTTTAACAATATAGAAATATTAAGTACATTAAAGATAATAATCACCATAATATTGCAAAATTATTATTAGAAATTCATGTGAATACTTTAGTGGATGAAAAAGCTATAGACATTAAGATTCTGTTAAAAAGTAGAAGACTATAGTTTATTCAGAAAAAGATGAGCAGAAATATAAAACAATTTAAAGCGAGTATGGATGAAATATTCTTTAACTCAATAGTGAAAACATTTAGTAATATTAGCTGTTCTGTGCTCCATGAGATCAATTTATCAATTGTTATAATATGGTTTTGATATTGTATTCAAAAAAAACTAAAATAATTCATAAACTATTTAAAATGTATTAGTAGTTATAAATATTGTTTCTAGTTAAATAATATAGAAAATCTAACCTTGAATAACTGTTCATGTGATTGCTGCAGCTAAAGTATTAATTTCAATAAAAAATCCATATAATAGAATTATACTTATATATAATAGCTTCGTATAAATCTAATATAAGGAAATAAAAAATATTATTATATTAGATACAACAATCTAATCACTATATCTTGTTTTGTTGAGAACTTTTAAATATCTATATGCATCCTCATTTTCAGTTCTCCAATTAGCTATTGACTGTGCATTGAAATTATCATCATACTTTGAAGTTTTTTTAATAATATTAATTAAAGATGTTTCAATTACTTTATCAGATAGTAAAGAGTCTTTTTTATCTAATTCATCTAATAAGCTATCCACAGCAAATAACCCTAAATCTGAAATACGAGATATTTTTTCCTGTTCTGAAAGTTCTTTAACATTCATAATATATTCAAAATCAGTTATACTATTGTTAACTTTAGTTTCATAGCATAATCTAAATTCTAGTGAATTTTTCCAACCGTAATCCACATGATATATGTACTCTTGTTGAGTAATTTCTTGAATAGCTAATGCTAATATATATTCATACAATCCTGCATCAGGACTTTTGTATAATAAATCATAAAGTGGCTTAACAGCTTTTACACCCATTTCAACAATTTCCTTATAATCTTTAGAATTTTCTACATAAGCATAAGGACTTGAGTTTAAAGCCAACTGTTCATTGTTTTTAGACAAATCATCTATCTCAGTCATTAAGCTTTCCATTTTATTCTCTATAGAGTTTGTTGTCTGAGCAAATGCAGATGTCATAGGAACTCTAGATATGGAATAATATAATCCAGTTGCAATTAATAGTATACACATCACGAGTAGTAATTTTTTTCTCATAAAACAATACCTCCTTCAATTTTTTTTTATATGTTCATCTATGAAGACCATATGAAGAACTAGAATAATAAGGGATATAGCTTCCATGATTAAATCTTTCTAAACCACCCCATTTAGCTCTACACCAGGAAGTTCCTGTAACTTAACATTTGTAAATTTCTCCTTTGTTTTATATTAAAGTATGTTTCTTAAATATGTTTATTTCAATATTATTCTGAAACAACACGCTAGCCTTTTTATAGTATCATATATACTTTGCCACCTACTCATATTTTATAGTCTATTAACAAATACCTATAATGATTTAGCAACACTTTTAGTTTTGGTATTAAATATTATACAATTATGTTTTAATTTTTTTACTAATTTTTAATATAAAAAAAATAAAAGGTTTTAAATTTAATATAAGTGTTTACATTGACTCCTTACAGCAAATATACATTATTATAACATAGATGTTTTATTTACTTAATTAATATGCACAATAACACAATTTGAAGTATTTTACAATAAATATATTAATTGCATATAAAATTAAAACAAATATTTGATGCATAGAAAAATTGCTATTATTCCTACCCCTTGTACAGGGCAATCGCATGAAAAAAACAAACTCAATACCTGGTTACATAATTTATTTAGGCGTATCTATTAATACAATCCAAACACGCTTACGCCAACACCAATGGAAAGAACTCGAAGA
>JBMNCR010000094.1:0-2017 GCA_049366695.1 Eubacteriaceae bacterium
CATCATTGGTTATGAGTTTCGATAATATCATTCCTTCGGAAGCTTTTCTTTATGAAGACCCTTCCGGAAATTATGAAAATCCCTTCAACCGTGAAATAGGTTTCGGCGAGAATAATGTTGTTATCAAGTACCCGAATATGAATACACAAATCGACCAGGTAATCGAACTGGAATACTGGGTCGATATTACTAAACTGGCTTCCGAGGATGAAAAGTTCTCCATGTCGTTTACTATGTACATGCATGAGAACAGCCTGTTCAAAATCTGGCGTTATTATGCTTCGTCCGGAGTACAGCTGGATATCAATAGCCAGAACTAATGTTTATGTAAACTATTCCCTGCCAAGGCTGTTTATAGCTGATTTACGTTGACAAAAAAGCCTCGATATAATAAGCTATAATGTTGCTTTTGACGGTCGTTTAACATTATCCGGCAACGTTTTCACAAGGCGCATTCGTCTAGTGGCCTAGGACACATCCCTCTCAAGGATGAGATCACGGGTTCGAATCCCGTATGCGCTACCAATTATCTTATTACTCCCTATTTCAAAACTTTATTCAGTTATATTATTTCTTATTAGCTGTGTGTTTTCTAACATTCTTTTATATATTTATATATAAAAGATTAATTAATATGTCGTAATAGTATTATAATAGATAATATTACTTGTTACATTATGATATAATCCGAAAATTAATAGGATAATCTCTGCTATAGGGTAAAAAATGAATGAATATAATAAACTAAAGAGAACATCTAAAGTAGTCTATCGTATTAAAACGGGTTGTGTATCTTTGGAATGCAGTAGAGCTGATGAATATAACCTTAACATGGAGGAAAATAAATATCTAAAAAGTGCCTGTCGCAATATAAAAAAAGATGAAAATGTAACTAAGATAATTTGCCCCAAGAACAAATCACTTCAATACAATACTGTTTCTACTTGGATACATGATAAACCTACTTTTGGCAAAGAATTGAAAATAATTCAATTTGAGCCTATATATGCATTTATGAGATATCATTTGAAGGAAATTGACCCTAAGAATCCAAATGCATCCATTAAAAATGAAGATATTGAGGGAATATTATTATATGATGGATTTTTAACACTATGGGGAGTAAAAAAGCCAAAGTTTTCAATCAATTACCAAAGACATGCTTCTGCGTTAAATAAATGGCTTGAAAATATATTAAAAAAAGGAAATAACAATCGTGTGCAATTTAGTACGCGCAATCCATTCGGATTGAATATAGAATTATATATTATTGATTCATCAAAATTAAAAGAAACTGATGATGATTATAATATTGGGGAACTTATTAAATATCATTCTTATAGTAATGGCAAATTAATAGTTTTATATCTATCAGGGCCAGATGAAAAAATAGATGAAGCTGCGCTTGATGCTTTAAGAGAAATCTATAACCATATAAGAAGTATATTGATTAATTATTACACGATTAAAATGCTAGCTGGTGTTAGAGACCATGATTATAATAAAATTGATACATTAATCAATAACGCCGGAAATGAATTGGTCCAATATTATAACCTGAAGTTTATCAATATTATTAAAAGATATAAAAAAACGCAAGATATCGGGAAGATTATTGCAGATATATATACATTAATGCCTGATTTTGAGCGTGAAAATAATAAAATAGAGAAATTACGATCAGATATAAAAAATATTGAATATGAGAGCTATGAAATAGAAATTGCAAAAATAATTGAAAATATATGCGAAATTAAAAAAGATTCTCCGTTCTTAATTAGTGTAAGAGAGATGCTTGCACATGAAATTTCAGAAATTAGATCACAAGTCAATACGCAATTTTTACTTATTTCAGCGATCATAGCACTAGGTTCATTGGTTATAACTTCTCTAGTATCTATTTTAAATTAAAGTAATTCTTTTATATTTATATATTGAGGAAAGAATATTATTTGGCTAACATTTTGCTAACGGACTAAAAACCAAACGGTAAAAAGACAATACACAACAAATTTGC
>JBMNCR010000095.1:0-7675 GCA_049366695.1 Eubacteriaceae bacterium
TCTTTAAATATCTTTTGAATGTCTTCATATGGTAATAACTCAACATTTGAATTGAGAATATTTGTCACTTTAGAAGGTGGCTCCCATACGAATTCTAAAATTCCATTATCATCAATAATAACTTTTATACTTTCTTGAGGAAAGATAGGAGCAAATTGCTTTGTAAGTTGCTCACTATCAAGCCTTGTTTCTTGATAAGTGATAGGTATACCTTCTACATTTTTAGTAAAGATAAATGCAAAACATTGAGGTGTTTCATATATGTTATCCATTGTATTATCATCAAATAAACTTGTCTGATATGCAGAACAAGTTAGTGATATTTGCATATTATTTATTCCTAAATTTTTCAAAAAATCATAAGCTTTCTTTTCTGCATCTTCTTGTGATATTGTAATACCTTTTAAATTACTTATCTTAGAGCTGAATTCTGAATGAAATGCCTTTTTATTAAATACAATTCGTTGCCAATAAAAAGGTTCTTCAATTGGTCTAACTATATCAATATAAGATGTTTGAGTATATCCTTTAATATTATACCAACCAGGATAGTCACTTTTAAATTTTCGTGATATTTTGTTAATAGGCATTTTTTCAGGTGCATTAACAATTTCGTGTTCCAAAACATCTATTTTTTTATTTATTTCTGCTAACTTCTCATTATATTCTTCTGTACCTTTTTCATAAAAATAATTTAAATTTGAATTTGGATTGATAATACTTTCTTTTAATCTTAATATTTCTTCTCCAATTGCTTTTTTTGTGGTAGGATTTTCAAGATCATTTGCCATTGGCATTATTAATTGTTCATCTCTTATTAACACATCCATTATTTTATCTGCATCTTCCTGAGTAATTTCATCAGGCTCTATTTTAGCTACAGGGTATGCATCCACATTTGGTATTTCAATATTTGCATCGATATTTATCGTTAAATCGTCTCTCAGACCACTCAATGTTTCTTTCCAAATATCAGGGGCAGGATATTTTCCCTCCGCATTAGGAACAGGGGACTGATTTATTAATTTATTTAAGCTATTATCACCTTTATTTGTTACTACTTTATCTGTTGGGGTTGATTGGCATGCAGATATAAAAAAGAAAGATATAATTATTATAGTAAATAAAACATATTTATATATTATTTTCATTAAATCCTCCCAAAAAAAATATTATATTTGATAAGGTAGAGATAATTTCTCTACCTTATTTCATTAATATTATACTAAAATCAAACGATCTTAATAAAATGTATACCAACCAGAATTATACTCGGAATAAGTATTCCATATGTCGTTTGTTATGCCATTTTTCATAAAATAAGTACCATTTGTAGGTGTACCATCAAAATGTTTTATGCAATATACGCCATTATATGCATGATATAATTGTCCTTGCATCTTTCCCCAAGTGTATTTCCCTACTATTCCATCTACAGCTAAGCGATGCTTCTTTTGAAATTCTCTTACAGCACTATTGGTAATAGGACCAAAAGCCCCATCTGCGTTTACATGATACCACTCTAGATTATGTCTACAAATATTTTGTGCCGCACGAACACATCCGCCATGCGAACCTTGTCTAATTGTTGATAAATTACCATACCAACGATCAGGTGCAGCAGAAACGCTTCCAGCAATTGAAATAAGAATAATTAATAGTAAAACAAAACTAATTAATATTTTCTTTTTATATAACATAAAAATTTCCCCCTAATATAATATTTTGATTGATTTATGATATAATATTAGACGTTCTTACATAACTAGTATCGCTCTATTTAAAAAAGCGATGGGTTCTGGAGCCCTATAGTGTTGTAAGAACTTTTTTATTCCACATTGGAATCACCCCCTTAAAAAAACTTGTCCCTTAATTATTTGTAATGAAGTCAATGATTTAAATGACAAATAAAAATACTTTGTTAAATAATTCTATTATAAAAAAGATAATGAGTTGAATTGAATAGATATAAAATTATTTTTTTTATGACATTATAAATTTTGATTTGAATTTATATAAGAAGTATGTAATTAGGTTTATTTATCCAATTTATTATTAATATTTGCTTCAATAACGTTATTGAGTATCTTTCATATATATTACCATATGTAACCAGTACATACTAGTATAATATACAATATTATGGTATATTTGCTTTTATATTGCTATATTGTATTATAAATTATAATTCTATGAGAAATTACTAAACATTTGTATATTTTACTTTGTTCAAAGTTCATTTAAGAAAATAATTCTATAAAAAATCATACATGTAAATACTCATTTGATAATAGTCTAATCTTTAACGAAGATCAGCATATATGTGCTTTTACTTTTATTCAAAATGCTCAGTCTATACTTCAAATTTTCTATAAAATGTATAATTCTCTATGCATTATCTATTTTTTCGCATTATAGATTGATAACATTACCACGTTTATTAATGCGATGTTCGTTGAGTTTTTATATCAATACTACCATTTTTTATAATATAATCAACTATGAGTTTTCTAAATACCTTTTGGTTTACATTAAGGTTTTTAACTGAAAAGAAAGATGTACCAGTAGTAGGACAGTGGTTGAACTACAACTTAACAATAGTTCAACAATGTTAAACTATTGTTACTGCCCTTTCTACTTTCCTACTTACCAACTTTTATATCCTAATATCCCACCGTAGGATCAATAATACTGCCGTCTATAGCATTTATTGTTAAGAAACTTCTTCCTACAGATTCTTCGGTATATTCATTATTTTCATCTAGTATATATCCTCCTGGTTGTTGAGCACTAAACCTATCTACTTCATTTCCAAAAAAGCTCCATGTAGGTATTAACATGTATTCTCCTAGAGCATCTTTTTTCATTACTTGGGTTAAACCTAAGACAACTCTGTTAATATTTATAGTTCTATGTATTATCACATCATCTTGATAATCATTTACTAAATCACATTTTAATGGAATGTATTCTTTAAATATCTTTTGAATGTCTTCATATGGTAATAACTCAACATTTGAATTGATAATATTTGTTACTTTTGAAGGCGCACTCCACCAGAACTCAAGTATTCCAGTATCATCAACAATTACTCTTATCATTTCTTGTCCAAAAATAGGAGCAAATTGCTTTGAAAGTTCTTCAGCATTAAGCCTTGACTCTTGGTAAGTAATAGGGGTACCTTCAACATTTTTTGTAAAGTAAAAAACATAACTTTGTGGAGTATCATATACATTCTTCATTGTATCTCTATCATATAAACCTCTTTGATAAGCAGAACAAATTAAGGATACTTCCAAGTCTCTAATTCCTAAATCTTCTAATAGTTTAACAGCTTTTTTTTCAGCCTTTTCTATAGATATGGAAACTCCCTTTAAATTAGATGTTTTTGAACTAATAATATTATAAGGCGCATTTTTAAAAAAGACTATATTTTGAAGATAAAATGGTTTGTTAATTGGTTTGGTAATATTAAAATATGATGATTTTACATCAACTAATTGTGGATATCCCTCTATTTGCCAGAAATCTTCAATACCTTCTAAACTAATTCTTTCAAATTCCCTAGAAGCTTCTTTTGCAACATTTTTTTCTGGAGCATTAACTAGTTCCTTTTCTAATCTTTCGATCGACTCATTTATTTCTGTTAATTTTTGATTATATTCTTCTGATCCCTTTTCATAATAAGAATTTAATTTAGACTCTGGATCTGTTTTTATTCTTTTTAATCTTAATATTTCTGCCTCAATTGCCTTCTTGGTAGTAGGATTATCAATATCAGAACCAACTGGTAGTAATAATTCAGTATCTCCAAATAAAACATCCATTATTTTATCTGCATCTTCCTGAGTAATTTCATCAGGCTCTATTTCAGCTACAGGGTATGCATCCACATCAGAGATTTCTATATTTGCATCGATATTTATCGTTAGATCATCACTTAAACCACTCAATGTTTCTTTCCAAATATCAGGGGCTGGATATTTTCCATCAAACTTTTGAACTGGGGATTGGTTTATTACACTATATAAACTATCATCACCCTTACTAATTACTACTTTATCTGTTGGAGTTGATTGGCATGCGGTAATTAAACTACATAGTGTAATAATCACTACTAATAAAGTTTTTCTTTTTCTATGAATCATACTTTCCTCCAAATATTATTTAAATTGATTGATTAAAATGTAGTCTATGATATAAATGATTAAATAATATGAAAAATATACGATTTTAAACTAAATTCATTTCAGATTTTGACAATATAGAGTATCTTACATAAATATATTACTAAATATATCCAGTATATGCAAGAGAAATATGGGATATTAAGTAATATTTAAGTATAACTAGTTTTATTGTATTATAATATCATTGCTATAATTAAATGAAAATTAGTTAGTAATCTTTTTCAAAATGAATGGAAATATTAATTTGCAGGTCAAATCATGTGTGTCTGTATACTTAATCAAATTATATTTGATTAAAAGCAACTTTCATAGGATTCATCTATTATTTACAATTCTTCGATCAAAGCTAAATACTATATATTAGAAGGCGTGGTTTTAATACAATAACAAATCGTTAGCTTCGCTTGATTCAAAAGAATGAAAAGAGAACCGTTAAGAATTATCGGCTGTTAAAGGTAATGATGCATATCCGAATCCACCTCCTGCTGCGCCTTTTCGCATTTTACTTTGTTATCGTCCTAGGCAGGTCGAATGACATGACGTCGTCCTGCTGCCGCGTAAAATACAAAAATGCATCACCATGAGGCCCAAGGAGTTTAGACTGCGAAATTTTGGTCGTAACAAGACCGAGGATTGAGGCATACCAGTAGTATGTTTAATGACGAGAACGCTGTTACGTACAAAATCTCACAGTCTAAACTGGGTTCGGATATACACCATTACCTTAAGCATCGCGAGTTCCGATAATTTAGATTCTCTTTGAGTTCTTTCCATTGGTGTTGGAGTAAGCGTGATTGTGATTGTATTAAAACCACGCATCCACTCTGGTATGTAGTCAACTATTCATTATCAATTATATTCATCGTAATTAATCTCTAATTTCTACTATTTCAACTTATTTGGGGTAGTCTGTTAGGATTGCTATTGGGATTACTCCCCCATTGATTTCTTTTCATAGGATTCAAAAATCCTTTAAATATCTTCGATCAAAATAAAATACTATATATTTTTGAAGACGTGTTTTTAATACAATAACAAATCGTTAGCTTCGCTTAATTTAAAAGAAGGAAAAGATAACCGTTAAGAATTATCGGCTGTTTGAACGTAGTGAGTTCCGATAATTTAGGTTCTCTTTGAGTTCTTTCCGTTAGTGTTGGCGTAAGCGTGATTGTGATTGTATTAAAACCACGTTCAAACCTTGTTATGCGATTTACTATTCTATATGTTTTAATTCACTTTCTACTATTTCAACTTTTCTACTTTTTCCTTATTTGCCGATATGTAAGCTCAAGATAATTATTTTGTCTTTTATTTATTTCCATATGTATTGGCGAGAGCGTGTTTGTGATTGATTAAAAATACAAGATCCTTCGACAAGCTCAGGATGACAATTTTATAGGATTATTATATTCTTTACATTTCTTCGATCAAAATAAAATACTATCAAAATATATTGTGTGGCTTTAATACAATAACAAATCGTTAGCTTCGCTTGATTCAAAAGAATGAAAAGACTTCATAGAATCCTTCAATTTTTTTTAACTCTTCGATCAAAGCAGATACTAATAGAAAGCGTATTTTTAAACAATAAACAAATCTTGCACATAAACAAATACATTTAAACATTACAAGATGAAATAAATTAGCTTAGTTTGTATTATTGTATTAAGAAATCTTCCTTATTTGCCAGACAGGCTAATAGCTTCGCTAAAATAAAAAGAAGTTTAAGATAACCGTTAAGAATTATTCACTGTTTGAGTGAAACGAGTTTGAAAAAATTAGGTTATCTTAAACTTTTATTCATAAGTGTTGGCGAGAGCGTGTTAGTGTTTGATTAAAAATACACTAAATTATATATGTAAGTGAGTACTCATTATCTATTACATTCATCGTAATTGATTTTCACTTTACCAACTAAATCAAACTTTCAAATGTATTTTCTGCCATAATTACGGTCTCTTTTTCTTAATTGCTTTTCGCGCCTTTTTCATTCCTCCATAACTAGCAAACATAGTATCAAGTTTAACCTTTTCAACTTCTTTTGATGATAAGCCTTCATATCTAGCTTCTTTTTGCAACTTTAGATAATTTTGAAATCTTCTTTCATCTAAGGTCCCATCTTTGATTGCTTTTAATACTGCACATCCAGGTTCATTAGTATGTGTACAATCGTTGAATTTACACATTCCAATCAAATCATCAATATCAGTAAAAGTTTTTTCTAAATCTACTGTATCTACACCAAACTCTCTCATTCCCGGTGTATCAATAAAAACTCCACCTGTAGGTAAAACAAAGAGTTCTCTTCTAGTAGTAGTATGTTTTCCTTTATCGTCATCTCTAATGTCATTGGTTTTTATAACATCTTTTCCCAATAATGAATTAATAAGTGTTGATTTTCCTACACCAGATGAACCAACAAGTGAAACAGTTGTTTGAGAATTTATCATATTTCTAATTGGTTCTAACGATTTTTGTTCTGTTACAGTCGTTGATACAATAGGTGTATCTAACGCAATACTTTCAACCTGTTTAATATATGAATCAACATCCTCACATAAATCAGCCTTAGTCAAAACTATCACAGGTTTTGCTCCGCTTTCCCAAGCTGCACTTAAATACCTTTCAATTCTACTTAAACTAAAATTGGCATTTAAAGAGATACAAATAAATATCAAATCAATATTTGCTGCAATTATTTGGTTTTCCTGATTTTTACCTGCAGCCTTTCTCTGAAAAACACTTTTTCTTTTTAGTACTTTGTTAATAATCAAATTGCCTGTACTGTCTTCTTCCCTATCTACCATTATAAAATCTCCAACGGCTGGGTAATCTTCTTTTAAATAAGCATCGTGAATAAACTTACCGGATACTTCCGCTAAAAATTCACCTTTATTAGTAGCTACTAGATAATAATCTTTATACTGAGTCACAACTCTGCCTAGAAAAGAATCTTGATACATAGTTGCTTCCATAATATATCTTTCACTAGCACCATATTTTTCTAAATTATTCATCGATTTCTCCTATATTTTAATATACTCTTTTCAAAAGCATTTATTTTATTGTTTTTTTATTATATTCTAAAACTTTTATCATATACAGCTATACATTTTTAATTTTTTAATTTACCAATATAATAGCCAGCATATATCCCACCCCTACCAAATTTTTTAATTCATTTAATTGAATTACAAGGGTAGTATATCATAAATAAGTTGAAGAATTGTAGTAGATTAATTAATTTTTCTCATAATCAAAGGATTCTTCAATTTTTTACAATTCTTCGCACAAAGTAAAATACTATATATCTTAGAAGACGTGGTTTAAATACAATAACAAATCGTTAGCTTCGCTTAATTCAAAAGAAGCAAAAAAGAACCGTTAAGAATTATCGGTTGTTAAAGGTAATGATGCATATCCGAATCCGCCTCCTGCTGCGCCTTTTCGCATTTTACTTTGTTATCGTCCTAGGCAGGTCGAAT
>JBMNCR010000096.1:0-46759 GCA_049366695.1 Eubacteriaceae bacterium
AGCTATGAAAAGAGAATTTAACTCTTGGAAATGGACTTTGTTTGCAGTTGGATATCAAACTGGGGTAGCTTATATAGTAGCTTTATTAATATATCAGATAGGTAAATTGTTTATTGATTAATAGGATGAAATATCAAAAGTAGTATACTAAGACATTATCACGAATCGATCAGACATAAATTTTATATTGACTAAATACTGATTTTTTACTATAATTTAATAAATGAATATTGGTTTCAGGTGCTTGTTTTAAGAGAATAGGGAATCGGGTGTAAGTCCCGAACGGGCCCGCCACTGTAAGAGGTTAGCTAAAGCCAATCGCCACTCATAATGGGGAAGGCGGCTCATGCGATGAGCTTCAAGTCAGGAGACCTGCCTGAAATGGAATGAATAGTTACTAGTCATAACTGTTGTTCGTGAGGATGTTGGAAAGTCCACGCTTTAATTAGTGTGGATTTATTTTTTTTGAAAGGAGTGATCAAATGAAAAAACTTAGACTATTATCTGCTGAAGTTTTTGAATTGATATCACAGGATGATTTAATTCATAATAAAAATGATATTATCATAAAAACTGATTTTTGTGGAATATGCGGAGCAGATATGAAAAGTTATCGCAAGGGACATCGAGATCTTATTTATCCAAGAGTATTAGGACATGAAATTACAGGAACTGTTGTTTCAATTCCACATTCATCTCAAACTAATCTAAGGCTTGGGGACCATGTTCAAGTTTATCCAGGACAGTTTTGTGGCAAGTGTTCTTATTGTCAAAGTGGTCATGAGAATCTTTGCGACAATATGCAAATTATGGGCTTTCATGTAGATGGAGGGTTGCAAGAGTATATTGCTATAAATATTGATATGTATAATAATATATTGAGTCTGATTCCTGAAAATTTAACACTTCAACAGGCCTCTTTTGCCGAACCTTTGGCATGTTCAATAAATATGCAAGACAAGATGTCTTTATCATCAAAGGAATCTCTTCTCATTATCGGTGCAGGAAGACTAGGGATGATCAATTATTTTCTTGCTAAAAAAAGAGGTTTAAATAAGACGGTGATTGCGGATATTTATACTCCAAGACTAAACTATAATATATACGAGAATACTTTAGATTTATCAGAAAACGACTATAAAGATAAAATAAAAAAAATGATAGATAATAGTAATTTTGATGCTGTTATTATCTGTACTTCTGTACCCGAAACTTTTCAAACAGCAATAAATTTATCTGCAAAAGGTGGAAAGATTGGATATTTTAGTGGTTTTCATCAAGAGAATATTTCAACAAAAATCCTTAACAATGTACATTATAAAGAACTTTCTGTATTTGGATCTTATGGATGTACTTTAGAAGGAAATCGAGTGGCACTCAAATTATTAAAGGAAGGGATATTACCTTTTAAAAATATAGAAATGAATATATTTAATTTAGAAGAAACTGAAAAGGCAATTGATTTATTAGAGCAAAAAAAAATATTTTCTGCACTAATTGGATTTTAAATTAAGGAGGACATAAAATGGAAAAACAAATTATGGAAATGAAAGAATTTGGAGCTTTGATCTCAAAGTTAACTCGAAAAGAGAACCTTAACAAAGAAGAATGTGAAAGAGCTTTTTTATCATTACTTAAGAATGAACAGACTGATATGCAGCAGGGTGCATTTCTTTCTGCGCTTACAACTAAAGGCGAAACGATACAAGAGATGGCAGCTTGTTGGAATGCCATTTATGAAATTGATACTGTTAAACCAGAAGGCTTATCAGAACTATTGTTAGTAGATAATTCAGGAACAGGTATGGATACTTTTAAAACATTTAATATAAGTACAGGAGCTTCGATTATTGCCGCAGCTGCTGGAGTAATAATGGGTAAACACGGTTCTAGAGCTTTAAGTTCTATGTGTGGAACTATTGATGTATTAGAATCTTTAGGATTAGATGTAGAAGGTGAACCAGAACTTGTTGCACAAAGCATTAAAAATACGGGCATCGGGGTTTTTAATGGTATGAGCCCTCGAGTACATCCTCAAGCCCTAGGACGAATACTATCTCAAATAGCTTTTGGAACTATCTTAAATATTTCTGCTTCATTGGCTAATCCTGTTTTGCCAAAATATGCAGTTAGAGGAGTATATCAAAAAGAAATGTTGATACCAGTAGCCGAATTAATGAGAGAGATTGGTTATAAAAAAGCATTAGTTGTATTTGGAGAGGCTGAAGGTTATGAGCTTGGTATGGACGAGGCTTCAACCATAGGCAAAACTCATATTGCAAGACTCCATGAAGATGGTACTATTAGTGAGTATCAATTTATTCCTGAAGATTTTGGTATTAAAAGAGGAGATCCAAATGTTATAAAACCATTAAATAACAAAGAAGAGGAAGCCTTAAGACTTATAAAAATTTTAAATGGAATAGATAAGGGTTCTTCGCGAGATATTGTATGTTTAAATAGTGCTCTTATTTTTGAACTTATGGGATTATCAAACAATATACAAGAGGGTTACGAATTAGCCAATAAAATGATCGATAGTGGTAAGGCATATGAAAAACTTTATGAATGGGTACGTCATCAAAATGCTGATGATAGTGGAATAAAAAAACTTGAATCATTGCATGCAATGGCAAATTGATATGGAAATGTTTTTGATTAAGTCAGATGAAGGCTATATCCGATTTTTAAAAGATGAATCTTTTCAAATTACTTCAATGGATAAGGCTTCTGTATATCCTGACAAGAATGAATGTGAAAAAAAACTTATGATTATGAAAAAGAAGGTAAAGAATGAGACATTACGAATAGCAAAAATTATTATTTCTGAAGAAGACTATCAATAGAAGACTAGGGAAGAAAGATGAAAGAGTTGGAATATTGGAAGGGTTGTAAGTGAAAAGATTATCTAAAAGCAGCTTTGCTGCTTTTTTTATAATTAAGAAACAATTATTGAAGTGCATTTCTTAATATTTTATGATATAATTGCTCGATATAAAAATGATAAGGATGGTATTTAAGTGATAACAGTGACTAATGTAAGTTTGCGATATGGAGAACAAAAATTATTTGAAGAAGTAAATTTAAAATTTAATGACGGTAATTGCTATGGTGTTATTGGTGCAAATGGAGCAGGGAAAAGTACTTTTTTAAAAATATTATCCGGCGAGATTGAACCCAATACAGGAGATGTGAGTATTCCTGCCTCTGTAAGAATATCAGTACTAAAACAGGATCATTATCAATATGATCAAAATCAAGTGTTGGAAACAGTTATTAAGGGGAACCCTAGACTTTATGAGATTATTAATGAAAAAGATGCACTTTATAGTAAAGAAGTTTTTTCTGATGAAGATGGAATAAAAGCTGCAGAATTAGAAGCAGAATTTGCTGATCTAAATGGTTGGGAAGCACAATCAGATGCTTCTTACTTATTACAAGGTTTGGGAATTTCTACTGATTTACATGATAAAAATATGTCTCAATTACAAGGAGCTCAAAAGATCAAGGTTTTATTAGCTCAAGCTTTATTTGGAAAACCAGGAGTATTGATACTAGACGAGCCTACCAATCATTTGGATATGAAATCAATTAGTTGGTTAGAGGAATTTTTAATAGATTTTGAAGGTACTGTTATTGTGGTTTCTCATGATCGGTACTTTCTAAATAAAGTATGTACACATACTTGTGATGTAGATTTTGGAAAGATTACTTTATTTGTGGGAAATTACGATTTTTGGTATGAATCTAGCCAATTAGCATTGCAAATGATGAAGGACCAGAATAAGAAAAAAGAAGATAAAATTAAACAATTGCAAGAATTTATTGCTCGATTTAGTGCTAATGCTTCAAAATCTAAACAAGCAACGTCAAGAAAAAAAATATTAGAGAAAATAACATTAGATGATATAAAACCATCTTCTAGAAAATATCCTTATGTAGCGTTTAAACCTGAACGAGAAGTTGGTAATGAAATTTTAACTGTAGAGAATCTTTGTAAAACTATTGACGGAGAAAAAGTATTAGATGGGGTAAGTTTTACGGTAAAAAAAGGAGATAAAATAGCTCTAGTTTCTACAAATGAGATTGTTAATACTACTCTATTTAAAATACTAATGGGAGAATTGGAACAAGATAGTGGTTCGTATAAATGGGGTATTACTATTTCTAAAGCTTATTTTCCAAAGGATAATTCAGAGTTTTTTAATGATGTAGAATTAAATTTAGTGGATTGGTTAAGACAGTATTCAAATGAAAAAACTGAAAGCTACATTCGTGGCTTTTTAGGTAGAATGCTATTTTCTAAAGATGAGCCTTTAAAGAGCGTAAAAGTGTTGTCTGGAGGAGAAAAAGTTCGTTGTATGCTTTCAAGAATCATGCTTAAAAATGCAAATGTATTGTTATTAGATCAACCGACTAATCATTTAGATTTAGAATCGATTACAGCGGTAAATAATGGGCTTAATGAATATAAAAGTAATATTATTTTTTCTTCTCATGATCATCAATTTATACAGACCATTGCTAATAGAATAATTGAAATTACTTCAGAAGGTGTAATAGATAAAGAAATGACATATGATGAATATCTATCACAAGAGTAGTATTTTTTTAGGTATGAAGTTTTTTGATGTTGCACATAATTTCAATAATAAAAGATTAATAGAATAACGCTAGTTAATTTTGTGTATATTATAGAAAGGTATTTTATGTGTTCGTTCCTATTAAAACTATCTAATATAACAGAGTAAAATTGGAAACAAATTATATTTGACCTTGCATCTAAAATAAAATATAATCTATTATATTGAGTTTATTGACTATCATCAATTTGAGACTATAAAAAATTTAAATTTGAGGTTAAATTTGAAATTAAGTTGCATGATGTATATTAGACGTATGTGATTACCCCAATAAATGTAACAATGTTAGAATTATCGTTTTTTCTATATGTGTAGTATTATATGATTGCGGGTATAAATATAAATATACATATTTAGTAATTGACATTGATGATTTTTTATGTTTCAGATCATTTGTATAATTTTTTTATAAATTGATTATAATTTAGGCAACTTACACAATGATAAAATCTTTTGAGGTGAAGCGAATGGAAATAGATAATCAAAAATTTATTCGTGTGTGTCTTTTGATGATATTTGATGTTATTTCTCTTTCTGTATCATTTGTTCTTTCAAATATCCTAATTCAAAATGACATACATTCTATTACATTGAATTACATATTGATTATTACATTTATTAAGATTTCTTGTTTCTACATATTTGGTATTTACAGTACTTTATGGAAATATGCAAGTGTGGAGGAATTATTTAAGATTATTTTATTAACATGTGCGAGTAATATTCTATTACTTATTGTATTTAATATATTCAATTATGAAATATTTGTTAATGTAATAATTATTATGATGATGTTTGATTTAATGTTCGTTGGTGGATCAAGGTTGTTATATCGTTTTTTTAGGATGTTAAAGTACAATAGCTTATTATTTAAGAATTATGGTAATAAAATTAATGTACTAATTGTAGGAGCTGGTGATTGTGGAGTTGCTATTTTAAAAGAGATTAAAAATCAGAAGAGTTTTAAATATAATATTGTAGGTTTTGTTGATGATAGTTCTAGCAAAATAGGGGCTCATATTGCTGGTATAAAAGTTTTGGGATCTACAAAAAGAATAGTTCAAATATCTAAAAAGTATGCTATTAATGAAATTATTATAGCAATGCCTTCAGTATCAGAAGTTAGGAGACGAGAAATTTTACAAAAATGTAAAAAAACAAAATGCAAAATAAAAACTTTGCCTGTCATTTATGATATTATTAATGGTAAAGTAAAAATAAGTCAAATTAGAGATATACAGATCGAAGACTTATTGGGACGTGAAGAAATAAGCCTTGATGCAAATGAAATAAGTAAATATATACATGACAAAAAAATACTAATAACTGGTGGAGGAGGTTCTATTGGTTCAGAACTGTGTAGGCAAGTAGCTAACCTACAGCCGAAAACACTGATGTTATTAGATATTTATGAAAATAATGCCTATGAAGTACAACAGGAGTTAAAAAGAAAATGTACAGATTTGGACTTGAAAGTAACTATTGCATCTGTTCGGGACAAGAATCGAATAGATGAAATCGTGAGAGAGTTTAGACCGGATGTGGTTTTTCATGCAGCTGCTCACAAACATGTTCCGCTTATGGAAGAAAATCCGAAAGCAGCTATAAAAAATAATGTGTTTGGCACATTAAATATTGCTCAAGCATGTGATAAATATGGTACAAAAAGATTTGTGCTTATATCTACAGATAAGGCAGTAAATCCTACAAATATAATGGGTGCTTCTAAAAGATTATGTGAGATGATAATTCAATCTCTCAATGAAAAAAGCAAAACAGAATTTGTAGCAGTAAGATTTGGTAATGTTTTAGGAAGTAATGGAAGTGTTATTCCTTTATTTAAGAAACAGATTGCTTTGGGAGGACCTGTTACTGTAACTCATCCAAATGTTATTAGATATTTTATGAGTATTAGAGAGGCAGTTCAATTAGTATTGCAGGCAGGATCTATGGCTAGAGGTGGTGAGGTATTTGTTTTAGATATGGGGAAACCAGTAAAAATAGTTGATTTAGCCAAGGATTTAATAAAACTGTCTGGGTTTAAACCTGGTTTCGATATTCAAATTGAATATGTAGGGTTAAGACCTGGTGAAAAATTATATGAAGAACTACTTTTAGATGAAGAAGGTATTGAAAATACCCCTCATGAAAAGATATTTGTTGGAAAACCTAATATTTTAAAATACGACGAATTGATAAAGGATTTGGAACGCCTTAAAATATTTTTAAATAATACTGGTATAGATTTGAAAGATGTTATGATGTGTATAGTTCCCACATATAAAGACCCTGATTTAGTAAATAGTAAAATTCTTGATAAAAATTCATTTGATGAAATCGCTACTACCTTAAAAGGTATAGAAAACTTTTAAAAAAAGTTGTGAAGAGCTTATAAAATAAGTGAAAAATATGTGTAGATAATATATAATTAAATATGGTAGTTTAATTATAATTTGCTTTAAAACTTATTACTAGGAAGGAATAATTTAATATGGAACAATTTGAAAACTTTGAAGAATTAGACATAAGAGAATTGTGGTTTATATTTGTAAAGAATTTTAAATTGATTGTTATAATTACTTTAATATGCATGATTCTTGTTGCATCTGTTAGTTTTTTCTTTATTGACAAGCAATATGAAAGCTACACTACTTTAATGCTGGGAAAACCCAAAGATTACAGTGGACAAGAAGATTCTACGGATATAACTTATAATCAAATATTGTTAAATCAAAAACTTGTTACTACTTATAGGGAAATTATGAAGAGTAAAGTAATTACTAGTAAAGTTATAGAAAGTTTGGATTTAGACATAACACCATCGCAATTAGGAAATATAATCTCTGTAACCACCTTAAATGATACTGAGATAATCAAAATTACAGTAAAGTATACTGATCCTGTTGTAGCTGCTAATATTTCAAATGAAACTGCTGTTATTTTTATGGATTATGTAAGTAATTTGATGAATATCGATAATGTGAATGTAATTGATATTGCTGAAGTTGTGGATAACCCAATTGCGCCCAATGTAGTTTTAAATATTGCAATTTCCTTTGTGTTAGGATTAATGTTAGGAGTATTTATAGTTTTTTTAAGAGAATACTTAAATACTAAGATTAAAAGTGCGAAAGAAATTGAGAGTTTATCCAAATATCCTATCTTGGCAGCTATTCCAAAGTCAAATGTATTTGAATAGTTGATATTGGAGATATCTTATAATTATTTAAAAACTATTATAAATAAGGAAGGAATGTTTATGAAAAACTCAATTATTACTCATACTGATCCAAAATCTCCTGTTTCAGAGGCTTTTAGAAGTTTGAGAACAAATGTACATTTTACTAATATAGATAAAGAAATTAGAGTTATACAAGTTACTAGTTCCCTTCAGTCAGAAGGGAAAAGTACTATAGCAGCAAATTATGCTATTACTTTAGTACAATCAGGGAAAAAAGTGCTGATTATTGATTGTGATTTAAGAAGACCAAATATACATAGAGTGTTTAATTTACCAAACTCAAATGGTTTGATAAATTTACTTATAAAAGAAACTACATTGGAACAAAGTATTAAATCCACAGAAGTAAAAGATCTTTATGCCATAGTTTCCGGTCCCATTCCTCCTAATCCTTCAGAAATGTTAGAAAGCAATCGTATGAGAGAACTTATAACAAGCATTAAAGGGCATTTTGATGTCGTTATTATTGATTCGCCACCTGTAATCCCCGTTACAGATGCAATGATTATTTCTAATTTAGTTGATGGTACTTTAGTAACTATTGCATTAGGTCAAATCGAAAGGGAAGTATTTAAGAGAACTATAGAATGTTTGGAAAATGTGGGGGCAAATATTATAGGTACTGTAGTAAACAAGGTGCCTACTAGTGAGAGGTATTATGCTTCATATGGATATAATTACGAGTATAAATAGATATAGACTTATATTGTTGGAAGGTGAGATCATGTGATTGATATACATAATCATTTATTATTTGGAGTTGATGATGGTGCAGATGATATCTATGAATCTTTTGAGATGGTAAAAGCAGCGAATGAAATAGGTTATCACAGTATTGTAGCAACTCCACATTATATTAGTAATTCAGATTTTAGTAGTAATTTATATGAAAATAATAAAAAGTTTAATGAACTAAAAAATCATATTAATCAAAAAAAACTGGAAGTAGAACTTATGCTTGGTAACGAGGTGTATTTCGATACTGATCTAGCTCATAATCTTGAAAATAATGTAGTATCAACATTAAATAAAACTAGATATGTTTTATTGGAAACTCCAAGAAACAAAGTAGTATTTAAAAATTTATTGAATTTTATATTTCAATTGCAAGTGTATGGATATATAATCATATTGGCTCATCCAGAGAGGTATGATTTTGTTTATTCCAATATTAATGTAATCAAAGAATTAATTGATAGAGATGTCTTGATCCAGATGAATTTATCTAGCATAGTTGGTTATTATGGAAAAACAGTTAAAGAAACGGCTATTAAACTGTTGGATTATAATATGGTTCACTTTGTAGGAAGTGACGCTCATAGTGTAAAGCATTATGAGAAAATTGATGAGGCATTGGATGTATTAAAGAAAAGAGTGGGACAAAGAAGATTTCAAGAGCAAGTGGAAAGTAATGCTAAAATAATACTTTCTGATGGAATATTTTACCCTGAAAAGCCGAGTGAAATTAAAAAGAAAAGTATATTTAATTTACTAAAAAGACAAAAATAATGTTAGTTGGTGTAACATATGAAAAAAGTCATTATTATACTATCAATTATTTTGATTTGTATTCTTTTTATAGGATTTAATTTTATTAATAAATCTACGTATAATCAAAATCAAATTGAAGAAATAAATAATGTAATCAAGTCAAATATGAAGAATATTACTTCTCTAAATACTGATAATATTGATGATGTTAGCAATGAAATTAGTGATCAAAATAGTGAAAATTCTAAGGATGAAGAAACTAATGATAAGCCGCCAAAGATTGATATATTATACCCTTCAAGTTTTGACGATGGAGATACTATTGAAACAAAACGGGTGCAATTAGCGTTATCTGATGATTCAAAAGTCGTAAAGGCAACCATGAATGAAATTTCTGTTGATACTAAAGAAATTTTTATAACTACAGAAGGAACATATAATATTTCGGTGATTGATGATAGTGGCAATGAAACTACATTATCTTTTACAATAATATTCCCTAAAAAAACAACTTCTAAAAATACAAGTAATAGTTCTAATTCTGAGAATAATGCTTCAGAAAAAGATGAAGAGCCTACAGATGAAGAGCCTACAGATGAAGAACCTACAGATGTGAATCCGTAACATAAAAGAATTAATAGAATAGTGTAGATACACCCTAATAACGCAAGTTATAGAAAAATAATAAAACGTAATCATGACTAAAATACATTTAAATACAAATTATGCGGTGATGTTTGTGGTATAACAAATATGGATAGTATAAAAAATAAAGCCGTATGGAGGAGTATTTTATGATTGATTTCCATAGTCATGTATTGTTTGATCGAGATCTAGGTATAGTTGATATACAAAAAATAGTAAGCATAGTGAAATCAGCTCAAAATGCAGGATTTAGTAAGATTATTGTAACGCCTGAAATTAAAGAAATGATTACAAATGATAATTATGAAAGTAATTTAAAAAAATTAATAACAATTAACAATGTACTTAGAAAAGAGAAAATTAATGTGCAAATATATTTGGGTAATGAAATTCATTATGGTCTTTCCATACCTGATTTATTAGAAAATTCTATTGCTACAACAATAAATAATTCAAGATATATATTACTTAAGATGCCAGAGGACAATATTAGTTTTCATAATTTACTTGATTATATTTTTCAACTACAGCTAAATGGATATAGACCAATATTATCCAATATTGAATGTTATAGTAGTATTAAAAGTAATCCTAACATTGCTATGGAATTAATTCGTAGGGAAGTATTACTACAATTAGATATTTTAAGTGTGAAAGGTAAGTATGGGAATAAAGTAAAAATGACTGCTAAAAAATTACTTAAGGAAGATATGATACATTTTTTAGGTACAAATGCATATAAGGAAGATCACTATGATAAAGTAAAGAGTGGACTTTATAAGATAAAAAAAATAGTAGGAAAAGAAAAGTTTAAAAAAATTACTCAAGAAAATTGTGAATACATTTTGCAAGATAGATTATTTTATCCTAATATTCCAAATGTATCAAGAAAGAAATTATCTATTATGGAAAGATAATGTGAGTGGTTTTTAATTACAGAAGAAGAGTGGGTATAGAGATGAATGAACTTAATGAAACAAAACCTTCACCAAAAAAAAATAAACGTAATATAGTTATAATAGTTTCCATAATTATAATTACATTAATTGCTTTGTTTTTATTTTTTTACAATAAATTATTTTCTAATTTAGAAACAGTTGACATTACAAAGGATGCTGGAGAATTAATGATATCAACTCAAATTCCCCAATATGAGGAGATAACTAATTATGCAATTTTTGGGATTGATACAAGAGATAACGATTATGATGGTTCCAGGACAGATACTATTATGATTGCTTCATTGGATTACAAGCATAATAAAATAAAATTATCGTCTATTATGAGAGACACATATGTAAATATTCCAGGTAAGAAATACGATAAAATAAATCACGCTTATAATTATGGAGGAGCTCAACTATCCATACAGACTATTAATCAAAATTTTGATATGAATATAAAGGATTTTGTCACTGTTAATTTCACAGCCTTAGAAAAACTAGTAGATGCACTTGGTGGGGTTGAAATAAATATTAAACAAAATGAGACAAGTTTAATAAATGGTAATATTAAAGCTGGAATGCAAAATCTTACTGGTGAACAAGCAGTTGATTATTGTAGGATTAGATATGTGGGTAATGCAGATTATGAAAGAACAGAAAGACAAAGAAGAGTGATGCAACAAATAATAAGTAAATTACAAGAAGGAACGTCATTAATAGACATGCTTTCATTAGTAGAAGATATATTACCTTATGTAGAAACTAGTCTAAGCAAAGAAGAAATAATGGTATTAGGAGCAAAGGTGCTCGCTTCAGGAGAAAAGTCAGTGGAAGAGACTAGGCTGCCATTATCAGAAAATTCAAAAGGTACTATGATTAATGGAGTATATTATTTGTTACCAAAATCTTTAAAAGATAATGTAGTACACTTACATAAATTTATATATGAAACTGAAGATTATGAACCAACACAAACAGTGATGGATATTAGTAATAAGATGAATTAGTTGGAAGTTGGAATGGAAATACTTAAACTATGTCATCCTGAGCGGAGTCGAAGGATCTCTGACAATAGGGGAATAGATTTACCCTAGCAGATTAGCAAAACACAAACTAACCTTTCCCGGCGTTTGCTGTGATTTTTAAATGAATATAGTTTTGAAATGAGATTTTTGGTTATGCCAGGAGTCTTTTTTTATTTTTTCTGCATTTTTTATATTGATTGTACATATCTATTAGCATATAAGTATTATTGTTCTTATGGTGAATAAAATGAAAGTATTTTCATAAGAGTTTAGGACGAAAATTAACGATTATAAATTATTTACAAAAAATATGAAATGATTAGGAAATGGGAAAGTATGGTTAATTATAAGAGTGATGTTGAAGATGTATATTTTAATTATAAATATGCTAAACTTTGTGAACTGATCGAGCATGGTAAAGCTGAAAAATATATATTTGAAAATGAAAATGGGGTAATTTATTATCAATATATAAAAAGATTGATTCCTGTAAGCGTTGATGATATTGATTATTATGACATTATTACACCTTATGGTTATGGTGGTCCATTAATAATTAGATGTATACAAGGTAAGCAAGCACAGTTAATTAATGAATTTAATAAAAGCTTTATATCGAAATGTAAGGAAAATCGAATTGTATCTGAATTTATTAGATTTCATCCAATATTAAAGAATTATATGTTTTTTAAAGATATATATAATCCTATATTTCTTCGAAATACAGTCGCTATTAATTTAAGTAAAAAGGATATTTTGATGGATGAATTTTCTCGTAGTTGTCGTAATAAGGTGAGAAAAGGGAAAAAGAGTAGTGTAAATATTGAGTTTGACTTTAATTGTAATTCTATAGATGCTTTTTATGATATTTATATTGAAACTATGAAAAAAAATAATGCCTCTAATTTTTATTTTTTTCCTTTAGATTACTTTAAATATGCAAAAAATCATCTAAAAGATTATTTTTTTATAGTAAATGCTAGATTAGATTCAAAAATAATTGCATCTAGCATATTTTTGCACACTGATAATTATCTTCATTGGCATTTAGGGGGGACTTTGCCAAATTACTATTGTTATGCTTCAGATAATCTCATACTTTATGAGGTTGCCAAATGGGGAAAAAAAACCAATAAAAAATATATTCATCTCGGAGGAGGTTTTACTAATAGTGAAGATGATGGGTTATTTATTTTTAAAAAAAGCTTTACAAAAGATACTGTGTTTGATTTTTATATTGGAAAAAGAATATTAAACCAAAATATTTATGATTTATTAACAATCAAAAAAAGAAAAAACAAGAGAGAAATGCATAGAGATTTTTTTCCGGAATATAGAGCGTAGATATAATAGATTTATTTTTATAAGCTGCATTTTTATTATTTTTATACATATGTATTATTTATGAAGATGTACATATTTTTTAAAAGGATATTTGATTTTATTTTTGCTTTATTACTCCTAATATTGTTAATTCCAATAATTGGAATAATATTAATTGTAATAAAACTCGACTCTAAAGGACCTGTATTGTTCAAACAAAAAAGACCTGGTAAATATCTGAATATATTTACTATGTATAAGTTTAGAACAATGCGAATTGAGTTAGATGAGAATGGAGTAGAACTCTCCGATATTTGCAGAATTACAAGAGTTGGTATGTTTTTAAGAAAAACTAGTTTAGATGAATTGCCACAATTAATAAATATTTTGCGAGGTGAAATGAGTTTTATTGGTCCTAGACCTTTATTAGTTGATTATTTACCTTTATACTCTTTTGAAGAAATGCGACGACATGATGTTACTCCAGGCATATCTGGTTTGGCACAGGTAAATGGTCGGAATACCATAGACTGGAAAGAAAAATTTAAATATGACCTCTGGTATGTTGATAACCAATCTTTTTTTCTTGATATGAAAATATTATTTATTACTATCTATTGTGTTTGTAGTAGGAAAGGAATTAATAATTCAAAGAAAGAGACAATGCCTACTTTTAAGGGAAAATAGAATATGTACATAAATTAATAAGTTTTCGTTTATTAAAAGAATAATAACTTATTATGGAGAGTTTTTGGTAGCAGTTATATTGTTTTGAAATGAATAAAATTTGTTGCATAAAAATACATAATTTTCAAGGAATGTTTGAGTATTTTTATGTACTCTAGGGATATGGTTTATAAACCTTTGAAAAGAAGAAGAATAAAATAAAATAAGAAGTGACTTTTTTCCAGAATACAGAGCTTAGAAACATATAATTTTATGATGATATACGATCAGTTTAAAATGATTCAATAATATACAAGTATTGTAATATATAATTTTATATTAGTAAAATATGTATGGAGTGATTGCTAATGGACAGTAGAAATATCATTCCCCTTTCTGTACCGAATTTGTCCTTTGAAATTCTCGATAATATTAAAGAAACTATTGAAACAGGATGGGTTTCCACTGGAGGGCGTTTTATTACTGAGTTTGAAACTAAATTTGCCAGTTATGTTGGTGTAAAGAATGCTATTTCCACACAAAGTGGAACGGCGGGTATTCATTTGGCTTTAGATGTGATCGGAATATTAGCTGGTGATGAAGTAATTGTTCCCACACTTACCTTCATAGCAACTGTTAATCCAATAAAATATATGAGAGCAGAACCTATCTTTATTGACTGTGATGATACATTAAATATGGATATGGATAAATTAGAAGAATTCTTAGGAAATGAGTGTATTTTTAATGGTACAGATGTTTTCAACAAAAGGACTAAAAGAAAAATCAAAGCAATTATTATAGTTCATGTGTTTGGAAATCCTGCCAATATAGAAAGGCTAATAGAAATAAAAAACAAGTATAATTTAAAAATTATTGAAGATGCTGCCGAGGCCTTAGGCTCAAAATATCTTAAAGGCAAATATGCTGGGAGATTTTGTGGAACTATTGGAGATGTTGGAGTATTCTCATTTAATGCTAATAAGATAATTACAGCAGGTGGAGGCGGAATGGTAGTATCTCATAATAATCAGTTATTAAATAAAGCAAAGTTTTTAGCAGAGCAAGCAAAAACTGACTCATTATATTATATACATGATCAAATCGGGTATAACTACCGTATGTCGAATATTCAAGCTGCTTTTGGAACGAATCAAATTGATAAATTAGAAGATTTTATTAAAATAAAGATTAAAAACTACAACATATATAGAGAAGGTATAGAAGAAATAGAGGGACTAAGTTTATTACCATTTAGACAAGATGTTAGGGCAAATCACTGGTTTTATTCTATTATAGTTGATAAAGAGGAATATGGAATAGATCGAGATATTTTGTTAAAGAAATTAAATGATAGTAATATCCAAACAAGACCTTTATGGAGATTGATACATAAGCAAAAGCCCTATTGTAATAGTCAATGTTATAAACTACTTATGGCAGAGTTCTATGAAAAAAATTTAATCAATGTACCATGTAGTAGTAATTTGACCAAGAAAGAGGTTGAAGTTGTTTTGCAAAAACTAAGAGAATTTCATTTGATAGATAAGAAAAAGGAAACTATTTAATGTGAAAATATTGTATGTAAGTACTATATCAGATACTATTGATGCATTTTTGATCCCGCATATAAAATTTCTTGTTAAACAAGGGAATAAAGTTGATGTGGCTTGTAATATTAAAAGGGAGATACGAGCAAAACTAGCCGAACTAAGATGTAAGATTTATAATGTAAAATTTCAACGTTCTCCTATAAAGAAAGAGAATTATATAGCATATAAAAAAATAAAAAAAATAGTTTTAGAAGAAAAATATGAATTAGTGCATACACATACACCTATTGCCTCATTTATAACGAGAATTGCATGTAGAAACATTACAAATTTAAAAATAGTGTATACAACACATGGATTTCATTTTTTTAAAGGAGCGTCACTAAAAAACTGGTTAATTTATTATCCAATCGAAAAATTAGCGGCAAAATGGACAGATTGTATTATCACTATTAATAAAGAAGACTATGCTGTTGCAAAAAAAATGAAAATGAGAAAACCAAATTCGGTATTTTTAATACATGGGGTAGGTATTGACTTAAACAAATTTTCATATATAAATTTTAGAGAGAAGGATCAGTTGCGAAAAAAATATGGATATAGTATAGATGAATTTATTTTATTTTATGCTGCAGAATTAAATAACAATAAGCATCAAGATTTATTAATAAAATCTGTTTATTTAATAAAAAGTAGAGAAATTAATGTAAAACTTTTACTTGCAGGTGAAGGAGATCTATATGAGCAATATAGAAAACAAGTAGATAGATTAGGATTGAATAATGATGTGATATTTTTAGGTTTTCGCGAAGATATAGCAAATCTTTTAAAAATATCAGATATTGTAGTTGCCTCATCAAAACGAGAGGGATTACCTGTAAATGTGATGGAAGCCAT
This sequence comes from Eubacteriaceae bacterium, assembly GCA_049366695.1. Taxonomy (GTDB): domain Bacteria; phylum Bacillota; class Clostridia; order Eubacteriales; family Alkalibacteraceae; genus JBMNCR01. The sequence goes on from JBMNCR010000096.1 coordinate 16,429, forward strand.
GGTTGCTGGATTGCCGCTTATTGTTACAAATTGCAGGGGACAACGAGATTTAGTGAATAATAATGAAAATGGATATATTATTGAGATTAATAATATTGTAGGTTTTGCTGATGCAGTTGAAAGGTTATATTATTCTGAAGAATTAAGAAAAAAATTTGGTGAGAGGAGTCTTGAAGTAATAAAAAAATACTCTATAGAGGATGTCTTAAAAGAATTAAAGGAAGTGTACTTAATTATAATATAAAGAAAAAAAGGATATGAAATTGATATAGTATCTTATAAGTTGATAGATAGGGACAAAATTATAAACTTCTACTATAAAGTAAAAATATAGGAGGAAAAAGTTATTTTATTATATATTATTTTATTTCTATTTTCTTGTGGATATTATAGCAGGACTATTAAGGATAAGAAAAAGATAAATTTATTTAGTTGGTATTTATTAGGACAAGGAATCTTCTTTCTCGTTCCATATATATTAATAAATATTTTCAATGTAGAATTTTGGTTTAGTCAATCAAATAAGACTATTTTACTCGGTATTCTTATTATAATAATATCTAATATAATATCTTTTACTGTATATAAAATAAATGATATAAACAAAAGAAGTTTTAAAATGAGATATAATAAAATAATTAATAAATTTTTTATTTTAATAATCTATATATTATCAATTTTTTCTTTTATATTTTGTTTGTATAACATATGGAGTATAGGAATTGAGAATATTACTAATAATATGATTTTAAGAATTCAACTCTCTGTTTTAGGTCCCTTTGCAATTATTTTAATGTTTCCTATAGGTCTATCTACTTATTATTGGATTTGCATGATAGAGGGTAATCGTACAATTTTGATAAAATGCAAATCTATATTTTTTACTTTTATTGCTTTAGTAGTAGCTTTCTTTAGAGGTCAGCGAACAGACATAGTGTTAATTATAATGCTACCGTTGTTGTATGCATTTGATAAAAAAAGGAAATTTAGTATACTGATAATTTGTTCTATGTGGCTAGTTTTATTTTCGTCTATTTATTCAATTATTTTTAAGGTTAATACTAATTATCTAGGTTTAAGCATTTTTGAATCAATAAAGAATATGCTTATTGGTGATATTGATAGAAATTGGAGTTATTGGATGGCTTTAAGTCAGTCTGAAATATTTTCTAATAATATAATGTTCACGCCATATTCGGGATATATATATACTTTGTTTACATTTATACCCAGAGGAATCGTAAGTTTTAAAGGTTATTCAACTGAAACATGGTTTGTGTATTTTATGGGCAATAATTTTGTTCATGAATGGGGAGTAGCTGGTTTATCAAGTATTAATTGGGGACTAACGTTAAGTGGGTTAACGGAAGGCATAATTAATGGTGGATATGTGGGGATAGTCTTCTATAGTATAATTGTTGGTTATGTATTAAAAAAAATGGAGATTTTAGTTATAAAATACAGATATTTAACTGCATGTGTGCCTTTAGTTGCAATAATATTATCGGGTTATACATTTAATAATATAATTGTTATTTATCTACCAGTGATAATAACGCTAATGATATTTAATAGGAGGGATATTTATAATCAGATTACAATAAGGGGATGTAAATGTGAGTGAGGTAGTTTCAATAATTATGGGAATATATAATTGTGAAGATACTCTAAAGGAAACGCTTGATACAGTAATAAATCAAACGAATAAAGATTGGAAATTAATTATGTGTGATGATGGATCAATTGATAAAACATATCAAATTGCTCATGATTATTACTCGAAAGATAATAGAATTAAGTTGATTAAAAATCAACACAATCTAGGTTTAGCAAAAACATTGAATAATTGTTTACAGCATGCAACTGGTAAGTACATTATGAGACATGATGGTGATGATCTTATGGTGAAAGATAGAATAGAAAAACAAGTTAATTATATGAATAGTCACAATTGTGATGCATGTGGGTCAGATGCATATCTCTTTGATGAATCAGGAGTTTGGGGGGTTCGACAATCAGATAAAAAACCAAATAAAAATAGCATGATATTAGACAGCCCATTTATACATCCTACTGTAATTATTAAGAGGGATGTACTGAAAGAAGTGGGTGGGTATTCAGATAACAACTTAACTAAGCAAAGGCTTGAAGATTATGATTTATGGATTAAGCTTTTTGAAGGAAAATTTATTTTACATAATATTAATGAACCTCTAATCTATTTTCGAGAAAATAAGAATTCATATGATAGAAAGAAGAAAAAATATAGAATAACAGAGACAAGGGCTAGATTAGAAGCGTGTAGACGTTTAAATATTTCTTATATGAGAAGAGTGTTTGCATTAAAACCGCTAATTGTAATGGTGATACCAAGAAAATTTTTAAGATATTATCATATATATAAATCAACAGTAAAATGTAGAGGAGAATCGTATGGAAAAAATTCCTAGGATAATACATTATTGTTGGTTTGGAAAAGGTAGTATGTCAAAATTAGCAGTAAAATGTATACAAAGTTGGGAGAAAAATTTACCTGATTATGATATTAAATTGTGGAATGAAGATAATTTTGATTTAGAAAAGAATAAGTATGTAAAAGAAGCTTATGAAGCAAAAAAATATGCTTTTGTAACTGATTATGTAAGGTTATATGCTCTTTTTAATGATGGGGGGATATATATGGATACTGACGTTGAGGTAGTTAAAAGACTAGATGTTTTTTTGCATTATGAAGCTTTTATTGGATTTCAAACTGAAGAAGAGATACAGACAGGTTTGATGGCTTCAAAACCCAAAAAACATTGGATTAAAAAGTTGTTAATAGCATATGAAGATAAAAAATTTATTAATAATAATGGCAATTTTGATTTAACGGCAAATGTATCTTTAATTACTAAAAAATTAATAGATATGGGATTAAATCTTGGAAATGAATTTCAATTAATGAAGAATGGAGTAGCTGTATATCCAATAGAATATTTTTGCGCTAAAGATTATAGAACTGGAAAAATAAGAAAAACAAAAAATACATATACAATACATCATTTCTCAGGTTCTTGGTTGTCATCAAGAGAAAAGATTAAATCAAAAGTACGAAAAATGATTGGAGAAAAATTATATAATTTTGCAAAAACCGTAATAAAAAAGTAAAAATTTAAATATAAATCTTGAAAAGGACTTGTTGAGATAAAGGTGATTTATGAAAATTAACAAGATTGTCCCTGGATTTATTAAAGAATATATATTACTAATGAAACTTAGAGTTAGATTTCCTAATTGTAAGATATATTCATATTTGATAGGATCTAGTTCAAAAATCGGTAATAAAGTAATTATTATGCATAATTCAGTAATACACAATAATTGTATAATTGAGGATTATAGTTATATAAACACAAATACAGTTGTTGGATATGCACACATTGGAAAGTTTTGTTCCATAGGATGTAATTGTCAAATAGGCATACACAATCACCCAATTAATTACGTAAGTACTTCTCCGTACACTTACGGTAAAGATAATATTTTTGATGAACCAAGTTTTTACGAAGATTTCCAGAATAAAACTATAGTAGGTAATGATTGCTGGATAGGGAGTAATGTAATAATAATGCAAGGTGTTAAAATCGGCGATGGTGCTATTATTGCAGCTGGATCAGTAGTAACAAAGAATGTTGAGCCATATGGCATCGTAGCTGGGGTTCCGAGTAAACTTATTAATAAAAGATTTGATCAGCCTGAGATTGATTATTTATTAAAGCTTAAATGGTGGGATATGGACATTGATAACATAAAAAAATATAAAGACATGTTTATAAATAAAGAAAACTGGTTTTCATTTATTAAAAGTACAAATTTATGTGATAAGTAATATTTTATGCTATTAGTATGTATTGATGGAGAAATATATGAAAAGAACTGCATTTGTTATAGTTGTTATTACTCTTTTATCAAAAATTCTTGGACTTGTTAGAGATGTTACATTGGCATATTATTATGGTGCTTCTAATGTTAGTGATGCTTATTTAATATCTCTAACAATACCTGGAATTATTTTTACTTTTATAGGGGTAGGGCTTAGCACAAGCTTTATCCCAATATATAGTAATATTTTAAATGATGGAGATCAAAAATCTGCACATAGATTTATGAGTAATACTATAAATTTCTTATTATTAATATGTACAATTATTGCTTTTATTTGTATTTTGTTTGCTAAGCCTAGTGTAAAATTATTTGCTTCTGGTTTTAAAGGTGAAACTCTTGAAATGGCAGTTGGTTTTACGCGTATTAGTATATTTGGAATTTACTTTTCAGGTCTAATAAATATATACAGTAGTTATTTAAATGTTAATAACAAATTTGTTGTACCAACAATTATGGGAATACCTTTTAATCTAACGATAATGTTGTCAATAGTGCTTAGCATTAATGTAAATACTATGATGCTATCAATTGGTAACGTCTTAGCTGTTGCATTTCAATTCCTTTTTTTATTATTATTTGTGCGTAAAGAAGGTTATAGATATAAGATATTGTTAGATAAAAATGATAAGTACTTACGTAAAATGATTCGTTTGTCTTTGCCGGTTATTTTAGGTGTGTCTGTAAATCAAATTAATACTTTAGTAGATAGAACTATTGCTTCAAATATTGTTCTAGGTGGGATCTCAGCTTTGAACTATGCAGATAAATTGAATTTATTTATTAATGGTGTATTTGTAATGCCTATAGCAATTGTTATGTATCCTATGATTTCAAAGATGGCTGCTGAGAAAAACTTTGAAGGATTAAAAAAATCAATTTTTGAAGTGATTAATGTAATAAGTTTATTAGTTATTCCCATAACAATTGGAGCGATAATATTTTCGAAGCAGTTTATTTGTATATTGTTTGGAAGAGGGGCATTTGATAATACAGCTATTAAAATTACAGCAGATGCGTTATTTTTTTATTCAATAGGAATGATTGGAGTTGGATTTCGTGAAGTGTTATCAAGAGTTTTTTATTCTCTTCAAGATACTAAAACACCAATGGTAAATGCAGGAATTTCAATGTTATTAAATATTGTTTTAAATATTATTTTATCAAAATATTTAGGGATTGGGGGGCTTGCATTTGCAACAAGTTTATCGGCGATATTTTGTAGTTTTTTATTGTTTATTAGTCTTCGCAAGAAGATAGGAGCATTTGGCATAAAAAATATAAGCATTACATTTTTAAAAATATGTTGTGCTTCACTGATAATGGGTTTTCTAACGAAATTATCATATAATGCTCTATTAAACATAATAAATACTAATTTTTCTTTGCTTATATCAATTGGAATTGGTGTATTAACTTACTTTGTTATTATATATTTTATGAGGATTGAGGATGTAGATATAATCGCTTATACTATTATAAGTAAATTTAGAAAAATAGCTTCTAATATTAACCAATGATATAACCTGTTTTTAGCATTTTCGACATGTGTTATTGGTATTATAATATTGAGCTTTTTAACTGTATCTTTTTTATTTATAAGATTAAAATTTAATTGTAATGTAATAATAAAAGATAAAGTTATTAAGGGAGTTATAAATGAATAAAAAAATATTTTATGGGTTATTGACTTGTGTAGCTATTTCTTTTGCAATTGGGTATATGCTTTGGCAGGATCATTCAATAACCTTATCACCAAAATTGAATAATTTAACAGAAGAATTTATAAATAATGAAAATAGTAATTATTCAAATAAGGAACAGTTAATTAATGATGATGATAGTGATCTTGAAATAAATATTGATGAAAGCAATGAGAATATCGAAAATAGCGATACTATGCAGAATAACTGTATAAATGAAAAGACTTCTAAAAGGAATCCTGAAGTAATTGAAACTATGAATATAGTAATTGATGAATTAGAAGATGTAAAGCACTCAATAGATGATACAAAACAAGAAGAATTTATATCTATGTTGCAAGAATCATTAAATAGTGCAAAAGATGCTAATTATTCTATAGACAAAGACGTTTCTTCACTATCATCAGTATATGAGACTTTTACAGATTCTCAAAAAAGAAAGATTCAATCATCTATAATGTCAAAAGTTAACATTCGTTACTTACTATTTCTCAAGGAGACATTTGGCTTGTATTGAATATTTTTATAATTATTTAAGAAATGTGATTAATATAATATAAGAAATTTTTAAGAGATAAAGACTTGATGAATTACCGTATTTTAGTAAGGATAGTTTAATTAAGTTAAATCAAATAATAAAATAAAAGTGCTGGAGGTTAATATGAAAAAAATTATATGTTCATTAGTTATAATATTTATTATTGTAGTAGTTTTAGGAAATAATTATTTTCATAATTCGGTATACTCTAAGGAAGAAATCAGAAAAATTAATAATGAAATAAGATCTAATTATACTGAAACTTCAGATATTAGCGAACAAATAAATCCTATTTCAGATAATTTGATTGATGAAAATGAAAGTACTGATGACTCTATAGGTAAGAGCTCAACTTTTAAAACAACTAATTAATATATTTTATTTTAATATATGACTTATGTTTGGCTGTTTTTTTATTATGTTTTGCATTATAATATAATTATTTGGAAAGTTGGAAAGTTGGAAAGTTGGAAAGTTGGAAAGTTGATAAGTTGGTCAGGAAATGACGGCGATATACCATTAAAGTGGAAGGTTGTAACTTGAAAATAAATAATATTTTTGGGAGGATATCAAGTTATGGGTAAATTAATAATTGGCATAATTTTCGGTGGCAAATCCGGAGAGCATGATGTTTCTCTTATGTCTGCTACTAATGTTCTTGAAGCTATTGATAAGGAAAAATATGAGACAGTACAAATAGGAATAACAAAAAAAGGCAAATGGATGATTTATACTGGAAAAATCGATAGTATAAAAGACGGGACATGGGAAACTGATAATGATAATTTAATAGTTGGATTTTCTGTTTTTGATCATCCTGTTTTTAAATCAATTGACGTATTTTTTCCTGTTTTGCATGGTCCTAATGGTGAAGATGGAACAGTTCAGGGACTATTGAAACTAATTGATAAACCTTTTGTAGGGTGTGGGGTACTTGCTTCTTCCGTAGGTATGGATAAAGTATATTCAAAGATACTATTTAAAAATGCGGGAATTCCTACTGGAGATCATATGTCTCTTTATGAGAAGGAGTGGGATTTAAAACAAGATAAGATGATTCATAATATTGAATATACATTAAAGTATCCCTTTTTTGTAAAACCTGCTAATATGGGTTCCAGTGTAGGCATATCAAAAATACATAATCGTGAAGAAATGTATAAGGGAATAACATCAGCATTTGAATTTGATAATAAACTGATTTTAGAAAAGGCGATTAATTGTCGGGAAATAGAATGTGCTGTATTAGGAAATGTTAGTCCGAAAGCATCGGTTTTAGGAGAGGTAATTCCTTCAAAAGAATTCTATGATTATCAATCTAAATACTATGATGGAGATAAATCAATTTTGATTATTCCAGCAGATATTAATGACACTATATCAGATCTGATTAAAGAGTATGCAATAAAAGCTTTTAAAGCAATAAATGGGAGAGGGTTAGCTCGAGTAGATTTTTTTATTGATAAAGATACTAATGAGATATTAATAAATGAAATCAATACATTGCCAGGATTTACAAATATAAGTATGTATTCAAAGCTTTGGAAAGAAACGGGAATAGAATATAATAAGTTAATAGAAAAATTGATAAGTTTAGCTATTGATGAATATAATCAAGGATGCAGATAGTTGAGGAAGAGTGAAAGTGGAAAGATGGAAAGTTGAGTAGTCTGTTAGGATGTGGGGATTCCTTTTGGGCTTGGGATTAAGCATCCTATTATGTCATCCAGAGGAGCTTGCGATGAAGGATCTATACTTGTATTACTTTCGGGATAGTTGAAAGCGTTGAAATGTTGGAAACATTATTTTCCATTTTATTCTGTAAAAAGTATAAAGCCGTTTTTTCGGCTTTTTATTGTTTATAATATATAAAAATGATAAAATAAAATGCAACTTATTTATTAATATAGATAATTCTACTAAGTGAGGTAAAAACACATGAGTGATAAAAAAAGAATTTGGATTTCTATAAAGGGCAAAACTCAACAGGAAGATGGACCTGAAGATACTGTTGAATTGATAACTCAAGGAGAAATTTATAAAAAGTCAAAGGGTGATTATATTATATATGATGAAACAGCTGTTTCAGGGCTTGAGGGAACAACAACGACTCTAAGTATAGAAGGTGGAAAAATATCAATAATTAGGTTGGGTTCTACTAACTCACATATGATATTTGAAAAGGGAAGAAAAAACTATAATACATATTCCACACCTTATGGTGATATGGCTATGACTGTATATACTAAAGATATTGATGTAAATTATAATAGTGATAATAATCCTACTAATATTTATGTAGATTATAATATAGAGATAGAAGGATTAATGTCTTCTAGAAATATTATTGATATAGAAGTTAAGCATTAAAGTGAGGTAATGTAATGAGTATGATGATATTTAAAATTATTGAAAGTTTGAAAGAATCAATAAGAAAAAGTTTAAAAAAATGCGTAGATGAAGGTGTATTTAATTTAGATTGTGTACCAGAAATTATTATTGAAGTACCAAAGGATAAAACTCATGGAGAATTTTCCACAAATATTGCTATGCAGCTTCCAAAAATTCTTAAGAAGTCTCCTAAAATTATTGGTGAGGCTATAACAAAGAATATAGATTTTGATAATACTTATATAGAGTCAGTTGAAATTGCTGGGGCTGGATTTATTAATTTTCATTTAAAAAATAATTGGCTTTATGAAGTTTTAGAGGAAGTTTGGGATAAGAAATCTAACTACGGTAGTATTGAAGCCGGACTAGGTAAGAAAGTAAATGTTGAATATATTAGTGCAAATCCAACTGGTCCAATGCATATGGGAAATGCTAGGGGTGGAGCTATAGGTGATTCTATTGCTTCAATATTAAAATGGGCAGGATATGAAGTGAAAAGAGAATTTTATATTAATGATGCTGGCAACCAAATAGAAAAATTTGGACAGTCTTTAGAAGCTAGATATTTACAACTGTTAGGACAAGATATAATATTTCCCGAAGATGGTTATCAAGGGGATGATATTACAGAGCATATGAGAAATTTTATAAGCATAAATGATAATAAATATTTGCATACTGAAAGTGAAGAAAGAAAAAAAATATTTATTGATTATGCATTAAATCTAAATTTAGATAGGATAAAAAGCGATTTATCTGGTTATGGCATAAAATATGATGTATGGTTTTCTGAAAGACTGCTGCATTATCAAGGTAAAGTAAATGAGGTAATAGAAGAACTCAAAAATAAAGGATATGCTTATGAGCAAGAAGGTGCAATTTGGTTTAAAGCTACAGATTTTGGATGCGAAAAAGATGATGTATTAATACGTAATAATGGCATACCTACCTATTTTGCTGCGGATATTGCTTATCATGTAGATAAATTAAGGACTAGAGAATTTGATTTATCAATAAATGTATGGGGTGCAGATCATCATGGTCATGTAGCCCGTTTGAAAGGTGCTTTGAAAGCATTGGGTATAGATCCTGATAGATTGACTATTATTATAATGCAACTTGTTCGACTTACAAGGAAGGGTGAAATTGAAAGAATGTCTAAAAGAAGTGGCAAGATGGTTACTTTATCAGATTTAATAGATGAAGTTGGTAAAGATGCTGCTAGATTTTTATTCAATTTGAGATCTCCAGAGAGTCACTTGGATTTTGATTTGGATTTAGCTGTGGAGGAATCAAATGATAATCCAGTATTTTATGTGCAATATGCCCATGCTAGGATTTGTAGTATATTGAGACAATTAGATATAAAAGTGGATTTTTCTCAAGTAACACTTTCTCTTTTGAAAGAAAAGGAAGAGTTAGAATTGATTCGAAAGCTTGCTGATCTTCCTCAAGAGATATTGACTGCTATAAATAAATTGGATCCAAGTAGGATTACAAAGTATGCTTTAGAATTATCTTCAAACTTTCATTCGTTTTATAATGCATGTAGAGTAATAACTGAAGATGAAGAGCTAAAAAAAGCAAGAATTATGCTTATTGAATGTACAAAGCAGGTTATAAGGAATGTTTTAGATATTTTAGGAGTTAATGCACCAGATAGAATGTGATTAGTTGGAAAGTTGGAAGTATTCCTTAAGGGTAAATGATCCTTCGTCGCAAACTCCTCTAGGAAAACGCCAGGGACGGTTCCTGGCGTTTTGACGTATAAAGATTTATTTTACTTTTAATATTATTATTGATACAATAAATTTGAGGTAATGTATATTTTTTTAGATATGCGGGGGATATGCTATGAAAGATAAAAGTAAAGAAAAAGGCATGGTTTTAGTATTAGTAGTTATCTTTGGAGCAATCTTGATAATGAGTGGTACTGCGCTTTTGACTACAGGAGTTGTAGAAGTAAGAAGTGGTAATTACTTTGAAGATGACACTCAAGCATATTTTATTGCGAAATCTGCTGCAGATATGTTGGCGCAACAAATTGTTAATAAGAGTGTAAATATAAATTCATATCCAGCAACTTTTAGTGGAAGCATACAAGGGAATACATATGCAATAAATGTAACAAAGGAAGATGATATAATTACAATTAATTCTACTGGTTTTAGTGATGGGGTAGATGATAATATTCAGTTCCTATTAAGAGAAAATTCAAATACTAATGCATCATATGAATTTGATATGGCAATTTTTTCTAAAGGAAACATAACAATGAAAGGTAAAAATACGATTGTAAATGGCAATATTGCTACTAATTCAACACAAGGAAATGCTGTAGAAATACATAATTCGGGTTCTGTGAATGGAACTATCTTTGTAGGAGCAGGGGGAAATCCTGATCTAGTAATTAATAAAGATGTTGAAAAAAGTGGTAATTTAGCTGAAAACAGGATATATCCTACTCCAATTATGCCTGAATTTCCAGCAGGCTATACGACTTATCAACAAATAACTAATCCCTTAACTATGACAGAAAATGTATTTATTGAAGAAATAAACAGTTCTAATTTGACAATTGATGTAGGGAATGAAGATAGAGTTATAGTAGTAAATAATTTAAGTATTAATAACCTTAAAGTAGTAGGCACTGGAACTTTAACAATTCATACAAACAAAATAAGTAAGCTAAAAGGTGATATTAATTGGGATACATTAGATCGATCGAAATTGCATTTGTATTATCACGGAAATAACGAAATTGATTTAACGGGAAATGCTAATTTTTGTGGATATTTTCAAACTGATTTAGCACCGATTAAACTATCTGGTAATAGTAATTTTTGGGGAGTTATAATAACTGCTACAACTAGTGAAATAAAATTATCAGGAAGTAATAATACGTATGCTAATGTTTTATATGCCCCAAATGCATCTGTTAAAATGTCAGGTGGGGGTAAATCAGATAAATTTAAGGGGAGTATAATTTCAAGCGAAATAACGATGTCGGGAAATGCTGGGGTGACTTATGCATCTGCTGGATCGATTACAATACCAACTTCTGGCGGAGGTGGGAGTACTACTTATGAAGAATTATATTATAAATAAGAAAGCCTTTACTTTAATAGAATTAATTATATCTATTGCTATAATTGCTATTCTGTTAATAACTGCAGCCACCATATTGTCTACTACTTTATTAACAATCGTAGATGAAGGGAATGATACGGATTTATTGTATCATGCACAGAAAGCACTTGAAGAGTTAACAGCTGGTCAAATTTCAGATTTATCAGGTTATCCAGATTTGAATTTACAAACTAGTAGTACTACCATGACAATGAGTGATGCTGAAGGAAATAATATTAATATTGTAGGTACTTATTATGTGATTATAGAAAGTGGAACATCTAATATAGTGCTGAAAACTTTTATTCCTTCTCCTTAAATGAAGTACAAAAGGTGGGATACGATGACTGGAAGAACAAAGAATAATGATGGTTATACTCTTATTGAAGCTGTTATTGTAATAGCTTTTATAGTAGTGGTTTTGACTGTTTTATTTAATGTTTTTTTTATTTCAAGAAATATTTTTGTTACAGGAGTTGATAAGGCGTCATTGCAACACGATGCTAGAATTGTTTCGGACGCAATTATTGATGAACTAAAATCAGCTAAAGAAGTATCTGCTGTTGTATTGACCGGAAATTATTACAGTTTATCTTTGGAAAGTGGTAATGTAGTTATTAAATATAACGGAACGACACACGAAATACTAGGACAATATATAAATAATATAACATTTAAAAATAATAGTGATAGTAATATAGTCAATATTGTAATTGATGCATCTAATGGAGGGGAAACATATAGTATTGATACTTCAGTAATGCTTAATAATACCACAGTTGATTTAACATCTAATCCTAGTGTTATTTATTATTCGTTGTATGATTAACTGGAACTGGTTGGAAAGCTGGAAAGGGAAATACAACACAAAGTCAAAAGACTAATATAGTATTCTTCAAGGGTCACAGATCCTTCGTCGCAAGCTCCTCTGGATGACGTGGCAGAGGGTTGTACGATGGTAAAATGATGGATTAACGATGGTTCAACAATGGCTCGAATGTCATTCAGAGCGTAGCGAAGAATCATATTCCCCAGAAAACTGCTAATCGGGATTTTTGTCTCTGATGTTCACTAGTGACATAAATTACCAAAGTCAAAAGGCTAATATAGTATTCTTCAAGAGTTACAGATCCTTCGTCGCAAGCTCCTCTGGATGACGTGAGGTAAAGTATTACTTTGGGATTGTATCATCGTTGAACAATTGTTGAACGAGCATTGATTCTTCTCAAGATGACTTTTCTGACCAACTTTCCAACCTTCCAACTTTTCTAAATTTCAACTGTTCCAACTTTTCATTTTAACGTTTTTAATATCTCCAATAAAAATTCCCATGTTTTTTTTATAGATGATATGCTTATATGTTCGTTAGGAGTATGAACATCATAAATATTTGGTCCAAATGATATTATATCTAACTCTGGTATTTTTTCTTTAAAAATTCCACATTCAACTCCTGCATGTATTGCAACAATTTTTGGTTGCTCTCCATATAGTTTGTTGTATACAGAAACGGCAAGTTTTCTTAAAGGTGAATTTTTTTCATATGCCCATCCCGGATAAGAACTATCTATTGCGCATTCAATATCCATAATTTCTGCGATTGAGTAGCTCATATTAATGATGTGTTTTTTCTTTGAAATTAAAGAGCTTCTAGCTGCTGAATGAATACTTAAGTAGTCTTGTTCAATTTTTACAATTCCAATATTGATAGAACTTTCTACAAGATCTTTTATTTCAGTATTCATACTTTGCACTCCGTTTGGAAGTATCATTAGTAAATTTATTATCTTATCTGTAGTTGACTTATCAAGACAATTATTTACTGTATCATCTAAATAACTTAAAGTTACTTTGATATCATTATCCGATGAGGAGTATTCTTTTAGAAAGTTTCTTTGCGCTTGTTTAATTATTAATTCAAGATTTTCTTTTTCTGTTTTGTCAATTAGTATTAAGGTTTCCGCCTCTCTAGGAATAGCATTATCCTTTGCCCCCCCGGATATATCAACGATGTGAATCTTCATTTCTTTTTTTATTGAGTATAATACTCTTGCTAACAACTTGTTTGCATTTGCTTTTTCTTTATTTATATCCATACCAGAATGTCCACCATTTAATCCTGAAATAGAAATATTGTAATATAAAAAATTTGGTGGGCGTTTTATTGTCTTTAATTTCATTCTATGACAAATTCGAACTCCTCCAGCACAACTAGATAAAATTTCAGTGTCATCTTCTGAATCTAAATTTATCAATAATTTTCCATCTAAATGACGAGTATCAAAATTTAGTGCTCCACTAAGACCTGTTTCCTCTTCTACTGTTAGTAAGATTTCTAAATTTGGATGAGCTATTTCATTTGAATCTAATATGGCTAAAAACATAGCTATTGCTATTCCGTTGTCAGCTCCTAAAGTAGTATTGTCGGCGTAAATATGGTCATTAATAATTTTGAATTTTATGGCATCTGTTGAAAAATCATGAATTGTATTTTTATTTTTTTCGCATACCATATCCATATGCCCTTGGAGTATCACTGTGGGAGAATTTTCTAATCCTGATGTTGCAGGTTTTTTTATTAAAATATTATTATAGGTATCTTGATATACTTCTAAATTTCTTTTTTTAGAAAATTCTACTAAGTAATCGCTTATGGCTTTTTCATTTGCTGATCCTCTAGGAATTTCAGAGATTTCAGAAAAGTAATTTAGTATTTTTTTCGGGCTATGATTTAAAAATAAGTTTTTCATTGTATTCCTCCCATAGTTATTAATTAGTTATATTATATATTATTATACTAGTTATTATAAACATTACATTATTGATATCTGATATAATATATTTACATAAAAAATCACGCTATGAAGTGTGAGAAAATATATAGTGAGGTTCACATGAAAAAACGAGTATTATGTTATGGTGATTCTAATACATGGGGCTATATTCCCGGTACTGGATTAAGATATGATGACGAAATTAGATGGACAGGTGTTTTGCGCGAAAAATTAGGTATTGGATTTACAGTCATAGAGGAAGGGTTAAATGGCAGAACTACTGTGTATGATGATCCTTTTCAAAGTTTTTACTGTAGAAATGGTAAAACATTTTTACCTACTGTTTTAATGACACATAAACCGTTAGATATAATCATATTTATGTTAGGAACGAATGATTTAAAGAGCATTTATAATGCTAATCCATATGATATTGCCAAGGGAATGTCTACGTTAATAAATATTGTAAAATATTTATCTTGTGGAAGATTGGAGCAAGCTCCTAAGATAATTGTTGTTTCGCCTCCTTCTATAGAGGAGATGACAGAATTTGCTTCGCAGTTTATCGGTGCTAAAGAAAAAATTAAATATATTTCTGAAGAATATAATAGAATATCAAATGAGTTGGGATGCATTTTCTATAATGCTACTAAAACTATTAAAGGGAGTAAAATTGATGGACTACATTTGGAAGAAGCGGAACATAAAAAGTTAGGAGAAGAATTTGCATGTTTAATTTTAAATTGAAAGGATTTTTTATGACTAGAAAAAGAAGATATTTTTTTTTGCTAACAGGATACTTAATAGTAATAGTATTACTTACTTTAGTTCCTTTTAAAGACAGTGTTAATTATGATTTGAATTATAATTTAGTACCATTTAAAAGTATTAATAATTATTTAAAACATATGAAAAATTATGGAATTATACAGGAAGAGGCATTGAAATATTTACCTTTTCAGTTTATACGTTTTGCAAGTTCAGCGTTTACAGTGTCGTTTAAAAATTTAATGGGTAATGTATTGATTTTTTTTCCTATGGGTTTTATTGTTCCTTTTATTGCTAGAAAAAGAAAGATGCTTATTGTTGTATTATATTCTGTAATATTTTCTTCATTTATTGAAATAATGCAATTTATATATCTTTCTAGTCGGAGACCTGATGTGGATGATATAATATTAAATACTCTTGGTGGGGTAGTGGGGTATTTAATATTTTTGATATACAAAAGAATTAGAGAATAAATTTGTAATAACTAAGAGATTTTTGTTGCTAGTCAAATTATTTTATTGGAGTTGTTAAATTTGAAAGTAAAAACAATATACAAGTGTTCCCAATGTGGTTATGAGACGTATAAATGGCAAGGACACTGTCAAAATTGCGATAATTGGAATACTTTCGAAGAAAAGAATATAGATAAAAAATCTAGTGTTAATTATTCAAAACCCGTTAAAGAACTCGTTAAATTATCTCAAGTGAAACCTTCAAACAGTGAAAGGATTGTTACAGGTATTAATGAATTTGATAGAGTTATGGGAGGAGGAATTGTAAGAGATTCACTTAGTATTATTACTGCAAAGCCTGGTGCGGGAAAATCTACTTTGTTATTACAAGTAGCTCATGATTTATGTGAAAAAGGTTATAAAGTGATATATGCTTCTGGAGAAGAAAGTGAAAGTCAAATAAAAAATAGATCGAATAGGCTGTATGACAAAGCTGGTGATAATTTATGGGTATACTGTGATAATAGTCTTGATAATGTAATATATCATATTAATGAAGTCAATCCGGACTTAATAATACTAGATAGTATTCAAACTTTTATGGTTGATCAATTTAGAGATTCTAAAGCGGGATCTCCTACTCAAACAATGGAATGTGCAAATGAACTTTTAAAGGTAGCAAAAAATCCTAAAAATCCTAGAGCGGTAATTATTGTAGGGCAAATGACAAAAAAAGATGAAATGGCTGGGCTAAGAGCATTGGAGCATCTGGTAGATACAGTTTTGTTGATAGATGGTGAAAATGAAGAAGAATTACGAGGGTTGTCTGTAACAAAGAATAGATTTGGCAGTACTTGGGAAAGAGGTTTTTTCTCTATGACAGAGAAGGGTATGATTTCAATTGATAATCCTTCCCAGTATTTTATGACAAAGAGAAATAATGATGAATCAGTTTCAGGAAGTGCATTGACTGTTATTAGAGATGGTTCTAGACCTATAATTGTAGAAATTGAAAGTTTAGTTTCTACTAGTTTTACACCCTATCCATCTAGAATCTGTGAATGTGTTGGCAAAGACCAATTAAATACTTTAATATCAGTTTTAGAGCAAAGAGGTTCTGTAAAATTATACGATAAAAATGTTGTGCTTAAAACTACAGGAGGGCTGAAATTAAAAGAACAAGCTGTAAATTTGGCAATTATTATGAGTATAGTATCTTCAGTATATGATAAAAGTATTTCAAGTAATATTACTTTTATTTCTGATGTAGGCTTAACTGGTGAACTTAAAAAAGTACCATCTTTAGAATCAAGAATTAGAGAGTTAGATAGAATGGGTTTTAATAAAGTGTACATAGCAAAAGGAGCGTTAAATAATAATATTAATTTAAAAAATATACAGATAATAGAAAAACGTACTTTGATTGAAGTTATAAGAGATATTTTTTAAATAAATATACTACTAATATTAGGCTAAGATACATTATCTTATAATATTATATTTACCTAAAGTATTAATTCTTGTAAGTTCTTTTTTTAAGATATCGGCTATATTTAAATCTAATGAATTGCATAATGCAGCTGTATAGAAAAGATGATTGCCTATTTCTTGTTCTATTATCTCTCTGCATTTATTGCATAAATTACCACTTAAGTTATTATCTAAGATATCTCGTATAGAGTCTGAGATATCTTCTTTTTCATTTAGTGATGTGGAATCAATTTGTATACAACCACAGGAAGTAACAGCCTTTATTATAGCTCTATTAACTCTTGAAGAGGATTCCTGTTGTTTTGATAAAATATCTAAGATGCTTTTATGTTTTAATAATAAATCATCTACCATTACTTGAAATTGATCTAACATAAAGTTTTCCATATATATCCACTCCAATAAAGTTTATTTTTATTATATCAAATATATTGTTGGTTTTAAATGTAAATATTTACTTTTTGTTGATTAAAAGTGTTTTATTTTTTAACTCAATAAAATAATGGATGGATATATGTATTTTCTTCTACTATTTATAAAATTAGAAGTTAAAAAATACATTATTTATAAAATATCAAAGCTAACTCTAGGTATACATCAGGGAATAGTTATGTTCCTTTTTTTGTATGATTGACTTTGCGTAAATACTATGTTAAAATTATTTATTTTGACATATGTAATATGGTATATTATAATAGTTATTAAGTGTTTTATTAGGGAGGGTTACTATGTTTAGAATTGGAGATAAAATAGTTTATCCTATGCATGGTGCAGGAATTATAGAAGATATACAGGAAAAGGAAATATTAGGTGAGATTCAGTCTTATTACATTTTAAAGCTCCCTATTGGTGATATGAAAGTGATGATTCCAATAAATAACTCAGAAGAATTAGGTTTAAGGGATATAGTGGATAATGAAACTTTGACCAGTGTTATTAAACAATTTAATATAGTTAGTGAAGACATGCAAAGCAATTGGAATAGAAGATATAGAAAAAATATGGAAAAGATAAAAACTGGAGATATTTACGAAGTAGCTGAAGTAGTAAGCAGTTTACACCAATTGGATATTACAAAAGGTCTTTCAACAGGTGAAAAAAAAATGCTAAATAATGCAAAGCAAATATTAATAAGTGAATTCGTATTAGTAAAAGATATTAGTAACGAAGATGCTGAACAATTAATTTTTGGAAATATTAAATAGACATTTGTGTCTATTTTTTTTATAAAAAAAATGCAATTAATTTACATTATTTTTAAGATTTATTTAATAATACTTTGATATAATATTTTATATTAGATTAAAAGGAGGTGATATTTGAGTGATTAAAAAAATAATAAAATGGACAATTGCCTTATTAGGGGTAATCTTAGGGTATCAGCTAACTAAAATATTATTTAATTTAGAAATTGTGCAAAATTATATTAATATTAGCATTGACAAGCCTTTCGACATCATTATTTATTTTATCGTTGGACTTATATTTGGTTTTATTTTTTATTTAATTTCTCCTATTTTTATAAATTTAGGTATTAAATTATCTGTTATCATAGAAAATTCTATTTCAAAATTTTCTATAAGTGAGATTGTTACTAGTACGATTGGATTAGTAATAGGATTGTTAATTGCTGCATTGATTTCTATCCCTATTACTAACTTTGAAATATTTCCAGCAGTAACACAAATAGCTGTAGTATTAATATATATACTATTTGGATATCTAGGTATAACAATAGCAAATAAAAATTTTGATGGTATTATTCACATAATGAATAAGAAAAATGTAAAAGAGACGAAACCAGCTAAGGTTAAATACATTAAAACTGGAAAGATATTAGATACTAGTGTTATAATTGATGGTAGAATTTTTGATATATGTAGAACTGGTTTTATAGAAGGAATTATTATTATTCCCAGGTTTGTTTTGGCTGAACTTCAATATATTGCAGATTCTTCAGATGCTTTAAAAAGAAATAGAGGTAGAAGAGGTTTAGATGTATTGAATAAGATACAAAAAGAGCTTTCAATAGAAGTAATGATTTCGGAAAAGGATTATAAAAATATATCTGAAGTAGATGCTAAATTATTGAAATTAGCTCAAGATATTAAGGGTAAGGTAGTTACTAATGATTATAATTTAAACAAAGTGGCTGAATTTCAAGGTGTAGAAGTGTTAAACATCAATGAATTAGCTAATGCTGTAAAACCTGTGGTATTACCAGGAGAAGAAATGATTGTGCATGTAATAAAAGATGGGAAAGAGTCAGGACAAGGTGTAGCATATTTGGATGATGGGACTATGATTGTAGTTGAAAATGGTAAAAAATATGTTGGAGAAACAATTGAAGTTACAGTTACAAGTGTTTTGCAAACGGCGGCTGGAAGAATGATATTTGCTAAACCTAAGAATCCAATTCATAAATCTGCATGATTAAATAGAAGTTTGCTTTAGTAAAGATGACAAAGCATTGTAGGCTTTGTCATTTCAGACTGTCGAAAAAACCAAAAACTGTGTCGTTATAAAACCCAGTTGGCTTACGTATGTTTAATGCGTTGTGCCTGTTGGGTTTTAATATTTCTTGAAATAGAACTTGCAAACAGTCTGTAGTTTTTTAGAATTTGTATACAATCTATATTTAATAGGTATGGATTTAGTAAAATAAGGCTAGATTTTTAATAACTAAAATTATATAATAATAAAAGTCAAAAAGTTATATTAGATGGGGCGGTGTAAATATGCCAAAACCATATGTCAGCTCAATAATTGTTGCTGCAGGTAGTGGTTCAAGAATGAAAGCAGGAGTGAACAAACAGTACTTGTATTTAAATGGTATTCCTGTATTAGCAAGGACACTTTTAGCTTTTCAGAAATGTGAATTAATAGATGAAATTATATTAGTTATTGGAAGAAATGATATAGAGTTATGTAATAAAGAAGTAATTAAGCCATATAGAATAAAAAAAATAAAGGGTATTGTATGTGGTGGGACGACAAGACAAGAATCGATGTACAATGGTTTAAAAGAAGTAAGTAAAAAATCTGAAATTGTTTTGACCCATGATGGTGCAAGACCTTTAATTCATCAAGAAACTTTGATAAAAGCTATTAAGGGAACTATAGAAAATGGTGCTACAATAGTTGCTGTACCAGTAAAAGAAACAATTAAGATTATAGATGATGATTATAATGTAAATACTACTCCACAAAGATCTACTTTGTGGTCTGTTCAAACTCCTCAAACTTTTAAATATAAATTATTACTTGATGCTCATAAAAAAGCAATAGAGGATGACTATGTTGGAACAGATGATTCTATGCTGGTGGAGAGATTAAATCATCCTATAAAAGTTATAAAGGGGTATTATGATAATATAAAGATTACAACTCCTGAAGATTTAATCATGGCTGAATCAATAATAAAAATATTGCCAAAATAATCTTATGTTGTTTTATTAAAATTAAAGAAGTATCATTAAAACGTAAAATCATAAAAAATGGAGGCTTATATGGGTAAATTATTTGGAACTGATGGAGTAAGAGGGTTGGCTAATCATGAACTTACTGCAGAGTTAGCATTTCAATTGGGTAGAGCAGGTGCTTATGTATTAGGTCAAGGAAGTCATAAGCCTAGATTTATTATAGGTATGGATACAAGAATATCAGGTCATATGTTAGAAGGTGCTTTAATATCAGGTATTTGTTCATTAGGTGGAGATGTAATAACAGTAGGAGTTATACCTACGCCAGCAGTTGCAGTATTAACGAGGTATTTTAAGGCAGATGCCGGTATAGTAATATCTGCATCCCATAACCCAGCTGAATTTAACGGTATAAAATTTTTTAATAAAGATGGCTTAAAATTATCAGATGATATAGAAGAAAAAATAGAAGATTTGGTTTTAGATGAGTACCAGTATAAATTACCTAAAGGAGATTGTGTTGGGTCGGCAGTTAGTGCGGATAATCCACATGAAATCTATATTGATTTTTTAATTGATAAAATTGATATTGATTTTAAAGGTTTAAATATTGTACTAGACTGTGCTAATGGAGCAAGCTATGAAATTGCGCCAAGAGTTTTTAGTAGATTAGGTGCCAATGTTACAATAATTGGAAACTGTCCCGATGGTATCAATATTAATAAAGAATGCGGGTCAACTTATTTGAATTTATTGCAAGAGAAAGTAGTAAATGAAGGAGCAGATTTTGGTCTTGCATTTGATGGAGATGCAGATAGATTACTTGCCGTAGATAATTTAGGTAGGGTAGTAGATGGAGATATGATAATGAACATATTTGCTCGTAGTATGAAAAGAGAAGGAACGTTAAAAAATGATGCAGTAGTTTTAACTGTTATGAGTAATATGGGTTTGGAAAAAGCATTATGCGATATAGAATGTAATTGTGTTAAAACAAAGGTAGGAGATAGATATGTTCTAGAAACTATGCTTAAAGAGGATTATAACCTTGGTGGAGAACAGTCAGGGCATATCATCATGTTAGATCATAATACTACAGGAGATGGATTGCTTACAGCAGTTCAATTAACTAGAATAATAAAAAAGGAAAATAAAAGCTTAAGTGAATTAGCTGATTTTATGAAAGTATATCCTCAAGTATTAGTAAATGCAAAAGTAAATAATAAAAAGAAAAGTGACTATATGCAAGACGAAATCATAAAAAAAGAAATAGAGAAAATCGAAGAGCATTTTCATAATAAAGGAAGAGTATTGATAAGACCTTCAGGTACGGAACCTATTGTAAGAGTTATGATAGAAGGAGAATGCCAAAAAGAATTGGAAAATATCGCACGTGGATTGGCAGATCTGATTGAAGAAAGGTTAGGTTAAGGTGAAAGTTGGAAATAGAGAGTAGATTTTTGGGGTAAGCTAGTATTATAGATTGATCAAAAGATGTAGGAAGATTGCTAAATGGCATTCTAGTTTCAATAAAAAACTAATTTTTCAACAACAAAAATAGCGATTACAACATAATTCTACTTTCCGCTTTTCACTTTTTCTACTATATAAGAAACCATTTTCTTTCACGTTAAAAGTATTGTATAATATATTATTGTAGGAGGTGAAATTAATAATTAAATATAAGCGCCAGGGCTCAAATAAAGCTTTATGTGATTTATGTGAGTTGACGAGGTTGGGGAGTATCGAATTATTCGGCGGATGTCCCAAAGCAATTTAAATTCTCCTAAATTGTTCAAAAGGTTAAAATCCATAGGTGACTGTGGACACAAAGCCTTTTCTAAGTGACTGAAAGGTCATTCTAATATTTTTTATTTGTTTATCTTGATTCCTAAACAAAATAGGGATCGTAGTTTTTGTGTTGAAAACAGTGGTTGGTCAATAGTTGACAATTGTAACGGAATAACAGAGCACCTAAATAAAGTTGGAAAGTTGGAAAAGACTTCAGACCCAAAAGGAATCCATACGTCTTAATCGATTAACAGATCAACAGACCAACAGACTAACTCATGGTCAGTATTAGTATACAAAAAATATAAGAAATAAAAGGAGAATTGT
The DNA here is from genome assembly GCA_049366695.1 of Eubacteriaceae bacterium. Taxonomy (GTDB): domain Bacteria; phylum Bacillota; class Clostridia; order Eubacteriales; family Alkalibacteraceae; genus JBMNCR01. The sequence continues at coordinate 39,142 of JBMNCR010000096.1, forward strand.
TTATGTGTGGAATAGTTGGATATATCGGACATAAAGTAGCAACGGAAGTTTTGATAGATGGTTTAAAACGATTAGAGTATAGAGGTTATGACTCAGCAGGAGTTGCAGTATATAAACAAGGTAATATTAATACTAAAAAGTATAAAGGAAGATTAGCTAGATTAGATGAAAAATTAAAAAAAGAGCCAGTTCAAGGAACGATTGGCATAGGACATACTAGATGGGCAACTCACGGTGAACCATCAGACATCAATTCACATCCTCATGCAAATAGTGAGGAGTCAATCGTAATCGTGCATAATGGTATAATTGAAAACTATATTGAATTAAAAGAAAACCTAATAGAAGAAGGATATAGATTTATATCTGATACTGATACAGAAGTAATAGCTCATCTACTTGATAGTTTGTATTCAGGAGATATTGTAAAAACAGTAATGCAAGCAGTTAAATTGATTAAAGGTTCTTATGCTTTAGGAGTGTTATGTAAAAAAGAACCAGATAAATTAGTAGCTATAAGAAAAGATAGCCCTTTAGTAGTTGGGGTAGGAGAGAATGAAAATTTTATTGCTTCTGATATACCGGCGATATTAAATTATACAAGAGATGTATACTTGTTAGATGACAATGAAATTGCAATACTTACTAAAGAAAAAGTTACTGTACTTGATAAATATGGAGAAGAGGCAGGCAAACAAATTTTTAAAGTTGATTGGGATGCGGCGGATGCAGAAAAAGGTGGATATGATTACTTTATGTTAAAGGAAATCCATGAACAACCAAAAGCTTTAAGGGATACTATGACTTCTAGGATATCTGATGAACACAATGAAATAATATTGGATAAAATCAAGTTAGGAAAAGAAGAATTAGATAGAATAAATAGAATATATATTATTGCATGTGGAACTGCATATCATGCAGGATTGATTGGTAAGTTTTGTATAGAAAAATATGCAAGAATACCAGTAGAGTGTGATATAGCTTCAGAATTTAGATATAGAGATCCTATTATAGATGAAAAAACATTAATGATAGTAATTAGCCAATCAGGAGAAACAGCAGATACCTTAGCTGCTATGAGGTTAGCAAGGAAAAATGGAGCAAGGGTAATGGCAATAACAAATGTTGTGGGAAGCTCTGTATCTAGAGAAGCGGATGATGTACTATATACTTGGGCAGGACCAGAAATAGCTGTTGCATCGACAAAAGCATATACTACACAATTGTCATGTATGTATATGATCGCATTACATTTAGGGATGTTAAAAGGAAAGATTGATGAAGATTTCTTCAATCGTATAAGAAACTCATTAAAAGAAGTTTCAGATATGGTGCAAAAAGTAATTGAAAAGGAAGAAGTTACTAAAGAATTTGCTTATGCAAATTTTAAAATACAGGATGTATTTTTCTTAGGCAGAGGTTTAGATTATTATGCTGCATTAGAAGGTTCACTAAAAATGAAGGAGATATCCTACATCCACTCAGAAGCTTACCCAGCGGGAGAATTAAAGCACGGGCCTATTGCATTGATTGAAGAAGGTACGATAGTTATTGCGTTATGTACCCAAGAAGAATTATGCGAAAAAATGATGAGTAATATTAAAGAAGTAAAAGCTAGAGGAGCGTATATTCTTGCCATAGCCCAAGAAGGGAATATATCAGTGTCCAAAGAAGCAGATGAAGTTTTCTTTATCCCGGAGGTAGAAGATGACATAGCACCTATATCTACAGTAATCTACCTACAATTATTGGCGTACTATTTATCCGTAGCTAGAGGTTGCGATGTAGATAAACCAAGGAATTTAGCTAAGTCTGTGACGGTTGAGTAGTGTTGTAGAATGTGAATGTTATTTTTATGATCACATGTGTTAAGTATGAATAGAAACTAGTGAAAGAAAATAAAGATTGATAAATGGTAATAAGATTGGTGAGAGCCCCGTATGTATTTGCAGAAAAAGACGTGCAGATGTTTACGGGGATTTTTGTTTTGGGTAACGCATGTAATCTCTGTTAACGCCACTCCTGAGTAGCGTACAAAATAAATATATAAATATAGATTCAGGTTAGTATATTCTATGTTTTGAATCACTTTATACAGACTTAGTGTTGTCACCAATCTTTATTAAGAATCAGTATCTGAAACGTTTAAGTAATAAAAATGTATTCTATTTTATATGCATTGGAATTTATTGAGTTATGTATTTGCAGCAATGAGATGTTTAGAAGTTAGTAGTATTTTATCATGGTATTGATTTCAAGCTTATAAATCATTGTATTTAAATATTAAGAAGTTCAAAAAAGTATACGAAAGATATTATAAAGGTCTTATGACATTATTGAAAGAAAAGGGAAATTCAACTTTTATCATTGAGTATTCATTACAATCTATTGTTGATTTAGAATATATTATTGATCTTAGTTCGAATGGTGGTGATAAAAGTTGGTATAATATCAGTACAAGGCAAAATACAAGCTATTATCAAACTTGAAACCAGTTATACAGGAAATTATTTAAGACAATTAAAGGTTTAAAAAAGGAGAACAGTATGCGAAGAATAATATTGAATATGGCAGTAAGTTTAGATGGATATATTTCAGATGAAAATGGAAGGTTTGATTGGATTGTCGGACAAGAGGATAATAGCATTAATACCCGTGAAGTATTTAATTTTGAAAATTTTCTAGAATCAATTGATACGGTTGTGATGGGATCAAAATCTTATGAAGATTGTATTTTATCCGATTTGCAAACGTTTGAGGATCAGCAAGTCATTGTTGCTACAAGCAGAAAATTGGAACAAAAGAATCAAGCAGAATTTATAAGTGGCGATATTTGTGATGAAATCTTAAAATTGAAAGAATTAGATGGAAAAGATATTTGGTTATTTGGCGGAGCAGGTCTGACAGATTCATTTATAAAAGAAGATATTGTGGATGAATATATTATAGCAATTATTCCGACAATTTTGGGAAATGGTCGAAGATTGTTTAAAGGTGATTATCCAAAAATCGATCTACATCTTAATCAAGTGTCTGTTAATGACGATATTACAGTGATGACATACTCAAAAAAAGGAGTTTTTTATTATGGCAATAGCAAAAGAACAACTAAGAGATATTATCAAAGAGAACGGTATTGAAAATGTAGCGGATATCTATTCATTTTTTAAAGAGAGTTTCAAGGATATGTTACAGGAAATGCTAGAAGCTGAAATGGATTCATCACTTGGATATACTAAAAACAACAAAGGAGATATTCAAACAGTAAATAAACGTAATGGTCATAGTCCAAAAACAGTTAAAAGTCAGTATGGACAGTTTGAAGTAGATATTCCTCGAGATAGAAATGGTGAGTTTGAACCCAAAATTGTACCAAAGTATCAAAGAGATATTTCTGGTATTGAAGAAAAGATAATTTCATTATATGCCAGAGGTATGTCAACAAGAGATATTCATGATCAGTTAAAAGATATCTATGGTATTGAGTTGTCTGCTGATATGGTTAGTAAAATTACAGATAAAATCCTACCTGAAATTAAAGAGTGGCAATCTAGACCATTAGAAGGGGTCTATCCATTTATTTTTATGGATGCTATTCATTTTAAGGTTCGAGAGGATGGTAGAATTCTTAATCGTGCAGCATATATCATTTTAGGTATTACATTAGATGGTATGAAAGATATTTTAAGTATTACAATAGGAGCCAATGAATCATCTAAATTTTGGTTAGGTATGCTAAATGATTTAAAAAACAGAGGGGTAAATGATGTTTTATTCTTCTGCGTAGATGGTTTAACTGGCTTTAAAGAAGCAATTAATGCAGTTTATCCTAAGGCACAAGTGCAAAGATGTATTATCCATATGCTACGTAATTCATTTAAATATGTAGCCTATAAAGATCTTAAGAAATTTTCCTCTGATTTTAAAGCAGTATATAGAGCGCCTAATGAACAAGTAGCATTAACAGAACTTGAAATAATGAAAGAAACATGGGGAAAGAAATATCCCTATGCAATTCATAATTGGGAATCTAATTGGGATGTGGTAAGCCCCTTCTTTGCATTTAGCGAAGATATTCGCAAAATTATGTACACTACTAATATAACCTAAAGGACTTAACCGTCAGTATAGAAAAGTTACTAAAACAAAAAGTGTATTTCCTAATGATACATCCCTAGAAAAAATGCTCTTCTTGGCATCAAAAAATGTAATGAAAAAATGGACCCAAAGATATAAGAACTGGGATATGGTATTAAACCAACTTAACATCTTATATGGTGACACCCTAGCCCAGTACCTATAAAAATAACAAATAAAGAATAGGCGCCTGAAACAAAAGCTGTTTCTAGCGCTGGACTTTATTCCATCGGCAATTATATTATTGCCAAATATTTAAATTATATTCTAAAACACAGAAAAAATTACATTCTCTGATGATCTTTCTCTATCTTCGATTTCAATGACGTTTTACTGATTTTTTTAACCATGTTTTCTGGTATTAATCCTTTTTTCTTTAACTCCTTAATTCAATTATCTATATAATTTTTAGTCGGTAAACCAAAGGAACGAGCTACTAATCTCATTCCATCTGGTCCTTCAAAATATGTTTTTACTACTTCTAGTTTAAATTCTATATCATATATTTTTCTTGTCATTTGGTGATCCTCCTAATAGTGATACTCAATTTTACTGTCTCTATTAATTAGTGTCCACTTTTTTCATCGCAGATTAAACCGTCCCTAATGAGTCACACATTCAGATTATAATAAGTCATTAGCTACTCTGCAACATCTTAAATATTCCACAAATGCCATTATATTTTATGTCAAAGTTAATGTAGGTAACTCATTTTATAACTTTCAGGCATATTTATAAAATTTAAAAAAGTTAGTAATTTAAAAATAGTCTTTGAGTCTACAATCGTTGTAGGGTTTATAATAATTATCAAGGATCAAATATTTATATTATAGGAGGAATAAAGTATGTACACGATTAAAAAGTCTGCTTATTACAGAATTACAAATTTAGAAATGAGTGAACAAATTAGTACTGATGCATTCACTACAAATGCTACAGGAAGCATAAAAATTTCTCAAGGGTGGGTGTTTAAATGAGCGTAGATATGAAATTAGTCGAAGAAAAAAAAGAAAGAGTTATCAAAACAATACGAAGAGAAGAAGTGGATAAACCACCTTTTATGTTCATTGCAGATGGATATTATCCTTACTATGCCGGGGTAGATAAATCAGAGATTACTACATATGAAAAAGCTGCGGAAATTTCTTTGAAGGTTACTGAGGACTTGCAATATGACACAACACTCATGCCTTACATGCCCGCTAATCTTCTTTATGCCCCAAATATCCAAAGCCTAGGCGGTGGATGCCATGTAGTTAAAGATTGCTCTAGGCAGATTTGTCCAGAAAAGGTCGTGATTATGAGCCCTGAAGAATATCCTGCATTAATAAAAGATCCGGCTAAATTTCTTTTAGAAACAGCATTACCAAGGAGATTAGAGCTCTTGGGCAATAAAAGTCATGACGAGAAATACAACGGTTTTTTACAAGTACTGCAGGAAGGTAAAAAAGTGGGTCAATACGCACGATCCTTGGAAGCGGGCGGAATGCTTAGTATCAGGGGTGGAAGCCCTATTTTTAGCCCTGTGGATTATATCTTTGATTTTCTCAGAGATTTTAGCGGTATTATGGGCGATGTAAAACGACATCCAGAATTCCTACGAGATGCCGGGTTAGCCATCTTAGAAAATCTTAAACCTGTCATTAAATCTATGCCCACTGCAAGTGATAGAGGAATATTTATCCCCATGCATATTCCTGCTTTTCTACGACCAAAAGACTTTGAAAAAGTGTATTGGCCCTCCTTTAAAGGACTCGTTGAGTATATGGTAGAGCAAGGGCACAATGTGGTATGTTATTTCGAAAAAAAATATGGACATTTATTTGATTATTTGCAAGAACTTCCTAAACAAGGAGTAATAGGAATATTTCAGGAAGATGATATACGTATCACGAAAGAAATACTGGGTAAAACAATGACCATAGCCGGCGGTTTATCCACGACAATCATGCAGCACGGAACAAAGCAGGAGTGTATAGATCATGTGAAAGGGTTAATAGATGATTTATGTCCTGGTGGAGGCTACTTCATCGCACCAGATACACCTATGATGTTTCCAGTAGATGCAAAACCAGAAAACTTAAAGGCAATTGCAGATTATATCAGAGATTATCGTCTATAACTTTATAAAAGAGGTGAAGAAAGTGGAAGAGGTATCAAACAAAAAAGTGCTGGAAGAAATAGCAAAAGACATTCTCAAAGCAAAAAGCGAAGAGGAAATTGAAACCTTTGTTAAAAAAATGCTATATTCGTCATTGCTTAATTGTTAGCGATTACGTATAAGATGATAACTTAATTCAAAATGTTTTATGAATAATTTGTTAAATTAAGTATCTCATAAAATTTTCAATACAGTTTGTAAGCAGGAGATAATGCGCTTACAGAAGTCGTATATATTTCAAAGAGGTTGGTGGTTAAATGAACGTTGATAGGAAATTAGTAGAAGAAAAAAGAGAAAGAGTTATTAAAACAATACATAGAGAAGAAGTGGATAAACCCCCCTTTATGTTTATTGCAGATGGCTATTATCCTTACTATGCTGGGGTAGAGAAATCAGAGATTACTACATATGAAAAAGCTGTGGAAATTACTTTGAAGGTTACTGAGGACTTGCAGTACGACACATCACTGGAGCCATACATGCCGGCTAATCTTATTAATGCCCCAAATATCCATAGTCTAGGTGGAGGATGCCATGTAGTTAAGGATTGCTCGAAACAAATCTGCCCAGAAAAAGTCATGATTATGAACCCTGAGAAGTATCCGGAATTAATAAAAAATTCAACGAGTTATATTCTGGAAACATTATTGCCAAAAAGATTAGAACTCTTGGGCGAAAAAAGTTCTAAAGAGAAATTTGATGGGTTTTTACAAGTATTACAGGAGGGTAAAAAATTTGGTCAATACATACAATCCTGTGAAGATGGCGGTATGCTTAATATTATGCAAGGAAGTCCTGTTCTTAGTCCAGTGGATTACATTTCTGATTTTCTCAGAGATTTTACAGGTATGATGAGTGACATAAAACGATATCCGGAATTAGTCAGGGATGCCGGGTTGGCTATCTTGGAAGAGTTGAAACCGGTCATTAAATCTCAGACACCTTTGAGCGACAGAGGTATATTAATTCCAATGCATATCCCTGCTTATTTACGACCAAAAGACTTTGAAAAAGTGTATTGGCCCTCCTTCAAAGGACTCGTTGAGTATATGGTGAATCAAGGGCATAATGTGCTCTGTTATTTTGAAAAAAAATACAGTCATTTGTTTGATTATTTACAAGAACTTCCGAAGCATGGTGTGATAGGAATCTTTGAGGAAGATGATATGCGCTTTGTTAAAGAAAAACTGGGTAAAACAATGACCATAGCCGGGGGTTTATCCACTACAATCATGCAGCACGGAACAAAGCAGGAGTGTATAGTATAAATGTCAACCTAAAATTCCTCAAAAATGCGCATTTAAGATTCCCCAGTTT